>CACYJU010000001.1 GCA_902774845.1 uncultured Bacteroidota bacterium
GTCGGTTTTGAAGTTTTTGCCATAATTTTTTTTACTTGCTTGATTTTACATTAATTCTCCAACCGCTCCTGTCTTCCGGCCTCTCAGCCTATCATCCGCAGTTGGGTGCTACTCCTTTACTGTTTTTTACTTGGTAGCTTTCTTCTTGTTTGCGATAGTTTTCTTCTTACCCTTACGTGTACGGGCGTTGTTTTTCGTGCTCTGACCACGCAGCGGAAGACCGAGACGATGGCGGATTCCACGATAGCAACCAATATCCATAAGACGCTTGATGTTCATCTGAACTTCCGAACGGAGCGCTCCCTCCACTTTGTACTCATCGTTGATGATGTTACGCAGTGTGTTCTGCTCGTCGTCGGTCCAGTCCTGAACCTTCTTGTTCTCATCGATACCGGCCTTTGCGAGAATCTCCGAAGCCAAGCTTCTGCCTATTCCGTAGATGTAGGTCAAGCCGATAACACCTCTTTTGTTTTTGGGTAAGTCAATACCTGCAATTCTTGCCATAGATGTTCTTTTTGTTTTTTTGAACGGTTAGAAATTAACCTTGTCTTTGTTTGAACTTTGGATTTTTCTTGTTGATTACATAAACCACCCCGTGGCGACGGACAACCTTGCATTCGGGGGATCTTTTCTTTACTGAAACTCTGACTTTCATAGTTTTCTTATTATTTTGTTGTTATTTTTCCGTTAGGTCTACTTGTGACGATAGGTGATTCTTCCTTTGGTGAGGTCGTAGGGTGACATCTCTATTTGGACCTTGTCGCCGGGAAGGATTCTGATGTAGTGCATACGCATCTTGCCAGAGATATGCGCTATTATCTGATGTCCGTTTTCGAGCTCCACGCGAAACATGGCGTTGCCCAAAGACTCCACGACGGTGCCGTCCAATTGTATTGATGCTTGCTTTGCCATTAATTAACCTTTATTTGTTTTCAATAAAATCGAAACTTGAAAGGATGTCCGGACCTTGTGCCGTGATGGCTACCGTATGCTCGAAATGAGCCGCCGGTTTACCATCCCTCGTACGGCAGGTCCATCCGTCTTCCTTGGAGAACTTCACATTCTTCGATCCCATGCATATCATAGGCTCCACCGCTATCACCATGCCCTCTTTCAGAAGCGGACCTGTCCCGTTGACTCCGTAGTTGCACACATTCGGGTCTTCGTGCATCTTGAATCCCACCCCGTGACCGCAGAGTTCACGCACCACCGAGTATCCGTTTTTCTCACAATGCTGCTGCACAGCGTGTCCGATATCGCCCAGACGATTCCCCGCCTTGCAGCGATCCAGACCCAGATAAAGGGCCTCCTTCGTCACCTTTAGAAGGCGACTCATCTCGGGCGAGATTTCTCCGACAGCAAAAGTATAGGCTGAATCGCCTACATAGCCGTCAAGCTCTATGACACAGTCAACCGACACGTTGTCGCCCTCCTGCAAGAACAACGTCTCGCTGGGAATACCATGCACAACAACATCGTTGACCGAGATGCACAAAGCACTGGGGAATCCCTCATAACCTTTACACAAAGGTATGCCACCATTGTCACGGATGAACTGCTCTCCTATCTGGTTCAAAAAAGCAGTAGGGACACCAGGTTTTACGTGGCGTCCTACCTCGGCGAGAGTCCTTCCTACCAGAAGGGCAGCTCGACGGATATTTTCTACTTCTTCTTTTGTCTTGAGCAGTATCATCGGTTCCTATTAGTTTTACGCTTGGACAGACAATGATGAACGACCCTTAATACGACCGGTCTTTGTCAATCCGTCATAGTGGCGCATCAAAAGATGGCTCTCTATCTGCTGCAATGTGTCGAGGATAACTCCCACGAGAATGAGCAGCGAGGTGCCGCCATAGAACTGTGCAAACTGGGTCTGCACACCAAACAGACGGATGATAGCAGGAAGTACTGCGACGATAGCCAAGAAGAACGAACCAGGAAGGGTCACTCTCGAAAGTATGTCGTCCAAATACTCAGCGGTTTTCTTTCCAGGTTTCACACCAGGAATGAATCCACCGTTGCGCTTCATGTCCTCTGCCATCTGGTTGGGGTTAATGGCTATAGCTGTGTAGAAATAGGTGAAGAGGATCACCAATATTCCGAATACCAGATTATACCAAAAACCGTTGAAGTCAGCGAAAGCCATTGCGAACTTGGAGTCAGTGTTGTTCGAGAATCCCATAACAGTGATGGGGATGAACATGATAGCCTGAGCAAAGATGATAGGCATAACACCGGCAGCATTGACCTTGATAGGTATATACTGACGTACTCCGCCATACTGCTTGTTGCCCACCACTCGCTTAGCATACTGTACAGGTATGCGACGGGTGCCCTGAACGAGAAGGATGACCAACAGGATAACCACCAGGAGGGCCACTATCTCGAAGAGGAACATCACAAGACCACCATCGGCATGACGCGAAGCAAACTCTGCGGAGAGTGCAAACGGCAGACGGGCAATAATACCCACCATAATCAAAAGAGAGATACCGTTGCCGACTCCCTTCTCTGTGATACGCTCACCGAGCCACATCACAAAGAGCGTTCCGCAAATGAGAATGATGATGCTGGACACCCAGAAAAACACCGTAGGCTCAGCACCCGTGAACGGGTAAATAGCCTTCGACGAAGCACCAAGCTGATATCTCATGTTAGTGATATAAGCCGGAGCCTGGAAACCAGTGATAACAACCGTAAGCATACGGGTTATCTGGTTCATCTTTCTGCGTCCGCTCTCTCCGTCACGCTGCATCTTCTGGAAATAAGGGATCACCATTACGAACAACTGTATCACGATCGAGGCAGTGATGTAAGGCATAATACCCAATGCGAAAATCGAAGCGTTGGAGAAAGCACCACCGGAGAACATATTCAAAAGTCCCATCAGGCCTTCCGAACCCTGACTCTTGAGGGCAGTGAGCTGACCTGGGTCGACACCTGGCAGGGCGACATAAGAACCTATACGATAGATAAGCACCAATCCGAGTGTGTACAGGATTCGCTTACGCAGGTCCTCAATCGACCAAATGTTTTTCAGTGTCTGAATAAATCTCTTCATTTAGATATAGATTTGTGAAGAGGCTACCAGATGAATGGCATCCGGCAGCCCTGATGATTTTTATTTTTCGATGACCGTAGCGGCACCACCTTTTTCTTCGATGGCTTTCTGAGCCTTAGCTGAGAAAGCATGAGCGGTGACATTGATAGTCTTGCTGAGCTCTCCACGGCCGAGAATCTTGATTCTGTCCTTGGCTGAGATAAGACCATTCTGGCTCAACACCTCAACGTTGAAATCGGTAATGTTCTTCTCTTCGGCAAGTTTGTTGAGAGTGTCAAGGTTGATACCAACATACTCAACACGGTTGAGGCTCTTGAATCCAAATTTAGGAAGACGACGGTAGAGAGGCATCTGACCACCTTCGAATCCAACCTTCTGATGATATCCCGAGCGAGCCTTTGCACCCTTGTTACCACGGGTAGCGGTACCGCCTTTACCTGAACCAGCGCCTCTACCGACACGCTTGGAGTGTTTAACCGAGCCTTCTGCGGGTTTTAAGTTACTTAAGTTCATTATAGTAATCTTTTACTTTGTTACACAATTAAATTTCTTCAACAGTAATCAGGTGTTTCACCTTCTCAATCATACCAAGAATCTGAGGGGTTGCTGTAACCTCACGAGTGTGGTTGATCTTACGCAGTCCGAGGGCCTGCATGGTGCGCTTCTGACGTGCGGGACGTCCGATGATGCTTCTGACCTGTTTGATTCTCAAAGTTTTTGCTTCCATGAATTTACCTCCTACATTAACCGTTAAACACTTTGTCGAGGCTGATGCCACGAAGTTGGGCAACCATATAAGGATCCTTCATCTGCAGCAAGGCATTGATGGTAGCCTTCACAACGCTGTGGGGGTTTGAGGAGCCCTTGCACTTTGCAAGCACGTCCTTCACTCCAACGCTCTCCAGAACGGCACGCATAGCACCGCCGGCGATAACACCGGTACCAGGAGCTGCGGGTTTCAGGAATACACGAGCACCACTGTACTTACCACACTGCTCGTGAGGGATGGTACCCTTCAGCACGGGAACACGGATAAGGTTCTTCTTGGCATCGTCGACACCCTTCTGGATGGCGGCCTGCACCTCCTTGGCTTTGCCAAGTCCGTATCCTACTACTCCATTCTCGTTTCCAATAACCACAATGGCGGCAAAGGTAAATGTTCTACCACCCTTGGTAACCTTGGTTACACGGTTAACTGCAACTAAGCGATCCTTGAACTCGATATCGCTCGACTTTACTCTTTTGATATTTACTTCTGCCATTGTTATTAGAATTTTAATCCACCTTCTCTGGCTCCGTCGGCCAATGATTTAACACGACCATGGTAGAGATAACCATTACGGTCGAAAACTACTGTGTTGATTCCAGCGGCAAGTGCGCGCTCGGCAATAAGCTTACCGACCTTGGTTGCCACTTCACTTTTCGTGCCACTCTTTTCAAACGACTTCTCTTTCGAGGAAGCAGCTGTGAGTGTAACACCTTTTACGTCGTCAATAACCTGTGCGTATATTTCCTTATTGCTTCTGAACACAGACAAGCGCGGCATCTCAGATGTGCCAGACACTTTATGACGAATACGAAACTTAATCTTTGTTCTTCTTATGTCTTTTTTTGTTGCCATTGTTGTATGTTTTTGGCTTGAACATTGTGCCCGCAGAATCATTTTGCGGGACATGTTAACTGTTTATTTACTTAGCTGCAGCTTTACCAGCTTTCTTACGAATTTCCTCACCCTGGAAGCGGATACCTTTACCCTTGTACGGCTCGGGTTTACGCAGCGAGCGGATCTTGGCAGCTGCCTGTCCGAGGATCTGCTTGTCGCAGCAGGTCATCGTGATGATGGGGTTCTTACCTTTCTCGGTAACGGTCTCAACCTTGATTTCAGGGGCGAGCTCGAAATAAATCTTATGCGAGTAACCGAGGTCCATCTCAAGCACATTGCCGCTGGCCTGCACCTTGTAACCCACACCGATAACCTCCTGGACGGTTTTGAAACCTTCCGAAACACCTTTGACCATGTTGGCTGCAAGAGCTCTGTAGAGACCATGCATAGCCTTCACCTCTTTGGTGTCGTTGGGGCGCTCGAAAGTGAGAGTGTTGTCCTCAACCTTCATGGCGATGGTGGGGTTGATGTTCTGGGCCATTGTTCCCAGAGGGCCTTTTACCGTCAATACGTTATCATCAGATATCGAAACTTCCACACCTTTGGGAAGATGGATAGGCATTTTTCCAATTCTTGACATATCTCTTTTCTCCTTTCCTTTAGCTGATGTAACATAAAACTTCACCACCCACGTTGAGTGAACGGGCTTCCTTGTCGGTCATGAGACCTTTGGAGGTCGACACGATGGCAATACCCAGGCCATTGAGCACGCGAGGCATCTCGTCAACGGAGACATACTTGCGCAAACCCGGAGTACTCACACGCTTGAGTTCGGAGATAGCCGACATCTTGGTAGCGGGGTGATACTTCAAAGCGATTTTGATTGACTGGTTATGTGAACCCTCGTTCTCAAACTTGTAGTTCAGAATATAACCTTTTTCAAAAAGAATCTTGGTGATTTCTTTTTTGAGTTTCGATGCAGGAATTTCGACCACTCTGTGCTTGGCAGCGATGGCGTTGCGCATTCTGGTCAGATAATCTGCGATAGGATCTGTTACCATATTTGTTTTGATTTAAAGTCTTGTAGTTTTGGCTTGTCCAACTTGCAAAACTACCAATTCAATTATTTTACCAACTTGATTTCTTTACACCCGGGATAAGGCCAGCGAGAGCCATTTCGCGGAAATTGATACGAGAGATGCCGAACTGACGCATATAGCCTTTCGGACGGCCAGTGAGCTGGCAACGGTTGTGCTTTCTGATCGGGCAGGCGTTCTTCGGGAGTTTCTGAAGGGCTATGACAGCCTTCTCAACCTCTTCGGGCTCTCCTGTGCGGACGATCTCTTTCAGCGCAGCTCTTTTTGCAGCGTACTTAGCAACCATATTGGCTCTTTTACGCTCTCTTGCTTTGATTGATTCTTTTGCCATTATTCTTTATTTTTGCTGATTCTTGAAAGGTAAACCAAACTGTTTGAGCAGCGACATAGCCTCCTTGTCGGTCTTTGCCGAGGTGACGAAGGTGATGTCCATACCCTGAATGCGATCGATCTTGTCGATGTCGATTTCGGGGAAGATGATCTGCTCGGAGATACCGAAGGTGTAGTTACCCTTACCGTCGAATCCCTTGTCGTTGATGCCGCGGAAGTCGCGGATACGGGGGATGGAAGCGGTTACGAGACGCTCGAGGAACTCGTACATTCTCTCACCACGGAGGGTCACTCTGACACCGATAGGCATACCGCGACGCAGTTTGAAGTTGGAGATGTCCTTACGTGATTTGGTGGCCACAGCCTTCTGACCGGCAATGAGAGTCATCTCTTCGATGCCCTTGTCAATAACTTTTTTGTCGGCGATGGCGGCCTTGCCAAGACCCTGGTTAAGGGTGATCTTCAGGAGGCGAGGGCACTGCATGACAGTCTTATAGTTGTACTCTTTCATGAGAGCACTCACTATTTCCTCCTTGTACTTAGTCTTTAATGTCGGAATGTATGCCATTATTTAATCTCCTCTCCGGTTTTTTTGGAATAACGAACTAATTTACCTGACTTTTCGTCAATCTTGCGGCCAATTCTGGTAGGGGTTTTGCCAGAAACCACCATGAGGTTGGAGATGTGGATGGGAGCTTCCTGTTCCACGATGCCTCCCTGAGTGTTCTTGGCGTTGGGTTTGGTGTGCTTTTTGTTCACATTGACACCCTCTACGATGGCGCGATTCTTTTCGGGATATACCTTCAGGACTTTAGCGATAGTGCCCTTGTCGTCGCCGGCGAGCACTTTTACCATATCCCCTTTTTTAACGTGCAATTTCATTTCTTCTTTTCTTCTTTAATGTTTTACAATACCTCCGGTGCCAGGGAGACAATTTTCATGAATTGCTTTTCACGGAGTTCGCGTCCGACAGGTCCGAAAATACGGGTTCCGCGGAGCTCATCGGCTGCGGTGAGCAACACACATGCGTTGTCATCGAAACGGATGTAACTACCATCGGCGCGACGTATTTCTTTCTTGGTGCGAACCACAACTGCCTTCGAGACGGATCCTTTTTTCACGTTTCCGGAAGGGAGCGCGTCTTTAATGGCTACCACTATCGTGTCGCCGATAGAGGCGTAGCGCTTTTTTGTACCGCCCAACACACGTATGCAGAGTGCGCTCTTGGCACCACTGTTGTCGGCTACGGTCATTCTTGTTTCTTGCTGTATCATCTTTTTCTCTTTTTTTCTTTAAACATTTGAAGCCTTCTAATGGGCAAAACGTTATTTAGCTCTTTCGACTATTTCGACGAGGCGCCAGCATTTGTTCTTACTGAGCGGACGGGTCTCCATAATTCTGACGGTGTCTCCGATATTGCAATCGTTTTTCTCATCGTGAGCCATGAACTTGGTGGATTTCTTAACGAATTTACCATACTTGGGGTGTTTCACCTTACGTTCCACCATGACGACGATGGATTTTTCCATCTTGTTGCTCACCACAACACCGATTCTTTCTTTTCTTAAATTTCTTTCCATCATTGATTGGGATTATAATTGCCTGGATTTACTTTTTCTCTGCTATTTCGCGGGCACGGAGCTCGGTGAGACAGCGGGCAATTGTTTTTCTACTTTCTTTAATTTTATTGGGGTTCTCAAGCGGAGAAATGGCGTGATTGAGCAACATTTTCTGGTACATGGCACGCTCTGTGTCCAGCTTTTCCCTCAATTCGGCAGTCGAAAGCTCTTTTAAAACTAATTCATTCTTCATGACTGTATTCCTTCTTGTTATTCTTCAATATAGTCTCTTTTGACAATAAATTTGGTCGAGATGGGGAGCTTCTGGGCTGCGAGACGGAGAGCCTCTTTTGCAACATCCATAGGCACACCTTCGCACTCGAAGAGGATGGTGCCGGGCATTACGCGAGCCACGAAGTACTCGGGAGCACCCTTACCTTTACCCATACGCACCTCATTAGGTTTCTTGGTGATGGGCTTGTCGGGGAAGATGCGGATCCATATCTGACCTTCACGTTTCATGTGACGCGTTACAGCTTGACGAGCAGCCTCTATTTGACGACCTGTGATGAAACAAGTTTCCAGGGACTTGATTCCGAAGGTGCCGAAGGCCAATTCATGACCGCGGAAGGCGTTACCCTTGATCTTACCCTTCTGCTGCTTTCTATATCTTGTTTTCTTGGGTTGTAACATTTTCTTATTCTTTTTAACGTTTCCTACTCGATTTATGTTACGAGTCCTCTACGTGTTCTCTTATTTACTGTTATTGTTTCTGTTGTTAGGTCTTCTACGCTGACCACCCGAAGCCGGACGACGATCGCCTTGTCTCGACTCGTTTCTCTGACCACCGGGGATGGCGGACACGAGCTCGCGTTTGCCATAGACTATACCGCGGCAGATCCACACCTTGATGCCGATACGGCCATAGGTGGTGTGAGCTTCTGCGAGTGCGTAGTCGATGTCAGCACGGAGAGTGTGGAGAGGAGTACGACCCTCTTTGAAATGCTCGGTGCGGGCAATTTCAGCGCCTCCGATACGGCCACTGATAGAAACCTTGATACCCTCAGCGTTCATGCGCATGGTGGAGGTGATGGCGTTCTTGATGGCGCGACGGTACTGAATACGGCCTTCAATCTGCTTGGCGATGTTCTGTGCGACCAGAACAGCGTCCACCTCGGGGTGTTTCACCTCAGAGATGTTGATCTGAACGTCTTTTCCGGTGATTTTCTTCAACTCGACCTTCAGTTTGTCCACCTCAGAGCCTGCGTGTCCGATGATCAAACCCGGACGGGCTGCGTTGATGGTGATGGTGAGGAGTTTCAATGTTCTCTCGATGTACACTTTCGAGATACCGGCTTTGTTGAGACGAGCGTTGAGATATTTGCGGATCTTGTCGTCCTCGACAAGTTTCTGCTCGAATCTTCTGCCGCCGTACCAGTTAGAATCCCATCCGCGGATGATTCCTAATCTGTTTCCAATTGGGTTAGTTTTTTGTCCCATTCTTTAATTCTTCTTTTTGCGAGATCCTTGGGTCTCTGTATTTACTATTTTTCTGTTTCTGTTATTGCAGTAGCTGCAGCCTCGTCCACACGGCTTCCGAGGATGACGGTGATGTGGTTGCTACGTTTGCGGATTCTGTAACCCCTACCCTGCGGAGCGGTGCGCATGCGCTTCATCGTGCGACCTTCGTCGACCATGATCTGCTTCACATAGAGCTGGCTGTCTTCCATACGTTTGCCCTCGTTCTTGGCCTGCCAGTTGGCTACAGCGGAGAGGATGAGCTTACGCATTTTGGGGGCCGACTCTCTCGGGTTGTACTGAAGGATACCTAAAGCCTTGTCGACATCGACGCCACGAACCAAGTCTGCTACGAGACGGGTTTTGCGCGGCGAAGTGGGATTGTTCATCAGTTTCGCAATGTATAAAGTCTTATTGGCTTCCTTGCGTGCTTCTGCACTGTTGTGTTTTCTACGTCCCATTGTTCTTTTTTTCTTTTTATCAGATGGTGCTTTTCAGACACCGAATCTACTTAACACTTATTTTTTAGCTTTGTCTTTTGAGCCGGCGTGGCCACGGAAGATACGCGTGGGGGCGAACTCACCGAGTTTGTGGCCTACCATGTTCTCCGTAACGTAGACGGGGATGAACTTGTTGCCGTTGTGGACTGCTATGGTCTGTCCTACAAAATCGGGCGAAATCATGGAAGCTCTCGACCAGGTCTTGATGCTGACCTTCTTGTTCGACTGCTGCGCCTCGATTACTCTTTTTTCCAGTTTGTGGAAAATATAAGGACCTTTCTTTAATGAACGACTCATTGTTTCTTCTTTTTAGTTGTTACTTCTTTCTTCTTTCAACTATATACTTGCTCGACTGTTTCTTCGGAGCGCGTGTCTTGTAACCCTTAGCCGGGATACCCTTGCGTGAGCGTGGGTGTCCGCCAGTTTGACGTCCCTCACCACCGCCCATCGGGTGGTCAACTGGGTTCATGACAACACCGCGGTTGCGGGGACGACGTCCGAGCCAACGGCTGCGACCGGCCTTACCGCCAACCTCGAGGTTGTGCTCGGGGTTCGAGACGATACCTACGGTAGCACGGCAAGCCTGAAGAATCATGCGCATTTCGCCGCTGGGCATCTTGATGATGGCGTACTTGTCGTCGCGCGACATGAGCTGAGCGTAAGCACCAGCCGAACGCACCATCTTGGCACCCTGACCGGGACGGAGCTCGATGTTGTGGATAAGAGTACCGAAAGGTATCTCAGCAAGAGTAAGAGTGTTTCCGACCTCGGGAGCGACACCTTTACCCGACATGATGGTCTGGCCGACGGTCAGGCCCTGGGGGGCGATGATGTAGCGCTTCTCGCCGTCAGCGTAGCATACGAGAGCGATGCGGGAGCTGCGGTTCGGGTCATACTCGATAGTCTTCACAACAGCGGGAATACCATCCTTGTTGCGTTTGAAGTCTATCATACGATAGAGTTTCTTGTGGCCACCGCCGATGTAGCGCATGGTCATCTTTCCCTGATTGTTACGTCCACCGGATTTTCCAAAGCCGAACACTAAGCTCTTCTCAGGCTTGGTAGCGGTGATGTCGTCGTTGGTCACAACGAGTTTGTGACGCTGACCGGGAGTTGTGGGTTTAATCTTTTTTAAAGCCATTTCTTTTTTCTTTTTTGACCTCTTATCAGTGGGTCGATACTATTGATTGTTTAATTGACGCCTCTCGGCGTTTTCGATTCGATTTAGATGCTTGCGTAGAAGTCGATGGTGTCGCCTTCGGCCAAGGTCACGATAGCTTTCTTGAAAGCATTGGTGCGGCCTGTGAGGAAACCGGATTTGGTGTAACGCGACTTCACTTTACCCGAGTAGTTCATCGTGTTGACATCGATGACCTTAACGTTGTAGAACGACTCAACAGCCTTCTTGATCTCGATCTTGTTGGCTCTCTTGTCGACAACGAAACCGTAGCGGTTGTGAGCCACAGGTTCGGGCTTACCTTTCTTACGCTGAATGTAGGTAAGCTTCGGAGAAGCGGCGACCTCGCTGATGCGGGTCATCTTCTCGCTAATGAGGGGTTTTACTATGATGTTCATTTGTTAAAAATTCTTAACGATTACTGTAACTCTGTTTATTTCGCAGCCAAAACGCGGTTAATTTCCTGCAACGAGCCTTCCGATATGACGATGTTTGAGGCATTCATAATATCGTAAGTGTTTAAGGTAGACACCGTTACAACCTTCACGTTTTGGAGGTTGCGAGCTGACAAAGATACGAAATTATTTTGGTTTTCAATAACTATGAGCGATTTTTTGTCGTTAATCTTCAGGTTATTGAGCACCTCAACCATCTGTTTTGTCTTGGGTGCGTCGAACGAGAAATTCTCGACGATGGTCATAGCGCTGTTGGCGGCTTTCATGCTGAGAGCCGAACGACGGGCCAGACGTTTCACCTTGATGTTCAGTTTGAAACGATAGTCGCGGGGTTTGGGTCCGAAGATGGTACCGCCACCTACGAAGACGGGGCTCTTGTAGTCGCCCGAGCGAGCGCCGCCGGTGCCCTTCTGACGTTTCAGTTTGCGAGTGCTGTGTGCGTTCTCGCTACGTTCTTTTGCCTTGTGAGTACCTTGACGCTGGTCGGCCAAATACTGTTTGCAATCCAGATAGACAGCGTGCTGGTTGGGCTCGATTGCGAAGATAGAATCCTCGACGTTGACGGTTCTACCGGTTTCGCTTCCTTTGATGTTATAAACTTTTAACTCCATCTTTCCAGTTTTAAAATTGAACCTTTGGGTCCCGGTACAGAACCTTTAACTAAAATGAGATTTTTCTCGGCGATGATTTTGATCACCTCGAGGTTTTGGATCTTGACGCGATGGTTGCCGGTCTGTCCAGCCATACGCATTCCCTTGAAGATACGCGAGGGATAGGAGGATGCACCGATCGAACCGGGGGCACGCAGACGGTCGTGTTGTCCGTGAGTGAGGTCTCCAACACCACCAAAGCCGTGTCTTTTCACAACGCCCTGGAATCCTTTACCCTTGGAGGTACCTACTACGTCGACAAACTCGCCTTCCTGGAACACATCAACCGTGAGGACTTCGCCATATTTTTTCTTGTGGCCTTCCTCAAAGCGGGTGAACTCGGCAAGGTGATACTTCGGTGTGGTGTTTGCCTTGGCGAAGTGACCTTTCATGGGTTTGTTAGTGCGGCTTTCTTTCTTCTCGCCGAAAGCCAGCTGGATAGCCTCATAGCCATCCTTCTCGATTGTCTTAACTTGTGTCACGACACAAGGACCGGCCTCAATAACTGTGCATGGTATCTGCTTACCATTGGCATCGAAAAGGCTAGTCATTCCGATTTTTTTACCTAATAATCCTGACATTTTTTAGTTTGGATTTTTGTTTTGTTAATAGATTTTGTTTTCAGCTTGCGCGACACCTCTCAGGTGCCGACAACATTGGCTGATTTACGTCACACTTTGATTTCCACTTCCACGCCGCTGGGCAGCTCGAGTTTCATCAGCGCGTCGATGGTCTTGGCGCGATCGTTGATCTCGATGTCCATAAGACGTTTGTAAGAACTGAGTTCGAACTGCTCACGTGATTTCTTGTTCACGAAGGTCGAACGGTTGACTGTGAAGATTTTCTTGTTGGTCGGCAGAGGAATGGGACCATTCACCACTGCGCCAGTCATCTTGACGGTCTTCACGATTTTCTCAGCGGATTTGTCCACCAAGTTGTGATCGTAAGATTTGAGTTTAATTCTGATTCTTTGACTCACGGTTTTAAGAGATTAATTAATTATACTTTTAATATTTGTTTTTCAATATAGCGTCCTGCTGCTCTTTCGACACTTCGGCGTAGTGCGAGAACTCCATCGTGGAGTTGGCGCGGCCGGATGTGATGGTGCGCAGGGCTGTCACATATCCGAACATCTGCTCCAGCGGCACTTTGGCGTGAATGGCCTGTACGCCCACTTTGGCTGCTATGTTCTCCAACACTCCGCGGCGACGGTTGAGGTCGCTCGTCACATCTCCGACGTAGGCGTCGGGGGTGAGGACTTCGAGCTTCATGATGGGTTCGAGCAGCACGGGATTGGCTTTGCGGCAGGCTTCCTTGTATCCGATCTTGGCGCACACCTCGAAGGAGAGCTGGTCGGAGTCGACCGGATGGAACGAGCCGTCGATGACGCGCACCTTCATGCTGTCCATCGGGTAACCTGCGAGCACGCCGTTGAGCATAGCCTCCTTGAAGCCTTTCTCGATGGCGGGGATATACTCTTTCGGTATGTTTCCTCCCTTGACTTCGTTGACGAACTGAAGTCCGACCACTCCGTCGTCGGCAGGACCGATCTCGAAAAGGATGTCGGCAAACTTGCCCTTGCCGCCTGTCTGCTTCTTGTATATCTCGTGGTGACGCACGGTGGTGGTGATAGCCTCCTTGTATGCCACCTCGGGACGACCTTGGTTGACCTCCACACCGAACTCGCGACGCAGACGGTCGACGATGATGTCGAGGTGAAGCTCGCCCATGCCGCTGATGATAATCTGTCCTGAGATCTCGTCGGTCTTCGTGCGGAAGGTCGGGTCTTCCTCCACCAACTTGGCGAGAGCGTTGGTCAGCTTGTCCATCTCACCCTGGGTGAGCGGTTCGACGGCGATGGAGATAACCGGATCGGGGAAGATCATCGACTCGAGCACAATGGGGTGCTGCTCGTCACAGAGGGTGTGACCGGTCTTGATTTCCTTGAATCCGACGGCGGCGGCGATGTCGCCTGCCTCGATGCGGTCGAGCGGGTTCTGCTTGTTGGAGTGCATCTGCATGATACGGGAGATGCGCTCTTTCTTGCCTGTGTTGGCATTGTAGACATACGAACCTGACTCAAGCGTTCCGCTGTATACTCTGAAGAAGCAGAGGCGTCCCACATAAGGGTCGGTGGCTATCTTGAACGCCAAGGCCGAGAAGGGTGCCTTCGGGTCGATCGGACGGCTTTCGGGCTTATCGTTCTTGGGGTTCACTCCTTCCACATCCTCCACATCGAGTGGGCTGGGAAGGAAGGCGGCCACTGCGTCGAGCAGGGTCTGCACGCCTTTGTTCTTGAATGCCGAACCACACATGACGGGAACGATCTTCCGCGCCAGCGTGGCTTTGCGTATTTCGGATATGATATCGTCGGGGGTGATCGAGTCGGGGTCGTCGAAGAACTTCATCATAAGCTCCTCGTTCTCCTCAGCCACTCCTTCTACCAGTTTCTGTCGGTATTCGGCGGCCATGTCTTTCAGGTCCTCGGGCATCGGTATCTCGTAGAACTTCGTTCCGTTCGATTCCTCGTCCCAGATGAGTGCCTTGTTGGAGATAAGGTCGACGACACCTTTATAGAGGTCTTCCTGTCCGATAGGGATCTCGATGGGGATGGGGTTGGCGCCGAGACGCTCTTTTATCTGGTCGACCACCGAGAAGAAGTTGGCGCCCGCGCGGTCCATCTTGTTGATGAAGGCTATGCGGGGCACGTTGTACTTGTCGGCCTGACGCCAGACGGTCTCCGACTGGGGCTCCACGCCACCGACGGCGCAGAAGATAGCTATGGCTCCGTCCAGAACACGGAGCGAGCGCTCCACCTCGACCGTGAAGTCGACGTGACCCGGGGTGTCGATGATGTTGTACTTGTAGTGGTTTTCGTGCCAATCCCAGTAGACGGTGGTGGCGGCGGAGGTGATGGTGATACCACGCTCCTGCTCCTGCACCATCCAATCCATCGTAGCCGAACCCTCGTGGGTCTCGCCCAGCTTGTAGTTCTTGCCGGTATAGAACAATATGCGCTCAGTAGTCGTCGTTTTACCGGCGTCTATATGGGCCATAATGCCTATGTTGCGAGTATATTTGAGGTCCGACATCGTTATACCTATATATTATATATGTGGAAGACTAGAAACTGCTTTTGATTTGATTGATGAATTTTATTATGAATATGGGCGAGCAGATTTTTCATCTTATCGAAGGCGCAATGGGTGTCCATTGTAACTGAGAGAAGGTGGAAAAGATGCCGTTCATATACTTTAAGAAAAACATTGAATTAAATCAAAACAGTTTCTTAGAATCTGAAGTGTGAGAACGCCTTGTTAGCGTCGGCCATACGGTGGATATCCTCCTTACGCTTGAAGGCAGCACCCTCTTCCTTGTAAGCAGCCTGAATTTCGGCAGCCAGCTTGAGGGCCATGGTCTTCTCGCTGCGTTTGCGGGAGAAGAGGATGAGGTTCTTCATGCCGATCGACTGTTTGCGCTCCGGACGGATCTCGGTGGGGACCTGGAAGGTGGCGCCGCCAATACGTTTACTCTTCACCTCGACAGAGGGGGTGATGTTGGCGAGAGCCTTTTTCCAAACCTCGAGGCCGTCTTCCTTGGTGCGGTCGCTCACG
This sequence comes from uncultured Bacteroidota bacterium, assembly GCA_902774845.1. Classification (GTDB taxonomy): domain Bacteria; phylum Bacteroidota; class Bacteroidia; order Bacteroidales; family P3; genus Colimorpha. The sequence goes on from CACYJU010000001.1 coordinate 15,565, forward strand.
ACGTCGATTGCATCGTAGAAGATCTTGTAGGCGATGGTCTTCTTGCCGCCAAGCATGAGGTTGTTGACGAACTTGGTCACCATCACATCGTTATATTTAGGATCCGGGAGGATGATTCTTTTCTTAGGTTTAGCTTTTCTCATTTTTCTATTGCTTTAAACTTTAAACACTAAACTTGATTACTTAGCAGCTGCTTTCGGACGCTTGGCACCGTATTTGGAGCGACGCTGACGACGACCGTCGACACCCGATGTATCGAGGGCACCGCGGATGATGTGATAACGCACACCGGGAAGGTCCTTCACACGACCTCCACGGATCATGACGATGCTGTGCTCCTGCAGGTTGTGGCCTTCACCGGGGATGTAGGCGTTGACCTCTTTCTGGTTAGTCAGACGCACACGAGCGACCTTACGCATAGCCGAGTTAGGCTTTTTAGGGGTTGTGGTATACACACGAGTACACACACCACGACGCTGCGGGCAGCTGTCCAGTGCGGGCGATTTGCTCTTGTACTCCATCTGCTGACGTCCTTTGCGAACTAATTGCTGAATTGTTGGCATTTCTTTACTTTATGTTATTAATTTTTACTGATTTATATTCTCTTTCTCTGTGCATTTTCCGCACAAAACGGATTGCAAAGGTACAATAATTTTTTTATCAACTATATATACTCGCGAGCCCATGAGTGTTAATTTTTGTTAAAAAATCTGCAACGCATTATTTAAGTGTATTTTACAAAATTCATTTTTATGTTAAAATTGTCCCTCAAAAAAACTTATCAACCGAAAGTTATCAACAAAACAGAGATTGGCACACCTCCAAACGGACCATCAAAATCGGTTAAAACCGACCGCAAAAATTTCCAGACGTCAGAAAAACCTCACACCCAATTAACCCTCCATCCGGAATATCCGGAAAATCCGGAAAATCCGTCTCCAACCGCACCAACCCCACTAACACAATTGTCTCACAAGAGCGAGAGCAGGGTAAGCTCGCTTACATTGCCGAGCCGCAGAGACATTGACTCCGAAAGGAGGCATTCATGCAATAAATCACTGTGCATTTCAGCGGCGTTCTCGCCGCTGCCTATAGCCACTATTGCCACTATAGCAACTATCACAGCAACGCCTTTCCCAAACATCTAAATTCACCCCATCGATACCCCAACTTTACCCTAACAAAACATATCTTCCATAACGCCTCCAGAATGCCACCCTAATGACTCCCTAATGGACTTATATTAAAATACTGTTTGAATGCACTTTACAAGGCAAAAAGAAGCATATTTCAATGTTTTCCTTTAATCCTCTCATTCACATCACTTTGCAACGACGTATAAAATTTTTCTATTCTCAATCCCACAATAATCACCCCCATCTCCGAGTTATTTAAAACAAATAAAAAACTTTGGTGATGATATAGATGTTGACCCTAAAACGACACAACAAACAAATGTACAGAAATTAATGATTAATTATACGGCTAATTATACGATAATTAACGTTTAAAAACATAGGTCAACTATTATATTGTTCCCAAAACTATCAAAAACAATGGCTTCATCCAAACATTCTCCAACCAATTCCCTCTGGCGGGGAACCGCAGGCGGCTTCACCTACCGCGTCCTCCGCGGCAAGCAGAGCATCTCCGCCCGGGTCAGCAAAATGACCAACCCTAAAACCGACAGTCAACTTGAGGTGCGCAATTTCTTTACCCTCTCCACCCAGTTCACCTCTCGCTGGCTTCCCATCCTCAAAGCCAACCTCCGCAAGATCGAGGACGACGCCTTCCGCGCCCGCTCCCTCATCACCTCCGTCAGCAAATCCCGCCTCGACTTCATACGCAAGAAACACTACGAAAACAACCCGCACCACACCGGTGAGCTCGTCATCGACGCCATCTCCTTCGACACCTTCGCTCGCGACTTCAACCTCTGCACCCGTCGTCACCCCTCTCCCAACCTCAATCTCACCTTCTCCCCTTCCGAGCAATCCCTCTCCCTCCCCGAAGGCCAGATCGCCGTCTATCAGGTCATAGCCTTCGACGACAAAGACCGATTCCTGCAACAACTCACCTTCTCCCTCCTCTCCGACGGCACCCCCATCCCCATCCAGTTGCCTCAATCCCACGACGCTCCCGCTCGCTATGACATCATGGCTTTCAACGTCAAGCTCTTGCACTCCGCTTCCTGGGACGGCCCTCTCGGCAAGATCGAAGGCAAGCTCACCAAGAAACACCGCAACGCAAAAGACGAGAACTACGCCGCCCTCCTCTACGCCCTCTCCTCAAAAAACACCCGCATCTACGGCATCCAAACCGCCTCCTTCCTCGTCTCTCCCTGACAACTGAAAAAAAATTTCGCATCCTTTCGCAATCCACACAAAAGATCGCAAGTCGCCATGCCGGCTGCGGGATATCGGGTCAACAGCTATATCATCACCCAAAAATAATCCGCCCCCCTGTCGAAAACGAAGAAAAACTGTCGGCCATTTCGAATTCTAAAAAAAATTGTAACTTTGCACGTTTGAATTATAGGAACCAAAAACTCAGGCGATATATCCGACTAAAACCAACCGGCAAAAGAGAAAGAAATCCGACATGATGACGTACAACACTAATAATCAACAGATTACCCCCCCCCACCATACACAAGACTTAACAATCTGTGGCGATAACACCTCCGTAAAGGGGACACGCCATGGTTTGTGGCAAAAGATGCCAAGCCGCCTCCGCGCACTTGCGGTGATGGTGATGATGGTGCTGTTCGGCAGTGCTGCTTGGGGGCAGACGACTGTTGAGATAGGAACCGGAACATCTACTAGTTATTACCCAGTTCCTGGACTTTACGGTTGGCAATATGATGTGTATCTGTACACACCGGAAGCGTCAGCTGCACTTGCCAACAATATGAACATAACCAGCATTGCCTATAATATCTCTTCCAACAGCAACACATCAGGCGCACAATGGCAGATATGGATGAAGGATGTGGATGCAAACTATACGTTAAATGCAAACACCACGTTTGCTACTTACACGAGCGGTGCGACACAAGTGTATAACAACACGTCTGTATCAACCACAACGGGATGGAATACTTTGAACTTGTCAACTTCATTCAGCCACACTGGAGGCAAGGCGTTGCTTGTTGCAGTCTATGGCCGAGGATGTACAATTTCTGGCGGATGCAGTCGATCTTGTTACTACACATCTGCATCAAATACTCACTGGTATAAGCGCCAAGACAGTTCAGATCCAGGCACTGGGGTGACGGGGTCCCTTAATGCAGATAGGTCAAATATACGACTCACCTTTACGGCAGTTGCTCCTGCTGCCTCTGTTCCTTACTCCCACAGTTTTGAAAACACTACGGAGAATGGGAATTGGACGATTGAGAACGGCTCACAGACAAACAAGTGGATGATTGGAACGAACACGTATTATAGTCCTAGCAAATCACTGTATATCTCTAACAACTCTAGCGCAAACACCTATACCATCACCAGTACGTCATATGTATATGCCTACAGAAAAATAAACTTCGCCACAACTGGCAACTATACAGTATCGTTTAAATGGAAGGCATACGGAGAATCTTGTTGCGACTATCTTCAGGTATGGCTTGTGCCTGTCAGCGCAAATCCGACATTAACCGGTGGAACTTCCATTAGTACTAATTCGTCCTGGATAAACATATATGGAAATAACCTGAATATTCAAACGGAATGGCAGGACAAAGTGTGGACAGGCAATATTTCCTCCGGAGAATATTATTTGGTATTCTATTGGAAGAATGACAGTAGCATCGGTACTGACCCTCCAGCGGCGGTGGACAACATATCGATAAACTCTTCCTGCACAGAGCGGACACTCTCGTTTGGTTCGTCACCCACATCGGTTAGTATTGGTTCCAGTATCACGTGTGTCGCCACACCGTCCGCAGGCGGTGGCACCGTCAGCTATACCGCATCGCCAGCAGGCATCGTTAACGTAACATCGGCTGGTGTTGTTACTGGAGTCTCGGTCGGTACAGCCACAATCACTGCCACCATACCAGCAAGCGGTTCTTATTGTGGTGCAACACAGACGCATACGGTGACCGTAGTAGTTCCAGCCCCCAACCTGCAGCAAACCAATGAGCCACGTTGCGGCATTGAGAATGTAACTCTTCAGGCAAGCATGCCGAGTGGCATTGATATTCCTACCGGTTACGCATATTACTGGTATTCCAATGCTGCATGCACGTCAGAGATTACATCAGAGGTGTCGGGGCCGAACAACAATACGCTCTCAATTGCATCCGTGAATGGGCAGCAAGTGTGGTGCCGTCTTGAAAAAAGAGTGGCCAGCACTACAACCTCGTCGCAAACGTTCAGTTACACGGGGGCAATCCAGACTTATACGATCCCATCCGGCACAACATCGCTGACACTAGAAGTCTGGGGAGCTCAGGGCGGTTCCTACTACTACAGTGGCGGATATGGTGGCTACTCAAAAGGAGTCCTCAATTCTCCAACCGCTGGTACAACACTGTATGTTGTTGTTGGCGGCCAACCGACAGCAATAACAACCACACCCACAACAACGTCATCAACAGCTCATGATGGTGGCTATAATGGCGGAGGTAATGTCGTAGTACACTACTGGCACAACAGTGACAGTCAATATGGCTGGACGTTGGCACAGGGTGGCGGCGGTGCTACGCATATAGCGACCGAAACTGGTTTGCTCAGCAGTTTATCTGCCCAACAAGACAGGGTTCTAATAGTCGCAGGAGGAGGTAGCGGCAGCGTATATTGTTACGGTGTTGGCAGCGTTGGACTTAGTGGCTACGCTGGTTTCAATGGTTATGCCGGAGGTGGTACAACATCAGCTGGATACAGCACTACATATCAAGCCACCCAAACAACGGCAGGAACTGGTGGTTCTTTTGGCCAAGGGGCCCACGCCATCAGCGGATATAACTATCGATACGGCTGCGCTGGTGGCGGTGGTGGCTGGTATGGTGGAGGTGCCAATAGTAGTGGATATAATGATACCTATTCAGAAGCAGTGGTTCGTAGTCATGGCGGAGGTTCAGGATATATAAAAAGCACCCTGACAAATACTTCATCTAACAATGGCTCTCGCTCCGGTCATGGTCAAGCGAAGATTACAGCCTCTATACCTACGGTAAACGTGGAGTCCTACGGTGCAGCAGCATCAATCACTGTTGATTGTTTCACCTGCACAGAGCCTAACCTTACTTATAACAATGCTACTCCATCCTTCAACTACGGAGCTTATACAACTTATACCAATACTCTCACCAATTCTCACAACGTTACGGGTATAACCTATTCCATTGTTTCGCAAACGACAGTGGATGGGAGCGGAAACGTGGCGACAATAGACGCTTCCTCAGGTCAACTCAATATTGCAAAGGCAGGAACGGTGACAGTAAGAGCCTCTTATGCAGGCGGTGGCGACTACTGCTCTGGTTCTGCCGAATACACGCTCACCGTCAACTGCCCGACTATCAGCGCGCCTAGTGTAACCGATGGCTATCGTTGCGAGCCGGGGACAGTCGATCTCTCCGCCACACCTGGCACAGGAACGGGGGTAAGTCCCTCAACCTGCCATTGGTACACAGTGCCAAGCGGTGGCTCGGCCACTTATACAAACACAGCAATCACAACCCCATCTATAAGTGCGACCACCTCATACTATGTCGCCACCTACGACGCGACAAGCGGTTGCGAGAGCAGCACACGCACACGGGTATATGCCACCATATATAATAGCACCATCAGCTATACAGGACTCTCCAACCCATACGCCGAGGGCACAACGGTGAACATCACACTCACCAGCGACTACACCAGCTATACATGGACAAGCAACTACGGTGGTTCGGGCAGCACCGCTACGGTAACAGGCACCGCCTATCCCGGCTTAGAGTTCCACGCCACAGCAAGCGAACACGGCTGCGATGCCAGCGTGGACATCCCCATTACAGTCATTCAATCCTCCGGAGGACAGGCTTGCGGCGTTATATATTGTACCCATAATGGAGGCGATGGTGCTTCTGGAACATCTACTGATCCAGCCTCGCTAACAAGAGCTCTTACCCTCGCCACAGGAGGCACAGCCAGCAGTCCTGTAGTCATCCGTATGGCAAGTGGGACATATGACATTAACGCACCGGTGAACCTTATCAGCAATGTGATAATAGACGGACAATGGACAGCAAACACGGGAACCGGAGTATGGACCAAGGGGACGACGGCGACGACGATAAACCGAACAGCCTCGTCGCCCGAAGGTTGTTCAGAATCACCTAAGAAACCAAGAATAACAGCCATAGAGGGCAGCAACGAGAGCAACTTCATACTGCAAGACCTCACCATACAGACGGCCGATGCACCCGGATATACATCCGGCACAGGCTACTATGGAGTCTCGACCTACGCAGTGCACCTCAACGGCTGCAGCGCATATAAGTTTGTACGCTGCAAGTTGCTACCAGGAAATGCAAGTGCTGGAAAAGCGGGAGACAATGGTAGCAGTGGTACTAATGGGGGCAATGGGGGCAATGGTTTAAATGGTAGCGCGCGTTCTGGCCGAGATGCTCCTAGCAGCGGAACTAGTACAAGACCCACTGGCGGTGATGGTGGTGCTGGTGCAGGCACAGGTGGTGCTGGTGGTGCTGGTGGCAGTGGCGGATATTACAATGGTGGTACAATCTATGCTGGATTAGCAGGGAGTACTGGTAGTGCTGCCACTGGCGGTGGTACGGGCGGTTCATATGGAAATCCAGGAGGAAATCATGATCCAGGAAGTAGTAGTAATTGCGTTGCAACTGGCGGTTCAGGGTCTGCTGGTAACCCAGGGCAAGCAGGGTCAAATGGTACCAATGGTAACAATTATGAAATAACTAATTCAGACTACGGAGTTTATTTCATACCGAAAGCGGCAGGTGACGGCGGAAATGGTACTGGTGGCGGCGGCGGTGGTGGCGGCGGCGGCGGCGGATCCGCACAAGCTAAAGATTATACAGCCATTCTTGATGAAAACGACTCCTGGGCACAAGCTGCTGGTACAAGTGGTGGCGGCGGCGGTGGCGGCGGTGCTGGCGGATCTGGCGGTAAAGGAGGATACGGAGGCGGATCGTCGTTTGGATTGTACCTATACAACTCTCCGCTTATTGCTCCCGAAAATTCTGTTATCACGGCTGGCAATAGTGGAAATGGAGGATCAGGCGGAACCGGTGGAAATGGCGGAAATGGCGGAAATGGCGGAACAGCTCAGACACGCGCATCAAAAACAGAAACTGTGCATGTATATCTCGTTATATCATGGTATGACGGGTCATCCACAGCGTATGGTGGATATGGTGGTAACGGCGGAAACGGTGGAAAGGGTGGAAACGGTGGAAAGGGCGGAAACGGAGCCAGCGGTGTTTCCTATCAAATTGCCGTCGTTGGAACAACTGGACTGTCATCCCATCCCACACACACCAACGTCACGCCATCCAAGTACGTCACCTCTATTGACTATGGCGAGTCGTCGAAGGCGGGATGCACCAACTCGCAGATATTTATCACAAAAACAGGTAGCGGTTCTTATCTCGGAGATGGTGCCCACTATGTGTATGACCTAACTGACGAATCGTCTTCTTCGACTTCTGGCAACAACGCTGTCATCTACTATACTAGCACAGGATTGGAATACAAAGCTCTTACCAACACAACTCAATACAACCCCTACATCTTCATCACGCAGGAGCGTTCGCTGGGCACTGTGGGCGGCGCCAACGGTATATGCAAAGGCTCGCTTGACCCGGTGAAGTTCACCTACGGCGGCACTATCAAAGAGGACGACTACCTCCTGTGGCGTGTGCTCTCGGCCGACGGCAACTCGCAGTATGGCTACCTCGCCATACACGCCGATGCCGACGACGACGCGGAGGGCACCTCCTTCGAGGTGGACCCGAGCGTGCTGCCCGACGTGGGCACCTACCTCATAAAGCTGGAGATCATCAACGAATGCTGCGGCTTGTCGATTCCGATATGGAAGAAGATAACCGTCAGCCAGCTGGATGCCACCATCGAGATTGGGGATTAAGGATGTAGGGATACGCCTCATCACGCCGTCTTAAAAGCTATCTTTTGCATAGGGCTGCTCTCGCAACCCTATGCCCACCTGACCTCCTCTCCCAAAATCAATCATAAAACAAAAAAAGAGTTGAATGTTTTTTAAAAAAGATTGTTATTTACGGGAAAATGTGTACTTTAGTGGTCTGATTATTGTGGCCAATTGGGTTCGCTCAGTTGCCGCAACTATTTGGTTATAACATAAATACAACATTCAATAAGTAACTATTGACGCATGAAAACGTTGAAAAAAGTAGTAGCATTTTGTTTTTTGATGTGTGTTTTGGGCCTCTCCCAGGCTCTGGCTCAGACAAGCTATGCCGACAAGGCCGACGCTCTCTTTGAACAGAAACAATACCGCGCCGCCTTGGAGAAATATGACGAGGCTTACAAGAAAATCAAAGACAACAAGGCTGAACGCAACCGCGTGTACTTCCAGATGGGCGAGTGCTACCGCCTGATACACGACTTTAACAAGGCCGAGGTGGTATACAAGCAGTTGGTGAGCTCGAAATACTACAAGACCGAGCCTATCATCTACTTCCATCTGGCAGAGGTGTGTCGCTTCAACGACAACTTCGACGAGGCCAAGGTGAACTACAACAAATACCTTGAGATAATCCCCGACGACAAGTTCGCCAAATCGCGCCTGGAGTCGCTCGACTATGTGGAGCAGCTGGTGCACGACCGCACTCGCCACTCGATAAAGAAGCTGGACAACTGGAGCACCAAGTGGAACGACTGGGCTCCGCGTTTCCTGGGTGACGACACCAACACCATAACCTTCTCGTCGTCGCGTTTCGGAAGCGGCGAGAGCGCTACCTCCTCCAACTCGGACGCTTGGACAGGGCAGGCCTTCTCGGAGATTTACTATGTGTTCCGCGACCGCAAGGGCAACTGGTCTCAAACTCCTGACCTCTTCGAGACGGAAGGTCATATCAACACCGGCGTGAACGAAGGTGAGGCTTGCTTCTCACCCGACGGAAAGACCGTCTACTTCTCGCGCTGCGACGTGCGCAAGAATAAGAGCGAGGGCTGCTATATCTACACTGCAACACGAAACAACAACACCCTCGACACCAAAAAGGGCAAGAAGAAACAGAACACTGAGGCCGCGATGAACGGCGAATGGTCGGAGTCGGTTCGAATCGACCTCGGCGACACCGCCTTCAACTACCTCTACCCTGCTGTAACCCGTGACGGATTGACGATGTACTTCTCGTCGGATATGCCGGGCGGACAGGGCGACTACGACCTCTGGATGGTGACCCGTAAGAGCACCAGCGACGAGTTCAGCAATCCTGTGAACCTCGGATCGCGCATCAATACTGGCGGACGCGAGGGCTTCCCCGTGCTACGCAACGACTCGGTCATGTATTTCTCCTCGTCGGGACTTCCCGGTGTCGGCGGATATGACCTGTTCCGCTCCGAACTGAACGGACGCCGATGGAGCGAGCCGGAAAACCTCGGCGTGCCTATCAACTCTTGCTATGACGAAATGTCGATAATCTTCTATCCCGAAGAGAGCGTGAAATACGAGGAGCGCGGCTACTTCTCATCCAACCGCCCCTTCGACGATCCTCACAACAAGGAGACCGACAAGAAAGGCAAAAAGATACCGCCCATCAACGACGACCTCTTCTACTTCGAGCTGGAACCGCTGCTTTACAGCATCCAGGGTATCGTGCGCGACGAGAAGTCGATGCAGCTCGTGGAAAAAGCCAAAGTCAAGCTGGTGGGTTCAAACGGCACCGAATATGAAACCTATACCGACAAGAAAGGTTTCTACCGCTTCGACGTGGACAAGGTCAAGCACAACGTCGTCTACAAGATGTACGTTTCGAAGGTTGACTATTTCACCACCGAAGGATCGGAGAGCACCAAAGGCTACAACGTGAGCAAAGACCTGGTGCACGACTTCCGTCTGGAGCCCGTGCCGAAGATGCCCGTCGTGCTGCCCGAAATACGTTACGACCTCGCCAAATGGGACCTCAAAGAGGAGTTCATGGACTCTCTGATGGACCTCTACCTCATCCTGGTCAACAACCCCAACGTGGTGGTGGAAATTCGCGCACATACCGACTGCCGTCCCTTCATAGGCCTGACCAACGACACCCTTTCTCAGCGCCGCGCCCAGTCGGTGGTCGACTACCTCATCTCGCGTGGCATCGAGCGCGACCGTCTGGTGGCGAAAGGCTATGCCGAGCGCGTGCCCCGCACTCTGGATCGCGACATGACCATCAAGGTGAACAAGAAACCGTATAAATTCTCCAAGGGGACGGTGCTGGAATGTGACTATGTCAACTCCATCAAGGAGGACGACCGCAAAGAGGCGGCTCACCAGCTGAACCGCCGCATCGAGTTCATGGTGCTGCGTACCGACTTCGTCTCCAAACGCCTTATCGACAATATGCAGTCGGAGACCCCGCAGGTCAAATACACCGACGACGGCAACGTGATCGACCTGGTCAACGCTCCTGTTGAAGAGTCGAACCCCGAACCTGACATCATTCACGACGAGGGCACCATCCCCGCCACGATGATCAACTCGACCAAGGGCGAGATACCTTGCATCATCAACGGCATGCAGGTGCCGATGCTTATCGACGAGCGCTATGCCGAGCCGATAGCCATCTCTTGGGAAGAGGCCATGAACTACCTCTACCAGCGCCGTATCAATAAGGAAGACTTCCCCGACCGCGACAACGCCTTCGACCCCGAGGGCAACATTCTAGACAAGTCCACCATCATCTTCAAGGAGATGAAGATCGGAGAGAAGGTGGTGCGCAATGTTGAGGTGGTCGTAGTGAAAGGCGTGGATTACAAGTTCATCGTCAACAAAGAGGGATTGGGACGTTTCGGCAAGTACGAGTTTGACAAACAGCGCGGCAAGCTCTACTTCGTGGATTAATCCCTAAAACCGATAAGAAAAGAGGCGGGATAACGCAAAAGGCAATATCCCGCCTTATTTTTTAGAAACAGTTTCTTAGGCAATGGAAAACACCCTTCTCACCATAACCGGCACCACAGCCAGCGGCAAAACCCAGCTTGCCGCCGAGGTGGCTTACCGTATCGGTGGGGAGATTATCAGCGCCGACTCCCGGCAGGTGTTTCGCGGAATGGATATCGGGAGCGGAAAGGATCTGGAGGACTACCGCGTGCACGGGGTCGATATCCCATACCACCTGATCGACATCCACGATGCCGGATACGAGTATAACCTCTACCAGTTCTTAGGTGATTTCCAAACGGCTTATGACGATATCGTACGACGCGGCAGAAAGCCTATACTCTGTGGAGGAACGGGCATGTATGTCGACGGGGTGGTGCGCCGCTACGAGCTGCCCGACGCTCCTATCGACGAGGACTTCCGCAGAAGCATCGCTGACAAAAGTGATGAGGAACTCACCGAACGCCTCGCCTCGATGATAAAGTTACATAACCACACCGACACCGAAACCCGCGACCGTCTCGTGCGCGCTCTCGAGATCCAGGAATACAAGCTGCAACACCCCGACTCGTTCACCAAGATGCCAGACATAAATCACGTCATTGTGGGTGTACACTTTCCGCGTGAGGTGCTGGTAAAGCGAATCGAGACGCGGCTCCGTCAGCGCATCGACGGCGGTATGGTCGAAGAGGTCAACACACTCCTCAAACAGGGTGTGCCGCCTGAACGACTGCTACGCTATGGCCTCGAATACCGGCATGTGACGCTCTTCCTGCAAGGGAAGATAACGAAGGAGCAGATGTTCGAAGGTCTCTTCACCGACATCCGCAGGTTTTCCAAGCGCCAGATGACCTGGTTCCGCCGCATGGAGCGCAACGGCGTCAAGATAAACTGGCTCGACGGACAGCTTCCGTTGGAGGAAAAAGTGGAGAGGGTTTTACGTCTTGTGTGTTAGATAATGAGAAGCTATATTTTTCGCAAAGGAAGCCCCGACGAGGCGGCGGTCTTATACAACCTCGTGGTTGACCGCATGAAATGGATGGATCGCAAGGGCATCCGGCAATGGAATGTGACCGAATACCTGGTGCGGTTCCCAATGGAATACTATGTCGAGAAGCAACGCATCGGCCAGCTTTATGTGCTGGAAGACGAGGAAAGCGGCAAGGTGGTGTGCGCTGCGGTACTGAAAGAGGAGGACGACCGTTGGCCCGACGACGGGCAGCCGTCGCTCTATCTCCACAACTTCGCCTCCGCCGTAGGTTGGCACGAACGTGTGGGTGATATCTTTCTAAATCATTGCTTACGTCTGACGCAAGAGATGGGGAAGAGCTATTTCCGTCTCGACTGTGCCGTCGACAACGAGTTCCTCAACCATTACTACGGCAGCAGAGGTTACAGCGAAGCCGGCTTCTGCACACATGGTCTCTACAAAGGGGTGTTGAGGCAGAAAAGGGTAAGCTAATTAATGTTTTTTGAGGGCGGCGAGTTGCCGTTTGAGCTCCCATATCCTCACATCTCGGGCGGCGATGTTGCCGTCTTTATCGAGCAGTATGATATAGGGCAGATGAGCAATGTCCAGTTTTTTCAGATAGGGAGCATCCCAACCGCGACGGTCGGCATCGATACTAACGTTTATCAACGTGATGCTGTCGGCACATATCTTCTCGGCGGTGATAGAGTCGCGTTGACAGATATCGCACCACGTGGCGCCAAACAGTACAACGCTGGCGCGACCCTCGACCAGGCATTCTGACAAACGGCATTTCTGTCCCTCCTCTACAAATTCGAAATCGGGCAAGGGATTGCCTTCTGCCAGCATCTCCGATTCGGACAGATAACTCGCGATGGCATAATAGTGGTAGCAGCGAGCTTCGCTACTGTCGAGCAGATTATAAAGCCGTTTGACTTCGACAAGTTCCAGATTGCGCATCTGACGGAATAGCACAAAGGCTGCTATCGGTGACGTGTTGTTGGAACGCAGGTAGTCGGCAATCAACTTGGCGTCTGCCCCGTTCTCCATAGCGTAGCGGTACTGGCTGTTGGATCGTGATCCCGAAAGCGGCGAATGATCGAAATCGTCAGCTTTGATGTCCAGTGACATCTCAGCCGCTTCGAGGTAAAGATAAAGGCTATTTCCGCCCCCGAACGAGAGCTCAGCCGCACAGGCCTGTCTGAGGTGTCCGTTGAAGGTGAGCTCATCACCCTTGATACGTTTCTGCTGACGACGGAAAGTGCTGTCTCCGTCGTATATGTTCAGGGTTGCGTTCTTCCCCATCTTCTGGAGATCCTTCACGCTGAGGCTGAACTCGCCTTGCGCCAACACCTGCCGGCTGGGGATAACGATAAGACATAATAAAAGGAGTGGTAAAAACAATTTTCCACTCCATGTGTGACAAAATCCGATGTGATGACTTGGCTGCGTGCTGAAGCGTCGATATTCCATCTTACATATTGGATATCTCAACTCTTGGCATCCCCGTTTCCGGCATCAATCAATACGAACGATAGGTTTGGCGGTTACGTTCGTTGGTACCTTTGATGCGATAGTTCTGCTTGATGGTCTTGGTGTTTTCGTTGTGGGTCTTGTACAGGACCTCACCTTGAGACTTGCATGAGGTTGTGGTACCACAAACTACAACCATTCCAACGAGGACTAAAACCGATGTTGCTATACGTATGAACTTTTTCATGATGCAATGTTTTAGATTAATATCTATCTCAGGTATAGGGAAATAAGACCACATTCTTACCTGATTGTACCATTTATTTCACAACGCAAAGAAACAAGTTTTTTTTGGCATAAACAAGTTTTTAAGAAAAATTCACTAATCCAACCATTGTTTTATGCTTGTCCACAGTCAGATAACCATGCTTATTTCAAATCTTTCAAGGCTGCCTGAAGACTTTTCGCCACTCCGTTGGAAGTATAGGTGGCTCCCGCTACAACATCGACCTTCTTTTTGCATGCGGCTTTGGGCGAAAGGCCGTTCCATGTTTTGAAGAATCCGGCACCTTTGACCATCTGTACATATTTGGGGGTCTCGCTGTTGGCCAAAAGCTCCACAGAGAGGATTTTCTTGTTCTTGTCGAGGGCAATCATAAGCGGCGTTTCACCGTTGTATCCTTTAATACCGTCGCTTGCGGGTTTTGAGTATACAGCATATCCGAGGAGTTTCTTCGATGCGTCATACACCGAGGTGTATTTGGCCTCTTTCTTGACGCTCTTCACCGTCGGGAAAGTTCGTACTATCTCCATCGCAATACCGTCGGCATTGACGGCAGGTTGCTGGGCTTTGGCTGCTTGCTGATGATGGGGACAGTTGCCGCAATGGTGCGCACATTGGTGCTGCTGGTTGGGCTGCTGCGCCAACGTTGTTCCAAGTGCGAAAAGGGATACAATGAGTATAGAAACGATTTTTTTCATGGATTATTGATATTGTTTATAGAGTAAAACGCGATAAAATGATGCCGGTAGCCACCGCAGCATTGAGCGACTCGCAGCTGCCTCCTATGTTCGGTATGAGCAGCCGATTGGTGAGCAAGGGTTGCAACTCGGGCGAAATGCCTCGCGACTCGTTGCCTATTACAATTGCAGCCGACGGGGTAATCTCGCTCTTTCTTATATCGTCGCCATCGAGGACGGCTCCGTAGATAGGCTTTCCGCAGGATGAGAGCCATTGTCGCAGGTCGCAGTAATCTACCGCAACTCGAAAAAGGCTTCCCATAGTGGATTGTACAACCTTAGGATTGAAACAGCTGACGGTATCACGACTACACACAATATGGCGTACGCCAAACCAGTCGGCTGTGCGTATTATCGTGCCGAGGTTGCCTGGATCTTGCAATCGGTCGAGAACCAAGGTTATATCTTGAGTGCCCGACAGCTTTTCCTGATGCCCCTTGACTGCTGCCCGCTCTATCAGCATCCACACTTTATTGGGTTGGCGAAGTGACGAAAGTCGTTCCAACTGCTCGGCCGTCACAAGATATGACCGGCTTGAGTATTGAGCGGGGCCTGACCAATCGGCCGTTGCGCAAAGAGTATGTACTGGAACTCCCATCCCGATTATCTCATCGGCGAGCTTCTCCCCTTCGGCAACAAACAAACCGTTCTGTTCACAGTTTTTTTGTTGCTTGAACGAGGCTAATTCTTTGAGTTTTGCTTTTGATAGAGGTTCCATCGGATGCTCTGAATTACTGATAAAAACGGAGAAATTGAAAATAAATTTTGTGGGTTTAAGGAAAAGTAGTAATTTTGCACCCGATTTAAAGATAGATGGTGGGCGTAGCTCAGCTGGTTAGAGTGCCGGATTGTGGTTCCGAAGGTCGTGGGTTCGAATCCCACCTCCCACCCCTGAAAAGCCCGTGACAGCGCTGTTACGGGCTTTCTTTTTGAGACATCATGATGAACGATTGGGATATATGCTTTTTTACAGACGACGGTCGGGCTCTTAGAGTGCTCGATCAGACTTTGTTGCCCGAACAGGAGCGCTTCATCGAGCTGCGCTCCTCTGAGGCGGTAGCCGAAGCCATATCCCGACTTCGTGTCAGGGGTGCGCCGCTGATTGGCATCGCCGCTGCTATGGGACTTTGCGTAGCTCTGACTAATGGTGAAGACTTCGATGAGGCAAAAAGACGGATTGTCTCCGCAAGACCTACAGCCGTGAACCTCTCATGGGCACTCAACCGCATGGAAGCAGCTTATTCCGAAATCAAAAAGTCATCCTCACATACCCCGATAGAAAAACTCCGCGAGGAGGCTCTTCTCATAAAGCAAGAAGATGCCAAAACCTGTTACAGGATAGGTCAGTTCGGCAGCCAGCTGATAAAAGACGGCATGGGCATCCTGACTCATTGTAATGCCGGCCATCTCGCCACCGGCCATTATGGCACCGCGTTGGCTCCGATATATGCTGCCGCTGAGGCGGGGCGTCGCTTCCGCGTCTATGCCGATGAAACGAGACCTCTTCTTCAAGGTGCGCGCCTCACAGCTTACGAGCTTACAAGAAACAACATCGACACCACGTTGATATGCGACAATATGGCCGCTTCCCTCATGGCTCAACACAAGATAGACATGGTCTTTGTGGGATGCGATCGGGTCGCCGCCAACGGCGATACCGCCAACAAGATAGGCACTCTCGCCGTCGCAGTTTTGGCTAAGCATTTCGGAATCCCCTTCTATGTCTGTGGACCTCTCTCCTCGTTCGACAACCAATGTAAGACGGGTGCCGACATAGTAATCGAGGAACGTGGTGGCGAGGAAATCACATCGTTGCACTATCTAAAACCGATGGCTCCGTCGGGCGTACATACTTTTAACCCCTCGTTCGACGTTACCCCTCATGAGCTTATAACCGGTTACATAACCGAACAAGGTATTAACAAGAATTAGATTATGGAAACAACAAGACAAAACAAGATAGCCCGTCTCATACAGCAGGATATGGGCACCATATTTCTCAAAGAGATGAAACCCAAGCTGGGCAACTCTCTCATCACCGTCACAGAAGTCCGCATCACTCCCGACCTCTCCATAGCTCGCATCTATGTGAGCATCCTGCCTATAGGAACAATGCCCGAAACCAATCCCGCCGTCGCCGCAAGCAAAGAAACCGTGATGGCGGCCATCAACGCCAACAATGCCGACCTGCGTCGTCGCTTGGGCATGCTGGAAGGCAAACAGCTGAGAATCATCCCCGAACTGGAATTCTATCTCGACGAGACACTCGACAAACTCGAGAACATCAACCGCCTCCTCAAACAATAGCTTCTCCATTAACTCCGTTTTAGCTCCCATCAAGCTCCCACTAACCTACCTATTATCCCGCCCTAAATAATTCACAAACCACCTCCACCTTGAGCCTGCCCCATTTCATAGCCAGCCGTTACCTCTTCGCCCGCAAGCGGAAGAGCGTCATAAACGTCATCTCGTGGATATCCCTCGTGGGGTTGAGTGTCGCCTCGACTGCACTCATCGTGGTGCTCTCTGTCTACAACGGCATAGGCGGCCTCACCCAGAAGCTTTTCAATGTGTTCGACCCCGAGCTCATGGTGGAAAAGTACGAAGGCAAGAGCTTCCAAGCCGACCGCCAGCTACTTGGAAAAATAGAATCCATCGACGGAATAAAGACCATCAGCGAGCTGGTCGAAGAGAACGCCTGGATAACCTATCACCAAAACCAATCCATCGTACAGCTGCGTGGCGTCGACCGACACTATCCCGACATAACCGGCATCGACACACTTGTCTATGACGGCGAGTATTTCCTCTCCGGTCAGCAGCCGGTAGCCGTCGGCGACTCCATAGAGACAACCAGGTTAAACTACGCCATCCTCGGCGCCCTGATATACGACCAACTTGGGCTCCGCTCCCTCTCCAACGAACCGATGACCGTTCACATACCCAAACGCGGCAAAGGCATCGGCCTTTCTATCGACGACGCCTTCAACACAGGCTACCTCTATCTCGCAGGAACCTTCTATATCCAGCAGGATATCGACAGCAAATATGTGCTCGCCGACATCGACTTTGTCAGAGATCTTTTGGATTACTCCGATGACGAATGTACATCGTTAGCCATCGCCCTCGACAAGAAAGCCGACGTAAAACGCGTAAAGAAAGAGCTGCGCGAACTGTTGGGAGACACCTACCTGGTGAAAGACCGCTACGAGCAGCAGCCCCTCTATTTCAAGATCTATCGTTCCGAACGGTTAGGCATAATACTGATACTCTCGCTGATAGTGCTCATCTCCACCTTCAACCTCATTGCCTCGCTGTCGTTGCTCATCATCGACAAGAAACGTGATATTGGCACTTTGCGCAGCATGGGTATGGAACGCAACATCGTGCGGCAAGTCTTCTTCCGCGAAGGGCTGCTGATAAGTGCCGTCGGCGTGCTTACAGGACTTTTTGTCGGATTCGTCATCTGTTTCCTTCAGCAGACCTTCGGTATCATCAAGATGGGCAACAACTTCGTAGTAAGCGCATTCCCCGTCGAGATGCACTTTTCCGACTTCCTCCTAACCTTTGTCCTGGTGATGCTTCTAAGCACCCTCTCCGTCTGGTTCACCACCCGAAGGGCAAAGATTTCATAATACCCAACCGAAGCGACAAGGCAAAGCCCCTCTTTCTCACTTCCGTCTGAAACGGTAGTAGGAATATTGTTTCATGAAAGCCTCCGCCAACCTATCTCCCATAATATCCGCTCCCTTCTGGGTGAAATGCATATAGTCTTTACCGGCATAACCGTTCTCCACCCACGTCTTCATCGAGTTCCACCCTCCCATAGCGTCATATATGCTCCAATAGGCGGCACCGTGTTGGTTGGCCATCTGTCTCAACTCTTCAACGATGTTGGGAAGGAAACTATACGTTTGCCAAGTTCCTTCACCCGTAGAAGTCATGTCCGACGGCCCAATGAAGAGTATTGTGGCTTCCGGGCAACAGTCATGGAGGTAGTCGATCTGCTCTCCCAACTCTTTGCAATATCTCTCAAGAGCCTTCTCTCCACGTATATAAGGCACAGAATTACCACCAAACTGAAGTATGATAAGCACCACATCCATCTGCTCATAAGCGCTGGTGAGAAGCTCCGCCTTGATACCCTTGAACTGATGACCTGAACAACCCCTCATCGGTATGTTGTCTACTGCTACACCATGCCCGTAGTCGGCCATAAGGCCATAAAAGTCCGCATTGCCGTTATAGCTGAGTTTGAGCCGGTCGGCACAGGTATCCAACTTCCAGTCGAAATGCTGAACCCCTTCGGCAGAGGTACTCTGGCTGTTGCTGAATCCTGCCGACGGAACCGCAAGAGATGCTTCGAATGAGGCACCTCTGTTGTTGAAAAGCACTCGAACATGGTCGATAAGGAGGATTCTGTCGTTCGAATCACGATGTGCGGCAGGTTTCACGCCAGCCGACACCCCTCCTACTATACGACAACATTGCATCATAGGTCCGTAGTTGCCAGATGAACGCGATACGGTGCTGTCTCCAAAACTGGAAAGTTTTTCATAGCTCCCCTGTGCCCAAATCTGTGCTGCGGTAACAGGTGTAAATGAGGTGAGTGGCAGCAATCCTGGCCCTCCGCCTCCAAACTGGTTCTGCAGTACAGCACGCAGACGCCCGGTCATGTGGTCCATCTCTATTTGCGAATCACCATAGTGCAGTACTCTAACGGTACGACCTTGCCCTTGTGCTGTCTCCATCGTAGCAAACATCGAATCGAAAAAGGCTGAATCATCGTTGGGAAGATAGAATCGGGTGGAGCTGTCTGTCAACATCGCCATGTAGTAGTTCGTGGAATCGCTCATCACCCGTGCTATGCTGTCCTGCCTCCTTTGTTCATCTGACAGGAAGGCGTCGATATCAAACTTTTCTTCGCGGGTCATGATTTGTTCAAACGACGGAAACCGTAAGGTTATACCGCCCACACGCACCCCCTCTTTTGGGAAAAACAGACATATCAACGCAAGAAGCGCTATGGTGGCAAGTATAAAAAGAAATATTTTTAGAGAGCGCATGCTGTTGTTTGATGTATTAGTGTGTCAACGTGGTCGGGACGCTGTTAATCGAAGCGGTGAGGCCATGCGACTCTATTCCGAGTCGCAGAGGCCTGTCATATAAGCTATTGGACATCCGGCCAAGTGCAAATTGAACCTTGATATCTTTAGTCGAATGTGCAGGAATGGTTTCATCAAATGGGGTGATCGTGCTCGCTTCATCCTTAGAGGTAATCATTGTGGAAAGCCGTAGTTGTAGCTGGTTCTCATCGTTACGGCTGATGGAATAGGGGTACGGATTTGTTACACGCACTAAGGCACTAAGACTATCGTTGACTACGTCGGCAGAAAGCAACTCAACACATATTCTGCTGAGTGGGAGATAATGCTCGATTTCGATATAGTGAAGCGGATCCCTTCCACTATCTGGTACCACCTTGTCGGAACACCAACTCTGCACAATAGCCACCGCTGGGCCGAAGGCATAAGTGCTGTCGGATGAGGTGTACTTCCATTGACTATCCCTCTCATAATATACAGGAATGCAACAAGCTTCTCCATGTGTGTAGAACATATATTTGCAAGGCAAGGTGTAGTTGTGCAGCACTACTACCGGCCGCTCCTGTGCCACCTTGGCTATCGCTTCACATCTTTGGCGGTTGTTCCACAGTTCTCCCTCAAGATGCATAGGATTTAACATCGCCAGAATCCTCACGCAAAGCATTATCACTATTGAGATGTAGAGCATCCAGCGAAATATCTTTTTCAACTTTCCTGAGAAACACTCTTCATAACCGTACATTACAAACCAAACATACGGTAATGCCGCCACAAGATTCCATTGTGGCTGGGTGCGTCCTCGAAAACTCGCCAAAAGGAAGAAGAGTGCATAGACAACAAGTGTCCAGAACATCAACGAATTCGTAAATTTTTGATGGGCGGAATATTGCTTCTTCCTGGCGCATATCAACGCCTTCACGAGAAAATAAATCAACAGTGGGTTAAAAGCAACAGCAAGATTCGCCAGATATTCGAGAACAAAGACGGGTTTGTATGGGCGTGCGCTGCGCTCTATCAGATGATAGCGCAATGGTGCCCAATCGTGATGGTAGAGCCACAATAGATGGGGCATGTATATCAGCAAAGCTGTCAACACCCAAATCACACATAGGATTAAGCTCTTTCTAATATTTGTTCTTTCGGTCAGCTCCGATGTGACATACACCACAAATCCGGTGGCGACAAGCAGTATACCCTGATACTTACTGTAACCTATCAATGCGGTAGCGACTCCTACCAATATGGCATTTAACAACGATGGAGCACGTCTGAGCCTCAGCAACGCCCAGATGAACAACGTGGCTGAGAAGAGCAACGGCGCATCCGGAAGCGCCAGAAGGCCATAGAGCTGTAATAATGGCACAGAGAAAACGACAGCCATGAATATCAAGGCTGTCTTGTTAGTGACTTCTGGGCGATACGATACCCACATACGCCACAAAAGGAAAAGATATAGCGGTTGTAAGAGGGTTACAGCAAAACGAACCCCTAATTCTCCAGGCAGCCATCTCGTAAGCCATATCATAAATGCAACTGCTGGAGGATGGTCATAGTACCCCCAGTCAAGACCACACCCTGTTGCCCACCACCAATAATATGCCTCATCGTTGGCCAGCTCTACGGTAGCAGCTGTCAGCAAGTTGAACAGCCACCATATAAAGAGCAATAATGCTACTATAAGGCTTGGTGAGAGTTTATGTAGGAGCGCTTTCACGAGAGCAAGAGATACTCGACTATTGGTTATCGTTCTGTGATGCGGTACGTTTTTCGAGCTCGACAATACGGTTGATCAATGCTTCCATATTGCGCATGATAGCAAAATTACGTTTTTGACGCGATGCTTCGGTTGCGGGTGAACCTACGATGGTGGCTCCCGAAGGAACATTCTTTGTAACTCCGCTTTGGGCTCCTATCTTCACATCGTCACCCACTTCCACATGACCTACTATGCCAACCTGTCCGGTGAGCAGGCAGCGTGCTCCAACTTTAGAGCTTCCGGCTATGCCGCTCTGCGAGCACATCACGGTATTCTCCCCTACCTGAACATTATGTCCTACCTGGCAGAGGTTATCTATTTTCACACCACGATGGATAATCGTCGATCCCATAGTGGCGCGATCCACACAGCTGTTGGCTCCAATCTCCACATCATCTTCTACAACAACATTGCCTATCTGGTCAATCTTGTTATACGATCCATCGTCCGTAGGTACAAACCCAAAGCCGTCGGCTCCAACAACAACTCCTGAATGGAGTATGCAGTTACGTCCTATCTGTACATCTGGGTAGAGTTTGACGCCTGAATAAAGGATGGTGTTGTCGCCTATGGTAACATTGTCGCCCACATAGACATTAGGGTATATCTTGACGTTGTCACCAATGGTGACGTTATTGGCCAACACGGCGTAGTGGCCTATGTAACATCCTTTGCCAATTTTGCAACGACGACCCTTGCGACTGTGACACGAGATACCTTTCTTCGGGGCATTGGTGGTGTTGAAGATATGCAACACTTTTGCAACAGCCATATATGGATTGTCGACTCTTAGAAGAGTGGATGTCACAGGTTTAGATGGCTTGAACTTACGATCTACAATAACTGCAGTAGGTTGGTTGTCGTAGAAATATTGTTCGTATTTGAGATTGGCCAGGAAAGTGATTGACCCCTCGCCTGCCTCTTCAATCTTGCTGGGTCGCGTTATTATAGCGTTTGCGTCGCCTTCAAGTGTAGCCTTAAGCATTTGGGCCATTCGGCCTGCTGTGAATTGTGTCATCTTCGAATGTTATGTATGGAGTAAGTCTATTTTTTGTTTCAACGTCAACTAACGATATCTTGAGCAAGTCGTCTGGCTTGCTGAAATGTATACCGGAACTGCGCAACCTTATGATGGTTTTGGCTATATGATTGTCGATATACGGGTGACGCCGTAGGGTTTTATAGTCAGCCGTATTGATATTTATCTTTCGAATATCGTGCGTGTCTAATACAATATGTGAAACGATAGCCTGATATCGGTCATCTGTCATCCCTCGCACCTCAAGAAGCTGCTCCTTGCTCACATAGCCGCCAAGAAGCTCGCGGTATTTCACAATGGAACGTGCAAAATACGGACCTATGCCGTATAGGTCTTGCAGATCAAGCGTGTCGGCTTCGTTTAGCTCAACGATAAGTGGATGACGTTCCTCAGCACTCTTTGTAAAATCGGGTTTGGAGAGCGGCTCCCTTTGCTCATAGGTATATTCTGAGCGGTGATTATAGCTGTGCGGCTTATTGCGTCGCGAGGAATAGTAACGGCTCTTGGTAACTTGCCTTATACTGTCGTTCTGGTCAAATCTTTCCATTGCAGCGGCCAACGGTTCATCGACGGTCATTCTTTTACTCTTATGTGGTATGAGAAGAAATACCAGAAGCACCGCTATCAACAGTACACTCAGCAATAGAAACCCTCTCTGTTCAGTCTTGTTCTTCATCCTGGTTTTCGTTCCATTCGATGGTTCCTCGTTGATGGAAAATCTGAGGGTTGGTGAATTGGTCGTCGCTTTCGAAACCGTCGCCATACGTGAGTCGCTGTCCGTTGACCGAGCGTATCAGGTCGTTCGAGAACATTCGTCCTTCGTCGCGGTTCCATGTAAGGTTCTTCAAGTATACCGTATCGCCGCTGTCATAATCTACGATGACTACACTGTCATGAGCCTGCACCAGGTTGTTGTCGGTAAGTTCCTCAGCTCGGAGGGCCCACAGGAAAGCTCGTTTTGAGCCATCAGGGTTGAGAAATTCCACCTGGAGTCCTTCCGGATAAAGTGTGCGATGATCGGGTGTGGTATATTTCTGAACCAAAGGTGTATTCATCACCATCTGCACATTACCCGACGAACTGCGTCGTACTGTGGCGTTCTTCACCATCTGCGACGGGAGCTCCTTATGCCCGAAGAAACGCACTTTCTCAATGTCGTTGGTGCAAGCGCTGAACACAAGGCAAAATAAAACCGAAAGCAAGAGCGTTTGACTCTTGCTTCCGGCGTTATATAGGTTCAGATTGCCGAAGTGCATCTGACTGGTTCCTTATCTCGTACGTACGGTTGTTACCACACCGAGACCGGGCACCGTGAATGAGTGTCCGTCAATAAGGTCGACCATGAAGGCATCGGCCTTCTTGGGATATGCGGCTGCACATGATCCGATGATACGGTTGGCTGCTGCCACAACATCGGGAGTGCTGTCTACGTTCTTGGCTTTGGCTGCCATATCGGCGGCTGCCCAGTAGGCGCTGCGTCCGTTGATACCATCTCCGCTCGCCACACTATGGAATTTCATATACAGCTGGGCTATGCAGAGGTAAGGTTCACCCTTCGACGGGTCGGTGCGGGCGGCATCGTTGAAAGCTGCGCGGGCAGCTCCCATCGAACCCATACCACTGTTGGCATGTCCAAGCAGAATGTACACTTTGTAGATGTCTTTCTTCTCGGAAAGTCCTTTTACAGCGTCGTTCAGATACTTTACAGCATCACTGTATTTTTTCTTCGAAATACTCATCTGTCCCATTCTCATTGCCGTAACAGGCGAAGGCTCCAAAGTGTAGAGTTTCTCAGTGGCATCGAAGAAGAGCTGATCTTCAGTGCAGCCTTTCTTCATCATGATGTTAGTGATTTTTTTCAGCAGATCCACATTATCGGGATTGGCGGCAAATTTCTCCTTGTATATTTCTACCAGCTGGTCACAGGTGGCGTATGGTGAGAACACTGCCTCCACGTTACCGATACTCTCACGTATCTGGTTAGCTCTTACGGTGTCAGGATTGACGGTGTCTTTATAACACTCCTGCACCTCTTTCTCCAGCAGGTCGCTGGCAATATCATAGTTATCCACCACCAACGTGGGCTCTGCAAAGCCTGCTCTAACATATTTCACCGTCACCATAAAGTACTGATAGATATAGAAGGCGTCGAGTTTCTCTCCTCCCAGCTGAATGGCTTCGGTGTAGGTCTCGAAGCTCTCCTTCAGGCCAGCCTCCTTCTTCAGCACGTCTATATCTTTGGCTTTCTTGGCCAGAATTTCGGCTTTATCGTTGGGGTAAGCCTCAATGCGTTTGTCGTGCATCGTCATCAAGGCGTTGATATATTCCTCTTTCTTGGCTTCGTCGGTCGTCTTGGCAAGCAGTCCGTTGATGATTTTATCTCCGTTGATGTAAAGGTTCTTGCTCTGTCTCGGACATTTCTCCACCACAACTTTCCAGTGCGGATAGGCCTCTTCCAGATAACGTGCGTCCTTCGACTCTTTGAAGTATTTCATGCTTGACTGGTATACTGAAACGTCCTCAAGGATCGACTCTCTCTCCTCGTCCGTGCAGCCCCAGTTCTGGGCGTTTGCGCTAAATCCGAATGCAGCTGTCAGGATGGCTGCCATTACAAGTCTTGGCGTTTTCATCGTATTATGCTTTTTGATTGTGTTTGTTATTTAGTATCTCGAATTTGTTGAATATTGCTCTTATGAAATGTATGTATCTAGAAACCAGTAAGTAGAAAAACTTAAAACTAATTGTACTTTCTCTTCACAAACCAACTCTCACAACTTCCGAAGGACACCCCTACCGTCATGCAGTCTCTCACCAGCAGGTCACTTTGTCCGTATCTACTGTATCCGGCCGCGAGATGTATCGCCGAACGACCTTTCCTCATCGGTAGAGTAACACCTATCCCCAATCCGTACTCATCAATACTTGTTGTTGCGGTGTTGAACTTGTTCATCTCATAGTGCAGTCCAAGACTATATCCCACCCTCTGCCAGTAGTACGTCCCCTGCGAGTTGCCTATCCAGGCAAAACCCAGCGCTATCCTGTTATACGGTTTGTATGTTATTTTGCTTTCACCCACGATTCGGTTGTCAGCTCCGTCCTCATATTTCAAACCGTTCCATGCCGCCCAAACCCAGTCAAACGACAGCTGCCAACGGTCTTCTCTGGTGAACGAAAGACCCAATCCTTCACTCCAAGCTTCGCTTACATGGCTCTTGTATTCTGGATCTTCTCCATCGGCGGGATAAACCACTTCTCTTGCATCGCTACCAGCTATCGTGTATTTATAAGCGCTCTCCTTTATGCTCTGTCTTATGGCGGGACGCATGGTAAGTCCGACTGAAAGGTTGTATTTCTCCGCTATCGGCTGGGTATAGTGCAATCCAAAATCGGTGCCAATATTCAGTATACGGGTGTTTTTCTGCCGTTGGTTGTCAATGAAGTATGAAGTGTCGTTGGTTAGGAAGTCGTATGTGATATAACGTGTCATGTTGCCATAGAGAAGATGCAGGTTAAATCCTACCGCCACCCTCTCTCCTATATTGAAGGCGTGACCCCATGTAAAACGGTTGGAACCGCCTGATCCGCTGTACTCAGTGTTCATCTTTCCGTATGTAGTCGTGTCCACCGAAGGTACGGAGAAGTCATATTCCACATCCGAGAAGGGCTGAACTATGAACGATGTCTTCCACCATTTGCAAAACGGAAATGCAATCGCAATATGCGATACATATCCGTCGGCGTCGAACTCCTTGTTCTTCGCGTCTCTCATCCAGTTCATCTGTACACCCAGACCTACGTCGAAGACAAAGCTGCGGCTGGTGATTCGGCCGTATGTTGCTGGATTGTACACGTTAATCAAGTTAGGCATGCCGGCAGCAAGGAAAGCCCCTCTGCCTATGGCGTAAGGTGAATTATAGGGTAGCTCGCTGATGCCGATTCCGAACTGCGAATAGGGCGAGTTCAGTCCGTTCTGTGCCGTTGCCGTAGTGATACATAGCAACATGCTGATTGAAAGTACGGTCAGGAGTCTGTTCATTATCTCGGTGTCTATAGGTTCATCATTAGTATTTCGTTCAAGCCGCACATAACCAACCATGGGTCCTCACTCCACTCTCCGGCTATCAGGTGGGCATCGCCTCCCGTCACCACAACCTTCACCTCGTCACCCGACCTGTGGCTCATCTCTCTGGCATAACCTTCAAGCGAATAACGTAGCGCGCAAACCACACCCGAAACTATCGAGCCTTGCGTGCTGTCTCCCACAGGTTCACAGGCGGTTACAACATCGCTAATTTTTAATAACGGCAAACGGGCCGTAAAATTATGCAACGCCTTAAATTTCATCTCCACCCCTGGCAGTATGGCTCCTCCGTGATAAACACCGTCTTTTGTGACATAGTCCACCGTAACGCAGGTGCCGGCATCCACCACCATCAGGTTTCGTTCAGGGAATTTGCATCGTGCCGCTGCTGCTGCCGCTATTCGGTCACTCCCTAGGGTTTCGGGGGTCGCATAATCCAGACTTATGGGCATCTTAAGCCTGTGATTCAACTCTATGCAGTTCTCGGGCAGCCAATTGGGTCTTTCTCCTGTCAGCGACACTATCGAGCAGTCTGCCTCTGGCAACAATCCATCCTCGCACACCGTACAACTTCTCATGACACCATCCTCAAACAGCGCCACCTTCACACGTGTATTGCCGACATCTATCGCTAAACTTCGCATAATTTACATCTATTCTATTACTAACACGCTCAAGCATTCAACCATTCTTCCTATGGTTAAACATATTCATCGCTCTGTCCGCTCCCTGCAGCACAAAGGTCTTCACCACCTCCACCGCTTCCGTCAGTTTGGGTTCAAGTATAGCGAGCTCGTCTTGTGTGAACTGCCCTAGGACGTAATCTATCTGTCGTCCTCTTGAGAAACTGTCTCCAATACCTACCCTCAGGCGACAATATGCGTTGGTCCCCAGAACCTTTTCGATGTCAGCCAGACCGTTGTGTCCTCCGCCTCCACCTTGCTTCTTCATTCTCAAATCTCCCACCGGCAAAGCTATATCGTCCACCACCACCAGGATGTTCTCCATCGGTGTTTTGGTCTCATTCATCCAGTAACGCACCGCCTTACCGCTGAGATTCATGAATGTTGTAGGCTTCACTAACAGCACCTGCTTGCCCCTAAGTTTCATCTCTGCCGTCATCGCAAGCCTACTCAACGTCCATTTCACATCCGCATCTTTGGCTACAGCATCAACAACCATGAACCCACTGTTATGGCGGGTCCCTTCATACTCCATACCCACATTCCCAAGACCCACTATCATGTATCTCATAGCTCGTTCCTCCTCTGTCTCAACAGTATTGTTTGCAAATATCTTTTTTATCCAACTGAACATTTTTCTTCTCGAATGACAAATTAACAAATAGCTCCCCTCACACAACCCTCAGTTTCATCCCCGCCATCAGGGTGTCAGGCCTAAACTCGAACACACTGCTCATCTCTCCTGCCATACCGAATCCGCACTGGTCGCAGATGCCGGCTGTCTTCCCTGTACATTCACTGAACTTCGTCCCGTCATGCAGTATGAAGTTCGACACCCAGCAATGTTTCTCAAACCTGTTGTTGCGCAGCTTTTTCAATCCTGACTCACTGTTCATTATGGGTGCCCTACGATGTTTCAACTCTATAAGCCTGTCCACAACTTTGGCTCTTTCTCCCCAGTCCAGCCAAAGTCCTTCTGTCCCTTCATATGGCGTATGGAAACTGAACGACACCTGTCTCAGCTTGGGGTTCCCCTTCACGTATTTCACCACCCTCTCCACATCTTGGTAATTGCGGTTGTTTATCGTCATGTTGACACTTATGGCTTTATGGTCCGACTCGGCAATGTTCTTCTCCAGTTTTTCGAACGCTCCTTGGCCTCTTATGTCATCGTGAACAGCGCCCACTCCGTCCAGACTCACCCAGATGCTGTCTGCTTTCAGCCCTTTCAGCGGCTGCTGTCCGTTCGTGGTGATAGTGCACGAGTAGAAACCCATCGACTTCGCCAGGTCCACAAGCGAGTTGATGTCTCTACCTCCTTCTCTCCACAGTAGCGGCTCGCCTCCTTCAAAGTCCACAAACCTGCTCCCCAACCCATAGCTGTACCGCAGCTCATCTTCAATCTGCCTGTACGATTTCATCACCGGGTTCCGGTGGTTGTATATCGCACAGTGACGGCACGACAGGCTGCAGGCATCCGTGATAAACAACACCGTCTGCAGCGGACGCTTCTTACCTAGGAACCGCGCTCCGATAAACCACTTGGCCAAATATAATAGCTTCATCGGTTCAAACTAACATGATAATACACTCACACCTTCAGCAAGTCCTGCCCTATATCGTGACGGTTATATTTCCCATCGAACGTTATCTTTTCAGCTTCTTGGTAGGCTTTCAGCAACGCTGCCGGTAGGTTCTCGTCAATTGCTGTAACCGCCAGCACCCTTCCTCCAGAGGTCACCGTCTTACCCTCTTTCTTTGCCGTACCCGCGTGAAATACTATGGCTTCGCTCACCGTCTCTATGCCTTCTATCACATCACCCTTGCGATACTTTCCTGGATATCCACCTGCCACGAGCACCACGCTGGCTGCTGTCCTGTAATTTATGTCAAGACTAACTTTGTTTAGCGTACCTTGTCCCACTGCCTCAAAGAGTTCCACCACGTCGCTCTTGATTCGTGGGAACACGCTCTGCGTCTCTGGGTCACCCATCCTCACGTTATACTCTATCACATACGGATCTCCCCCGCAGTTCATCAACCCTATGAAGATAAAGCCCTTGTAGTCAATACCCTCTTCTATCAATCCCTTCACAGTAGGTTGCACAATCCGGCTTTCCACCTTCGACATGAATTCCTTGTCTGCAAACGGCACCGGACTAACCGATCCCATCCCGCCCGTGTTTAGACCTGTGTCGCCATCACCTATCCGCTTGTAGTCTTTAGCCGACGGCAGCAACTTATAGTGTTTCCCGTCCGTGAGCACGAACACCGAAAGCTCTATGCCCGACAAGAACTCTTCTATCACCACCTTAGCCGATGCATCACCGAACTTCGCACCCTCCAACATCTCCCGCAGCTCTTTCTCAGCCTCTTCCACAGTGGGAAGTATGACCACGCCCTTGCCCGCTGCCAGCCCGTCGGCTTTCAGAACGTATGGCGCCTTCAGCTCATGCAGGAATCGTATTCCTTCGTTTATGCTCTCCTTGTCGAACGAACGGTATCTGGCTGTCGGTATCGTGTGGCGCATCATGAACTCTTTCGCATAGTCCTTGCTGCCCTCCAGCATTGCTCCCTGACGCGATGGACCCACCACCGTCACCTTCTTCAACACCTCGTCGGCGGCAAAATAGTCACTTATGCCAGCCACCAGTGGCGCTTCGGGACCCACCACCACCATCTTCACCTCGTTCTCTCTAACAAACGAAGCCACCGTGGGGAAGTCCATGATATCCAAGCTCACATTGGTGCCACATTTTGCCGTACCTGCATTTCCTGGAGCGATAAAGAGTTTTTTACATTTCTCGCTTTGTGCCAGTTTGTAAGCTATGGCGTGCTCACGCCCGCCCGATCCAAGAAGAAGAATATTCATAGTGTGATTATATTTGACAATTTAGAAATTGCAAAGATACGAAAAATTATCGAACCATACCGACCATGTTGTACACTCCTTTTCAAATTTCCTTTGTATCTTTGCAGTCGAATTATTCAAACCCGTATGAAAAAACTCTTCTTTTCGCTTTTGCTTATGTCGGCATTACTATATGTCTCTGCTCAGGAGCGTGTCCTCTTTGTCGGCAACAGTCTCACCTACTACAACGATATGCCCACCCTCTTCGAGACTATCGCCTCAGTCAAAGGTTATCCTGTCACCGTCGAGTCCTACACCGTCGGCGGCACCGGCCTCGCCGAGATGCTAGCTACAGGTGAGGTGGTGCGGCTCATCCAGTCCGAACAATGGGATAAAATGGTGCTGCAACCTGGCACAGGCGAGTCCGCCGGTGGATCAATACCTACCGATTCCTCTGCTTGGGTCGTCCGGCAGCTTGTCGAAACTCTGCATGCCATAAACCCCAATGCAAAGGTATGTCTATACGAAATCTCCAACGGCATAACCCCTGGCGATGGTGACGGCGACTACGATTATTATCTTTACACCCAGCAGCGCATCCTCGACTCCGTCACCAACATAGCACAACTCTCTGGACTCCCCTTCGCCCCTGCGGGCGAATGTTTTCGTGAACATTATGCCACCCACCACGACCTAATGCTCCACTCCGTCTTCAACGACATCCACCCCAACCTCGCTGGCTCCTACCTCGTGGCCTGTGCCATCTTCGAAACCCTCTACGAGGTGCCTGTCGCCCCTTGTGATTACTATTCCACCATCGACCCTGAACAAGCTGAATACCTGCAGCAAATAGCCGACACCGTTGTGCTACCCAACCGCGAGCGATGGCTCATGGGTCCTGGAGAATCCCCTGACCCTGACCCCGACCCCAACACTAACGCAATCACACAATCAAACATTCAAGCATTCAACATTTATCCCAATCCCACCACCGGACAAATCCATCTCGACGCCATCAATGTTTCTTCTATCAAAGAAGTCGTAATCCACGACCTACGTGGAAACAAAAGAGTGTTGACCCCACAAGACGGCACCCTCGACCTCTCCACCTTCGCCCCCGGAATCTACATCCTCCAGATAGGCTCCCACAGCCAGAAAGTGGTCGTCTGCCACCCCTAACCCCGCGTAGCTAAGATACATCATGCAAATAGACCCACATTAAGCATAGCACAAAGTGGGACTATACTCAACCCAAATAAAGAAATGGTTTGTGAACTGAAAACTCGCTATTTAGTACTGAGCGGTTTAGGTTCGTAGGTCTGGTAGACTATCACGGTGCCGTTGTGGGGGTGGACAGAGAAATGGTGGTCGAGGGCGGCGTTAAGAGTGCCTTGCCAGAGGCGTGGTAGTGGTTGACGGTTGAGGGGGTATTGAAGCCCTTCGGTGGTGATGAGACAACCAGGAGTCATGGAAAAAATGGACACCTGCTGACGGTGGAAACTGGTGAAAATGGTTTCGACGTTTATCGGTGTGAATACGCCATAGTCGGTGAGGAGCTGAAGAGCTGGACGTTGTGGTGACTTGAGGGATTCGAGATAGTCGGCGAGGAGGGAGATGTTGCCGAGGGTGTGGTCTTCGCGCTTGCCAGTGGCTCCGAGGATGGAGATGGAGGCATCGGGCCATTGGGAGCGAACGTAGTGGAAGGCTTTGGTTTGGTCGTTGGTGTCCTGCTCAGTGATGCGGATAGCTTCGATGCCTTCGCGCCCGGTAATCGAATCCATGTCGCCGATGACAGTCAGCGGGGTACGGATGTCGTGGATATGGCGCATAAGCGTGTCGTAGGCGCCGTCGCAGCATATTATACGGTCGGCATCAGCCAAAGCCTTGAGCGGCTGCGGTGCCGACGGGAAATCACCATTGCAGAGGATTATTATGTTCATTGGTCAATGTGAGGGCTGAGAGTTATATCTAGCACGCCATTTGAAGAAGCCCATTATGGCCACCACGAGATAGACGGTGTACATGAGGGCTGTGGCGTACATGCCAGTCATAACACCGAGGGCTATCATGATGGGCTCGGTGGCGATGCAGAGGAGCCACTGCTGGTACCAACGGCGCGAGAGCATGTACATCATCACTATGGAGAGAGCGGTGCTGAGGGCGTCGAGGAGCGGGTACTGGCTCTCATGGAGCAAGGAGAGGACAAGGTAGAGAGCGGCGGTGAGGAGGGCAAGAACGAGAAGGATGGCAAGCCAATAGCGGCGCGGGCAGCTTTCTATGGTTGTCTCGTCCGACTGCTGGCCGCTGGCTCGACGCCACATCACGAAGCCATAGACGGAAGCCACGATATAGTAGATGTTGATGGACATGTTGGCGTAGAGGCCGTTTCGGAAGAAGAGATAAACATATACTATCGGCATCAGGACACCGAAGACCCAGGTCCAGATGCTGGCGCGGTATTCGAAGAAGAGGTAGGCGAGGCCAATGACCGCGCCTACCACCTCGAGTGCATCAAGTTGAATACCGAATATTGAGAATTGAAACATATTGAATGCTTGATTGCAGCAACCACTCACACAATAACATATTCACTACAGGCTCACCACTATGCGACCCATGAAGTTGATGCCCGGCTGCTGGTAGTAGCCGCGATAGAAGACGCCGCCATCCTCGGAACCCCATGCCGAGAGACGGTAGTGGTTGTTGAGCATGTTGTTGATGAGGAACTGCGCCTCGATAGTGCTATTGCCCTTGATGGTCCATGTGTAGGAGAGTTTGGCGTTGGCGATGAAGTAAGCCGGCTGTTTCATCTCCTCGCGTGAGGTGTTGTCAACATACATGCTGCCGACATACTTGCCCACAAGCTGCAGACGAAGGGTCTTCCAAGGGTTAAAGTTCAACATCAGAGCACCTATGATATTGGGCGACATGGCGAGGTCGGTGGTGCCTTTGTGGTAGTAGAGGTTGTAGGCGGTGTCGGACGACTCGTACTCATAGTCGATGACCTTGTTCTGGCTGAGGGTGAGGTTGGCACCGAAATCGAACCAGCGGCAAGGTTTGTAGCCGCTTTCAAGCTCGATGCCGATACGGTAACTCTTATCTACGTTCATCATGAGGGTATAGCCAGAGCTGCTGAGCAGGCCGTTGGGTGTGAGCTGATCCTTGTAGAGCATGGCGTAGGCGTTGGCATTGAACATAAAGTTCCTGCCCTTGAGGCCGTAGCCGAGTTCGAGGTCAAGCATGTGTTCAGCCTTCACCTCCTCGCCAATCTTGAGGTGCTCCTTGATGTCGGAGCGGTTGGGTTCGCGGTTGGAGATGCCCGCCACGAAGTAGATGCGGTGCATGTCGTTGAATGCATAGTTGATGCCCGCACGCGGGTTGAAGAACGGATAAAGGTGATGGTATTGCAGGCTTGTAGAATCAAGCTCATAATAGTCGTCGTCGGTACCTGAGAAGGTATAGTCAACGAAGCGCGCCTGGAGGTCGGCGTAGATGTTCATGTGGTTGTCAAGCAGGTTAAACGACGCTTTGGCGAAAACGGAACCATCTATCTTCTTTCCGTTGTTAGTGTACCACTCATAGACGTTGCCGTCGCCATTAGGAAGACCATAGTAGGTAAGCGTGTTGTATAGCGCCGAGTCTTTCGACCAAAGGACATTACCGTAGTGCTCGCCTTTGAAGTAGGTGCTGGCGCCACCGAAGGAGAGGTCCATAAAAGAGTTCTTGTATTTAGCCGATATGGTGCCAGTGAAGTTATTCCCTTCGGAGAGTTTTTGTGTTATGTAGTCGGATTTGGCGGAGCCGCTAAGACCGAATTTGATGGGTTTCTTGTTGTACTTGTAATACTCGTCATAGCCCTTACCATGGGTGTAGTCGAAGGCAGCGTTGAGGCTCCATGCATTTGACAGACGCTGCACCCAGTAGAGCTGATAGTGCTGCTGGTCGTAGTTGTCGGTCTCGTTGCCATAGTAGCGTACGTTGCCGAGCTCGTCATAATACTCGCCAGCATCGTTATAGCGAGGATCTCTGTCCAGATCTTCAGCCGACACTCCGTTCCACGTTATGCCTGTCTTCTGATGGCCGATGATCACGACGGCTTTCAGCAAAGTCTTGTCGTTCGACCAGCTCCCAGTGAGGAAGAGCGAATGCTGGTTGCCAAAGCCGTTGCGCACGTAGCCATCGGTGCCGAAGCCGTTGTAGGCCACATCGAAGGCGAAACCATGCTTGGTGCGGCCGCTGCCCGCTGTTATTCCGTATTGCTTGGTGTTGAACGAGCCATAGGCCACGTCAGCCACAGCATAAGGGTCGGCCGC
Source organism: uncultured Bacteroidota bacterium (assembly GCA_902774845.1). Taxonomy (GTDB): domain Bacteria; phylum Bacteroidota; class Bacteroidia; order Bacteroidales; family P3; genus Colimorpha. The sequence continues at coordinate 49,944 of CACYJU010000001.1, forward strand.
CGGCGTGAGAGTCTGCAGGCTTATGGTGCCGCCGAGAGCGGCGCTGCCTCCAACCGAAGTGCCGACACCACGCTGCACCTGGAGGTTCTGAGCCATACCTCCGAGGTTAGGGATATTGACCCAATAGACAGCCTGACTCTCAGGGTCGTTGAGAGTGATACCGTTGATGTTCACATTGATACGAGTGGCATCGACACCACGAATGCGGATTGAGGTGTTGCCGGTCTTGCCCTGTTCGCTTTCCACCACCACGCTAGGTTGCAATTCCAGCACATAGGGCACAGAGATTTCGCCCTTGCGGTCGTTGATTTCGTCACGCGAGACGGTGGACGTGGTCATAGGAGTCGAAGCGTTGACGCGACTGTCACGCACGATGACTTCCTCAAGCACTCTTACAGAGTCTTGTTTGGTTTGCGCCCGCAGAGAGGCAGGCAAAGAAACGGATGCAGTGATTGTTGCCACAATGGCAACGGCTCTCATGGAGAGCATGAAAAAGTGTTTTTTCATAAGTGTTTCCTCCGCCGGTATTGTCCGGATCAGGTTGTATGGGTATGTTCTCAGCTGTCTGGGACGTCAACTCTCGCGCCCCGCAGTTTTGCAGCACCCCATGGGTTTATACTAATTGTGAATTACTAATTTCGAAGGTTGAATTTTGAATAATATTAACTGTTTACTCTTTGATAGAATTTCCACCAGAGGTCGGGTATCTTGTTTTGCAGAGCCTGCTCATAGTCGTCATAGAGACAAGGAACCAAGAGTTTACGCTTGGTGTCGCCGTGAGTGTCGGTGGCGTATGGTATCTCGACCCACCAGCGGTCGCTTTTCTTGCTTTTGTAGAAGACGACCTCGACCCCATGTTCCTCGAGCGGCACAATGACCTTGCGGTAGTTTTCGGTGTCTTTGTATGGGTTGTCCTGCTTGCGCTTGCCCACACCTTCGATAAAATACCACAATGCATGAGCCAGCATGTGAGCCGTTTGGCCCGAATTGTCGTGCATCGGCGAGAACTCGAAGAAGCCCAGCGTGCTGGTCTTATCGCTCATACCGGCAAAGCGGGTAAGACGACAGAGCTCCTCACCATAAAAACCATGAGGCGAGGGGAAGGTGTTAGCTGGAGCATCGCTCTGACGTACAGCCCCGATATCGATGCTGACACAGTCGGCATTACGCAACAGGGGTTCGGATCTCACTATATTCTCACGCACCCATCCAAGACGGTAGGCGTCAAACTTAAGCTCGTCCATGAGGTCTACATACTGCTGACCCACGAAATATGTCTGATAGCCGATATTGGTGTAGTTGAAAAGGTAGTTCGGCTGTTCCATTATGATGTAGCGCAGCCAGTTGTGGGAGTCGAGATCCCGCTCTTCGTCTATGTCGAAACACGAGTCTATAGCTGAGATATTCATCACCTTGCCCAACTGAGCGTAAGCACGATAAAGGGCCCATGTGTAATCCTGACCTCCACCTAAAGTGACAACTATACAATTCTGTCTCAGGAGTTCCATGGTCACCTCCGTCAGCGCCTGACGAGAATCCTCAATGGTGGCTCCTGGTATCATATTGCCAAGATCAACAACCTTAACTCCCTCTTCAATACCTGCCAAAGGATAGAGATAACGGCGTATCATGTCGGCGGCGTTACTGCAATTCAGGTTTGAGGCTGCTCCACGGCCATCGGTCAGTCCGACCAATGCCACATACTGCCCATCGATAACCGGAAAACGGCCACCCTCTTTGTTATAGCTTGTCACAAGGTCACCGACACGAGGAACAAAATTACCTCGTTTGTAACCTATCTTGCTGATATCTATCGGTTCAAAATAACTGCTTATGTCCATCGGACCAAGTTTTTTCAAATGCAAAGGTACAAAAAAATACGAGCTTTACAATCCTTATTTCAACTTCGCTCCCCACAAAAGCTTATGACGGAGGGCTGTGAAGAAGTTCTGACCTGGAAGACGTATTAGGCGCAACGAATGGGGATATCGGCTCACACGCACCTCTTCCCCACCTTGGATGAGACATGACGAGGAGTCGGTACCGAGGGTCAACGAGGGACAGGAAGTGTCGGGCAAAAGGCTGATACTCACCTTATCGGAAAGCACGATAGGACGCAGGGTGAGGGTGTGTGCTCCTATGGGTGTTATTACAAGCGAACCGGAATCGGGCGTAAGTATTGGACCACCACAACTGAGCGAATAAGCGGTGGAGCCCGTCGGCGTGGCTACTATGAGACCGTCACCACTATAGTTGGCCAGATATTGCCCATCAACATATACCCGAACTCTCAAGAGCGCACTTCCTACCGGACGATGGAGATAGACTTCGTTCAACACGAATTTCGACAATAACCCTTTTGTCTCACTTGTTTCCACACGCAGCAACGTGCGTGTTTCGACGTTGTAATCGCCACTTTTGAGGCAATCGACCATGAGGTCGACATCATCACGGGAGGCCGAAGTGAGAAAACCCAGATGGCCGAAGTTCACTCCCAACACTGGTATATTACTGTCTCCCAGCATGTGAACTGATGAAAGCAATGTACCGTCACCTCCGACGGAAAGCAGCGCATCGAGTCCTTCGGGCAAGGTTTTGGCTTCGTTGCCAATGATTTCCACACTCTCAATGTCACGTGAACGAAGCCTCTCGGCAAGAAAGGAAGTAGCCTCTGGATTTGGTGTTCGTGTATAAAGCGCTATTTTCATGATGGTTATATTTTCCGAGATATCCTTATTTCAACAGCAACAGCTGACCTTTTTTCACCTGCTGAACTCCGTTGGCTGTATAGAAGAACAGGTAGACGTATGCGCCTCCTGGCAGCTCACCTGACTTTGAACGACCCACAAAAGGCTCACCTGGGTTCTCACTATGGAAGACACGTCGTCCCGTGCGACAATATATGTCAAGCCTGTATCCGCTGATTCCTGACGGCAACACCCCCGAAGGGCAGGGCTGAAACCTATCGTTGGGTGCCTGCCCGTAAAGCAACACATTAGGTAAAGAGAACATTTCCCCTTCTCCGTCTACATCACCCTGATGCGAGTGACTACATTCTTCGTTTGAAATATCACCCAGCGCAACGCCTACTGGATTCGAGGAGGCTGAAAGACCTGAAGACAAACCTGTTACCTCTACTCTGAAGTAACAGCTGTCTATCACTCCCTCGGGCATTGGAACATGCACCGAAAGCCGGTTGACAGAATCCAAGAATTGCCACTCATAGGGCTTTGCTATGGAATAATAGATACGATAGGCGCTTATGCCGCCTGGCATGTTTCGGTATTCGTTCCACGTGGCATTGACCGTACCACCACAACTGTCGGCTTTTACATTTAGTTGCAGATTGTTACAGGGTGGCGAGAGTGCACTCGGGTTGCCACAACTGTCTACCACAAAGAGTCTGAACGACAACGGTGAAGTCTGGTATTCAACAGCATAACGGGTACCGTATACCGTATCGGGAGAAACACAAGGACTTCCACTACAGATTATGTAAGCATCCACATCCGACGATATCGACGGATTCCACGTTACTATGATGCTGTCTGCCAACGAGTCGACTGTTACGATCTGTATCTCTGTTGGTTGCGGCGTTACAGCATCTGTAAACCAAACCGCGGTCTCTAAAGACTGTCCTGCACCGTAATCCAGACGATAGCGTATGGTGTCACCACATACCGAACGGTTGACTGTGTCCTTCACCCCATCTCCCACAACGGCACCTAAGGAACGGTATGCACCATCTCCCGGCAGCTTTCGGAAAAGTTCCATCGGCGAGGAGACCCCATGCCAACGCAGATCTACATATAACCCTTCGCGAACTTGCGCCGTAAAACTCTGAGCGCAAAGCTGCGAAACCGCTATAAACATGGCGAATACTATGTACACATGTCGACGCACTGTCTCTACGGTTTTGATTATATGTTGGTTACCATTCTGTAATATATTCCTTTCTGGGCAAGCAGTTCTTCGTGGGTTCCACGTTCTGCAACCTTACCCTTGTCTATCACCACTATCTGATCGGCAGACCGTATTGTGGAGAGACGATGGGCTATGATGACCGCCGTACGGCCCTCTAAAAGCGTATCGATACTATGCTGAACCTGCAGCTCCGACTCTGAATCCAAAGCACTTGTGGCTTCGTCGAATATCAAGAGGTCGGGATTCCGCAACACCGCCCGCGCAATACAGATTCGCTGACGCTGCCCACCGCTCAACGTCGAGCCTCCGTCGCCCACGTATGAGTCGTAACCGTCTGGCATAGCCGAGATAAAACCATGTGCATCGGCTATACGGGCAGCCTCCTCAATCTGTCTGCGTGTGGCTCCAGGCATACCGTAGGCTATATTATTGGCTATGGTGTCGTTGAAGAGCTGCGGCTCCTGCGAGACCACCCCTACCCTTCTACGCCATGATGCAAGCGAATAGTCTTGAATATCAACTCCATCGACAGTTATTCGTCCTTGAGTCGGCACGTAGAATCTCAACAGCAGGTTGGCGATAGTGGACTTGCCGCTTCCCGACGCTCCCACTATTGCTGTCGTCTTACCTTCTTCTATCTGCAAATCTATTGCGTTCAACGCCAAGATAGTTGTTTTCTCATTGCTCTCCTGTCCTTTGCTCTCGCTGTATCGCATCGAGACAGCTTCGAAGTTGATATTGCCAATATGTGTGATAGCCCGTTTGTCTCCATCATTAATCTCCACGCTGCTGTCTTCCAGAAAGTCGAGCATACGCGTCACACAGCCTCTGCCTCGCTTTATCTGTGCTATCGAGGTAGCAAGACTTTTCGCCGGAGGGAGCATTAGAACGAAAAGCATAAGATAAGAGACAAACAACTCGGCCGTAAGCATGCTACCTCCCCTTATTACCAGCACGGTACCAAATAAAAGCACCGCCACCACCACCACACTTCCGAGAAACTCGCTCACCGGTGAGGCTGCATGTATGCGGCGCAACATTGCCGTACGACGGCGTGTGTAGTCTTTGTTAAGCGTCTGATATCTGGAATTCGAGAAGTCTATGGCATTGAACGCTTTTATAACTCGCAACCCTCTGATAGCCTCTTCTGTGAGCGACAGGAGGGTTCCTCCTTGATCTTGCACCGTCTTGGATTTCCGTTTCAGACGTCGCGACAAACTGGAGATGACAACCGAGATAATAGGCATCGAAAGAAGAACCACCACCGTCAGCCGTGCGTCTATATAGAAAAGCATCAGCAGGTAAAGCACCAGCGTCACCACCGACGACGCAAGGGTGTGGATCGACGTCAACACATTCTCGTCATACTCCACTATATCATTGCCGAAACGCGAAAGTATGTCTCCTTCCTTCTTTCCGGTATAGTACCCCACCGAAAGACGCATTGCCTTTGCAAACAGCTTGTTGCGTATGTCCCGAGTCACAAGGTTGCGTATCATTCCTGCAATAACCGAGGAGAGATACCCGAAGAGGTTCTTGAACAAGAATAGCACTATAAGCAATGCGGCGAAAAGCCACAATGCTGCCGACTTCCCTTGCGCTATCATCCACTGATACAGGGTTTCGAGCGCCTGGCTGATAAGGTTTCCACTATTGGTCGGAACGGGTGTCTCCGATTCGAACAGCAGCTTCAGAAAGTCTGACACACTCAACGCCGTCGCCATCATGAAGAGGGTACTTAAGACGACGAACAAGCCATACACCGCAACCTTGGCGGAATATGGCTTAATCTGTCTTACAGTGAAAGCTACCTCTTTACTATGCGACATAGGCTTTTTTTAGGGAGGTTCTATAAATTAGGTGTTGTGGGATTTGATTGCATTTTGCGGTAGATTGGCTATTTGGACGATGGCGCAATATGGTGTATTGTAACTGAGTACAAATGGTCAATATATTGTGAAAGGTGATTGAATATCATAATATCTAATTTATAGAACCTCCCTTTTTCTCACTCACAAGCATAACCGGTGTAGTTGTGAGGCGTGATAGCTCTGATGCGGGCCTTTACCGTCTCGTCTACATCAAGTCCTTCCACAAAGTTCTCGATGGTCTGCTCTGTCACATGTTCGTTGGTTCTGGTGAGCTGCTTGAGGGCCTCATACGGGTTCGGATAGGCCACACTCCGCAAAATGGTCTGTATGGCTTCGGCCACCACGGCCCAGTTGCGCTCAAGGTCGGCATGTATCGACTCTTCGTGGAGCAAAAGCTTGCCCACTCCTTTCTCGATCGAGGCAAGGGCGATGAGCACATGTCCGATTGGCACTCCTATATTACGGCTCACCGTCGAGTCGGTCAGATCTCGCTGCAGACGCGATATCGGCAACTTGTGACTGAGGTGCTCGAAGATAGCGTTAGCCATTCCGAGATTACCTTCGGCGTTCTCGAAATCTATGGGGTTCACCTTGTGCGGCATTGCTGACGACCCCACCTCTCCGGCTTTGATTTTCTGCTTGAAATACTCCATCGAGACATACGCCCAGATATCTCTGCAGAAATCCATAAGTATGACATTCAGCCTCTTGCAGCAATCAAAGTAGGCTGCCATATTGTCGTAGTTCTCAATCTGCGTGGTGAGCTGCTGCCTCTCGAGGCCGAGATTTTCTTTCACAAAGTGGTTTCCGAAATCCACCCAGTCAATATCTGGATACGCCACCCTATGGGCGTTGAAGTTACCCGTAGCGCCGCCAAATTTGGCTGAGAACGGGATCGCGTCAAACTGCTTCAGCTGATTCCTCAGACGGTAGGCGAAAACGGCTATCTCCTTTCCAAGTCCTGTGGGCGAAGCTGGCTGCCCATGGGTGTGCGCCAGCATCGGTATGTTCCACCACTCTTTGGCTCGTTCTTCGATAAGGTCGGCTATCTTGGTGTAATAGGGCAACACTATCTTCTCGTGACACTCTTTGATGGAGAGGGGCACCGATGTGTTGTTGATATCCTGCGAGGTCAATCCGAAATGTATAAACTCCTTCAAATCAATTAACTGCATCTCATCGAACCGTCTCTTGATAAAGTACTCCACCGCTTTCACATCGTGATTGGTAGTCTTTTCTATCTCCTTGATTTCTAGGGCGTTCTCGTCAGTAAAATTGCGGTATATATTGCGCAATTCTTCGGCTTTGCTGAAAGGTTTCCCCAGTCGGTTCATCAAAGCGATGAAATACTCCACCTCCACCCTCACTCTATAGCGTATGAGGGCTTTCTCTGAAAAATAGTTGGCTAACGGCTCTACCTTGCTGCGGTAGCGTCCATCAATGGGGGAAACGGCGTCAAGTGTGGTCATAAATATTTTGATATTTGATAGTTTCTAATGTTGTCCAAAAGTCAAAAATCCAGAAGTCCAAAAATCCTAACTTATCCTCTTAATATTGGCTCCCAACCGGCGCAGGCGGTCGTCGATATGCTGATATCCGCGGTCAATCTGCTCTATGTTGTCTATCCGGCTCACTCCTTCGGCGCTGAGGGCTGCGAGCAGCAACGCGACGCCGGCTCGGATATCGGGCGACGTCATCCTCACTCCTCTCAACTTGTGGGTGTGGTCAAGCCCTATCACTGTGGCTCTATGCGGGTCACAGAGTATTATCTGGGCACCCATGTCGATGAGCTTGTCCACAAAGAACAGGCGGCTCTCAAACATCTTCTGATGTATCAGCACACTTCCTTTACATTGTGTCGCAACCACAAGGGCTATACTCACCAAATCGGGCGTAAACCCTGGCCATGGGGCGTCAGCGATAGTCATGATCGAACCATCCATAAAGCGCTCTATCTCGTATGTGTCTCGCCTTGGTACATATAGGTCGTCGCCTTGCTGCCATATCTCGATTCCAAGCCTACGGAACACCTGCGGTATAAGGCCAAGATGCTGCACCTGCGCGTTCTTTATGGTTATGTCGCTCTGCGTCATCGCCGCCATTCCGATGAAGCTGCCCACCTCGATCATGTCGGGAAGCAGCCTGTGGTTGCAGCCATGCAGGGTTTTCACTCCCTCTATCTTCAGCAGGTTCGACCCCACTCCTTCGATATGCGCTCCCATGCTGTTCAGCATACCGCACAACTGGTATACATACGGCTCGCACGCGGCATTCATGATGGTGGTCTCTCCCTCTGCCATCACCGCAGCCATCACAATATTCGCGGTACCGGTGACGCTGGCTTCATCAAGCAGCATATACTGCCCTTTCAAACCTTGCTTGGCTTCCACCACAAATCCCATCGAGCTCGTTTTCAACCTATTACCAGTACTCTTGCCTAATCCGTACTCTTTATATTCTACCGTCGCTCCCAGCATCTCCATTCCGGTGAAGTGGGTATCCAGTCGACGACGGCCTATCTTGTCTCCTCCTGGTTGCGGAACCACAGCTTTGCCAAAACGTGCAAGCAACGGTCCTACGAGCATGATACTTCCTCGCAATGCGGTAGCTTTCTCGGTAAACTCTCTGCTCTCCAACGCTGCTATGTCCACATTCTTGGCGCGGAACGAGTATTTACGGCATTGGTCGCCAAGCTCCTTGCCAGTTGTATTCTCCGTGATCTCTTTCACTTCTACGCCTATAAGCGCCAAAAGCTCTATCAGACGGTTGACATCGCGTATATCTGGTATGTTGTCTATGATTACCTCTTCCTCGGTCAGCAGGACCGCACAGATTACCTGCAGGGCTTCGTTCTTCGCTCCCTGCGGCTCTATGTCGCCTTTCAATCGGTGTCCTCCTATTATTTCGAAACTACTCATCTTCTGTATTGTTTTCTTGCTTACTTTCTTCTTTTGATGCTGGTGCCGTGGGGGTGAATCCTCCCCTGTAGTCGAGCGCTCCGTCGCTCATCTCGTAGAGTTGGTTGTATACCACCTCCTGCGACATTGCTGCGTTGTTCCAGCTGCTGTAGCTGTTCTTCATCGCATCCAACAGCTGCTTCACCAACTCGTCCCTCTCCTCTCCTTCTGGCATACTTTTGGCTTTCTCCACCAGCGTCTCTATGATACGTCCATAATGACGGTATTTCAGACGGTGGTTCTTATATTGCATCCTTCTGGGCGTCATCTTCAGCGTCTCCTCGGGTTTGGTTTCGGGTTTGCGCCCCGCCCATACCGGCCAATCCACATCCAGCTCCCAGTCGGCCAATATCATCATGTGGTCCCACATCCTGCGCTTCCATCCTGCGTTCTCTCGGCTTCTCGGCACCACCCTCGACATGACCTCCACTATCGTCTGCGCTGCAAGGTTGCGCTGCTCTCGGTCTTCTATCGTCTTCGCTTTCTGGATGAGGCCTTCTACCGTCCGGCCGTAATCCATGAATCTCAACTTTTTTCGCTGTGTATTATATTTCATTTCTCTTATCGATAATCGTCAATAATAAAATCCGAAACTACGTCCAAATCCGCCTCTCAGCGTCTCTCCATACCAGAACGAGTCGTCCACACACGGGTCATACAGGTAGGGGCTGTACAGGTAGGGGGCCATCAAGCCGCCTCTGTCGTTGATATACGACAGGTGGAACCCCAGCAGGCTCCCTCTCCTCGTCCTGTATCTCAGGTCTGCCGAAAAGGCGGTGGCGCTGACATCGTGTGTACCGTCGCCATAAAACGGAACGAAGTTGATCTCTCCTCCTATATGCAGCAAGGTGGCGGCGACCCAGAGCCGCTCGTTCACCTGATATTCTCCCGAGACGTACATCTCATACAGTCGCGATCCGCTCTTCCTCGGCGCAAGACTCCTCCCTCTCTGCACGTTAAGACTGCGGTTATTACCTAATCCAAAACCTTCCACCACCTTCACTCCCGCACTCAGCGTGAATTTCTCGTTGAAATGATACCGTATCTCTGGCGCCACTCCCGTGAAAGCATATCCCATGCCGAACATATTCCCCACTCCCGCCTCCAACGTGAGCCTGCAGTCGAGTTTCTTCTCTCTCCACGGACGCAGGTCTACCGTATCTTGTGACTTCACCATAATCGGAAAAAACATCACGACAGCAAAAACCACCATCAGGCAAATTTTTGCCGACCCGAATAAAGTCCTTTTTATGTCCTTCCCGTTTCTCACTATTATGAGTTACTATATTTAATAACGTTTTATTGTTTTTTTTATTGAGTTGCCGTTTTTTCATTTTTCCCACCTCGCAGGTCGCCATTTCTAATCCACCATCTTACTCTCTGTTTCCCAGTATCTTACACACCATTTCCACCCATCTTTCCTCAACGAGAACCGTCTATTTTCCTCTCATCTCAAACCGCAACACTCCTACCCTACTCTTCTATGGTTTCCAAAAGAAAACTTACCGGACGGAATCCGTCGTTGCAACTCAACATTGCACTCTTCGGATTCTTCATCCACCCGTCGTAAAAATTTCCTCCTCCCCTTGCCAGCTCCTCCACAAATTCTCTTACCGTCTTCCACGCTTCCTCACAAAATCCCTCGGGACATTTTCCATCCTTGCTCACCCACTCCATCCCTTCTCTCACATCGCAGGTATGCTCTATCGGATTTTCATATTTCGCCTGCAAGTCTCTATAATCGGCACACCGTATAGCAGTAATCTTAACCGCAAACATATTAATCTTCTATTTAATTATACAAACTACTAACTGCTGACCGCTAACTGCTACCTACTACCCCTCCATCAACTTCTCAAAAGCCGACGGATATGGTGTCGAGAACTGAAGTTTCCTTCCCGTCACCGGATGTACAAAACACAACCTGAAAGCATGCAACGCCAACCTGTTTATCGGCGCGGCGTCTTCCTTGTATCCATACATCGGATCGTGCACCACCGGATGTCCCAGCTCTCTCATCTGCACCCTTATCTGGTTCCGTCTTCCCGTGTCGAGCCGCAGTTCTATCAGCGTATATTTTCGACTTCGTTTCTTCACCACATAGTGCGTAACCGCCTTCTTCCCTCCGTTGTCCGTAGGCGACGACAACACACAATATCTTCCGTCGGTCAACCACGTGGTGATAGTATCCTCTTTCTCCTCCAACACTCCCCACACCACAGCCACATACGCTCTGTCATACACTATTCCCTTCCAATCTTCCTCAAATTTCCTCGACACCTCTTTGCTCTTCGCCACCAGCATCAACCCCGAGGTATCTCTGTCCAACCGATGCACCACATGTGCTCGGCATTGCTGATGCGTCGAATCGAAATACTGGTTCACTATCGATATCGCCGTCCTGTCTCCTGGCTTGCTGCTGTACGACACCAACCCTTCGTGCTTGTTTATCACCATCAGGTGCTGGTCTTCATACACGATGTCTATGTCTTTCGGCACAAACCGCTCCTTGTATTTCTTCACTCCTATCGTGACCGTCATCCCGGGCATCAACGGATAGTTGAACTGCGACGTCTTCTTCCCGTCAACGCTCACGCTATGCGCCAATATTTCCTTCACCTTCGACCTGCTCGCCCCCTTGAATTTCTCCATCAAAAACGGAAGCAGCTCCATCGGTTTCTCAACCTTATATTCTGTCTGATTCATTTCTTTTTTCAAAAATATTTCCGACTTGCAATAAATGTTTCACGTGAAACATTCAAAAAACATCGAAATAAACAATACCTCCAAACTTATCAACATCAAACAACCATCTCCCTATTAACATATAAACCTATCAACCATTATCCCAACCCCAACATATCAACACCCAAAATCCCCCATCTCCCTATCAACATATAAACATATCAACTTTGAACACCCCCCCTCCCTACCAGGGAGGGCCGGGGTGGGTCTTATTATCTCAGCAGCATCACCATCCCCGTCTTCGTCTTCTTCGTTATCGGATGGTTCGTCATCCTATAATTTATCGTATACACATAACTCCCTCCTGCACATTTTACTCCTGTCCTCTGGTTCGTGCCGTCCCAACTGTCACCCACCTCCGTCGTGTGGAACACTTGCATCCCCTCCCTATTATATATCCACATCTCCATATCCTCCAAACACTCCGACACCGGACAGAACCTATCGTTCCCCTCTATCTCTGGCGAGAAAACATTCGGCACCCACAACGCACACCTGTCGTAATATATTATCGTCTCCGCCGTATCCTGACACCCTGGCCCCGACTCCGACACCAACGTCAGCCTCACCGAATCCCTCTCTATCGGATAGGTGAACTCCATCACAGCCTCTCCGCCAAAAAACACCTCATCGAGATACCAACTGCGGCTCTTCCCTCTCTTGCTCTGGTCATACACTTTGATCTCTCGGTTCTCCACATCCGCCACGTCGGGTTCCACATGCAGACGCGCTTCTGGTTTCTTCGCAACTTCAAGGTGTAGATAGTGGCTGCTGTCACATCCCTGTTCCGTCGTATACCTCACCACGTAGTTCCCCTCTTTCGAATACTGCTGTCCCTCCATCTCGTACACCTCTCCCTCGCATATCGTCACCGTGTCGTAAGTGGCATAGGTGAGGTAGAGGCTGTACAGCACCATGCTGTCACATCCATACCTGTCTGCCAACATCACGCTGTCGTTTGTCACCTGCGTGTCGTATGACCGCCCTTCGTAACTCCAAGGCAGCTGCTCCACACTTATGGTGTCACTCTGATAGGTCACCTCATGCTGATCTCTTACCTGAAGTACCAGCGTCATCTGCGACCGCCCTTCTCCATGCACATATACCCCCGCGTCACAGACGGTAGTGTCCACAAACTGATAACACTCCCCATAGCATATCGTGTCGTATATCGTGTCTATCACCGCCGACAAGCTGTTCGCCTTCAAAAAAACTCCCGAATCCAATGCATAATCCGACGCATCCGCTATAGCCATCATCAGATGATATGTCGTATGGGGCACTACCCTCGCCGCCGCCGTAAGCGGAACCGTATATCCGTCATACTCCACCCACTGCCCATATGTGTTATCTACATAGTATTCCGAATTATCCCAGTCGTTCACATTATTTATTGTTATAGGCATATCAGTATTGGGAATAAGCGCTATGTTTTTGTTCTCGTACGGCTCACCTCCGTCGGGATTCTGTCCAGATATGAAGAAACCGAAGACATCGTTATATGCATATACAAATTCAGGGTATTCCTCCGAACCAAACACATATTCGAACACGATGGAATCACTCATAGGCACAAAGTCAAACTCCAAAACTATCACATCGTTCGCCCAGTCGTTTATTAGATCTTCAAGTAATGTACAAGTGTAAAAGTTGCCACATCCCCATCCTGTCATTCCGGAATTGTCATTTATTCCCGCCACCGAATCCGCGCATCCGTTCGTCAGTATAATCCCCTCTTCTATTCCGAGGCCTGTCTCTTCCTCTCCCGTAGTGAATATCCCTATCATCCCACTATTTGTACTTCCGTCGTTGATTATCCCATTACTCTCATTTAACCTCACGTTGCTCACCGTCACACCCGTTCCCAGCAGCACGTTCCTCACCAGCGAATCCGCCGTCCAGTTCTCAGGAAACTCCGACCCCGATGTCACTATCAGCTGTCCCCTCACACCACCAGGCACCAGCAACACCACCGCCATCAGCAGCAAACAAACAAACCATCTATGTCCACATCTTAACAATTTCTCCATAAAAACTCAATCATTTGTCTATTCACTAATCACCATTCACTATTGTCTATTCACTAATCACTATTCACCAATCACTATTTAATTATCCCCAACTCCCGCGACATCTCCAGCATCCTCACTATCGGCCTCTTCGCCGCCTCTATCAGCTCCTCGCTCATGATGATTTCGGGTTTCTCGTCCCGCAGACACGCCACTAGGTTCTCCAGCGTGTTCATCTTCATGTATCCGCAGTCGTCGCACGCGCAGCTCTTCTCGTCCTTCAGCGTGATGAACTCCCGATCAGGATTCTCCTTCTTCATCTCATACAGTATGCCGCTTTCCGTCACCACGATGAACCTCTTCGCCTCCGACTTCTTGATATAGTTCAGCATCGCCTTCGTCGATCCCACGAAGTCCGCCACCTTCAGCAATGCCGCGTTACATTCTGGATGCGCGATCACCGGAGCGTCCCTGTTCTCCGCTTTCAGTTTCAACACCGCCTCCGCTTGCATCGCGTCGTGCACCATACACACTCCATCCCACAGCAGCATCTCCCTTCCCGTCTTCGAGTTGATATACCCTCCCAGGTTCTTGTCTGGCGCGAAGATTATCTTCTGCTCCTTAGGCAAAGCATTCACCAGCTTCTCGGCGTTTCCGCTCGTGCATATCAGGTCGCTCTCCGCCTTCACCTCCGCCGTACAGTTGATATACGATATCACTATATGGTCGGGATGTTCCGCGTGAAACCTTCTCAAGTCTTCCGCCTTGCACGACTCCGCCAACGAGCAACTCGCCTCCATCACCGGAAGCAGCACCTTGCGCGACGGGTTCAGTATCTTCGCCGTCTCCGCCATAAAGTGCACTCCGCAGAACACTATGATGTCTGCCTCACATCTCTGAGCCTCTTGCGCCAGCGCCAAGCTGTCTCCGATATAATCCGACACCTCCTGTATCTCCGGCCTCTGGTAGTAATGCCCCAAGATGACAGCATTCTTCCGCCGTTTCAACTCGATGATCTCCTGTTGTAATTCTTTTATTGTGGACATCTGATTTGTAATTAATGATAAATTATATGGATAATTATACGGTAATTAATGTTTTAAAACGATGATATGTGTTGACCCGAAAAACGGTATATTAAACTAGTGTTCATTAATTAATGATAAATATACGGATAATTATACGGTAATTAATGTTTTAAAAATTTCAAGTCAACTCCTATATTGTTCCTTTATTATATTCTATACTATATATTAATCTGCAAAGATAAGAAAAATTAGTGATATCGAAATAGTTTTGTACTTTTGCATTTGCTTACGAGAGTTTATGTAAGCTTGCGAGAAAAGCATTGCAATATTATCCTTTCATTGAAATTTCGCCAAAATTCTATACTGGAGGAGTGTGCATTGATTATTTCGCTTGATTGAATATGCCTCATTCTGGCATATCATCAGGCGTGAGATTTGTTCCCCAGTATTCGTTCCAGTAAGGGTGTTTGGCGACACCTCAATGAAGACGATATGAGCACATAACCTCATGCCTTTCTTATTTTACCTCATTTTTTGTTTAATCATTATTTTACATTCTTATGAAAAAGTCCTTCTATCTCTTAATCCTGACCCCTTTCCTCCTCTCTTCCTGCTTCTCCTACGTCCCCGCTATGTCCGAAAGCAGCTATCAGCATACTGTCGACGTCGTGAAACAGAAACTCCTCGACGATGGGTTCAATCTCACAGGCAATGGTATTAGCGGCGGTTATCATGATACAGAGACTTACAAGTTCTCTAATTCAGATGGTGGCGAAGTGGAGTTCAAACTTATGGTTCATCGTGGCGATAATAATGGGCAGGTTTTCATCGACGAGGTCGAAGTCGTAGGTTGCAATACGGTTAATTATTCTGACCCAAAATTCTGCGAACAAGAAAGCGGCACCCTTGAAAAACTCATATCCGAAAACATAAACAACGATATCAAAGGCAGAAAGTTTAGTGTTGGTAAGACTGTTGGTGCCATCGTCGGTGGATCTGTTGGTTTAGGTGTTCTTTTCGGAGTTATTATGGTTATTGCTGCATTATAATTCCACCTCCTTCTGCGTAGTTTCCGAGTAGACGCCTCTCTCCTTATTATACGCAAACGCATACACCCTCAACTTCTTCCCAACCCATTTCTCGTCTATTTTGCATTCCCTCCTACCCTCTCCTGGAGTTGTAAAGAACAGTTCCCCTTTTATCAGCTCCTCACAGAACACATACAGCAGCACATCGTTTCTCTCCAGCGATTCTCCCTTCGTCATATCGTATTCCACCTCAACCGTCTTCCCCTCTTTAATCCTCGCACTCTTTATCTCCACCTTCTCTCCCGTACCGTAACTCAGCTGCAGCTTCTCATAGTTTACCTTCCAGTTATTCATCCGGCACGTCTTCAGGTTGAGGCTCTTGAACACATCTCTCGGGTGTTCCCCTTTCCTCTTTGCCTTCAGTTTCAAACCCAGCATATACGCCGCTTTCATCTCCTTCGCAAGCTTCGACACCATCGAAAACGCCTCCTGATGGGCTTTGTTCTCTTCCGAGAGTTCCACATCCTTGTCCTTCTTCCTACGCTTTCCGATTAGTTTCCTCAGCTCGTCAACCTGTACCGTAAGCAGCTTCACCTGCTCCCTCAACGCCTCAACCTGCTCCTTCAGTAACACCTCTTCTTTCTTTTTAGCCATATTCAAATGATTTAGATTTAACGTAACTATACCATAACTATACTCTAACTATACCCCACCTATCACCCACCTTAACTCCGCACTCGACACAGACAGCACTCACACAGCATCTGCACAGCACCTTCTGTCAGCATTATGTCAGACAAATCTCAGATAAGTGTCAGAGAAGCACTCATCCACTTTTCTTTAACTATCTGATAATTAATAATTAGACTTTTTCAATCACCCCTTTTTCCTCTCTCCTTCTCTCCTATCTCCCTAATTCTCACCATCCTTAAACCAATCTTTTACTCATCCTTTCGCCCTACAAAGATACGAAACTTTTTCCCCGCTCTACAACTATATAAATATCTTTTTTCAAACACCCTCACCCCTCTCTAAAGAGAGGGGCAACCCATATTTAGAAAACCCAGCACTTTTATAAAAAACTCCTCATTATAGTTAGTAACAAAAAATCTCCAAAACCGTCAACCAAAAAGAAATTTTTTTTAAAGAATGTCCCAAAGAGAGACGCTACTATAAGTGAGAAGAATTTAAAAGAAAAAATAAAAATAAGTTTAAATATTTTTTACTTTTTTTCTCCTTTGTTAATTTGGTTGAAAACTACGTAACCATCGCTATTGCACCCCACCATTACATTCCATCTTCAACACCCTTTTCAACGCCCCATTCCATTCGTCATAAGCCATTTATCTTCCTTTTCAACAACTGTTCATTTCCACCTAGACAGCCTCCTGTTAATTCTCACTTACGACCTCACTCTTTTGTGTAAAATCTTTCACAAATCGCCCCCTCATCAACAGGGTACCCCCCTACCCTACTTTTCAACACCACTTTTTCAACCTTTTCAACAATTACTAACAAATAACCACGTAATCCCAAAAATTTTTCCAATCCTTCCCTTTCATCTACATAAAAATAGTTACTAACTCACACCTCTCTATCTTTCAGCAACATTGGCTGTTAGTTAAAAAGTTATTGCCTCCTCCAGCCATAGAGGAGGCTTATTTATTGTATCTTTGCACCAAAATAAAAAACTATTATGGCAGAAATAATACCTATCGCCTGCGACCATGCAGGTTACGACTTGAAACAGAAAGTGATGGCCCGTCTCGTAGAGATGGGATTCGAACCGAAGGACTTTGGCACCTACTCCTCCGACAGTTGCGATTATCCCGACTTTGCCCATCAGGTCGGCTCAGCCGTCAACAATGGCACCTACCGTCGCGGCATCGTCATCTGCGGTAGTGGCAACGGCGTTCAGATGACTGTCAACAAATACCCCAACGTGCGTTGCGCCCTCTGCTGGAATGTCGAGATAGCACATCTCGCACGTCAGCACAACGACGCCAACATCCTCTCCCTCCCTGCCCGCTTCATCTCCGAAGACCTCGCTCTACAGATACTTAAGGAATATATCGAAACTCCCTTCGAAGGCGGCCGCCACCAGCGTCGTGTAGAGAAAATCAACAAGCTGATATAAAAGACATTGTCAGCTGTCTGTCGCCGTTCAAACCTATCACCTTTCAAGCGAAGCGAAACTTTAAAACAAACACAACTTATGGACGATCTCCGCACTCTTTTCAGTTGTATCGACCACACAACGCTCAACTCAACAGATACCGAATCCTCTGTCGAACAGTTCTGTCAAGAGACATTGAGGATGTGCGAAACCGTCGATGAGAAGGTGGCTGCTGTGTGTGTCTATCCTCCTTTTGTTGCCAAAGCCGCCGAGGTGTTGAAAGGGTCGGGCATAGCTGTCGCTGCCGTCGCTTGCGGCTTCCCCTCAGGTCAGATGCCTCTGCGGCTCAAACTCGAAGAGGTGAAATACGTGCTTGACCAAGGCGCCTCCGAAGTCGATATGGTTATCTCGCGGGGCGATGTGGTCGAAGGCAACCTTGTAAAGGTATTCGACGAGATTGCCGCCGTACGCGAATACTGCTTCAGCCAGAAACTGAAGGTCATCATCGAGACGGGCGAACTGAAAACCGAAGCCAACATAACAGCCGCCTCCCAAACGGCCATCGCTGCTGGAGCCGACTTCATAAAGACTTCAACAGGCAAGATTCCCGTCGGCGCCACCATCGAGGCAGCTGAAATTATGTTAAAAGTTTTAACAAATAACATTGAAATTTCGAAAAAAACAATCGGTTTCAAGGCTTCGGGAGGCATCTCAACCATAGAACAGGCGATGGAATATGCCGACCTCACCCGTCTCCTTATGGGCGAACAATGCTTTAATAAACAATATTTTAGAATCGGTGCAAGCCGTCTGACGTCTAAAGTGTTTGAACTTTTGAAGCAAAAAAATTAGATATATTACAGGAATTTTTTACTTTTGCAAGTTCCGTAATACGTCATTTGAATTATAGATGAAACCGATTAGAAAGAAACTAGCACAGTATAGAGCGCCCCAGGAGGCTAAAGCCAAGGGCATCTACCCCTATTTCACCCCTATTTCGTCCGAGCAGAACACCGAAGTACTCGTTCATGGGAAGAAAGTCCTCATGTTCGGATCCAATTCTTATCTGGGTCTTACCAACCATCCCAAAATCAAAGAGGCAGCCAAAGCCGCCATCGACAAATACGGCACAGGATGCGCCGGTTCACCTTTCCTCAACGGCACTCTCGACATACACATTCGTCTCCAGGACGAGCTCTGTGAGTTCCTGGGCAAGGACGCCGTGATGCTCTTCTCGGCGGGTTTCCTCGCCAACTCGGGCACCATCCCCTGCATCACGGGTCGTAACGACTTCGTCTATTTCGACGAGCGCGACCACGCCTCCATCATGGAAGGCAAGCAGATTACCTTCGCCGCCAACTACAAGTACAAGCACCTTAATCTCGACGACCTCGAGCGCCTGCTACAGAAGAACAACCCCGACGACGGCAAGCTCGTAGTCACCGACGGCGTATTCTCGATGGAGGGCGATGTGGCTCAGGTCGATAAGATGGTCGAGCTCTGCAACAAATACAACGCCACCCTTATGGTTGATGAGGCTCACGGCCTCGGTGTCTTTGGACGCGAGGGACGCGGTGTCTGCGACCATTTCAACCAGCTCCCCAACGTCGATATCGTGATGGGCACTTTCTCCAAGTCGCTGGCTTCCATCGGCGGTTTCATCGCTGCCGATGCCGACACCATCAACTGGATGAAACACAACGTCCGCCCCTATATCTTCACCGCTTCCATGACTCCCGCCACCACCGCCTCCGTCCTTGAGGCGCTACACATCATGCGCTCCGAACCTGAGCGCCAGAAGGCCCTCTGGGACAACACCCACTACGCCATGAAGGCTTTTCGCGACCTCGGATTCGAGATCGGCAACACCGAAACGCCTATCATACCGCTCTTTGTGCGCGACAACGACAAGACCTTCCTCCTCACCCACATGCTGCTTGAAGAGGGCATCTTCGTCACACCAGTCATCGCACCTGCCGTACAGTCACAGGATACCCTCATCCGCGTCGCCCTGATGGCCACCCACACCAAAGCGCAGATCGACTTCGCTGTGGACAAAATCCACCAATGCTTCAAGAAACTCGAGATACTTTAATAAATGGTTGAAATCCACCCAGTAACCTCCCGCCGGGAACTCCACAGATTCATACAGTTCCCCAACCGTCTTTTCAAGAACGTTCCCACCTACATCCCGCCTCTCGTCAGCGACGAGGTCAAACTCCTGACCGACAAGAACCCCTCGCGTGAATACTGCGACATGCAGCTCTACCTCGCCTATCGAGGCAAGGAGATAGTGGGTCGCGTCGCCGCCATCATCAACCACCGTTGCAACGAGCGCTGGGAGAAGAAGGCTGTCCGCTTCGGATGGATGGATTTCATCGAGGATTACGAGGTCTTCTCCGCTTTGATGGACGCTGTGGTCGATTTCGGACATCAGCACGGCATGGACGAGATAGAAGGACCTTTCGGCTTCACCGATATGGACAAAGAGTGCTGGGTTATCGAGGGTTTCGACGCTCGCCAGAACATCAGCACCCTCTACAATCCGGAGTATTACATCAAGTTCGTCGAGCGTTACGGCATGACTTCCAAGTGCCAGTGGGCGCAGTACAAGATGCCAGCTAACCAGCCGGTTCCTCCAAAGGTGGCACGCATCAACGGTCTTATCCTTGAGAAATACAACCTCAAGCTCCTCAAATTCAAGAACCGCAAGGAGGTCTATCCCTACGCTCGCAAGTTCTTCCACACCCTCAACGACGCATTCAAAGACCTCTACGACTTCGTCCCCCTTACCGACAAGGAGATTGATGTCTATGTCAAGGAATATTTCCCCTTCATTAACCTCGATTTTACCACTTTCGTCGTCGATAAGGACGATAACTTGGTCGCCTTTGGACTTAGTGTGCCCGACCTCTCGAAAGCTTACCAGAAGGCCAAAGGACACCTTTTCCCCTTCGGCTGGATTTATATCCTTCGTGCGTTGAAGAAATTCGATACCATCGACGGCCTCCTCAACGGCGTCCATCCCGACTGGCAGAAACGTGGCGTACACTCCATCTACTATGCCGCCATGAGCGAAGCCGCCATTCGCTACAACGTCCATACCGCCTACACCAACCCCCAGATCATAGGCAACGAGGCCGTCAAGATCTGGAGCACCCAATACACCGCCACTCCCTTGATGAAGCGCGCCGTCTTCGGCAAGAAAATTTAAGACACTCGTCAATGAAAACCATCAGAAAATATGCTCCCATTGTCTTTCTATTGATAGGGTGCATGTTTGTGGTATCATGTTTCATAGATGAATGTGCTGACTATAAAAGTGTTCGGCAGGATTTATGTGTGGAGGCGGCGGTAGAATTCGATGTTGATGATTTAGAATGGAGCGAGGGTGATGATGTAGATGGTTGGTATTTTGCATGTAATGTGCTATCGTCGAATATTCAATATGTAAATATCGTTGTGCCAGTAGTTTCCAGCGATATTCATAGATCTTCGGAGCAATGGATGGGGTTGGTACGAAAGCATTCACCAAGGAAGAATACAGCTTTGAGGTGTCAGTATATGCGGTATATCTCCTGAGAGGATTTGTACCGCTTTAATTTTGTCAGCACGAATATAAAGTAATATGGAAATAACAGACATTTTTATTGCAATTTTCACTTTGATGGCAGGCATAGGCGTGTTTTTGGTCGCCTGCCAGATGTTGAGTGGTAATTTGGAATCTCTATCGTCACGACGTCTTAAACAGTTGTTTTCAAAGACGGGACGCAATAAGTGGATTGGCGTTGGTATAGGCACAGTCGGTACGGCTGCAATACAAAGCAGTGGTGCTGTTACGGTTATGGTAATTGGCTTCGTGAACGTGGGCATTATGTCTCTTTCGCAAGCTGCTACCATTATCTATGGTGCCAATATTGGAACCACAGTCACAGCGCAACTTGTTGCTCTCGGTATGTCGGGTACAGGTGCCCTTTCTCCTACTATTTTATTTATGGCTTTAGCTGGCGTGGGGGCGTTTCTTGCTATTTTTGCCAAGCATGATACCTTGAAACATATTGGTGGCATCATAACAGGTTTTGGCTTGCTCTTTGTGGGTTTATCCATGATGGCAGACGCTATGGATGGCTTCGCTGCCCTTGACTCTGTAAAACTGTTTTTGGCAAGCATAGACAATAGTTTGTTATTGGTCTTTATAGGTGCATTGCTCACAGCGGTGATACAATCTTCGTCGGTGATGACATCGATTGCCATAACAATGGTAATGACTGGTTTGGTAACGCTGAACCAAGGTATTTATCTGACCATGGGTTCGAATATCGGCTCATGTGTAGTGGCGTTGATTGCGGGATTGACAAGCGGTGTCAATGCTCGCAGAACAGCCATGATTCACCTAACTTTCAATGTGATGGGTGTGGTGCTATTCATGTTAATCGCTCTGATTCTTTGGATAACGACGGCTGGTGAATGGAATTTCGGTCGGGTATTCGGTCAGCTATTTCGAGGTGAACCTCAGTTACAGCTGGCAATGTTCCACACGGTGTTCAACGTGTGTACAATGCTCGTCGCTCTCCCGCTTACAAATGCGCTTGTCAAGCTGTCTTGTCGTATGGTGAAAGAAGAAGAGAAACCCGCTTTGGAAAATGAACCACATTTCTATTATCTTGACCGACAGATGCTGAGTACCCCTGTTGTTGCTGTACGTCAGTTGAAGGCAGAAATCGAAAATATGGCGAAACTGGCTATGGAGAATTTCCATCGTGCTGTTAATATTGTCACCACGATGAACTATAAAGAAGTGGAAGAATTCAGACGGACAGAGGTGGAACTCAACTACTTGAACTCTGAATTGGTCGGCTTTACAGTACAACTTATGGACAAGCATTTGAACCGTTTCGACAACCAATATCTCACCACCGCCATCAAGTCGGTGTGTGATTTGGAAAGGATTGGCGATTATGCAGAGAACATTGTTGAATATGCTGATACTCTGAAACAACACGGCATATCCTTTTCTAAAGAGGCAGTTGAGGAAATACGATATATGGAAGGCCTCATTGTGAATCTATATGAAGAGATTAAATTGGCCTACCATAAATTGGATATGCAGGCTTTGAACCGTGCGCTTGTAATAGAAGATAATATCGACGATTTTACAGAAGAGATGGAGCGGCACCATATTGAGCGTCTTGGCCGCGGTGAGTGTGATCCAACTACGGGTGCGGAGTATCTGTCATTGGCTCAAAACGCAGAGCGTGTGGCCGACCACTTGGTTAACGTAGGCAACACAATCAAAACTCTCGTTTAATTTGGGTTTCCATTCCCGCTCGTTGCCTGTCCACTGAAGCTAACGCGCTTGTCGCCCATTTTGCATTCGAAGGTTAATGTTGTGGCGTCGGCTATGCCCTTGAAATCGTGTATGGTGCGATTTGCGTGAGGCTTTCCGTTGCTGAGGGGGATTATATTGTTTCCGTTCAGCGACACCACTCTTTGCCGTCTGTTTGCGGTAAGTCCTTTCACCTCTACGTCGACTTTTACGGGCATCAGCTTGGCAAACTTCACATGCCTCATCATAAGCGTAACCGTTGCCCCTTTCTCAGAAAGCTCCATCTTTGCGTTCTTATAGGTATATCCGTTGGTTGTAAGCTCTCCTATATATGTCTGCCCATAGGCGGCAACGAACACCATGAGGGCGATGAAAAAAAGCAGAAGATGTTTCATAAAAGACAAGAAATAAACATTACAATTGTCTAATCACTATGATTCACACCTTATAATACCCTCTCAGCACATCGACAAACCAGTTGCCTGGCAGAACGCTGTGAAGCAGGATAGAAAGCCTCTGTTCGAGGTTCGCTACTGGGTAGCGTAGCTTCGGCCGACGTGAATTGACAATTTTCTCTATCATTTTTGCAAGCACCTCTGGCGCAAGCCCTCCGTTTTCTTCTTTTTCTATTATTCCCAGCGACCTGCGGAAACTCTTGCCGTAGTCGGCATCTTCTATCGTGGCTTGCGAGTTCATTCTGCTTGCTGTAAAGCCGGTTTTGAAGTCTCCTGGTTCTACTATGCTTACCGTAATGCCAAACCTTTTCACTTCGGCGCTCAATGCCTCCGAAAAGCCTTCTATGGCGAACTTCGAAGCTGAGTAGAATCCTTGATAGGGCAATCCCATCACTCCGCCGATGGAGCTAAGGTTGATAATACGTCCACCACGTTGTTTTCTCATATACGGAAGCACCTTCTGGCACACGTTCACACATCCCATAAAGTTTGTCTGCATCTGTGCGTGGATTTCCTCATGTGTGGCCAGTTCCAGCGACCCTCCGATACCCATTCCTGCGTTGCATATCACAACGTCTATCCTGCCCTCTTTTTCTATGATTTCCTCCACTCCTGCTTTCACCGAATCCGCCTCCCGCACATCCATCTGCAGGAAATGTATGGTGGGATGTTGTTGTGGTTTACGGCTGGTTCCATATACTGTATGCCCTTTGGCCACAAGGCGCACTGCTGCGGCCTTTCCGAATCCTGACGATGCGCCGGTGATAAGTATTACTTTGCTCATGGTTACGACAAGTGATGTTGACTGCAAAGGTACTTAAAAATGTTCAAATTGCGTAAATTTTGTATTTTTGCAAGATTATACACGACATGAAGCACAAAGACTTGCTCATAGAAAGTCTGGATTCTTTTATCCGTAAGTACTACAAGAACCGTCTGATACGCGGTATATTGTATGCTTGTGCCTTGCTCTTCTCCCTGTTCATAGTGCTTGTGACGGCCGAATATTTCGGTTGGTTTGGAAGGGGTGTGCGTACTGCCGTCTTCTGGTTTTTCATTGCCGCCATCGTCGGTGTGGCTGCGGTATATGTCGTGTTGCCTCTGCTGCGTATGCATCGCCTGGCTGGCGGTCTTTCCTATCCTGATGCCGCACGTATCGCTGGCGCTCACTTTCCCGAGATACAGGATAAACTGCTCAATCTGTTGCAGTTGCAGGAGATGGGTGGGAAGGTTGATCCTGCAACACAAGAATTATTGCAGGCAAGTATCGATCAGAAGTCTGCCTTGCTTCGGGTGGTACCCATAAATAAGGCTATCAACCTGAAAGTCAATTGGAAATACGTAAAATATGTAGCCATACCGCTATTGATTATAGTTGTGCTATTAGCGGTTAAGCCGTCATTCATTACGGCTCCCACCCAGCGTATCGTCCATCATAATGCTGTGTATGAAAAGCCCGCTCCATTCACTTTCGTGGTGACGAACGAAAGCCTTGAGGCGGTACAGCAAGAGGATTACACGCTACATGTTACTGTCGAGGGTTCCTCGGTGCCGGAAGAGGTATACCTCAACATAGATGGCTATTCCTATAAGATGCAGAACCTCGACCGCACTCATTTTTCCTATACCGTAAAAAACATTCAGCATACATGTGACTTTAATGTGAGTGGGGGAGGGGTGACCTCGAAGACGTTCACTATCAATGTGTTCAACCGCCCGTTGGTTGCTTCGTTCAGCGTGAAACTATCCTATCCTGCCTATACGGGTAGGGGTGTCGAAACTCTGACTAATGTTGGGGACATCGTGGTGCCTGAGGGTACTTCGTTAAGGTGGTATTTCCAGCTGAAGCATACTGACAATCTGATGTTTATCATAGATAGCAACGCTACCTCCTTTACTCCGGATAAGAATGGAAGACTTGAGATATCTCATCGTGCCGGTCGTTCGTTCAGCTATGCTTTCACTGTTTCGAATGGTGCGGTAAACTCTTCTGACACTATGCGTTATGCTGTCACCACTATACCTGACGGCTATCCGCAGATTGCGGTATTGGAGATGCGTGATTCGGTTTATGGCGACCGTCTCTTCTTCAAGGGCCGAATAAAGGATGATTATGGGTTCCGTAAGATGGATTTCGTGGTGGTGTATGGTAATAAGTCCAATCAAGAACTATTTGATACTCTGTATTATCCGATTGCTGTTTCACGTGAAACAGAGCAGGATTTCTCTTATTCATATAACCTCAACTCTCTCGACATCTCTCTAGGCGACCAGCTGTTCTATTACTTCCAGGTGTGGGACAACGACGAGGTGCATGGTAGCAAGTCTACCAAATCGCGTGTATTCGAGTATTCTGTGCCTTCCGAGGAGGAATTGAAAGAGACCATATCTCGCAATGCTGCAGACGCTCAAAGCCAGGCTTCTCTCTCGATTGCCGAGATAAAGAAGTTGCAGCAGGAGATTGATGAGATGGTGCGCAAGCTGGTAGATAAGAAAGAGCTCAACTGGCAGGATAAGCAGGAGCTGAAACGTCTGTCGGATAAACAAAAGGATCTGCAGAACAAGCTGGAGCAGATGAAGAACTCCATCCAGCAGAACAATCAGTTGAAGGAGAAATATTATGAGCAGAGCGAACAGATAATGGAAAAACAACGTGAGTTGGAGAAGATGATGGAAAATCTGATGAGTGAGGAGATGAAGAAAACCCTCGAGGAGATCGACCGTCTGATGCAGGAGGCCGACAAGAAGCAGGTGCAGGAGCAGCTGGAAAACCTCAAGATGCAGAACTCCGATTTGGAAAAACAACTCGACCAGAACCTTGAGCTGATGAAACGTCTGGAATTGGAATCACGTGTCGATAACGCTAAGGAGTCGGCCAAGAAACTGTCGGAAGAGCAACGCAAACTGTCGGAGCAAACCA
This sequence comes from uncultured Bacteroidota bacterium, assembly GCA_902774845.1. Classification (GTDB taxonomy): domain Bacteria; phylum Bacteroidota; class Bacteroidia; order Bacteroidales; family P3; genus Colimorpha. The sequence goes on from CACYJU010000001.1 coordinate 76,323, forward strand.
ATGAAGCCAAAGGTAAGGACAACGAGCAGCAGAAAGCCCGTCAACAGGAGCTCTCAAACCAATTCCAGCAGCTGAAGCAAGACTTGAAAGCCATAGAACAAGATTACAAAAAACTTGAGCCTTCGGCCAATTTCAAACTCGGTGAACAGACGCAGCAGAATATCGAGCAAAACCAGCAGAACGCTCAGCAGCAGATGAACAAAGGCAACAATAAAGGTGCCTCCAAATCGCAGCAGCAGGCTGCCGACCAACTCGACTCGCTCGCTCAGCAGATAGAGCAGGAACAGGAGCGTATGGAGCAGGAGGAGATGGCTGAGGACTCCGAACTGATAAGGCGGCTGCTGAAAAACCTCGTGGGCATATCTTTCAATCAGGAAGCTCTCATCAGTAGGGTGGGGGAGACCTTCATTCAAGACCCGCGCTATCAATCTATCATCCTTGATCAGAACCAGATAAAAGATGACTTCGGACAGATCGAAGACTCTCTGCGGAGTATCGCTAAACGGCAGTTCAACGTGGCGTCGGCTATAAATCAGAACCTGGGCGAAGTGAATCTAAATATAGGTAAGTCGCTCAACACCCTTCTGGCATACAATCAGTCTTTCTACGGAAACTCCAAGAATGTTTCAGCAGCCAAATGGATGCAGTATTCCATGACCTCCGTCAATAACCTCGCATTGCTTCTTGCCGAATCGCTCGACAAGATGCAGGATCAGCAGCGTAAAAGCAAGGGTGGCAACTGCAAGAACCCATCGAAGACGAAGTCAAAGAGTCAATGTAACAATCCCGGCAAAAACCCGTCGCCCAAGTCTGTGCGCAAGATGCAGGAGGAGCTCAACAAGCAGCTCGAAGCCCTCAAAAAACAACTCGAGAAAGAGGGCAAGCCTGCAGCCCGTAAGCAGATAGGAGAGAAGAACGGTATGAGCGAGCAGCTGGCCAAGATGGCGGCCCAGCAGGAGATGATCCGTCGCATGATGCAGGAATATGGTCAACGTATGAAAGAGAGCGACGCTGGTAACACTAAGCTTGCCAAAGAGATAGAGCAGCTGCAACGTCAGATGGAACAGACAGAGCAGGATATCGTGAACCGCACTATCACCCAGCAGACCATCTCTCGTCAGCAGCAGATACTCACTCGCCTGCTCGAACATGAGAAAGCCGAGATGCAACGTGAGAAAGACGACCGTCGCCAGAGTCGTGAAGCCAAAGATATATACGAGCCTTCTCCAAAAGAACTTGAAAGCTATGAACAGATGAAACAGAGCAATATAGACCTCTTCCGTCGCTCTGTTCCCAACCTGAACGACTTCTACAAACGCAAGGTGTCAGACTATTTCTATAAGTTCTGATATTGCCAAATCACACTAATTTGTTAATAATTTTTAAAATTTCCCCTGCAGCTTTCAGTCTAAAATCGTACCTTTGTATTCGACATCAAATAACATAGTTACTATGGAAGAGCTTGTAATACAGTCGGATGAAAAATATTTAGAGAAAGTAGAGTCTTATCTTTGGGACATCTGCGAGTCGAAACATATCACCGACTATTTCGGCATTATCTCTGTTCCGGTAGTACAAGCTGTTAAAAACTCCATCCAGCATGGGAACCATGGTGATGTCGACAAGCAAGTCCATATTTCATGTGATACTATCCAGAGCGGCCTCTCCATCAGCGTTTCGGATGAAGGCGAAGGATTCGATCACACAAACTATGGTGATTTTCCAATGAACGAGGGTGACCATCAGGGTCTTTATCTAATAAAACATCTTGCCGACAACGTTTCTTATAGTCGCGGATGTGTTTCGATGGAATTTATGCTGAGTGGTGTCGACGAGCGTTACGCTTCAAGTCGTCGCAACGTACTTGAAAATTTTGGTGTCAGAAAATATGTCACGGTTTGAACCGCATATTTTCTTTCGTCGACATGTTTCTTTTTTTTCACTTTTTTCTGAGAAAGATTACCTGGTGTGGGTTGGTTTATCAAGGCCACAATACTTCCGCATAGCTTTTAACCCACTCTCGTTAACGAAAGATATCGGATAAAGCATACTTAATAATCTGGGAATAAGGATATAATAATAGGAATTCGAAAAAACAGGCCAGATACCCTAAAAACTATTTGAGAACGATGGCAATCACTTTTTCGGAAAATATAGAAGGATTTGAGCTCCCTGAGAAGAAAAAGGTAAAGGGATGGCTGACTGCTCTGATTGAAGAGCAAGGAAAACATCTCGGCACCATCGGTTACCTTTTTTCTGATGATGAGTTTGTGCTCGAGGCCAACCAGCGTTATCTCAACCACGACACCTATACCGACATTATCACTTTCGATTATGTTGAGGGCGACCTCATATCTGGCGATATCATGATAAGCGTGGATAGAGTTCGGGATAATGCCGAGAAGTTCGATGTCTCTTTCGATGACGAGCTCCATCGCGTGATTGCTCACGGAGTCCTCCACCTCTTGGGACAAGGGGACAAGACCGAAAAAGAAGCCGCCGAGATGCGTAAGAAAGAGGAGCATGCGTTATCCAAATGGCATGAAATCAAGTGAATATATAGGGAACAACGATACTGTCCTTTAAAATTATAAATTTCCATTCTCAATAGTCAACGCTCAGTCAACATAATGCTTTGGAATCAATATGATATAGTAGTCGTTGGAGGAGGTCACGCGGGAGCCGAAGCTTCCTATGTGTCTGCAACTATGGGGGCTAAAACCCTCCTTGTTACGCAAGAGATTGATTCTATTGCACGCATGTCTTGTAACCCAGCTATGGGTGGCGTAGCCAAAGGACAGATTGTAAGAGAGATAGATGCTCTTGGAGGTATGTCAGGCATCGTCACCGACCATACCGCCATACAGTTCCGCATGCTCAACCGTTCCAAGGGGCCGGCTATGTGGAGTCCTCGTGCTCAATGTGACAAAGCTCGCTTCTCTGCCGAATGGCGAAATATCCTGGAGCATACTCCTAACCTCAGCATCTGGCAGGACGAGGTGATAGATATCATGGAACAAGGGGGTCGTGCCTGCGGAGTCCGCACTCGTATGGGTCTCGAGATACCAGCCAAGGCGGTGATCCTCACTAACGGCACTTTCCTCAACGGACGTATCTTCATCGGCGAAGTCAGCTTCGAGGGTGGTAGGATAGGAGAGAGGGCTGCCGTCGGACTTTCTGATTCCTTGCGTTCCAGAGGGTTCGAGGTGGCTCGCCTTAAGACCGGAACACCTGTTCGTATAGACGGTCGCACCATCGACTTCTCCAAGCTCACCGAGCAGCCGGGAGATGATGATCCTCAGGGATTCTCTTTCCTCCCCTCCGAGCGTCGTCTTAAGACGCAGAAGCCATGCTATCTGGCATATACGAGTGAGAAGACACACGATATATTAAGGAAAGGGTTCGACCGCTCACCTATGTTTCAAGGCATGATTCATGGTCGCGGCCCACGCTATTGCCCCTCTATCGAGGACAAGATTGTACGCTTCGCCGACAAGAACCGTCATCAGCTTTTCGTCGAGCCAGAAGGTTTGGATACAGTCTCTTACTACCTTAACGGCTTCTCCTCGTCGCTCCCGTTGGAAATACAGCTCGAAGCCCTACATTCCATCGAAGGCTTCGCAAATGCCTGTATCTTCAAGCCTGGCTATGCTATCGAGTATGACTATTTTCCTCCCACACAGCTGCGTTACACTCTTGAAACCAAGCTTATAGAGAATCTCTATTTTGCTGGCCAGATAAACGGTACCACAGGTTATGAGGAGGCTGCATGCCAGGGACTTGTGGCAGCCATCAACGCAGCTGCCAAACTGAAAGGCTACGATCCGTTCATTCTCACTCGTGAGCAGGCCTATATCGGAGTGCTTATAGATGACCTTGTGACCAAGGGGGTCGACGAGCCCTATCGTATGTTCACCTCTCGGGCCGAGTATCGTATTCTTTTAAGACAGGATAATGCCGACGAGCGACTCACCCCACTTTCGTTCGAGAAATATCATCTCGCTTCCGAGCTGCGTATGCAACGTGTGGAGCAGAAACGGCAGAACGCCTCTCAGTTGAAAGAGCAATTGTCCGCTTTGTCTGTCACCCCGTCTGAAATCAACGAGACACTTGTCCGTTGTGGTTCGGCCGGGTTGCAGCAACGTGCCAGACTTGAGAGCCTTCTGCTGAGACCCGAAATAGATATGAAGGCCCTTGAGGAATGCTCGCCCGAACTCTCACAAGCCATAGAATCAATCCAGGAGGATATGCGGGAAGAGGTGGTGGAGTCGGTCGAGATAGCCACCAAGTATCAACGCTATATAGAAAAAGAGCAAGAGGTAGCTGAGCGAGTGGTGAAGTTCGAGAAAGTGTTGCTTCCACCAGATATAGATTATCACTCCATACATGCCATCTCGTACGAAGCCAGAGAAAAGCTCTCCGCCCTTCGCCCCAAGACCTTAGGCCAGGCATCAAGAATCAGTGGAGTTTCCCCGGCAGATGTCTCTGTTCTTTTGGCCTATTCGCTTCCGTCGTGAAAATGTTTCATGAGAAACATTTGCCATAACTGCCTGATAAATTGTGAGCTAGTAAATGTTTTGTGCCAATACAATAAAAAAATAGACGATAACGTTATCCATAATTATTAATTAAAACAAATACAATCATGGAAAAGTATGTTTGCGAAGTCTGCGGTTATGTTTATGACCCAGCGGTTGGAGATCCTGACAACGGGATTGCTCCTGGCACAAAGTTTGAGGATTTGCCGGCTGATTGGGTGTGTCCACTTTGCTCGGTTGACAAGACCAATTTCAAGAAGCAGTGAGGGAATTGGTTTAAATAACCATATAGGGAAGTTAAATAATCAAAATAACATTTTAATTTAAAACATTATGCTTAACAAGAAAGTTTCCGACCTGCTCAACGAGCAGATCAACAAGGAGCTCTATTCGGGCTATCTTTATCTGGACATGAACAATTATTTCGACAAGCGCGGCTTGAACGGTTTCGCCAATTGGTATATGATCCAGGCAATGGAAGAGCGCGACCACGCCATGCTTATCTACAAGTACATGCAGAACAACGACTGCCCCATCGTACTGGGTGCCATCGCCAAGCCCGACAAGAAGTTCAAGAAAGATATGGACGTGCTGAAAGCAGGTTTGGAACACGAGGAGTATGTAACTGCCTCAATCCATACTATTTACGATGCTGCATACAAGGTGAAGGATTTCCGCACCATGCAGTTCCTCGACTGGTTCGTGAAAGAGCAGGGTGAAGAGGAGACCAACGCCCGCGATATGATCACCAAGATGGAACTCTTCGGCAGCGACGCCAAGAGCCTCTACATGCTCAACCAAGAGCTCGCCGCCCGCACCTACAACGCTCCAAGCTTGGTGTTAGATTAAGAAACTGTTTAATATGATTCAATGTTTTTCTTAAAGCATTTAAGCGGCATCTTTTCCCTCTTCCCTCAGTTACAATGGAATCCCCATTGCGCCTTCGATAAGAAGAAAAATCTGTTCGTTTAAATGCATAATAAATTCCATCAATCAAATTTAAATAGTTTCTAGGTCAGAAGACGCCACAAGACGTCATCTAAAAAAGCAGAAAGCGCACCTCAACTCGAGATGCGCTTTCTTTTTGTTCTGCCAGATAGTTTATCTATCGATGTAACGTTCTGGTAATGAATATTATCTATTCTTGAGGGCTGGTAATCTTGCGCAGGTATTCGGTACAGTCCTCGAAGGTCTTGAAGGTGTGGTCTTCAGGTACGATAGCCGGGATGACGTTCATGCGGCGCAGCATGTACATCGGTTGTGGCTGTATGATGGTCATCAGGACGGTTGCCCCACGCGATTGTATCTCCTTGATGGCGTTCTCCATAGCGTAGAGGCCCGACTGATCCATGAAGCTCACTAGACGCATGCGGATGATTACTATCTTCGCGTCCATGGGCACGTCGGTCATCACCTGCTTGAATTTATTGATGGTACCGAAGAAGATAGGTCCGTTGAGACGCTGGATGTAGATGCTGTGCTTGGCTGTATCGGGCATACCCCCTTCGTCGTTCCAGGGGCTCTCCTTATCGAAGTTGGTCATCTCCTGGCTGCTGTAGCCGCCTTCCACGAGGTCGGAGGCACGTTTCATGAAGAGCACGCACGCGATGACCATACCGATTCCGACGGCGGTCAGGAGGTCGACAAAGACGGTCACGAGGAAGACCACGATAAGCACCACAGCGTCGGCCCTCGGTATCTTGAGCAGGTCTTTGAATCCTTTGAAGTCGATGATACCCCAACCCACTGTGATAAGGATGCCGGCCAACACCGAAAGCGGCACATATTTGACCAGGCTGCCCAATCCGAGCATGACGGCGAGAAGCAGCAGAGCGTGCACCACGCCACTCAGAGGCGTGCGTCCACCCGACCGCACGTTGACCACCGTACGCATCGTGGCGCCGGCTCCTGGGAGGCCACAGAAGAGGCCAGCGACGGCGTTTCCGATACCTTGACCGATGAGCTCGCGGTTGGAGTTATGTTTGGTTTTGGTGATATTGTCGGCCACCACAGAGGTGAGCAGAGTATCGATGGAGCCAAGGCCAGCGAGGGTGAGACCCGGGATGACCGCAGCCTTGACGATAAGTATCCAGTCGAGGCCGGCGAGGGTGACGCTGTCGTTCAGGAAGAACGGCTTGGGAAGGCCCGAAGGGATGTTGCCTATCGTGAGTCTTGGATCAAGCTTGCAGAGCAGCGAGACCACCGTCATGACGATGAGAGCCACAAGGGTGGCAGGCACCTTCTTGGTAAGCAGTGGGAAGAGGGTGACAATCAGTATGGTACCTATGCCGAGAAGCAAGGCTGTGAGGGATATGCCGCCAGCGACAGCCGACGGGAAGCCAGCGAGAAGCTGTATCATAGAGCCCGACCCTTTCAATCCGACGAGTGGGTATATCTGCTGCAGGATGATGATGACACCGATGCCGCTCATGAAGCCCGAAAGGACGGGATAGGGGATATAGCGCACATATTTTCCCAGTTTGATGATGCCGAAAAGCACCTGGAAGAGGCCGCACAAGATAGCCGCCATAGTCATCGAGATAAGTACCGTCGACAGGCTGCCTGACGACGCAGCCCATGCCGAGGAGACGAGGGCGGCGGTGACCACCGTCATCGGTCCCGTAGGACCGGATATCTGCGAAGGGGTGCCGCCGAAGATGGCTGCGAACATACCGAGCATCGTGGCGCCTACCAATCCAGCCAACGCGCCTATCGAGGCAGAGTCGGGGCTGTCGATGCCGCCGAAAGCTTGAATACCGAAAGCGAGGGCGAGGGGCAAAGCCACGATGCCCGCGGTGAGGCCACCGAAGAGGTCGCCTTTCAGGTTGCCGAAAATCTTATTCATGAGAAAAAACGTTTCTGTCTGTAAAAATAACAATAACGTATCCAATAACGGTTTTATTATGGCAGATAATTCAACACATTTTGTTGCAAGAGTGCCCGTTTGCGAAAAGAATTAATCAACAATAAGTTGTATAAAACTTTAACAATTCGAAATGTTAAAATTTGATTTTTAACAAAATAAACCGACTATTGGATACACTAAAAAAAGAAAATATCCGTAGACGGTTTGCAGAATAAAAAAAAGTTCATATCTTTGCACCGATAAATAAATCACCTGTTGGAAACAAACAATTAAGCCTATCGAAAGAAGTACTATCAGTTTTTGACATCAATTTTTTACAGTTATGGACAACAAGCTTTCCAAACTTTCCGACAATGAACTGATACAGGGATACCGCGATGGTGACAGCGCCTGCTTTGAGGTGCTCCTATCGAGGTATCAGGCAAAGGTCTACGGCTACATCTTCTCTGTGGTGAAAGACAAAGAGGTGGCCGACGACGTGTTTCAGGACACTTTCCTCAAGGTGATTGTGACCATCAACTCGGGAGTGTATAAAGACGAAAACAAGTTTATCCATTGGGTGATGCGAATAGCGCACAATCTTATCGTCGACCACTACCGTCGAGGCAACAAGATGCCTATGGTTCCCAACCGTCCCGATTACGACGTGGTGCAGAACCTCCGTCTTCAGGATGAGGATGTGGAACACCGCATCATCAAGCAGCAGACCAGCTCCAACATACGCAAGCTGGTAAAGATGTTGCCCCCCGAGCAACGCCGCGTGGTGATCCTGCGTCACTATGGCAAGTGCGACTTCAAAGACATAGCCGCCCGTACCGGAGTGAGCATCAACACCGCCCTGGGACGTATGCGCTATGCTATCATCAACCTGCGCCGTCTGGCTCAGGAGAACAACATGCAGATCGAGCTGTAAGTAACGGATAATTAAGATAGTTAATAATCTTGTTGACCTAGGGGCTTCGTCATGAAGCCCCGTTTTTTTTTGTTAAAAATTCAACCCCATACAATAAAACCACCACGATGGTAGTTTTTAAGGGAAATTGATGTCAAACCCAAATGTGCGCTTATGAAGCAATTCTACGACCTTCAACCAACCAGCACAAATACATCATTGAAGTCGGCAAGCGCATGGGGTCCATCACCTATCGTGGTGGAAAATATCCTCAAGGCCGCTGATACGGAGTGCAGAATCCTGCGCCACGTGATCCAGAGCCAGAAATGTTTCCAGCAGATCCGAGTCAACTCGGTCAGAATGGAGATATGCCTTAACTAAAGGGTTGATGAGGAAAACCGAGAGAGCGAGGAGTGTCACACGACACTTCTCGCTCTCATTTTTCGTGTTACATTGACGAAGACAAGAAAGAAAAAAACAAAAACAAGAAAAACTCTTTTTGATGTTTGTGGTTCCGTTGGAACCATGTGCTAAGTGCTATGCACTTGCCTTTAAGAGCAAGCTCTTCAGCCAAGCCATACCCCTTATCACAATAACTGTCGTTATTACAAACATCAAAAAGCAAAAACATCGCTCCGCTAAAAAACAGTTTTGCAACAACCTTAACCTTAACGATAACCCTAACGTTAGAGATGGGACAGGAGTTTCTATGGTTTTTGTTAAAACCTAGAATGCGTACATATTACCTGTCTTTTTGTCCAAATAATATCGTTCACATTGGTCATGGACAGGAGCAAAGTTGTATAACACTCCAATACAAATGCCTGACAGCCTCATATAATTCCATATCTGTTGACGTTGCTCAGGCCCTATTTGCTCAATGGCTTTACATTCTATCAATATGTCATCACCAACAAGAAAATCAACATAATGCTTATGTCTTATCTGCTTACCATGAAATGTTACAGAGAAATAATATTCCTTTACTCGTTTGATATCGTTTTCTTCGAACAATATATCTAAAGCCTCCTGATACATATATTCGTTTAGAAAAGGCCCCATTTCCCTATGCACCTGTTGGCATAGACCTACAACTCTGTAACACTTGTTTTTGAGTTCTTTAGCAAGGCTCGTATTGACATCTGCAAGTTTTGAAATATTGTAATTCATGACTAAAAACGATTTTTATTGGCCAAACGCTGAATCAGATGATATTATTGTGGCAATCATTGTTTTTTAGATTGTGGTAACAATCGATGTTTTTGCTCACAAAGTATGAGGTGGATCCGAAGGAGACAAAGCGGAGAGGTAGATATTTTATCTAAGTGCTTGCACTTAAGGGAAAATATACAGCTCGAAGCTCGTAAGGACTGCAAGTCCGACACATACTGAAGTGAGGGTTTTTATGGTTTTTGTGAAAATCACAGGTTGTTGCTGGTGAGTCAAATCAAGTAATTATCCACACCATCAAAAAATTTCTTTGGTTTGTTGGGGAAAAGGTGTATCTTTGCAGTTGTCAATTGTCACAAATTATTAATCCATACAAAACACAAAGACTATGAGTAAAAAGTTTATCTGCCCTGTGTGCGGCTATGTTTATGAAGGCGACGAGATGCCCGAGAAATGCCCTATCTGCGGCAAACCGATGCAGGAAGTGAAAGAAGACATCAAGACCTGGGCCGCCGAACATATCGTAGGCGTGGCTAAGGACGCTCCCGAAGACATCAAGATGGACCTCCGCGCCAACTTCGAAGGCGAGTGCAAAGAGGTGGGAATGTACCTCGCAATGGCACGTGTGGCTCACCGCGAAGGCTATCCCGAAATCGGTCTCTACTGGGAGAAGGCCGCTTTCGAAGAGGCTGAGCACGCAGCCAAGTTCGCCGAGCTTCTGGGTGAAGTGCTGACCGACAGCACCGCCGAGAACCTGAAGATGCGTGTCGACGCCGAGTACGGCGCCACCGCCGGCAAGACCGACCTCGCCAAACGCGCTAAAGCCCTCAACCTCGACGCCATCCACGACACCGTCCACGAGATGGCACGCGACGAGGCTCGTCACGGCAAAGCCCTCGAAGGTCTGCTCAACCGCTACTTCAAGAAATAAGCGTTAGGTTAGATAACGTTTCAAACTATAAATCCCGCCAAAAGGCGGGATTTTTTTTGTCTCAATCTCCATCTCGGTGGGTTGGTCTAATTTCCCTTCACCAATCGTACGCAGAAGCCCCAACTGCGGACATATGTAGTGTATGTCGCCACTGTGCCGGATGTTATAACCACCACATCGGAGTTGTCGCTATTTGTACTGCTTGCCGTCGCCGCCCTGTATCGGCAGTTCACATTCACATCGCTCACCGAGGTCCCGTTGCGTCTGCCCGCACAAGGCAAAAACACCGCCCCGGCCGCCTCCATCAATGTCCAATTGTCGGCAGTGATGGTGTTGGATGTCGAGGCTCCGCCCACATTGTTGATATTGCTAAGTGCGGCCACTCCAGTTGGATGGACGTATGTGTCGGGCAACACTATAAGTCCTACTACCCCAGCCACCTTAGCCGGTGCAAATCGGGCACTGTCAACTCCCTCCACGGTAGAACCATCACGACTGAACAGCAGATAGTTCCACTCGTCGTATGTCAGCGTCCTCCAACTTTCTGGAGAGTTTCCTCCGTTCGATATGGCGTTGAACACGCCCCAGTCGGCGTTGGCATAGCTCCCAGTGAGGCTGTTGGCACCCGATCCTCCCACTTTATAGTCCGAATCGGTGTTCGAGGTGCTATAGGGCATATAGCATGTAGCCCCGCTGTTCCAGCCACTTGTGCCATATCCGAAGAGGTCTATCCATCCGGTATAAGAACTTGCTATGTTGCTGTTGGCGCTCCCTATATAGTCATATTGTTTCTCTGCAAAACGCCAAACTCCTTGTTGAGAGCCACCGGTAGCCACGTCGTGAGTGCCTAGGGTGTTGTATTGTAGGTTCCCTTGTGAGAATTTCACCGTTTTGGTAGCACTTACCGAGAAAGTGGAGTGGGAGGCTCCGTTTTCATCGAATGCAGCGGTAAAATCGGCAGTGGTCATCTCCACTTCGTTGCCGTAGGCAATCCCTGCCTTGTTGATGGCATATGCTCGTACATAATATGTGGTGTTGGGTTGCAGTCCTGTCATGGTGCAACTATATGATCCTGTGCCATTGCCTTCTAGTTGGTTGTTGTTGGCAATGGTTGGGTTATGGTTGGTACTCCAGCATATTCCGCGGCTGCTGATAAGGGCTCCTCCTCCGTCGTTTGTCACCTCGCATGCAACCGTAGCTGTGGCTAGCGTGCCACTCACGCTTCCAGTGGTCACCGTAGGCACGCTATATGTGCTCTCTTCTCCCATCACAAGTCTAACACTTTCTCCGCTACGTCTATAGGAATTGCCTATGCTCACTCCGCTGCTAGACACCTCAACTCTTGTTACTCGCGAGTCGTCGGTACCTCTTGTTGAACTAAGATAGTAACCATAACTACCTGCACCACTTACCGATGTGCCGCTGCGCCAGCCGCCTGCCGGCAGGAACACCGCGCCGGCATCCTGCATTAGTGTCCAGTTGTCTGCCGTGTAGTTGTTGGTGCCAAACCCTAATGTGGCATTGTTGATATTGGATGGTTGTGTCACCTCTGTCGGATGACTGTATGTGTCGGGGAACAATATTATTCCGACCTTGCTGTTAACGGTTGCTTTTGCAAAGCGGGCGTTGGCTGTGCCATTCACCGTCGATGCACTACGTTGGAATAGCACATAGTTCCACTCGTCCTGCGTCATAGTGCGCCACATTTGCGGAGTGTTGCCCCCGTTGCTAATGGCATTGTACACGCCCCAGTCGGCGTTGGCATAAGCTCCGGTCAGGTCATTGTCGGGGCTTCCACCCGGATAGAAGTCTGAACTGACCGTACTTGTTGCATAGGGCTGATATGCTGTGGCCCCACTTGCCCAGCCACTGGTACCCCAGCAGAAGAGGTCTATCCAGCCGATATAGGTTGACGAGATGTTGCTGTTGTTTGATCCTCTGTAGTCATACTGGTTTTCTGCAAAGCGGAAAGTGCCGTTCTGTGTGCCTCCTGTAGCCACGGCATGGCTGCCGCTGGTCGAATATTGTAGGTTGCCTCTTGAGAACTTCACCGTGTTGTTGGCGCTCACCGAGAACAGCGAACCGATTGCCCCATTGGCATCTATACTCCCCGCGATTTCTCCTGTGGTCAGTTGCACATCGTTGCCGTAGGCTGTCCCTGTCCTGTTAGTGGCGTAGGCTCTTATATAATATGTCGTATTTGAGCGTAGGTTGCCGAGGAGCACTTCGTAGCTGCCCATGCCGGTACCGTTGGCGACTGCCGTGTCGGCAATGGTCGGATTGTGACTGGTACTCCAGCAGATTCCTCGACCGGTAACTGCCGTACCACCTCCGTCGTAGGTGACTTCGCCTGTGACCTGCACCGAGCCCGACGAGAGAAGCACCGCAGCCGTAGTCACCGTCGGCAGGTCATATTCTGTCACATCGCCCATCACTAGTCGCACACTCTCGCCGTTGCGTCGGTAATAGTTGTTTTGTGCTACAAGGGAACTCGACGTGAACTGCACTCCGCTGGCGTTACTCGACTCTGTTCCTTTGGTTGACGACCAGTAGTCTCCATACGAAGTCACTTCGTTAATTGTTGTGCCGTTGCGCCAGCCTGCCGCAGGCAGGAACACCGCTCCGGCATCCTCCATCTGCACCCATTCGTTAGCCGTGTAGGTGCTGCCTGTGTATGCTGCGCTTGTATTGTTGATATTGGATGGAAGGGCAAGTTCGGCAGGATGCGTATAGTTGTCAGAAAACAATATCAAACCAGGCACATTGTTCACCTTGGCTTTGGCAAATCGGGCATTGGCTGTCCCGTTCACCGTCGAGGCTGTACGGGTGAAGAGAAGGTAACTCCACTCTTCGTAGGTCATCGTGCGCCACATCTGCGGCATGTTGCCTCCGTTGCTTATGGCGTTGAACAAGCCCCAGTCGGCGTTGGCATAGCTGCCCGATAGCTCGTTTTCTTCTGATCCTCCAGGGGAATAATCGGTCGACGAGGTGGAGCTGGAATAGGGTGCATAGTACGTGGCTCCGCTGTTCCATCCGCTGGTTCCCCAGCTGAAAAGGTCTATCCATCCAGTATAGGTTGAAGAGATGTTGCTATTACTCGACCCTACATAGTTATACTGCTTTTCGGCAAAACGGAAGGTGCCGCTGGCTGTACCTCCTATCGCCACGGCATGCGTGCCGGTGGTGGTGTATTGTAGGTTGCCTTTCGAGAACTTCACCGTATTGTTCGCACTTACCGAAAACTCCTGGTTGGTCGCTCCGTTGCCGTCAATGCCGCCAGCCACTGTGCCAGTGGTTATCTCTACCTCGTCGCCATAGGCTGTACCGGCCACATTGGTGGCGTATGCTCTGATGTAATATGTGGTGTTCGACTGAAGGCTGCCTATCACACTGGCAAAAGTCCCCATTCCTATGCCGTTGCTGGTGTGTGGGTCGGCTATTGTGGGATTGTGGCTGGTGCTGTAGCATACTCCCCGTGCGGTGATACTGGCTCCGCCCCCGTCGTATGTCACCTCCCCTCCTCCGGCTACCGACCCCGACGAAAGGTTGCTCACAGCGGCAGTGGTGACCGTCGCCAGTGCGTAGGTACTTACCTCGCCCTTCACCAATCTTACACTCTCGCCGTTGCGGCGGTAGTGGTTGTTTTTCACTTCCATAAGGCTCGATGTGGCATTGAAACTCTGCGCTATCGAGTCGGTTGATCCGTGGGTCGATGTCCAGTAATTAAGCGAACTGCCGGCTTCGCTGACCGATGTGCCGTAACGCCAGCCACCAGCCGGCAGGAACACAGCACCGGCATCTTGCATCACCACCCAGTCAGTCGAGGTGTAGTTGTTGCCACCATAGCCTGCCGTAGCATTGTTGATATTGGCTGGCATCGTCAGCTCCGTTGGGTGGCTGTATGTGTCGGGGAAGATTATTATTCCGCTATTGCTGTTGACTGTCGCTTTGGCGAAGCGGGCGTCTGCTGTGCCGTTCACCGATGAGGCACTACGAGTGAAGAGCAGGTAGTACCACTCGTCTCTCGTCATCGTACGCCACATCCCGGGTTGGTCGCCGCCGTTTTCTATGGCGTTGAATAATCCCCAGTCGGCATTTGCGTTGGCTCCCGTCAGGTCGTTGACATAACTGCCACCTACTATGTATCCCACATGGTTGTTGGTGCTGCCGTAGGGCTGGTATACTGTGGCTCCACTGTTCCATCCGCTGGTCCCCCAGCCGAAGAGGTCTATATATCCCGTATAGCTAGACGAAATGTTGCTGTTGTATGTTCCCCTATAGTCATATTGGTTTTCGGCAAATCGGAAGGTACCTACCTGTGTCCCTCCTGTGACTACGCTGTGGCTACCGCTAGTGGTGTACTGCAGATTGCCTTTCGAGAACTGCACCGTGTTGGTCTCGCTCACAGAGAAATGCGCATTGGTCGCTCCGTTACTGTCGATTCCACCGGCTATTTCGCCTGTGGTCACTTCCAGCACCTCACCATATCCCACACTGTCGCAGTTTCTGGCGTATGCTCTTATGTAATAAGTGGTATTGGGTCGATTGTTGTAAAAGGTTGTGGTGAACGTGCCCAGCCCCGAGCCTCTTTCAGTCGAACGGTCGTCCAGGGTTGGCGTTGGATTGGTCCTGCTCCAGCAGAAACCTCTTTCTGTCACATCGGTGCCGCCTCCGTCTCCTAAGACCTCTCCCTCGGCAAGTATCGATCCTGACGACATCAGCGTGGCTGAGGTGGTCACAACTGTCGGCTCGTTATACACCGTCACGTCGCCCATCACAAGCCTCACGCTCTGTCCATTGTAGCGATAGTGTGTTGTCGACATCTCGCATTCACTTGAGGTGAACTTCAAGGCCGAAGCTCTCCCGTCCTCGCTCCCCTTGGTTGAAGACCAATAGTCACCGTTTGCTGTGGCGGAATATACCGACGTACTTTGTCTGTAGCCCGCTACCGGCAGGAATATGGCTCCAGAATCCTCTATCGCTATCCACTGGTCGGAACTATAGACGTTACCTGTGAACGCTGCGGTGGAGTTGTTTATGTTCGTCGGCAATGCCTGTTCCGTCGGGTGGTTGTAGTGGTCAGGGAATATTATCAGACCTTGCACATTGGCTACCTTGGCCTTGGCAAAGCGCGCATTGGCTATCCCGTTCACTGACGAGGCAGTACGGGAGAAGAGCAGGTAGTTCCATTCGTCTTTCGTCATCGTGCGCCACATCTCTGGAGCGTTGCCGCCGTTGCTTATCCCGTTGAACACTCCCCAGTCGGCGTTGGCGTAGGTTCCCGTTAGGTTGTTGTCTGTAGTGCCGCCGGGATAGTAGTTGGAGGCGGTGCTCGAAGATGACCACGGTGCTGTCGAACTGGCTCCGCTGGCCCAGCCGCTGGTGCCCCAGCCGAAGAGGTCTATCCACCCATTGTAGCTGCTCGAGATGCTGCTGTTTCCGGTACCAATACAGGTGTATTGGTTTTCGGCAAATCGCCATGTGCCGCTAGCTGTCCCGGTCTCCACGGGGTGCGTGCCGACTGTGCTGTATTGCAGGTTGCCTTTCGAGAAGTGTACCACGTTGTTTCCGCTTACCGAGAACTCGGCTATCGAGGCTCCGTTGCCGTCAAATGCTATGCTGTTGTTTGCAACGGTCGTGAATTCTACCTCCTCGCCGTAGGCCGTCCCTCTTTGGTTGGTGGCATACGCTCTTAAGTAATATAACGTGCCGGGGTTGAGTCCTGTCATATAGCTCGTGAACGTACCTGTCCCGGCTCCGTCGCTGCTGTGGCTGTCGCTGACTGTCGGGTTGTGGTTTGTACTCCAACACACTCCTCTCGCCGTCACCTCTGCTCCTCCGTCATCGCTCACATCTCCGCCGCATGTGGCTGAGGTCATCGCTGTGTCGCTCACCTCTCCTGTGCTAACCGAGGGCAGCTCGCTCTGCGTGGTGAAGGTCATGTCCGCGCTATATGCCGTACCTACACTGTTGGTTGCGTAGGCTCTCAGGTGATAGATGGTGGTGCGCGTCAGCCCGTCTATACTGCTGGTGAAAGTGCCTACACCGCTGCCGTCTGTGGTGTGGCTGTCACCTATCGTAGGATTTTCGCTGCTGCTCCAACACACTCCTCGCTCCACTACCGTTGCGCCTCCGTCATTGGTTACCCTGCTGCTTACCGATGCCCCGTTTACCGATGGGTTTACGTTAACTACTATCACCGATGGCAGTTCATACACTATCTCCTCTTCCGTCGTGAACGTCCGTTCCTCTCCGTAGGCGGTGCCTTCGCTGTTGGTTGCGTAGGCCCTCACATAGTATGTCGTGTTGTCAGTCAAACCGTTGATGGTGCTGGTAAACGAGCCTGTACCTGTGCCGTCGGTGGTGTGGCTGTCGCTTGTTGTCGGGTTGTGGCTAGTGCTCCAGCACACTCCGCGAGCTGTCACCGTAGCATTGCCGTCTGCGGTGACATTTCCTCCGCATGTGGCCGACGTCGTAGTGATATTGCTTACCGTAGCTGTCGTCACCGTCGGCAGTTCATACACTATCTCCTCTTCCGTCGTGAACGTCCGTTCCTCGCCGTAGGCGGTGCCAAGTTCGTTGGTTGCGTAGGCCCTCACATAGTATGTGGTGTTGTCAGTCAAACCGCTTATGGTGCTGGTATACGAGCCTGTGCCAGTGCCGTCGGTGGTGTGGCTGTCGCTGGTAGTCGGGTTGTGGCTAGTGCTCCAGCACACTCCGCGAGCCGTGACGGTGCCGCCTCCGTCATGAACTACGTTGCCGCCGCAGACGGCCGTTGAGGTGGTAACGGCACTCACCGAGGCAGTAGATACGGAGGGCAGTTCAATATTGGGCATCTGATCCCAGAAAACTAATACGATGGTCTCGTCTTCGGTCTGTGCCTGCGTCACAGGCTCGCAGATACTGTTCGAATGTTCGCCGGTATACGTCATCACGTCACCAGGTTGGAACGCTCCTATGGCATCAGCTTTGCTGGACCTTCCTTCGGCGGTCCTGCCACATTCTCCAGGTGTTACCTCTATGGCGTCTCTGCCTCCTTTCGACTTGCTTACCATCTTCAGCACATAATGATGGTTCTGTGTCGTAACGCTAAGAAACGCTATCTGTGTCTCACCTAGTGAGATACCTATCTTGTAGGCTCCCGCCACAAGGTCGTCATTCCATTCTGCCTTTACAACTCCGTTCACCCCAATGAGTTGCATCTGCACCTTGCCTGTCTCTACAAGAGATAGTACTGTCTCGGTGTGTCCTTCAAACGGGTTGGGATAGTTTGGCAACAGGCCTCCGTCAACACCCATAACATCTGCGATGCCTTCCTCACTGTAATGCAATATTAAAACCGTGTCGGGATAGTGCAGAGTTTGCGACCATCCGCGAGTATCATTACTGACAGTTACTGAACTGAGCTGGTACCAGGCACCGCTGTTTCCTGAACGTCCTGTGAATCTCACTGTAACGCTCTGCGCATATACAGCACAAACACTTGCCAATGCAAATAGGCAGAAAAGAATTGTTTTCTTCATATCAATTCGGAATAGTTGGTTATCATATATATTTATATATCAACAATATACCCCCCTCTATACGTTCTTCATGATATATTAGTGTCTACAAAAATACACTTTTTTTGGAAATTGTTAAGAAACTAAGCACAGGTTATTGAAGGGAGACAAAAAAAAGCGACCGCCCGTTTCACCGAGCGGCCGCCTCCCGTTATTAATCCACAAAACCAAAACATTAAGCACCCTTCACGGGCAAATGGCAAAATGCTATGTTTTTCAATTGCAAAAGTACATCCATCCGCCAATACAGCAAATAACCAAAGTTAGTCAAAAACACCGCCACCGCTCACTACAATTAGGGAAAGGAGATGTTATTGCTTGAATGCGTTAATGTGTTAATGCGTGAGTGAGGATTTGCCTCATTTAGGAGACATTGTATCTATTTTCAAACCAGAAAAATGTACTTATGCGTTACGGATTTTCCGTTACGGAAATTCCGTAATGAAACACACTCATCTAATACTGACTTGAATATGAGAAAATGTACTGCAAATCTCTATGTATGTTATGGTTACGAAAGTCCAAAATATTTCTGCGATCGCGAAGGAGAGACAAAAAATATGCTCTCATCGCTCTATAATGGAAGAAATATCACCTTGATTTCAACCGTAAATTAGGTAAAACGGGGCTGATTTGGCAAGGTTTCATCATATATGGTCAGTCATGGCTGCAGGCGAAGCCTGCGGCTCGTTGCTTTATGTATATGCGGCCCCACACAGAAACTTTCAAAAGATTTTCGTAATTTTGCAGATTGCAAAAAAATCATTGTCAAATGACTAAAACAGAAGAACTGCAAAAACGGACAACCGTCAATATACAGGAGAAAGCTAACCTTATTTGGGCTATTGCCGATAAGCTGGTTGGCACATACAAACCACACGAATACGGCAACGTGGTGTTGCCTATGTGTGTCATCAAACGCTTCTCCGATACCCTTGCACCCACCAAACAAGCTGTACTGGATGCCTACGAACTTTATGCCGTGAAGCGAAAGCTTGCGGTCTATGACGGTTTCCTGCGTGATGCAGCTGGGTTCGACTTCTACAACACCTCACGCTTCACTTTCGAAGGCTTGCTGGCTGATGCCGACAACATAGCCGACAACTTTCGCAGCTACCTCAACCACTTCTCCAAGAACGTGATTGACATTATTGAGAAGTTCGACTTCGACAAGGAAATCACCAAGATGGAGCATAACGGCATACTCTACAATGTCATTGCCGAGTTCTGTTCCAAGAAAGCCTATATGGGTGCCGACGCTATTTCGGCAGTCGATATGGGCTACATATTTGAAGAGTTGGTTAGGAAGTTTTCGGAGAGCTACGACGAACAAGCTGGAGCCCATTTCACCGCCCGTGACATTATCTATCTGATGGCCGAGTTGCTGATTGCCGAGCAGTCAGACACGCTCCGTACACAAGGCGTGACAGCTTCCATCTATGATATGGCGATGGGAACAAGCCAGATGCTCGACTGTCTGGGTGAAAAGCTCCGCGAGATTGACCCCGACGCACAGCTTACAGAGTTCGGTCAAGAACTGAACGAACAGACCTTCGCCATCGCCAAGTCAAACCTGCTAATCAAGGGTGGTCAGGCTGACAATATGCAGCACGGGAACACCCTGAGCGATGACAAGTTCGACGGCTACCGCTTCGACTATATCATTTCTAATCCCCCGTTTGGCATCGAGTGGAAGAACGAGAAATCGGCTGTCGAGGCCGAACATCGGCGTGGTTCCGCTGGCAGGTTTGCAGCTGGCCTTCCTGCCATAGGCGACAGTCAGCAGCTCTTTATGCTCAACGGTGTAGCCAAGCTCAAAGACAATGGCCGAATGGCCATCATCCAGAACGGCTCGCCCTTGTTCAAAGGCGACGCTGGCAGCGGAGAGAGCGAGATTAGGGGCTATTTGTTAGAAAACGACTGGTTGGAAGCCATAGTGCAGATACCAAACGATATGTTCTACAACACGGGTATTGCCACATACATTTGGATTGTAACGAAGAACAAATCAACCCAGCGTGTCGGCAAGGTACAACTAATCGATGCCAGCCATTGCAGCCACAAACGCCGTAAGCCCATAGGCAATAAACGCAACGAGTTCACCGACGACTGCATAGCATTGGTGCGCAAAGCCTTTCTGGCCTTCAAAGATGGTATATACGAAGATGGCGACTTGCAGGTCGAGGTCAAGATAAAGGACAATGAAGACTTCAAGTTCCGTAAGGTGACAGTCATGGACGGCAAAGACAAAGACACCGAGACCATTCCTTGGAAAGAGGAAGTTGAAGATTATATGCAGCGGAACGTCTATCCCTACCTGCCGAAAGCCAAGATAGACCCCAAGAAAACCAAGATAGGATACGAGATACCCTTCACACGCGAGTTTTACAAGTACGTCGCACCACGCAAGAGTGAAGACATATTCGCCCACCTGCAACAGCTTGACCAGCGAGAGCAGGAGTTAATGACTAAAATAATGGGGAGATAAGAGTATGAGCAGAGCAATGAAAGATAGCGGAATACCGTGGATTGGTGAGATACCAGAAGAATGGGAATGTGCCAATTTTAAGTATTTACATAATAAATCGAATGTAGGAGAGTCCATAGATAAGAATTTTCATACGGATGACATAAACAATAGCATCATTTTTTACACAGCTGGTGTGAAACCATTGCGTGTTATTTACAATGATTTCCCCGAATGGAAATATACCCAAAATGAAGACTTACTACTTTCCAGAAATGGAACACCATACGTTTATTTGCCTATAAATCATTCTGCATATTCAGACCATATTATTAGGGTTGATATAATTGAGGACAAATATTGTAAAAGGTATGTTCGTTACTGTTTGCAACGTGCCATTTCATATGTTGTAGTAGATAGTGTTAGCCTTGCTACTTGGTCTATTACTTTATGGGATAAACAGAAAATACCGCTTCCTCCTCTTTCAGAGCAGCAACGGATAGCTGAGTTTCTGGATAGGAAGTGTGGTGAGATTGACGAAACGATAGCCTTGCAGGAAGAGTTCATTGAGGAACTGAAAGCATATAAGCAGTCTGTTATCACTGAGGCCGTCACCCGTGGACTCAATCCCAATGTGAAGTTCAAAGATAGTGGCGTTGATTGGATTGGTAAGATACCGCAAGGGTGGAAGTTAATACGACTTAAATATCTGAGTAAGATAGAAACTGGCAATCAAGACACCCAAGATGCAGTTCCTGATGGAGAGTATCCTTTCTATGTACGTTCGCCACAAGTAGAGAGAAGTAATAAGGCTACGTTTGAAGGAGAAGGAATATTGATGGCTGGTGATGGAGCAGGCGCAGGAAGAGTTTTTCACCACGCATATGGCAAATATGCCGTGCATCAAAGAGTTTATAGGTTATCTGAAATTGAAGGCGTATTATCCAACTATCTTTTCTTTTACATAAGCAACCTGTTCGGCAAGGTAATGGATATGGGAAGTGCCCAATCAACAGTTCCATCTGTCAGATTACCTATGCTTACCAACTTTGCGGTTTGTATACCATCGCCTACTGAGCAACAGCAAATTGCTGACTACCTCGACACCAAATGCTCCGAGATTGACAGCCTTATCGCCATCAAGCAGCAGAAGATTGAGGAACTGAAAGACTACAAGAAGAGTATCATTTACGAATATGTAACTGGCAAGAAGGAGGTGAAATAGGCGAACCTAAAAGGTAATAGGGAAAACAAAAACTTAGCAAATCCTAGGTGCACCTAAGAACACCTAGTAACGCTTAAGACAACATAAAACAGTAATACAATGGAATATAAGAAAGGGCAAGTGCTTAAAGGTGGTGTGGTTTGGAAGAACCTCTATATCTACCGTAAGAGCGACGCACTCTATCAGCTGACCGTGGTATTTTGCAGGCGTTTCCTGCCGCCATACGGCGACCGTACCGTTGACCAGATGATACAGGCAGCCCGCAGCGGCAAGCAGAACATCGTGGAGGGAAGCGAGGACGGCAAAACCAGCACCGAGATGGAGCTGAAGCTGCTGAATGTGGCGCGAGCCAGCCTACAGGAACTCTGCGAGGACTATAAAGACTACCTCAAGAGCCACAACCTTCCATTGTGGAACAGCAGCAACGACAGATATGAGCGTATGCGCCTTTTCTGTCGGGAACACAACGACTACGACGCCTACAGCCAGATAGCGGAGACAATGAGCGATGAGGAGATGGCCAACCTGGCTTTGACGCTCTGCCACCAAACCGACAAGATGATGGTGAAATATTTGGAGCAACTGGAGAAACAATTTGTGACGGAGGGAGGCATCAAAGAGCGTATGCACGCTGCACGAACCGGCTACCGCAATGGAATGGACAACCGCCTGCACGAGCTGGAAGCCGAAAACCAGCAACTAAAAGAAGAGGTAGCAAAGCTAAAAGAAGAAATAAGAAGGCTTAGGAATACCTAAGACCACCTAAGAATACCTAGGACCACCTAGGAATACCTAAGACCACCTAAGAAAATGGACTCAACTGAAAAACGATTTGAAAGCGACATAGAAGCCTATCTGCTCAACGAGGGTGGATATATCAAAGGCAACCAGAAGACATACGACAAGGCGAAAGCCATCGATATGGCTACGCTTATCAGTTTCATATCACAGACCCAGCCGAAGACTTGGCAGAGGTATCAAAACGTCTATGGTGAGAGAGCCGAGAAGCAACTGTACACCATCTTCCAGCAGAACGTCGCCGACTTCGGCCTGATACACGTATTGCGTAATGGTGTGAAAGACCGTGGTATAGAGCTTCGCTTTGCCTACTTCCAGCCAGCATCACACAAGAACGAAGAACTGGTAGAGAAATATCACCAAAATATACTGACCTGTACACGTCAGTTCGCCTACTCGACACAGAATCACAACACCATTGATATGGTGCTGTCGCTGAACGGCATCCCTGTGGTGGCCATCGAGTTGAAGAACCAGCTGAAAGGGCAGAGCGTGGAGAACGGCAAACGCCAATGGCGAGAAGACCGCGACCAAAAGGAGCCGCTGTTCCACTTCAACAACCGCATACTGGCCTACTTCGCCGCTGACCTTTACAACGTCTATATGGCTACCGAGCTGAAAGGCGAGGATACATTCTTCTTGCCCTTCAACCAAGGCAGCAACGGAGCTGGCAATATCGGTGACGGGGGCAATCCAGAGAACCCCGACGGATACGCCACCAGCTACCTATGGGAAAGAGTGTTGAAGCGTGATATGCTGCTGGCCATACTGCAACGCTATATCAGCCGTGAGGAGAAAGAGACCATTTACATCCAGAATGGAAGAAAAGTCAAGAAGAAAAGTGTCAAGATCATTTTTCCACGTTACCACCAGCTCGACGTTGTAGAGAAATTGGTAGAAGATACTCGCAAGCAGAGCGAGGGCAAGAACTACCTGATACAGCACTCCGCTGGTAGCGGCAAGAGCAATTCGATAGCGTGGCTCACCTATCGCCTGGCCTCATTGCATGACGAGGAAGACAACGAGATATTCCAGAGTGTCTTCGTCATCACCGACCGCCGTGTACTTAACCGCCAGCTGCAAGAAACCATACTTGGATTTGACCACAAGACAGGACAGATTGTCACCATTACCGACAAGGACAACTCTACCAAGCTACGTGAGGCTATCAACGACAAGAAGCGTATCATTATCACCACACTTCACCGATTCCCGCTTATCTACAAAGAACTCGACGGACACCAAGGCAAGCGTTTTGCTATAATCGTTGATGAAGCCCACAGTTCACAAAGTGGCAAGAGTGCCGAGAAGCTGAAAGCTGCCCTTGCCGACACCGACGAGGCGTTAAAAGAGATGGCTGAGCTGGAAGGAAAGACCGAAGAGGAGCTGAAAGACGGTATGGACGTGATGACCGAGACCCTTTTGACACAAGGTCGGCACAAAAACGAATACTTCTACGCTTTCACCGCCACACCCAAGCCGAAGACTTTGCAGACATTCGGCATAGAGGCAGGCAAAGGCGAAGACGGCCAGCCACAGTACACAGCCTTCCATCACTACTCGATGCGACAGGCCATTGATGAGGGATTTATCCTCGACGTGTTGCAGTTCTTTACCCCGATAGAAACCAGCTACAAGGTTGCCAAGACCATTCAGGAAAACCCCGAATACGAGGAACCGCCAGCATTGAAAGCCGTGCGTGAATACCACGATAATCACCAGTTCGTGATAGAGCAGACAGCAGAGCTGATTGTGGAGAAGTTCAGGGAGATTACGCTGACCAAGATTCATGGCAAGGCAAAGGCAATGGTGGTGTCGCCAAGCAGGGCACACGCTGTACGCTATTATCTGGCCATAAAGGAATATTGCAAGCAAAAAGGCTATACAGATGTGATGCCATTGGTGGCTTTCAGCGGTACGGTCAGCTATGGGGGCAAGGAGTACACGGAGCCGCAGCTGAACAGCACAAGCGACTTGAGAATAAGCGAGTCGGCATTGCCTATGTACTTCGCCAGCGATATGTTCAATGTGCTGGTGGTGGCAGAAAAATACCAGACAGGCTTCGACGAACCGCTGCTGCATACCATGTTCGTTCTGAAAGGTCTGAAAGGAGTAAAAGCCGTGCAGACGCTTTCAAGGCTGAATCGCAGCTGCAAGGACAAGATAGACACCTATGTTTTCGACTTTGTAAACTCGGCCGAGAGCATACAGGCATCATTCAAACCGTTCTACGAAGATACGCTGCTGGCCGAGCCGATAGATGTCAATGTCGTTTACCGATATTTGACCGAGCTGAAATCATATCACTTATGGAGTGAAGAGACCGAGGAGGCTGTTTACGCTGTCTATAATGAGAATCAGGACAGCAAAACGCTGGGTAAGCTAGCAAGTGTCCTGAAACCAGTTGTGGACGATTTCGGACAACTGGACGAAGAAGACCGTTTCAAGGTACGTTTCTTGGTGAAATCATTTGTCCGCTTCTACGCTTATATGGCTCAGATAGCACGAACTTTCGACCGCGACCTGTTTAAGACTTATATCTTCTGTGAGTATCTGTATAAGCTTCTGCCTAAGACACCGCACGAAAAGGTGGATTTGAGTGGCAAGCTGACACTGGAACACCACCTGTTCAAGGTGCAGCCCAGCGGAGCCATAGAGTTGAAGCCTACAACCAAGGAGAAAACCATCAAAGGCGAGAAAGGTGGCAAAGGCAAGAAAGAGGATGAGAAGCGTGACCTGCTGGACAACATCATCGACAAGATTAACCTGATGTATCAGGGCAACTTCACCGAAGCCGATAGGGTGATTGTGGAGAGCATTTTTGACCGTCTACAAGGTTCAGGCAAGACGCTGGCAAAGCAAGCCAAGACTTCAGATGTCAATATGTTTGCACACAACATCTTCCCCAAGACCTTTGACAAAGTGGCCCAGAAATGTTACGCCGAGCAGATGGATGCTTTCACCAGACTCTTTGAAGACCCACAGTTCTACAAAACCGTGATGGAGGCAACAGCTAAGGCTATGTACTTCAAGTTCAAGAACGACGTAGTACAGAAGCAACAATATGAAATAGAACCCCTCAAGACAACCTCCCTTGCTGCAGACAAGTAACGGAGTAGATAGGAAACAATCGGGGAAGATGAACAGAATCGTACTCATAGGCAATGGTTTTGACTTGGCACATGGGCTAAAGACCAAGTATGAACACTTCATTGATTGGTATTGGGATCAAAGGGTTAATGGTTTTATTGG
This sequence comes from uncultured Bacteroidota bacterium, assembly GCA_902774845.1. Taxonomy (GTDB): domain Bacteria; phylum Bacteroidota; class Bacteroidia; order Bacteroidales; family P3; genus Colimorpha. Next base: position 102,024 of record CACYJU010000001.1, read on the forward strand.
GAATTACACTAATATATCAATAGACCCTTTGTGTACGTTTGAAATAAAAAACAAGACAGATTTCTGGAATGTGTATTATTATCATTCACCAAAATTCGCCACAAAGTTTTCTGGTAAAGATGTTGTCCAATCACTAATAAATGATACTTCACGATATAATGTCGTGTTTTCTCCTTTCTTTGAAAGAATAATTAAAAGCATCGAAACCAAAGGCTGGGTTGATATTGAAAATGAATACTACAAATTGCTGACGCAAGAGTTAAGGGTGAACTCCATTAATACGGTTCACACAACCGCCAAAGAGCTGAACGAGCAACTGGATTACTTGCAAAAAAGTTTAATTCGATATTTGAATACTATTGACCAAACGTCTATCACCTATAACGATTCAATTCATGATAAAATATACTCTCCTATTGACCCCCAAGACGTTTCCATTGAGAAACAATCTCAGTTAAAGGAATATGTAGAATGGTGTACAAAACAAGATGGCAGATATTGGAAAGAGAAAATGGGCAGATACGGTATACCGTATTACACAGATTCTGAAATTGAACGATATAAAAAAGACCATACTGAGAACTACCCGTCAAAATACCCTCAAGCTTTCATGCTACCTGACCAAGTTATGCTTTTGAGTTTCAACTATACCAGCACTGCCAAGCTGTACCATAAGCATAACTTTTTCCTCAATTACATTCATGGAGAGTTGGATAAACCTGAAAGTATAATTTTTGGCTATGGAGATGAATTGGATAAAAAATATTCTGAACTCAGAGATCTGAATGACAATGAATATATGCGTCATGTAAAATCCATCAACTATTTGGAGTCCGATAACTATAGGAGCGTATTGGAATTTATTGAGTCAGCACCTTTTCAGGTATGCATTATGGGGCATTCATGCGGAAATTCTGACCGTACATTACTTAATACAATATTTGAGCATAAGAACTGTATCTCCATCAAGCCGTACTATTATGTAAAAGAGGATGGAACAGACAACTATCTCGAACTGGTGCAAAACATTAGCAGAAACTTTACTGACATGAAACTGATGCGAGATATGGTTGTGAACAAAACATATACAGAACCTCTCACAAGTCCTATAGGGTAAAGATGGGTTCATAGTGTAAGGTTTATCCAGTAGCGTCTTTTGTCATTAGTCAATAGTCATTAAGAAAATCGGATTCCTAAATTGAAAATCCTTATTGACTATTGACTAATGACCACTAATGACAGAAGTGTAACAACTGAAACTGAAACGCCGTCTCTGTTACAGTTACAGTTGTTACAGTTGAAAAATGTGTTACAACATTTCCCTCTTTATTATATAAATACTTAATATATAGATATATATGTATATGAGTATAGGAAAGTGTAACCTCAAAAAAAGAACTGTAACAACTGTAACTGTAACGCACTCCGCAATCGTTTTTCACCTAAAAGGCTAAATATCAATGGGTATGACTTGCCAATAGGGGAAACGGGCGTTTCAATTCCTGACAGTTGACAGTTTTGACAATTAAAAAAATGCATGACAATATCCCATATATAAACTATATAACTAATTAATATATAATAATATATATTGAGAAACTGTTTTGATTTTATTCGATGGCAATATTACAGCCTCTTGTCGGTGCTTTTTCACCCGTTTTTCGGTTACAATGCCACCACATTGCGCCCTCAAAACAGTTTAAAAATCCCTCAACAATAGTCAATAATCTTATCTATCAATAAAATCGAAACAGTTTCTAGGGAAAATAGGGGTACCTCAAAATCACTTGTCGTGCAAGAGCGAGAGCAGAACAAAATTTGTTATGCCGAGCCGAAGCCGACAACGTTGAACCGTAGGTGAAAAAACTGTCATAACTGTCAACTGTCAGATTTCATGCCTATCACTCTTGAAATCAACGGAATATGATTTCGACAACTGTCAGAAGACAAGGGGAATGTGACAAAAAAGGGCTTTTTTTAACAAAAATTAAGGCTCGAAAGTGATGCCGGATACCCATTTGGGGTGAATTTCTCCTTCCTTGGCGAACGGTTTTTAAACGTAAATTGCCATATAATTGCTCATTAATTAATGGATAATTTGTGAAAATTCATGTTAAAAGCTATTCTGTGAAGGGAGGTTGGTATGCGGAGCTTGTGCGGAGTTAAGTGATAGCTTGATGATAGTTAAGTGATAGCTTGATGATAGGTAAAAGACTCTCCCCCCGACCCCCTCTCTGTTTAGAGAGGGGGAGTGGAAAGCGGGGTTAGATGGGAGGGAAATGTGATTTTTTGCCCTAAAATCATGCGGAAAATGTGATTTTTTGCCTATATTTGCATGCGGAAAATGTGATACGACAATAACAGAGATATGATACAGATTGAGATATGTGCGCCGGGACGGAGCTCGGCGGAGAACGCTAAGGCTGGCGGAGCCGGCAGGATAGAACTGTGCGAGAACCTCAATATCGGTGGCACGACCCCGAGGATGGAGGATGTCAGCTACTGCGTCCACGACCTGCGGCTGCGTACCCACGTGCTGGTACGCCCTCGCGGGGGCGACTTCTGCTACTCTGACGACGAATACCTTCAGATTCTTGACGACATAAGAGGCTGCCGCGAGGCTGGCGCTCAATGTGTGGTGGTAGGTTTCCTCACTCCCGACGGCAAGGTGGATGTCGAGCGCACTAAGGCTGCGGTTGCTGCCGCCGAAGGGATGGAGGTGACCTTCCATCGTGCGTTCGACCGCGTGGAAGATCCCTACGAGGCGCTGGAAGAGGTGATAGGGTGCGGATGCCATCGTATACTGACTTCGGGTTGCAAGCCTACGGCAGAAGAGGGGATAGAGGTGCTGCGTGAGCTGGTGAATCGGGCCGAAGGACGAATAAAGATTCTGGCGGGAAGCGGAGTGACGCCAGCTAATGCGGCCCGCATAGTGGCGGAGACAGGCGTGAAAGAGATCCACGGGTCGTGCAAACGGATTGATTGCAAGGGTAATGCGGTGACGGACATAGATACCGTGAGACGGTTGTTAGAATGCGTGAATGATTGATTGCTTGAATGCGTGAGTGATGTAAGAGGTAAGATGCTTGGGGAATAGGGTTGCTTTGCTACACAGGCGCTTCCAGCGCCCTACACTAGCGGCTGAAAGCCGCCTACACCTAAACTGAAAGTTTTATCATTATGAGACGTATAAATTTTTTCTTTATCTTGCTTGGAATCAGCGTGTGCCTTATGATGACGGCGGGCTGTGGCAAGAAAAAACATTTTATTAGCGACAAGAACTATCGCACTCAGGTGCACGAGGATTACCTGAACCGCACTCAGCTGGCTGAGGGACGCGGCGAGATCCTCTTCGCGGGTATGGACACCCTCGGAGTCAGGGAGCGTGAGGCGATGGAGTTCCTCTACGCTTATATGCCTTATAGCGACTTGGCCGACTACGACTTCGTATACTTCTTGAAACAAGTGCGTTACGCATTCAAGGCGCAGGGGGAGATGGCTTGGGGCAAGGAGGTGCCGGAAGATATCTTCCGCCATTTCGTTTTGCCTTATCGTGTTAATAACGAGAACCTTGACACGGCGAGGATGTATATGTACGAGGTGCTGAAAGATAGGGTGAAAGGGCTGACGATGGAAGAGGCGGCTCTGGAGGTGAACCATTGGTGTCATGAGCATGTGGCCTACAGGGGAGCCGACGCCCGCACGTCGGCTCCCCTGGCTACGATGAAGACCTCGTTGGGTCGTTGCGGCGAGGAGAGCACCTTCGCGGTCGCGGCCTTGCGGTCGGTAGGAATACCTGCACGCCAGTGTTATACGCCCCGTTGGGCACATTGCGACGACAACCACGCCTGGGTCGAGGTGTGGGTTTATAATCCCGAAACGAAAGCGGGTGAATGGAAATTCCTCGGAGCTTGCGAGCCCGACCCGAAGCTCAACATGGGTTGGTTTGCCGAGCCGTCGAGCCGCTGTATGATGGTGCATACCAAGGCGTTCGGACGCTATCATGGCGACGAGGAGGTGGTGAAAGGGACGGCTATGTACTCGGAGCTGAACCTGCTGTCGCATTACGCACCCGTCTGCAAGGCGGTGGTGACGGTAACGGACGAGTCGGGCAAGCCGAAAAGCGGCGCCCAGGTGAGGTTTAAACTCTACAACTATGCTGAATACTACACACTTGCGACGATAAAAAGTGACGAGCAGGGTAAAGCCAGCCTTACTACGGGATGGGGCGACCTGCTGGTGTGGGCCAGCGACGGCGAACGGTTTGGATATGTGAAGATGGACACGCGGGCGAACAAAGAGCTGACGATAAAGCTCGACCATCAGGTTGGGGAGGAATATGTTGAGAACGTGGATATCGTGCCTCCGGCGCCGAGCTGCGAGCTGACCAAGGCGACCGACGAGGAGCAGGCGGCCAACGGCAAAAGGATTGAATATGAGGATTCGGTACGCGGGGCTTATGTGTCTACCTTCTGGTGCAACAGGGAGAGAAGCGAATGGGGAGTGAAAGCCAACGCGAACATCACGGAGGAGCAGATGACTGAGATCATGCGCAGGTGCGAGGGCAACTACGAGGAGATAGCCCAGTTTCTGAACCGCCATACGGAGAAGACGGACTTCCCGCTCTACAGCTACCTCAAGTCGTATAGCGACAAGGACATGAGGGACATCACGGCCGACGTGCTCGAGGCCCACATAACGGAACTGGCTTCAACTTTGAACTATTCAGTTTATGAAAAAGGGCTGATGCCCGCGAGGGTGAGCAACGAGATGGTGAGAGGATGGAGGAAAGGGCTTGGAGAGGCTATGAAGAGCGAAGGGGTGAAGACGGTCAACCAGCTGATTGCATGGGTGAAAGAGAACGTGAAGGTGGACGATACTGGCAACTACTATAACTGTCCGATATCGCCTATGGGTGTGTATGAACTGCGCCATTCGGATGCCCACTCGCGCGATATCTTCTTCGTGGCCGCATGCCGCTCGATGGGCATACCGTCATATATGGACAACGCAACGGATCAGATATTTGTCGCACCCGACGGAGAATGGACGGAGGTGACGTTTGCAGAGGGAGGGAAAGCGGAAAAGGAGAGTGACGGACAGAGCTCACTTACGGTTAAACTGTCAAGCAATCAGCCGATTGCTGATCCTCAATATTGGAAGCACTATACGATAGAGCGTTATGAGGATGGCGACTTCGTGTCGCTCGACTATGAGGACGACGAGAGGGTGGCGACCTTCCCCTACACGCTGACGCTCAAGCCGGGATACTACTGTCTCTCGACGGGCAACCGCGACGAGAAAGGGAGCGTGAGGTCAAGGTTGGAGTTCTTCGAGCTGAGAGAAGGCGAGACGAAAGAGATGGAGGTGGTGATAAGAGACCTCACGGAAGGAGCCGACGACGAGGTGGTGACGGTCGATAAAGGGTTTGAGGTGATAGGCGGGATGGCCACCATCGAAGACTATGCAGGAGAGAAAGGGTTTATCTTTGTGTCGCTGGGCGACTACCGCGAGCCATCAAAACATCTGGTGAAGGAGCTGATAGAGAAGCGAGAGCAGCTGGAGCGCTGGGGCGGTATGATATACCTTCTGGTGCCCGAAGGGGTGCCGGCGATGAGCTGGGACATCCCGGGAGCGGATGTGGCGATATGGCGTAAGAGCTTAGACGACCCGCTGGAGAAGATGCTGGTGAAAGAGCTGGGAATCAGCGAGCCGGTGGTCTATCCTGTGGTGGCGTTGGTCAAAGGCGACGGACGGGTGACGTTCCACTCGAACGGCTACAAGATAGGCGTTGTCGAGCAGTTTATGCGTCAGCTTTAAGAGAGGAAAGGTATTTCCTGGCTTCTGCCGGACCGATATTGAAGAGGAGGTCTATTATGCTGAGGTTGGGGCAGAAACCGAGCCTGTCGGCCCAAAGTTGGTAGTACTTTAATTGCTTGAATGCTTGAATGCTTGAATGCCTCCTTTCGGAGTCATTGTCTCTGCGGCTCGGCAATACTTGAGCAAGCTCAGTATTGCTCTCGCTCTTGTGAGACAATTGCGTTAGTGGGTTCGCTTCGCTTGAGGGGTTGTGGGCGAACATATTCCGCATATCCAACTGCTTGTTGCTGGCTGCCTGCTGAAGGGTGACATAATCCTCGCTATACTGCAGCTGGCAAGAGATGTTGAGTTTGGTGAGGAGGTAACGCATGATCTCGCTGTTGAGGTCGATGAGGCGGTCGTGGCGACGAAGCAGGATAGCCTTCAGGTCGTCCCAGAGATAGAGGAAGTATGGAGTCATGCTGTAAGCTGATTCTATGGCTCTTATGTGCTGGATGTTCCACCTCTCGGCGTAGGAGACGGTTATGTCGGAAGTGGGGGTGTGGTTGCCTGAGGTGCGGACGACGGGGACGCTCAGCCGCATGATGCCGTTGGCGGTCATGATCTCGCAACGGTTGCGGTGGGTCTGCTTGGGATAGGTCTCGTGGATCTCGATGGTGGCGCAAGGGCAGTCGAGCAGGAGCGCAACATAGCTGAGAGGAGGCAGATAGGAGGTGGGAAGGAGCAATTGATTCATGGTGCAAAGGTATTAGATTTTCGACGATAAACGCAATTTTTTGGGCAGAAAAAAGTTAATTATAGTGATTAGTGATAGGTAATTAGTGACTCGACAAATGGAATTGGTCCACATTGTTAAATAATTACACACAACATAGCTACAACTTTTTTACTTAACCAACGAAATCCATTCATGGATGTAGAAGTATTCAAATTCGGAGGAGCCTCGGTCAACAGCGCGCAAGCGGTACAGAACATGGCCTCGATAGTGAAGAGATACCACGATGCCGGACGGCAGATGGTGATAGTGGTGTCGGCTATGGGGAAGACCACCAACGCCTTGGAGCAGCTTGTGCCTAACGCGAAACAGGAAGATGAGCAGGAGATAATATTCAAGAACCTCGTGGATTATCATCTGCAGATAGTGAGGCACCTCTTCCCGAATCCGTCAGACGAGATATATGTCAGGCTGAGAGCTCTTTTCGCAGACCTGGAGGAGAGCCGGAAGAGGAGTTCGGGAGAGTATAACTACGACTACGACCAGGTGGTGTCGTACGGCGAGCTGCTTTCGACGACCATCATAAGTGCCTATCTGGAGCAATGTGGTGTTGGGAATCAGTGGGTTGACGTGAGGAAGATAATAGTGACCGACGGGGCGAACCGTTGTGCACAGGTGGATTGGAGCCGTACGATGGAGAACCGCGAAGCGTTGGAGCAGTTCCTTAAGGGCGGACGTTCGGTGGTGACGCAAGGGTTCATAGCGGCATCGAAAGAGGGGGTCACGACGACACTTGGCAGAGAGGGGTCGGACTATACCGCAGCCGTGCTCTCGTATATGCTGGAGGTGAAGCGGATGACGATATGGAAGGATGTGCCGGGATTCCTGAATGCCGACCCGAAGTACTTCCCCGATACGGTCAAGATAGAGGAGATGCCCTATCACGAAGCCATAGAGCAGGCCTACTACGGAGCTTCGGTGATACATCCCAAGACGATAAAACCGTTGCAGAACAAGCAGATACCCCTATATATAAAGTCGTTCATCAACCCGGAGGCCGAAGGGTCGGTGGTGGGACCGTATGAGGTCATCAAACCGCAGATACCGCTTTATATCTTCAAAGAGAATCAGGTGCTTATGTCGATTATGCCGAAAGACTTCTCGTTCATAGCGGAGGAGAACCTGCAACGGATATTCTCGATACTCTCGCAGGTGGGAGTGAGCGTCAACCTGATGCAGAACTCGGCGTTGAGTTTTTCGATCTGTATCGACTATAACAAGATACTTATCGACCAGCTTATCGAACGGTTAAGTGCTGATTTCAAGGTACGTTACAACCGTGAGATGGAGTTGGTGACGGTACGCCACTATACGCAGGAGATCATCGACTCGATAGTGGCCGGAAGGAAAGTCTTTCTGGAGCAGCGGAGCCGCGACACAGCTCAGCTCGTGGTGGAGGATTAGGCGCTGAGGACGGCGTCGCGCACTTCGTTGTCGCTCACGGGGACATCGATCATCGGAACGCCCGGCTCCTGGAGCAGGACGCAGAGATGCTCGCCGTCGTGGTGTTTCTTGTCGTGGCGCATATATCCAAGGAGTTCCTCTATATCCTTCAACGAGAGGCGAGGGACGGCCATACGGTTGGATAGCCAGGATTTGTATTGACGATACGAGGAGGCGTCGAGGCCTACTTTCTTAGTGGAGAGATAGAGGGCATAGAGCATGCCGACTGCGACACACTCGCCATGAGAGGATTCGACCTTGTGTGAGAGGTTGTAGGCTTCGAGGGCATGACCGAAGGTGTGGCCGAAGTTGAGTATCTTGCGCAGCCCCTTGTCGAGTGGGTCGGAGGCGACGACAGAGAGCTTGAAGTCGATGCACTCCTGTATGCAACCGATATAAGAAAAAGAGGGGTCGGAAAACGCCGACTCGAGGTGAGAGCCGGTCAGCAGGAGGGTTTTCATGATCTCGTACTCGCCGCTACGCAGCTCTTTCTGAGGGAGCGTCTGCAGGAAAGCGGGCTCGACGCAGGTGAGCAGCGGGTTATAGAATGCGCCTATCTGGTTCTTGCTGTTGTCGAAGTTGATGGCGGTCTTGCCACCTATGGCGGCGTCTACCATAGCGGTGAGGGAGGTGGGTATGTTGACGAAGTCGATACCCCGCTTGAAGGTGGCGGCGATGAACCCGCCAGCATCGCAGACACAGCCGCCTCCGAGGTTGACTATGACGGCGTCGCGGTCGGCTCCACTCTCGAGGAGCGAGCCCCACACCTCGTGTATGATGGCGAGGTCCTTGCAGGCTTCGCCTACCGGCAGTTCGAGGAAGTCGGAGGACTCCAGTTCGGGCACGTTATAGATAAGCGTCGGAAGACAATGCTCCAGGACGTTCTCGTCGGTAAGTATAAAAAACCGTCTTTCCCCTTCGGGATTGATCTGACGGAGTTTCAGATCAAGCGATTTGAGAGAGGACTTCCTGGTGTTCAGAATGATTTGTGTCTTTTTCATGACGTATGATGTTTTTTTGTCAGGTGCCAGCGTAGGCGAGGGCGGCCACGCTCACGGTTACACCTTTGATTTTTGAAAGCGCTTCGTAGCAGGACCTTACGGTAGAGCCTGTGGTGATCACGTCGTCGAGCAGGAGTATATGCTTCCCCTCGAGGGAGGAACCACGTTTTATGCTGAATGCCTTATCCACGTTCTTCACACGCTCCTGATGCGACTTGCGCGTCTGGGTGGTGGTATATCGGGAACGGACAATCAGGTTGTTGCAGATGGGGCGAGGGAAGGTCTCGGCCACGCCCGAAGAGATGATGCGGCTTTGGTTGTAGCCACGTTGCAACCACCTGAAGAGATGCAGCGGGACAGGTACGATGACATCGACATCGTCGAAACGATGGGAGTCGGAGAGGGCGGAGCCGAGAAGGCGTCCGAAAAGTTTTCCTAAGCCCAGGTTGTTGTGGTATTTTATCTCGTGGACGATATGCTGCGGGCATTCGTTCTTGACGTAATGCATCAGAGCGGTAGCCTTCACGTTAGGGATTGTGTTGACGAGGAGCGCCTCCAGCTGATTGTCAGGAGTGTATTCGAAACCGGTATAGGGAATCTGGCTGAGGCAGTTGACACACAGGAACCGTTCGTCGCCAACCAGCGTCTTGCCACAACTCACACAAGAGGGAGAAAAGAGGACGTTGAGGAGATCGTTGAAGGGACGGAAGGCAGACATAACCGACTAATTGTCATGAGGAAGGAAGAGACAGCTGTCGCCATAGCTCAGGAATCGGAAACCATGATCCAAAGCAAACCGATAACACCTTTTCCACTCGTCGCCTATGAGGGCCGAAACCAAGAGGAGCAAGGTGCTCTTAGGCTGATGGAAGTTGGTTATCATACCGCTGATTACATGATATTTATAGCCAGGAGCGATAATCAGCTGGGTCTCGCCCAAGAGGATGTCGGCATCATGCCGAGCCATCCAGTCGAGCACGTTGGAGTAGGACTTGCGGAAGTCGATCTCATGAGGGTTGTCATAAGGCTCCCATTGCGAGACGTGCATAGCGTCGACCGAAGAATTCCCCTCCAGCTGAACGCCGAACCAATAGATTGATTCCAAGGTGCGTACGCTTGTGGTGCCTACGGCTATGAGAGGTTTTCCGTAGTGGTTCAAGATGTTCTGTATGGTGCTGCGGTTGACCACTATCTTCTCGGTGTGCATCTCGTGGCCGCCTACGGTGTCGCTGTTGACCGGCTTGAAGGTGCCGGCACCCACATGGAGGGTGAGGAAGTCGGTCAGGATGCCTCTGGATTGAAGCTGGCTGAAGACCCTCTCGGTGAAGTGAAGGCCTGCGGTAGGAGCTGCGACCGAGCCCATCGGGTCGGCGTAGACGGTCTGGTAGCGCTCGTTGTCGTCGGCTTCGGCGTTGCGATGCAGGTAAGGAGGCAGCGGGATGACGCCCGCCTGCTCTATCACCTCGGCGAAGCTTATGCCGCCCGTCCAGCTGAAGTCTATAATCCAGGCGTTGCCTACAGCCTCCCTGCGGGTGGCGGTGAGAATGGTATTAATGCCTGATTGCTTGATTGCTTGGATGCTTGAGTGTTCGCTGACCACTGACTGCTGACCGCTGACCACTTTCTCCAGACATCCGCTTTTCCATTTCTTGTTGTTCCCCACGAAGCAGAGCCAGGTGCAATGCTCACGTTGTTCGAAAGCCTCGGATATGGCCGTCTGATAGGGTTCGAGGCAGAAGATCTCTATGGTCGAGCCCGTCTCCTTCTGGAACACCAGCCGAGCGTGGATGACCTTGGTGTTGTTGAAGACCAGGAGCGATCCGTCGGGTAGGAGGTTCGGGATATTCGAAAAAGTGTCCTCAGAGATATTTCCGTTGCGGAAAACCAGAAGCTTCGACTTGTCGCGTTCAGCCAGAGGATATTTCGCTATGCGATCTTCAGGCAGAGGGTAGTCGTAGTCGGCTATAGCTATCGTTTTAGGGTCAGTCATGATTTCCAAGATAAAAGGTGGCGACAGAAAGGATCACATACCAGAGTATGATGAAAAGGATTCCGATGACCCCGAAGAGGAGGAGCAGCAGCAGGCAGGAGATAAGAAACAGGAAGCGCACCTTGTTGTCGTTCCATCTCAGGTTCTTGAACTTCAAGGCGAACAGAGGTATTTCGGAGACCATGAGCACGCAGCATATCAAGGCGAGGACAGCCAAGACCACAGCGCCCGTTGGGGAGAAGAGGAAGAGCGGGAGCTCGGGCAGCTTGATGAGAGCGACCGAAGACCAGTGAGGGCAGTTGTAATAGAAGCCGATACAAGCCCAGACGAGAGCGTTGGACGGAGCGGGGAGGCCGAGGAACGAGCTTGACTGGCGGGAGTCGAGGTTGAACTTAGCCAGGCGCCAGGCGGCAGCCAGAGGGATAAGCAGGGCCGCGAAAGCTATCCAGCTGGGCGAGGCATGGTGCAGGAGGATGTAGAAGAGGATGAAGCCAGGAGCCACGCCAGAGGTGACCAGGTCGGCGAGAGAATCCAGTTCCTTGCCAACAGGCGACGCCACCTTCAGAGCGCGGGCGGCGAGCCCGTCGAAGAAGTCGAAGAAGATGCCCAACAAGATGAAGATAGCTGCGAAATGCAGCTGCCCCAGCACAGCCTGCCAGGCGGCGATGGTGCCACAGAGCAGATTGAGAAGCGTGATGCAGTTAGGAATATTGCGTTTGATGGAGTGGAACATATTATACTTATTGTATGCTAAATAAAAAAAGCAGTCAGTAGCCTCTGTGGTAGTTGACTACTGACTGCTGGGGGATGACCACTGGTTATTCTTCGGTGTAGAGTTGGACGATGGTCTTGAACTCCTGGTCGTCCCAGAAGTTGCGGAACTCGACATCGGTCTGTGCGGTCTTCTTGTACTCGTAGTTCTGTGCTACCGACTCCTTGAGGTTCTTCAGGGCGTTGGCCTTATCACCCAGGCGTGCGTAGGCGACAGCGCGGAGGTAGTAGACTTCGGCGTTCTGGTCGAGGCAGCAGTCGAGGGTGCGGATGGCGGTGGTCGCCTGGTCGTTCTGGAGCTGGGCGAAAGCGAGGTTGAAGCTGCAGGTGTTGCCTTTCAGACTCTTCTCGGCTTCTTCATAGTTGCCTTGCTTGAGGTTGAGGATAGGAATATTGGCATCGGCATCGACACTTCCCTGACGCTGGGCTTCCTCGAAATATTTCTTTGCCATCGGGTACTCTTTCTTGGCCATATAGAGCAGGCCTGTGTTGTTGAGCACGTCGGGGTTGTGAGGGTTCATCTGGCGAGCGACATTGAGGTAGCGCTCAGCCTCTTCGACATCGCCCAGATAGAGCGAGACGGCGCCGGCGTTGTTCCAGGCGGCCCACTCGTCGCTGTGGTTCTCGGTGGCCCACTTGTAGTATTTCAGCTTGGTGGGATAGCTGTAGTTGATATAGGCGGCGTACATCAGCTCGTCGAAGGAGAGCTTCGAGGGGTTGATGGTGGCCTGCTTTGCGAGGTCTTGGTCGTTCTTGCGTGCCTCGGAATAGTAGAGTGCGATCTGTGCACGACGGAGGTTGGGGAAGATCTCGTCGGCCAGCTGGGTGTAGACGGTGGAGTAGTTCTTGATCATCTGCTCGCGCTTGATGAGGTTCTGCTGGGTCTCCACGACGTTGACGATAGAGTGCTTGTCCTGGATGTCGGACTCTTCGACCATGAGGACGAAGTGCACCCAGTCTTCGCCGGCGGCGCGGGTGGTCTGAACCACCTCTTTCTGGAGGTTGTATTTGAAGTAGTCGAGGTCTTGCGGTTTGACTTTGGCGCGTTTGGCCATTGCGTTGAGGGTCTCTTCGAACACACGTTTGAACTGCTCGGTAGCCACGTCGGCACGACCTTTGGAGACGCCTATATTGTTGGTTTCCTCACCTTCGGGAGAGGCCCATCCGGTGATGGTCACCTGCTTGGGCAGGCCGTTCTGGAGCATGATCTGCTTGAGCTCTTCGAGTCCGTTCTTGGTGTCGAACTTGCGGTTCATCTCGAAATTCCAGTCGAGCTTGGAGAGGCCGTTGGGGAAGTAGATGTCGGCGGTCTCGACGATGCCTTGCTTCTTGTTGTAGTTGATGGGGGCGATGGAGATATTGCCACGTATGTCGACCCAGGCGGAGGTGTTGTTGACTCCGTCGGAGATGAGCACCTCGTTGAAGGTCTTGCCGTTATGTTTGTCTACGATCTCGTCGGCAAACTTGGTCTCGGCGTCGGTGAAAGAGGTCTTATAGCCTACGGGAGCGAGGGTCACACGACCGGTCTCCATGCCAGGTTTATAGTCGAGCAGGTCGGTATAGAGGAAACGGCCACCACTCTGATACTTGATGAGCGTGCCTTCACCTTCGACATTTTCGCCTTTCAGGGTCATGGGCTCCAGAGGAATGCTTCCACCATCCCAGGTGAAGACGGGCTGCAGGAATACCGCCACGTTCTTGGCAAAATATTTCTGAGGGACAGCACCCGTGAACTTGACGACGACCTTGTCGTCCATGGTGGCTACAGGATCAGGAATGGCTTGATACCGCACCTCGCCAGCATGTCTTTTCATGTAAGACAGACCTTTGCATCCGACAAACATGATGCACAACACGGGAATGAGAAAGAGAATTTTTTTCATGTATGTTACCTATGGTTAGTTGTTCGTAAAGCAATATAACGCTAACTTGAGCGCTTTAGTATATACTTATAGGATGCAAAAGTAAGAAAAATTTTTTCAATGGGGGAAGAAATGCGGTAACCACGGGCTTTGGGAGGTCAGTCGGCAGCGGCATTTTTTGAGGCGGACGAGGGCAGTTTCTTGCAGACGGAGGCGATGGTGCAGTAGTCGCAGTTCTTTTTGTCGTCTTTCATGACGAACGGGATGGTCTTGTCGAACATCTCGGAGAAGATGAGCGACAGGGTCTTTTCGAAGCTGTCGATGACCGCCGGGGTGATGATCACGCTGTCGTCGACGGAGGCCGGCATAAAGTCGCTCCTGAGGTTCTGGAGCGGCATGATTCCCGACATCATGTTTTCGTTGACCTTATGGGTGCGGGCGTAGTACCAGGAGTAGAACATGACCTGGAACCATTTGTCTTTCATGTCGCGCCATGTCTTCTGGTCGTTGGTTTTCCACTTCAGGTCGGAGTCGACGACCTTGCCCGACTTGTAGTCAATCACACGGAGGACTCCATCGATGCGGTCGATGCGGTCGGCGGTGACGTTGAACTTCAGGCTACAGGGTTTGCCGTTGACTTCGACGGACACGGGCTGCTGCATCTTCTCCTCCAGTTGGATGATCTCGATCGTATGTTTTTGTTCGATGATGGAGATCTCTTTTTTCAGGAATCGTACAACCTGGGTGATGGCTACGGAGCGTAGCAGGTCGTTCTTGCCTTCGTGCAGGTCGCCGTTGACAAAGGATTTCTTTATGAGGCTTTCTATGCGGTCGGGTACGGTTTTAACCTCATCTTCCAGACGGTTCTTGTCGACTGGGGCTTGTTTGAATTGGGAATAGATGTCCTTCAGGCATTCATGGATGATGGAACCCAGCTCGTTCTTTTCGATGGTGTCGGTTATCTCGTCTTCCTTGCGGACATAAAGCAGGCTTTCATAGAAGAAGCGGAAGGGACAGTCTCTATAGGTGTTGATGGAGGATGGGGAAAGGGGTTTGTCGCGCAATAACGAGATTATTTCGTCGGTTTTGTCGATATGGTCAACGATATTGTCGCGGAGTTCGATATTGCTGTTCGACACGGAGAGTTCCTGGATGTGGATGTTGCTGTATTTTTTTGCGAGCTCAGCGCGTAACTGCTGGACGAAACGGCTCTCGCAGGCTTTGGTGTTGTTTTCGGAGACGATATAGATCTCTTCGGCGCGTTGGAGGAGGTGGTAGAAATTGTAGGCGTAGACAGCATCTTTCTCATAGTAGGTCGGCATCTCGAAGGCATGCTTCAAACTATTAGGAATAAGGGTGTTGACGCTTCGGCTTGATGGGATAATCCCTTCGCCGGCGGAGAGGAGTATGATGCGGCGGAAGTCGAGATTTCGTGTTTCGAGCACACCAAGAATCTGGAGTCCGACCTTGGGGTCGCCTTTCAAGGAGACATTACGACGTTGCGCTATGCGGAGGTATATCTTCTTTAGATTCTGGATGTTGTCGATGGGGTTGGAGATGGGCTGTTCTGCCTTTTCGATATGCTGCCTGATGGACTCCAGGTAATCTATAATCTGGATCAGACATTCGAGAGCCGCCTGCTCCTTCGACTCTTGCGGTATAATCTCCTTGGATAGAATTGTCTGCGCCAGTTGACGTATGGTGTTCAACACGTCGAAAGGTGAAGTATAGTCGGCGGAGAAAAGGAACGCAATAGGCTCAAAATCATACTCGAAGGCAGAGAATAGGTCGCGGATATTCGCCAGACTTGTGTAGATGGCTTTCTTCTTGGTGAGCTCTCGAATCACCTTTTCGGGCACTTTCTTCTGTTCGAGCAGGCCACAGACGTAGGGATTGGTCAGGAGGTCGGTCAGGTCCTTGTGGTAGAAAAGGTTGCGGGAGTCGCGGATGTTGGCATAGAGCGAGATGACCGAGAGTACGAGAGAGTGGGTGTCGGTAGTAGAGAAGGGGATACCCATAGTCACGTTGGCGGTGCTGACGGCGTCGGGAAGCGAGTTCAGGACGGGGTAGATAAGCCCTTCGTCGGCGAGGACCAGGGCGGTTTCATCAATCGATATAGAATTGCTATCGCTCGTTTGTCCAGCAATCTGCTCCAGGACGGTGCTGGCGTATTTGGCCTGAGAGATATTGTCGGGGGTCTTGACGAGGAAGATGTTTTTCGAGCCTTCTTTGAAGTGCTCATCGAACGAGGTTACGGAGCTGATAGCAAGATTTCTACGTATGAAAAGACCCGCCTCGTGGGATGGGGAGTCAACATAGTATTTGTCACCATCGGGAATATAATGTGCCCGTCCACGAGAGATGTAAGCTTTTATGATGGCCTCTTCGCATTTGGATAAAGCGTTGAATCCAAGGAAATAAAGCCGCTCTGCTT
Organism: uncultured Bacteroidota bacterium; assembly: GCA_902774845.1. Classification (GTDB taxonomy): domain Bacteria; phylum Bacteroidota; class Bacteroidia; order Bacteroidales; family P3; genus Colimorpha. The sequence goes on from CACYJU010000001.1 coordinate 118,120, forward strand.
CGCGATTGTCAAGGATTGAGTCGATATTCTCCGCCACCTTGCGGTAAGCCATTCCGTAGTAGGCTTGATTTCGGCTGTCCAGCAGGGTGTTAAGCTCGGAATAGTAGTTGAAGATTGACTTATAGAACCGCAGGTATTCCTTCTGAGCTGCAGTCAGTTCGCTACCGTCGATCCTCCATTCGCCTATCTCTTTTAGATCGTGCAGGTTGCCATAGATGTCTTTGACGTCGACCATGTAGCGGTCGATTTCGGAGAAGTCGGCCAGCATCATGTCGGCCATAGGGATAAACTGCTCGAGGGTACGATGGTCTTGTGGGTTGATTTTCTGGTGGATAAAGAAGAGCTCGAAGAGGAGAAACTCATTGGGAAGTATTTCAACATTGCCGAGGTCGGAGACGAGGTCGTCGAAGACGATGGATTTGGGCATGAAGAAGTTGTCGCCACAGATCTCATGCACATATTTCTTCGCGAAGAGAGAAGGACGGCGGTTGTTGAAAACCAGCGTCACGCCGCTCAGGTCTCCCTTGTTTTCGACAACGATATTGCGTATGGCTTCTTTGAGGAAGGGTTCCATGGGAAATCAGTTATTGAGACCGTGATGCATGAATTCGGGGGCGGCGGCGAGCTTTGCCGGCGAACCGACATCGAGCCAGTCGCTTGGAAGATGCTCGAAATGAGACACTTTTTTTTCTTTGGCCACCTTGAGTAACTCAGGTATGATGGAATAGGGGTGATCGGCAGGAGGCAACAGCTCTACCAGAGAGGGGTCGATAGCCCATATACCGCTGAAAGCAATCTCTTTATATATGTTGACGGGGTGGTCGGTCCATAGGGTTTCATCTTTCTCTCGATTGCGCCAACCGCAGAGAAGACCATCTTGGTCGAAAAGCAATTGGCGATTGGTGTTGCGCTGGCTTACGGCCAGGGTAGCTATATTGTGGTTTTCCAAGTGACGGGTGATGATTTCCTTTAAGGATATGTTAGAGAGGATGTCGACATTGTGGACCAGTATGGGCTCATTTAGCGACAAGAGGGAGGCGGCTTTTCTCACCCCGCCGCCGGTATCGAGAAGCAGACTTCGTTCATCGGAGATGACGACCTCGGTGTCCCACTTGTGGTTTGAGATGAAGTCGATCATCATGTCGCCAAAATGGTGGACGTTGACCACGATACGCCTGGTCCCTTCGGATGCAAGCCGTTCGATGCAGAGTTCCAGGAGCGTGCGTCCGTTGACTTCCACAAGGGCTTTGGGCTTAGAGTCGGTGAGCGGACGCAGGCGTGTGCCCAATCCGGCTGCAAGAATGATGGCTTCCATAGTTGTAATTTTGCTATACTAACGCCTCGCACTTGGTTTTATTGCGACCTGGGGGATTGACAAGGAGAAGAAAAGCCGCATAGTTTACCCGAATTTAGTATCTTTGCAAGATTAATACCTCACGGGAGGGTATGTTATATGAATATATTAAAGACTGAAATAGAGGGAGTTGTTGTCATCGAGCCACAGGTTTTCGGTGACAATCGAGGCTATTTTTTCGAGAGTTATCATTTTGAGCGCTATGCCAAAGAGATAGGATTGGAGCATCCTTTTATACAGGATAACGAGTCGCGTTCGCGTTATGGAGTGGTCAGGGGTCTCCATTTCCAGAAGCCACCCTATGCCCAAGGGAAGCTTATCAGAGTGGTGAGCGGAGAGGTTCTGGATGTGGCTGTAGACTTGCGGCGTGAGTCTAAGACCTTCGGGAAATATGTGTCGTTCAAGCTTTCGGGTGAGAATCACCGACAGCTGTACCTTCCGCGCGGGATGGCACACGGCTTTGCTGTATTGAGCGACGACGTGATATTCCAATACAAATGTGATAACTATTACCACCCTGAAAGTGAAGGTTCTATAGCGTGGAACGATCCGACCGTCGGGGTGGATTGGATGGTCCCTCTCGACAAGGTAATATTGTCGGAGAAAGACTCCCACAGCCCGCTACTCTCTGAGATAGTGTCACCGTTTTAACAAGAAAAACAACAGCTAAATGAACATATTAGTCACAGGATCGAACGGACAGTTAGGCACTCACCTTGGGTTGCTTGCTGATGGGTTGGAAAGGAACCACTGGATGTTTTGCGACATCGATACGCTCGACATCACAAACGAGACGGATGTGGCGGGATATGTTGAGAAGAACGAGATAGACTGTATCGTCAACTGTGCGGCCTACACCAACGTTGATGCTGCCGAAGATGCGGAGAGCGATGCCGACAAGGTGAACAACCAGGCAGTGGGTATCTTGGCGCGAGAGATGGCAAAAAAGGACGGGATGTTGGTTCATATCTCTACGGATTATGTTCTTGGTGGGAACCTATACAACACACCATGCAGCGAGACGGCAGAGGTGAATCCTACAGGGGCTTACGGACGTACCAAGCTTGCTGGAGAAAAAGCTGTTGCAGCAGCAGGATGCCGCAACATCATTATCCGTACGGGCTGGCTTTATAGTGAGTATGGGCGCAATTTTGTGAAGACGATGCTTTCGCTGATGGCCACACGAGACAACCTGACGGTGGTTTATGACCAGGTGGGGACTCCTACATACGCCGGAGACCTGGCGCAAGTCATATTCGATATTGTCGAGAAAGGATTGTATCAAGGACGTTACGGACTATATAACTACTCTAACGAAGGGGTCTGCAGCTGGTATGACTTTGCCAATGCCATAGCCAGAATCTCGGGTTCGGCATGCCGTATAGCTCCGTGTCGTAGCAGCGACTATCCAAGCAAGGTGGTGAGACCGAGCTATTCGGTGTTAGACAAATCGAAAATAAAACAGACATTCAATATCGACATCCCCTATTGGGAGTCGAGCCTCCAGAAATGTGTAAAAAATATACAGAAATGAAAAAGACTATAGTCATCACCGGCGGAGCCGGATTTATCGGAAGCCACGTGGTAAGGCTGTTTGTGAATAAATATCCTGAGTATAGGATTATCAATCTCGACAAGCTGACATACGCCGGCAATCTGGCTAACCTCAAGGATATAGAGGACAAGCCGAACTATAGGTTCGTACGTATGGATATCTGCGATTTTGAAGGTATCTACAAGCTCATGCAGGATGAGCATGTGGACGGGATAATACATCTTGCTGCGGAATCACATGTGGACCGCTCCATCAAAGACCCGTTCACCTTTGCCCAGACCAATGTGATGGGTACGTTGAGCTTGCTTCAGGCAGCCAAAGCCTATTGGGAGAGTCTGCCAGAAAAATATGAAGGCAAGCGATTCTACCATATCTCTACCGACGAGGTGTACGGAGCATTGGAGATGACTCACCCAGACGGTATTGAGCCACCGTTCAGCACGAAAGCCTCCTCTGGAAAGCATCATCTGGCCTACGGAGAAAAATTCTTTACCGAAGAACTGAAATACCAACCACATAGTCCATATAGTGCAGCCAAGGCCAGTAGTGACCACTTTGTGCGCGCGTTCCACGACACTTTCGGTATGCCTACGATAGTCACCAACTGCTCTAACAACTATGGACCTTATCAGTTCCCGGAAAAGCTGATACCGCTTTTCATCAACAATATCCGTCATCGCAAGGCTTTGCCTGTATACGGCAAAGGAGAGAATGTGCGTGACTGGCTTTATGTTGAAGACCACGCAAGAGCGATAGATACCATATTCCACAAAGGCAAAATAGCAGAGACCTACAATATCGGCGGATTCAACGAGTGGAAGAATATAGATATAATAAAGGTGCTCATCAATACCGTAGACAGACTCCTTGGGCGTCCCGAAGGTCAAGATATGGACCTTATAACCTATGTCACCGACCGAGCTGGACACGATCTGCGTTATGCCATAGACTCATCCAAACTGCAGAAAGAATTGGGCTGGGAGCCGAGTCTACAGTTTGAAGAAGGTATAGAAAAGACCGTACGCTGGTATCTGGATAACCAAGAATGGATGGATAACGTCACCAGCGGCGACTATCAAAACTATTACGAGTCTATGTACGGAGGTAGATAGACAGGATTTTGAAAAATAGTTGATAGCGGGCGGATAATCGCTGATAGTCGACATTCTGCAAGTCTTTCAGGGTTTTTCGGGGAAAATATGTTTTTTTTCGGGGAAAACCGTGAGGGAATACTCCTATTTTTGCAACGAAAACAAAACAAAAAAGAAAGGAGACATTATGAAAACCTCAAAATTCATCGCAGCAGTTCTGATAGGAATCGTCGTCAGCATCGTCCCTGCCTATGCTCAACGAGGCGGTGGTGGTGGTGGTAGCCGTGGTGGCGGACATTCGGTCAGCAGCGGCTCCGTTTCACGTGGAGGCTCATCCTATTCGGGTGGATCACGTGGAGGATCGTCCTATTCTAGTTCTTCATCACGCAGCAGCTACTCTTCGTCATCGAGCAGCCGCTCGTACAGCGCGCCTTCATCGTCGCGTAGCTACTCCTCACCGAGCAGCAGCCGTTCATACAGTTCGTCTGCTCCAAGTCATTCTTATAATCATACTACTTCGAGAGACCATAGTGGATACAGTGCCCCTCGTGGTGGCTCAGCCCCCTCACGCGGCGCTGCCACTTCGACCCCACATCGTGGCACCACAACCAACGGTGTAGTACGTGGTTCTTATAGTGGTTCGCGTCCAGCTCCTGCAGCAGGTTCTTCGAGAGAAGGTCGCCCGGCTCCAGCTGGTGTGTCACCGGAACGTCGTGGAGGTTCATCCTATAGTTCGGGACGTCCAGCTCCAGCCGTACGTGGCGGTGGCAGCACCCATCGTGGAGATATCAAGACCGGTGGTGCACCCGTAGGACCTCGTGGTCCAGTAAATGCAGGATATGCCAGACCAGGTCGTCCTGGTGGAGTGACTCCTCCTGCAGCACGTCCTGTGCGTCCAGCCCCTTACTTCCATCATCCTCATCACCACCACATGATACATATGCGTCCGGTGTACTGGCATCCGCTTCCGCTCCGTCCGCTGTACTGGCCTGGATTCTGGTACTATTGCAACAGCTACTGGTATGACTACCACTGCACGGATGTCATCGTGGTGAGAGAGTATGTACGGGACAATTATAAAGTAGATATGATAGACTTTGCCATGAGTGGTGACATCATGTACGCACTGGTCAACGATACTGACGGCAAGACCTACCTGCAGGTCTACAGTAACGAGGACAAGCTGCTGGCCGAGCAGGTGGTTAACAAGAAATACAACAAACTGGAGATAGACAAGGAGAACGGAGGTTGCTGGATTTTCAAGAATCGTGACAAGGACCCGCTGCTCTTCATCTACACAGGTTCAGAATTGTTGATTTACGAAGCCGACAATAATGATTAATATAGTCGGCCAGTAAATGGAAAGGGGCGCTGCGGTTAAAACCGCAGCGCCCCACTTTTTTGAGTATAGGGTCTTTATTTGAAGCTTGCCTTGTATTTTTCAATCTGCACTTTCATGGTGTCGACACATTCCAACACAGCCTGCTCAAAGGTGTCGGCCTGTTTGCTGTTGAAGAGGGTTTGTTTTGGCAAGGAGATCGAGATTTCTGCCACCTTATTATTCTCACTTTCAGGTTTGTCCACCTTAAGTGTCACTTCACACTTAGTTGCATTGTCCACCATTTTGTCCAATTTTGCAACTTTCTCTGTTACAAAGTTCTCAAGTTTCGGGTCGGCTTTGAATTTGACCGCATTGATTACTGTGTTCATAATGATATGTATTTAGGGTTATTATTTCCCAGATTTCTTTGCTCTTGGGTGAGCATGTTTGTAAGCTTCTTTCAGGTGTTCCCGAGTATTATGAGTATATATCTCAGTTGCGTTGAGGTTGGCGTGACCTAGCAGTTCTTTTATTGCATCGATGTTCGCTCCTTCGTTTAGCATGTGTGTTGCAAAGGTGTGGCGGAAGATATGGGGGCTTATCCTTTCAGCGTTCGACAACGTGCTCATGTATTTCTTTACTATATTGTACACGTTGTTGGCGGTTATCCCACACCCATGTTTGGTGATAAACAGGTTTGCGTTCCCCGGATGCTCTTTCTCCTTTAACGTCAGATAGCGTTCAATATTGCGTAACAGTTCGTCTTCTACTGGTATGTATCTCTCTTTGTTACCTTTACCTAATACTTTTATGGTTTTGCCGCTGAAGTCTATACTTTCAGGTTTCAGATTGGCCAGTTCGGAACGACGCATGCCAGTTTCATATAACATGCGCAAAATCAGTTTGTCGCGTTCGCCCTCATAGTCATCGGTGAAGATATTGGCCTCATAAATACGTTCTGTCTCAGATTCTTTGAAGAAAACAGGCAAACGATTAGGGGTTTTGGGGGCGGCGATTTTAGCCATCACGTCGCGTTCTACCCACTTATGGCTACGCAAAAACCTGAACCACGACCTTACCGACGAGAGTTTCCTTTTCATAGTACCTTCACCGATACCAGCTTCGATGTTGGCCATTTGCCAGCCACGTATATCCCTTGCTGTGATGTCACTAACTTCCGTCACACCACTTTCTGTAAGGTGCAACATAAGATCTCCCAGGTCGGTAATATAATTCTTCACCGTCCCGGCAGCCAGCCTTTTTTCTGTCAGCAGGTAGCGTTCATATTGCTTTATGGTCTCTTCGATGGACATTGTGAAACTATTAACGTACCGCAGATCAGAATTATTTGATAACTACCACTTGCCGTAGTGGACTTTCTCTGGCTTCCATTTGTCTTTGGGTTTCTCGTCGAGACGAGGATAGCCGATAGGGACTATACTATAAGGTACTACATTGTCAGGAAGTCCTAACTCACGTTTCACGGGAGTCATCTGTCTTTCAAATGGATAGCAGGCAGTCCAACAAGCTCCAAGTCCGTATGCTTCGACAGCTAAAAGGAGGTTCTCGGTACATGCTCCCAGATCATCACGCCAGATACTGTTCGGAGTTGTCACAGCCGGTCCGTTGGGATTATTCCGTGGGGGACGGGTTACCGTGGTGTCGGCGCATAACACAATCACTACCGAAGACTCCTTGAATTTCTTCATATTGCCATTGCCTTCGAATATTCTGTCATACTGTGAAGTATCTCTCAGCACAACGAAATACCATGGTTGAATGTTCATCCCCGTAGGTGCAGCCATAGCTGCTTTCAACAGCTCGGTAACAATCTCGTCAGGTACTTTTTTATCGGAATAGGTGCGAACACTCTTGCGTTGATGGATGTTTCTGAGTACGGCTTTGGTGTCTTTCTTCTGGGAGAAAGAACATGGTGCTACCATGCAGATGAGCAACATAGTGATTAGAATCTTTTTCATATTATTGTGGTTTATTGTTTGTGATCTATGGTTATCTCTCGGCCCGTTCGGGGACAGACCCGGCCAAAAGTCCGCATGCGGCCATAATATCTTCTCCACGAGAGGCTCGTATGGTGCAGCGAATCCCGTGATTGACGAGATAATCCATGAACTGTTGCATGGTATTTCGCGGACTGGTATGGAATGGTGTGTCGGGTGATGTGTGAAAGCGGATGAGGTTGACCCTACAATGGAGAGGTTTGAGTAATCGCACAAGCGACTCAGCATGAGAGAGATCGTCATTGAGTCCGCCAAACATGGTATACTCGAACGAAAGCCGCCGTTGACCCGACCAATCGTATTCCTTCAGCATCGCTACAACCTTAGCAATAGGATAGGTCTTTTGCATCGGCATTATGGATAGCCGTTCGTCTGCTATGGGATTGTGAAGACTTATGGCAAGATGGCAGTCACAGTCGTGTAGGAATCTCTCAATGCCAGGCACGACGCCTACGGTGCTTACCGTGATACGGTGAGGGCTCCATCCCAGACCCCAGCCGGAAGTGAGCACTTCGATGGAACGCATAACGGCATCGTAGTTGTCGAAAGGCTCGCCCATGCCCATATAGACGATATTGGTGAGTCTGGAAAACTCAGGAATGGCGAAAATCTGATTGAGTATATCGTAAGCCGAGAGGCTGCCGTGAAACCCTTGACTCCCAGTAACACAGAATCGGCATCCCATCTTGCATCCTACCTGGCAGGAGACGCAGAGCGTTGCTCGGTCGCCATCTGGGATAAAGACCGTCTCGACCAGACGACGATCCCCTACGTCGAAGATGTATTTTTTCGTACCGTCGGTCGAAACCTGACAATCTGCAGGATATGTGTGCCTAAGGGTGCATATCTCTTTGAGCCTGGCCCTCTGTTTAAGAGAGAGGTTGGTCATGGCGTCGATAGAATCAACACGTTTATCATAAAGCCAGTTGGCAATCTGTCGTGCTGTGAATTTTGGCATAGATTCCGCCTCACATAATGCCTGAAGGTCTTGCAGCGAAAGTCCAAAGAGTTCGGTCATGATGCGGAATTAGTATGATAGATAGAAAGTAACTACCAGATTGATTCGTCTGTACCGATGTCGGTGACACCCGCATCGGGTGAATCTTTCTCAGCCTCAACTTCGGATTGGAAATAGGTACCGTCAATATCGTCGGAAGTAACAGATGTGGGTTTACTGAAGTCTCCACGAGGGAATTTTAGACTATTGTCGGTATATACTTTCTGCATCATGTAGGCGAAAATAGGCAATGCCTGTGCGGCACCTTGTCCGTATGCCATATTGCGGAAATGGATAGAGCGTAACTCTCCACCAGTCCAGATAGCCGTCGCCAGTTTAGGTGTGATGCCCATGAACCAGCAGTCTGAGTTATTCTGTGTGGTGCCAGTCTTGCCTGCTATGGCGGTGGAGTATTGGTCGAGGTGGTACCTGTAGTTTAGTCGTACGCCAGTACCGCTGGAGACCACGCCCTGCATAAGTGAGAGCATCAAGTAGGCGGTGCGGGGGCTTATGGCTTCATGCCGTTCAGGGGTGAATCGGGCGAGTACCTTGCCGTGTTTGTCCTCAATACGTGTGACGAATATTGGTTCTACATACTCACCGTTGTTAACGAAGGTAGCCATAGCACCAGCCATTTCATAGACGGTGATTTCTGGTGTTCCGACACTTATGGCGGGAACGGCAGGTATGTCGCTCTTAACGCCTAATTTGCGTGCAATAGAAATAACCTGTTGAGGGGAGCCCTGTTTCATGAGATAGGCAGAAACCCAGTTGATGGAGTTGGCTAACGCCCACTTAAGAGTCACCATCTCTCCCTCGCGAGCATGTGAGGAGTTCTTCGGGCACCAGAGGCCTCCGCGTCCATTGTCAAAACAGACCTCGGCATTGGGTACCAGCGTTCCAGGAGTCATGCCAAGATCCTGAATAGCCATAGTGTAGACAAAAGGCTTAAAGGTGGATCCGACCTGACGCAAACTGCGGACATTGTCGTATTTGAAATGGCGGTAGTTGATACCACCCACGTATGCTTTGACATATCCCGTACCCGGTTCGACCGACATAAGACCCACATTGAGGAATCCTTTGTAGTACAGCAACGAATCCCATGGACTCATGACGGTATCTTTCATACCTTTCCAGGTGAAGACTGTCATAGGAACTTTCTTATTGAACTCTTCTCGGATTTCAGACTCTTTAGCACCTGCCTGCTTACGCTGGTAGTAACGGTCACTGCCAATCATCGCCTGACGAAGATATTTTTCCTGTTGCTCTTTCGATATGCCGCTGAATGGGTTGTGATCCTTACGCCGGGCCAGTTCTTTGTCAAAAGCTGGTTGAATCTCTTCTCCCATATGTTTACGTACAGCCTCTTCAGCGTATGTCTGTATGCGAGAGTCTATAGTGGTGTAAATACGGAGACCATCCTTGTGGACATCGTATGGAGTTCCATCATTCTTGCGCTGATGCTTGCACCATTCTTTCATCTCACCACGCAAGTATTCACGGAAATAGGTAGCAAGACCATCATTGTGGCTCTGCGGGGTATAGTGAGACATATTGATGGGCTTCTCTTTCAGTTCTTCATACTCCTCATCCGTCAGGTAGTCGTAGTGTTTCATTTGGCTGAGCACTACGTTGCGACGCTGGAGTGAGTGGTCGGGGTGTAGCACTGGCGAATAGGTGGTTGGGGCTTTAAGAAGACCTACGAGTACGGCAGCCTCCTCAACTTCAAGATCTGCAGGTGACTTACCAAAGAAGGTGCGTGCGGCTGTCTTAATACCAAATGCATTGCTCCCGAAGTCTACGGTGTTGAGATACATAGTGATAATCTCTCTCTTAGAGTAGCGGTGTTCTAGCTTTACGGCCACAACCCACTCTTTGAACTTGGAGTAAACTGTACCTAATTTGCTTTTCCGCTCACGTGGAAAGAGGTTTTTTGCAAGCTGTTGTGTGATGGTACTACCACCACCACTTGATGAATGTCGACCAAGTACAGTCTTGAAAAGCACACGTGCTAGACTGCGCGTGTCGATACCACTATGTTTATAGAATCGTGCATCTTCTGTGGCAATGAGGGCGTTGAGTACGTTAGGTGAAATCTGCTCGTAGGTGACATCGGAGCGGTTCTGTATGCCGATATAACCAAGAACTACACCATCGGACGATATGACCTCGGAAGCCTGCATGCTGTTGGGGTTTTCCAACTCTTCAAAAGAGGGCATGAATCCAAGGCATCCAGCAGAGAGTAGGACGAAGAAAAGTATAACCGTAAACCAAAATCCTCCGAAAATATACCAGAGGGTGCGATATAGTTTTGAGCGTTCTTGCTTCACTTTGATAGGATGTTAGTTTCAGAATGTGTTAATGTGTTGTCTGTTGCACTTTCTCTACGTGCAAGCCTATATTTCTTATGCCACATAGGACGGTGTCCCTCATGGCATGGTTTACTTGGAAAGTATAGGTTCCCTTCAGGGGGAATATTACGCGGGAATGCAGTTGGTATCGCCCATCGACATTATGATTGGTCTGGTGTCCATACCATTTGCCGAAAGGATCGGCTAATGGACATTCAAGAGTGTCGCGACGGACCACATTGTCTGGGAAAGTGGTGGTTATGAAAAGGAAGAGGTTAGAGTAAGCGTAGTTTTTGTCGTTACGTACATCAATGAAAAAGTCGTACGGAGTGACCGTATCAGTTATTTCAACATTGAAACGAAGGTCTTCATCAAGGTTCCATCCTTCTTTATCAATCGAGAAATGTTCATCGTAGAAGGCGTTATTGCAGGCCGTGAGGAGCAATAATGCTAGAGAAAAAAGTATGACTTGTGTTTTCATGATTATGCTTCTGGATTGGGTTTTGAAGGGGTGTCCCCATTAGGGCGGCGGTTTCGTTGGTTGTTCTGGCGACTTGAAGCATTCGGGTCACGACGACGAGCATCTTGATGGTTGTCGCGGCGACGTCCTGAATTATCAGACGATGACCGTGATCCTTGACGGTCGTGACGTGGTCCTTGCTGGTTGCCCTGTTGGCGGGAGTCACGGCGTTGATTCATGTTTCGGCGATCTGAATCTTGACGCGGCGTCCTTGGGCGTTCATCAGAAGATGGCTGAGGACGTCCATTCTCATCAACCACACCGTTACCTCCTTCGGCCATTCGTTTTATTTCGCGTTCAAACTCCGCATCTGTGGTCTCCTGCTCCAGGGCGGAGGTGGACATAAGCTCAAGTTGGAAATCTTCAAGCTGTTCGGGATACTGCTGATTACGATTCATCTCGATAATTTGGCGCACGCTGTCAGCAGAAAGAGCGTGGAGGTCGCCTTCTCCCTCGTAGGCATACCACATTATGCCACGGAACACATCAGTCTTCTTGTAAAGCGCGAGCCCTTTCTTGAAACGCAGATGTACACCCATCTGCGGAAGTTTCTTTAAAGCATCGACATAGACGTCATACTCGAAATTAAGACAGCATTTAAGCTTACCACATTGGCCCGCAAGTTTCTGTGGATTCGGAAGTATTTGTTGAACTTTGGCAGCATTGGTAGAAACTGTTTTAAAATTGGTCAACCAAGTGCAGCAGCATAGTTCTCGTCCACATGTTCCTATACCACCGACCTTGGCCGCCTCTTGTCGCACACCTATCTGCTTCATCTCCACACGCACATGGAATTCTTCAGCCAGTAATTTGATAAGCACACGGAAATCCACGCGTTCATCAGCGGTATAGTAGAAAATGGCTTTGCCGTGGTCTCCTTGCATCTCGACATCGTTTATCTTCATTGCCAGGCCAAGGCTGTCTGCAATCTCACGGGTTTTCAATACTGCGTTCTTTTCCTCGCGTATGGCTTCAACCCATTTCTCTATGTCTGTAAGCTTGGCTCGACGATAGAGTTTGCGTATGGACTCTGACTCAGGATCAATATTTCTTTCCCTGAGACGTATGCGACATACTTCTCCAGTGAGACTCACAATACCTATATCGTGTCCCGGAGCACCCTCCACGGCGACCAAATCTCCTTCTGTGACATTAAGTCCTTCGGGTATTCGGAAAAAATCTTTGCGATTGTTTTTGAATCTAACCTCAACTATGCTGAAAGGATTCTCGTTTGGTAGATGTATCGATGACATCCAGTTGGTTGTGGACAACTTACTACAGCTATCGCGTTCCCAACGGCTGACAGGCTCATAGCATTTAGGGCAATGGTTACATCCTCGCATGACGAACTCATTCTCCTCGTACTTTACCCAAGGTATCTCTGGTTCAGGTTCTGCATAGGGATCAATTATATCGTCTGGGCGTGCTCCGGATTCGGTATAGGCCTCCTCGTCATCATTATTTTTTGCAGGACCATTCTTCCTCTGGTTGCGTCGTTCAGCTTGCCTTTGTGCCTCTGCAGCTATCTCTTCTGGGGTGGCAATATAGTCTTCCTCATCGTCAAAGGAGGAGTCAGCATGGGTTGTTTCTGGTAAAGGCGAATTACCCTCATCGCGAACGGTCCGGTTGTTTTGTTCCGGTCGGCGATGTTTCTCGTTATCTGGGTTTTTATGTTGTTCGTTTGTCATTTTTGTTCTGTTTTATAGCGTTAGGAAGTCTCCTTTCAACGGTTCTTTATGTGTTTACTTAACTGGAAAGATAGTTGCATGAATGTTACCTTAGGATTAGCATTGCGTTCTATCGAAAACAAAGCCTCGCTAAGGCTCTCGTAAATCTGCTCCACGTTTCGCGGGGTCACCATTGAGGGAAACATGGTGTCAAATCTTGCATCACCAGTATTGAGATTGGCCGGTTGGTTGGCTGCTGTCTGCGAAAAACTGCGCCGCATATAGTCCATAACAAAGTTCAGGAACAGTTTCTGTCTCTCTCGTCCTATTGAGGCTATTGACTCAACCCATTGTGACAGTTCTGCCATCTTAAGTTTGAATAGCAGTCTCATCCAGTCAATAAAAAGGCGTTTTGTCTCAGTGGTGTCCTGCATTTCATTTTCCAACCTTCGAGCTATCATGTAGTCTCCTTCGGCCTCTTCTGGCAGATGGGCATCCAGTATGCGTGGGACACGTATGGTCTGTACACGGCTTTTCACCGTTGATAGCATACGTGCATCGTTCTCGGCTGCAAGCAGAATCAAAGTACCCTCATATGGCTCTTCCAGGGTTTTCAGGAGTTCGTTAGCCACCAGAGATTTCATGTGTTCGGGCATCCACAAGATGAAGACCTTCTCTCGCCCTTCGTAAGATTTACGAGCGACCTCTTCGATCAACTCAACGCTGTCAAGGGCTCGATACTCACCCTGTTTGTTTTCAGCTCCAGAGTAGGTGTACCAGTCGTTGAGGTTAACATAGAAATTATTTTCCAGAAGAAATTTATGGAAATCCGAACGATACTCACCACAAGAGGGTTTTTCGATTTTCGAGGTGTTCACCGTCGGGAAGAAAAAATGCACGTCAGGGTGCATCATGCCTTGTATTTTTTTGCAACTGGGGCACTCACCACACGAGTCGGCCCTAAGTTCGGCGCCCTCACCATGGTGGATACGGTGTTCACACATAAGATATTGCACGTATGCCACAGCGAGAGCCATAGTACCATATCCCATCCTGCCGAGAAACATTTGGGCATGGCTGATACGTCCCGAATCGATAACTTCGGTAAGCTTATTTATCAAAACCCTCTGACCTACAATATCTTTGAATTGCATCTAACTTGTGTTTGGGGTACAAAAATAGCATTTTTTTATAAATTGTACGCAAAGGGTAGTCAATGACTCCTTAAGATGTCAAAAAGATGTTGTAAATTTGCACACCGTTTTATGAGTCAAAGTACAGCGTCCGACCATGCATCTATCGATTGACTATCCGTGGTATTTTTACCTTTTCTGCCTCATTATTGGTGGATTGTTTTCGCTGTTTTTATACTTTGTCCCCATTTTTGGAAAAATATCTCAACTGCCACGAAAGATCAAGTGGTTACTTTCAGCAATACGGTTCATCACCATCAGTCTTATAGCGTTTCTTTTTTTATCGCCGTTGGTCATACGACATGTGCATGAGAAAGAGAAACCAGTCATCATTGTAGCTCAAGACAACTCTCAGTCAATTGTTAAAACCATCGATTCGTCTTACTACCGTGGTGAATACATCGATAACTTGAAGCATCTAATCAAGCAACTTTCTTCCGATTATGAGGTTGTAAGCTACACCTTTGGTCAAGAAGTAACAAGTGGGGATGAGAAAAAGTTGGATCCAGGGTTCAATGAAAATCAGAGCAATATCTCCGAAATGCTTCAATATGTGGGTGAGGCCTACGAAGGGTGTAATGTGGGAGCAGTGATTCTCGCTACCGATGGTATCTACAACAAGGGTCTCAACCCTATTGCCGCCGCTCGTCGTCTAAGTTTTCCCATATACACTATAGCCATGGGTGATACCACCCTTCTTTGCGACGCTCGCATAGTCCATGTGCGCCATAACGCAGAAGTGGCATTAGGTCATAAATTTCCAGTTGAGGTCACCATCGTGGCAAACCATCTGAAAGGGAAACGACAACCATTTACTGTAACGCATAACAAAAAAACGATTTTTTCTCAAGAAATTGATTATACTTCCGATCGTTTTTCTACCACTCTTTCACTTCTGTTCGATGCTGATAAACAGGGATTGCAGAGCTATACTTTTTCCTTAGGTGTTGCTGACGGGGAGGTGCTGACAAGTAACAACAAATACACGATGCATGTCAATGTCATTGACCAGCATCAACATATAGTCTTGGTATCTGCTGCGCCACACCCTGATGTCGCGGCCATAAGACGCGCGCTCGAATCGACAGAAGGCGTAAACGTTTCCGTCTATACTGCCGAAGAGTTTCTTCATGAGATGGCTTCTTCTCATTCCGACATCGAGTATGACCTTGCCATTCTTCACCAAATACCAACTAAGGGCACCGAGGGAGTTTGCCGCACTTTACAGCAAAAGAATATTCCTGCCCTTTATATTCTCGGTTCCACAACTGACCTTAAGGCTTTTAACGCATTGCATACAGGTATAACCATTAACACCAATCTTCAAAACAGCGTTGACGCAACAGCTGCAGTCAATAACAGTTTTGCCTCCTTTACACTTGATGACGCAGTTGTCAACGCCATCCAGAAGCAGCCACCACTGCAGGCTCCATTTGGCAATTACGAAATCACGCCTTCTGTTCAGACTCTTTTCTTCGCCCGTATAGGCAATATTACTAGCGAGCAACCTCTCGTGGCTGTTTCGTCAGGAGTTAGTCGTACGGCTTTTGTCTTTGGCGAGGGACTTTGGCGGTGGCGCATACAGGATTTGGCTACAAATGGACAGTCTCTCTTTTTCGACCCGCTTGTTTCTCAATTGGTGCGTTACGTTTCAACTCAAAACACAAAGAAACGGCTACGGGTGTCCGTACCGCATATCATAAGTCACGAGGAACATGTGGTTATGACCGCAGAATTTCTTGACGATAACCTGCAGCTGACCAACACTCCAGAGGTAGGTCTTACACTTTCTGACTCAGTACAAAAACTTAACTATATTTTTAACCGACAACTTTCGACATATAAACTCGATCTCGGCTATCTGCCTGAAGGAAGTTACAGCTATCATGCTACCACTTCGCTTGCTGGGAAAGGATACTCCGACGATGGTCTTTTTGTTATTACCAAATCTGATGTTGAATTGTCCGATCTTACGGCTAACCACACCACGCTGCAGGTTATAGCTTCTCAATCCAAAGCGCAGATGGTATCACCCTATGATCTTGATAGTCTCTACGCCTGGCTTTACAACAATCCAGATTTGAAAACTGTCATTCACTCTCACACCGAAAACACTCCTTTGACATCTCTTTGGTGGATACTACTGTTAATTTTCGTCCTCCTAAGCACAGAATGGGTGCTGCGCAAGTATTATAACGAAATATAAATTAATGAACCTCTTGAAATCACGTCTGCTAAAACCACTCGCCACACTGCTTTCGGGTAGTGTGCTAGCTCAAGGCATAACGTTGGTTTCATATTTGATACTCACACGTATTTATACCCCGGACGATTTTGGTGCGTTCAATATCTTCTACAGTTATATTGAGATACTTATCATTTTATCCACTTGTAAGTATGAGTTGGCTCCGGTCATCTCTGACTCCGACCGTGAGGCTAGCGCAGTATCGCGTTTTGCTCTGAGGCTTAACGCCACTGTTTCAATAGCCATTCTCGTAATTGCGGTTATCCTAAATCTTTTTCATTGCCTGCCGGGAAAGTTAGACTCCATTGGATGGGTCACCGTTCTCATTCCATTTATGGTCTTTTTCTGCGGCACCACAAGGGTGTATGCAGCTCTGTTCAACCGGTTCAAGAAATTCAGCCAGATAGTGTGGTCCGACACATCCATATCAGCCGGCGGTGCCCTATTCAAGATAGGTCTTGGCCTTACGCGTTTGTTCCATATCATAGGTCTGCCATTGGGTACAGTTTTGGGCCAAGCTGCAGGTAATATCAACTACTTAGTTAATCTAAAAAAGCTCCAGTTACCCAAGGATATTAGTCGTGAGGAGCGTCGTTCAGCTGCCCGTAAATTCTGCAAATTCCCTCTCTTCACGGCTCCAAAGGATTTTGTGGACACTCTCTCTGGAAACCTTCCTTTCATCTGGTTGGCAGTAGCCATCGCTGTGCCTGATTCTGAAATAGGACTCTTTGGATTGGCCCTCACTTTCACATATAGACCTGTTAATGTGTTTAATATTGCCGCCGAACGGGTGCTTTATGTTGACATAGACAGTCGATTACGGGAGAAAAAAATGTTAGGGAGCAGTGTTGCAAAATTTCTTCTGACGCTTAATCTGCTTGCTATTCCGATTTTCATTGTGCTCTATCTTTTTGCCGAACCTCTTTTCAGCTTTGTATTCGGAGCTAAATGGGCTGGATCGGCACCATATTTCCACGCTCTGTTACCGTGGATGTGGATTCTTTTATCCACAAATTCCTTATTGGCAATACCTTATGCCTTATCTAAACAGCAAGGAGAATTTGTATTCTCACTCATATTGTTGGTACTGCGTGTTACGGCCCTCTCTGTTGGAATCGTGAATAACAATTTCCTCCTTGCCATCAGGCTCTATGCCGCTGTTAGTGCGGTGGTGGCATTTTTGCGTATTGCTTGGTATGCTATTTTGATACACCATCATGACAAAGGGCTGCGGTAACATTACGGAAGAGCCACTTGTAAAATAAATCAGGCTAATAAATAGTCAACACATAAATCTATAGAATTTGAAACACTTATTATTTTTCACGCTTATCTGCTCCGCCGTTGTTGCATGTGCGCAAACAAAGATACCGCGCAATGCCAACCGTTTTGTGTACCAACAGATTGAATATGGCGAGGACATTGATACCTCTTTTGTTACCGTTATTCGCTATGGGAATTTCTTGGAGATACACTCCCCCAAGCCCGCAGGCGCTCTCATAAACGGGTATGCTGCTGAGGTGACATACGTTGATTACGATTCCGACAGTGTCACAGTTATAGCTTCATTTTCAGATAGCTCCTCTTATTATTACCGACGCGGTCTCAGTCGTAACGACATAGAATGGAAAGTGGATGGCTCTCTCCATAGCTGCTCTATCAACAGCAACTCCCTTGTGTTCGATATGGATGAAAAATCATCTTTGAACGTCAATCCTATGCCACAATATGGTCTTAGTAGAGGAGTATTACGCTCATTCACTCGTAATGGCCAGACCCTCCTCAAACTAGTCAAGGCTGAATATGATAAAGAATTAAAACATACAGTTAAAAATTTGCCAAATCAGTCACAACGTGTAGTGCCACGTGACTTGGATCGCATCAAAAAAGACCGCTTGGTAATAACTACCCGCATCTTTGACCATGAGCAGATTTGCTGGGGCAAAGAAAATGCAAAAATATCAGATGCAAGCACAATACCCTACGATTCAGTGTTACACTATGCTGGAGGAACGTTGATATTGAAACGCATAAAACTACCGATTCTCCCATACCATTATCAGCATTTCGTCGAGCTGCATCAGCAGAGCAACGGAGATGCCTATGATCGCACGGGTTCAGTATTCATTATTCCATCCGACTGTCACCCCTCATTCTTTGATGGCATTAACCAACATCCGGACTCGCTGCCCATATTCATAGGCCGAGATGGACAACGTTATCAAGGCATTGCAATCGGCGAGGGCATAGGGACTTATGAACCGCCATTAGAATTGGTGCGCTTCTTCACCCCCTTCGGTGTGGGCAAATTCAACGAGCGCATGAAAGACTTTGGTATTAATTGGCGCCCGGAGGCTTACTACCGCCAAGAGATTACCGATGTTTATAGGTATACCGACGTCTGCAAAGATGGAGATGTCCTTATTGGAGCTTGGATTGGTAACTATGACGCAGGTGGTCATTTGTTGACTATGGATGTTAGGTCGTATCCTAATAGCTATACACTCAGCGATAGCGAAGGTCCTAATGTATCCATTATACCTCTTTTCAACACTTGCAATGTGCTTGAAATGGCTGGGCAAAACTATGGGAAACTCTTCGCAACAGATTCATTAATAGTTTCGTTCACCATCCCTTCCATTGCAGAGAGCGCCCGTCTCCGCTACATAAGTACTGGTCATGGGGGTTGGGACGGGGGCGATGAGTTTGTTCCTAAAACCAATACTATCCTCATAGACGATAAGCCAGTTTACACATATACTCCTTGGAGACAGGATTGTGGATGCTATCGCGACCTCAATCCTGTAAGTGGCAATTTTTGGAATGGGCTCTCCAGCAGCGATTATTCTCGCTCAGGTTGGTGTCCGGGTACCGCCACTCAACCTGTTTATTTTGATCTCATGTCTTGGGCCGATGGCAAACCCCATACACTCACCGTCGCCATTCCGCAAGGCCAGTCGGTAGAGGGTATGTTCAGCCACTGGGCAGTTAGCGGTATTTTGGAGATAGAATACTGATACTATGAATGTCCAATAAAAAAAGAACACAAATATAGTATCGATTAAAGCTAGTTTTGCAAAAAAACCATGTATTGTGGAATTTACTTCAAATAGCTGCATATTAGGACTTTCGCCCATGGACGATGTGACGGATTACCCGTTTCGTGCACTATGTAAGGAGTTCGGGGCGGATGTGCTATATACTGAGTTTATCTCGGCGGAAGGTATAAACCACGATGCTTTCAAGGGTAAGCGCAAGATGATGTTCTCCAACGAGATGCGTCCTATAGGTGTGCAGATATTCGGAGCCGATGAGGAGGAGTTGCTGAAGTGTCTCGATGTGGTGGAACAGGTGGATCCCGACTTTATCGATCTCAACTGGGGTTGTCCTGTACGTAAGGTGGCGACCAAAGGTGCAGGTAGCGGTATGTTAAAAGATATACCTAAGCTACTGCATATCACAGAGTCTGTGGTCAGGCACTCTAGTCGTCCCGTGACGGTAAAAACCCGCATAGGATATGATTTTGACGATATCTGTATTCATTCTCTTGCCCGTCAGCTACAGGATGTGGGGGTGGTGATGCTCGCCATCCATGGTCGTACTAAGTCGCAGATGTACTCAGGTATGGCCGACTGGAACGTGATAGGTGAGGTGAAGAACGATCCTCAGATACATATCCCCATTTATGGCAACGGTGACGTGAAAGAGCCTTCACAAGTAGTGGAGCTAAAAGACCGTTATGGAGTTGATGGAATATTGATAGGTCGTGCCGCCATAGGAAACCCCTGGATTTTCGAACAGTCGAAACGTCGTCTTGATGGATTGGACGAACGAAAGATAACTGTAGCCGAAAGGGTTGAGGTGTGCAAAAGACAAATCGACATGTCGGTTGACTTTTATGGTGAGCGGACGGGATTGATAGTGATGAAACGTCATTATGCGGCTTATTTTAAGGGACTACCCAATTTCAAACGTTTTCGCACGTTATTATTCAATGAGTCCACACTTGAAAACCTTTTTGGACTTTTGGACCGAATAAAAGATTGCTATTCAGAAACTGTGTACGATGGAAGAGAAGCATGTAGTTGATATCAAGAATAAAAAAGCGTCGTTTGAGTATTTCCTCATTGACGAATACGTGGCGGGTCTGGTGCTTACAGGCACGGAGATAAAGTCTATCCGTGACGGCAAGGCGAACCTGACTGACGCTTATTGTGTGTTTATAGGCAATGAGTTGTTTGTAAGACAGATGCATGTGTCGGAATACCGCTTTGGCTCGTATATGAACCATCCTGCTAAACGTGACCGCAAGCTGTTGCTTACCCGACGCGAACTGCGTAAACTACAGGCTCGTACGAAAGAGAAGGGTTACACCATAGTGCCGGTGTTGCTCTACGTGGACGACCGTGGGTATGCCAAACTGAAGATAGCTCTCGCGCGTGGAAAGAAATTTTTTGACAAAAGGGAAACCATCAAGGAGAAGGACACCAAGCGCGACATGCAGAGGGAGATGGGACGAAGATAATATGTGAGCGATAAAATGCGTGAACGTTTGAATGTTTGAGAAAACTGACCACTAACAATGACCATCGAGCTGCTTTCTCCGGCAAAAAACCTCTCACAGGGTATTGCAGCCATAAACCACGGCGCTGATGCTGTGTATATTGGAGCTCCGGCTTTCGGCGCTCGACAGGCGGCCTCGAATTCGGTATCGGATATAGAGCAACTGGTGAAACATGCCCACACCTTTGGTGCTCGTGTATACGTAACACTCAATACTATACTTTTTGACAATGAGATAGATCCGGCGGTGAAATTGATACACGACCTTTATAATGCCGGCATCGATGCTCTGATAATTCAGGATATGGGATTGCTGGAATGTGATCTGCCGCCCATCGCTTTGCATGCTAGCACTCAGACTCATAATTACACCCCTGAGAAGGTGGGTTTCTTGGAACAGGTTGGATTCAAGCGTGTTATTCTTGCTCGTGAAACGTCGCTCGAAGCCATGCGGCAAATACGTCAACGGACTTCAGTCGAACTGGAAGCGTTCATTCATGGTGCACTCTGTGTGTCGTTCAGCGGCCAGTGCTACATGAGCCAGTACCTTTCGGATCGCAGCGGTAACCGTGGCTGCTGCACACAGCCGTGCCGCTCTAAATACGACTTGGTGAATGCAGAAGGTAAACTTCTGCGACGTGATGAACATCTGTTGTCGCTACGTGACTTCAATGCTTCGCAACATATTGCAGACATGATAGATGCGGGCATCTGCTCGTTCAAGATTGAAGGGCGACTGAAAGACGAGGCATACGTGTGCAACCTTACTGCCTACTATCGCAGAATACTGGACAATATCCTTGAGAAAACTCCCGACCACCACGCGCTTTCATCTGGCAAGACAACCTTCTTCTTTACGCCTGACCCTGAGCGTACGTTTTCGCGTCGGTATACTGACTATTTTCTCAAACAGCGGCACAAGATGGCTTCGTTCTACACCCAGAAATCGCTGGGCAAGATGGTTGCCAGGGTTATGAGGGTTGAGCGGAACACCATAGTGGCTGATATAAAAGAGCCGCTAACGGCAGGCGACGGTCTCTGCGTCTTTAATTCTGAAACAGGGGAGATGTCTGGCTTTTTGGTTAACCGTGTTGAAGGCAACACTATTTTCCCTAATACGATGCCTGCTGTGAAGCCTGGTATGGATCTTTGGCGTAACCATGACGTGCAGTTTGAGAAGCTCTTCAAGGGCGGCCGTTCGGCAGAGCGTAAGGTGGATGTCGAGCTCTCTCTTTCGGATACCGCCGATGGCTACATGCTTCGGGCTGTTGACGTTGACGGCTGCGAGGCATCGGTCGAAGTTCAATGTGATAAAATGCCGGCAAATAATCCAGAGAAAGTAATAGAAACCATACAAACACAACTTTCCAAACTGGGCGGTACTCCGTTCAACGCCACGAGAGTTGTTCCCGACAAATCTTTTAAGACGTTCATACCGACCTCAATGCTGAACCAGATGCGACGCGAGGTGGTGGGGAATCTTATCCAGGAGCGGTTGCATCTTTTCATCCCTGAACAAGTCCAGCGGCCGCTGCCTAATGATGTCATTTATGATTGTGGTCCTACGGATTTTAGGCTTAACATAGTCAACCGTATGGCTGAGCAGTTCTATGGCCACCATAGGGTGGTGGGTGTTGAATATGGGCTTGAAGCAACTCACGATTATGACAACAAGCCGCTTATGACCACCAAGTACTGCCTGCGTTACGAGTTGGGTCAGTGCCTGAAAAAGAAATGCAATCAACAAGTTGCGCCTGATTACAAGTCAGACTTTTTCTTGCTAAATAACGGACGCAGACTACAGTTAAAGTTTAACTGCGACCTCTGCGAAATGGAAATTTATAAGGCCTAGAACGCTACATGCCACGCTATGGCGGCAATGTAGAGTAAGATGACTACTGTTTGATGTCGTTTTTCTCGGAGTCCTTTCTTCTGACGTCCAAGCATTATGCCGATCTCGCTGAAGAAAAGGCTACTTACAGCTATGGCAACACATAAGGTTATAAGCGTTGCTTTCATGTTGTTTGCGGTCATACCGAGTCCTATGCCTGTGATCAAGGTGTTTATACTCAGTGCAATAGAGAGTGCGAATACGGTTGCTGTCCTTGATAGGTCATAATTCTGTCGTTCTTTTTTGGAGAGTGTGGTGATAAATAGTTTTACAGCCACGACCACCAGAAGCGCGAGAGCGACGGTGTCGTTGAGTTCAGTGGGTTCAATCCGCAAGGCTTTTCCCAGATAGATGCCTCCCAGCATGAGGGCGGCTTGGAAAACGCAGATCGTCACACTTATGCCTAATCCTCGCAGGGATTTTATGTCGGTTGCAGTTGCGCTACGTCGCAATTCAATCATCAGCGGTATGCTTAGGGCTAGGGAGAAAAGGATATATTCTATTGTTTGCAAGGTGATTGCGATATTATGGTTGTAGGAAATTGGTTATTTTTTCAAAATCTTTGTGTGAAAGCTGCTCGGCTCGTTTGTCGAGAAGGCCGCTCGGCACTTGGTCATAATTTAATGCCATTGCTTTAAGTGCGTTGCGGAGGGTTTTGCGTCGTTGGTTGAAGCCAGCTTTCACCACTTTCTTGAAGAGCTCTTCATCGCAGTCGATGGTTGCTCGGCTGTTGCGTCGCAAACGTATGACTGCCGACTTTACCTTTGGTGGCGGGTTGAAGACGGTTTCCGGTACGGTGAAAAGATACTCCATGTCATAATATGCTGAGAGAAGCACGCTCAGAATGCCGTAAGCTTTGTTGCCTGGAGGCGACACTATGCGTTCGGCTACCTCTTTCTGGAACATGCCTACCACTTCGGGCACTATGTCGCGGTTATCATAAACTTTGAAGAGTATCTGCGATGAGATATTATATGGGAAGTTGCCGATAAGCGTGAACGGACCACCGAAAAGGCTCCCAAGGTCCAGTTTCAGGAAGTCTCCTTCGACAAGTTGCAGGGTGGGGTAGTGGTTGTGCAGGTAAGCAACCGACTCGGTGTCTATTTCTACACTCTTTAGATTCAGGCGATTGTCATCGACCATATACTTGGTGAGGACACCCATACCAGGTCCGATTTCCAAGACGTTGGTAATTGCCTGCTGGCTACTATCGGTTGAAAGGCTCTCCACAATACGGCGGGCGATGGTCTCGTCGGTGAGGAAGTGCTGGCCAAGGAACTTCTTGGCCGTCACATCGTCTGTCGCTCGCTTCTTGTTACCTACTGCAGGTTGCCTATTATATTTGTTCGAGTGTTTCATTGGTTTCTTTATACTTACGTCCACATGAGCATTGTAGTGAACTGTCGAGCCTCTTGCCACACTCGCACACCCATCCAATCCGTTGTGCTGGCACTCCTGCCATCAGAGCAAAATCTTTCACGTCTTTAGTAACTACTGCACCGGCGGCAATCAAAGCACTTTTACCAATGGTGTGTCCGCAAACAATAGTGCTATTGGCCCCAAGCGAGGCTCCTTCTTTTATTAGAGTTTTGGCATAAATACCGTGTACAGGAAAATGAGCTCTCGGCGTGGTTACATTGGTGAAGACACACGATGGCCCGCAGAAGACGTTGTCCTCGATTTCAACTCCTTCATATACCGATACGTTGTTCTGTATACGTACGCCATTGCCTATCTTCACGTTGTTGCCGATGTTCACGTTCTGTCCCATCGAGCAGTTCTTGCCAATGCAGGCTCCTTTTTGTATATGGCAGAAATGCCATATTTTTGTTCCCTCTCCGATGGTCACATTATCGTCAACATAACTTGACTCGTGAACGAAAAAATCCTTTTTATCCATAATGATTATTATTTTAGCATTCTGTACATTATCTCTATAGGATGGACGGCTTTAACGCCCGTGCCGTCGAATATTTGCTGGCGACAGGAGGTACCTGGTGCCGATACGAACATAGGTATCTCATTGCTCACATGGGTAACAGCCTTTCGTATTGTTGGGAAGAGTATCATCTCACCGATGGCGAGAGAGGTCTTGTAATGCTCTTTCTCATAGCCGAAAGAGCCGGCCATACCGCAGCAACCACTTGCTATGCGGTGAACTGTGGCGCCTCGTAACAGAGAGAACATCTCGACGGTCTTGTCTACACCTACAAGTGCCTTCTGATGGCAATGGCCGTGAAGCCAAATTTCGACTGGGGTTTCTTTGAAGTCATCGGGTGTAATATTGCCTTTCCGTATCTCTCGCACAAGGAACTCGTCGAACAGCAAGGCGTTGTTTCCAAGGCGTTTGGCTTTCTGTCGGATGGCTTCTGGCACAAGGTCTGGATATTCGTCGCGAAAACTCAATATGCAGGAGGGCTCGATGCCGATAAGTGGTGTGTTGTCGGTGACGAGGTCAGCGAGAAGCTCCACGTTGCGTGTGGCGTATTTCTTGGCCAACTTCAGGCAGCCTTTAGATATGGCGGCACGCCCGCTTTCAACATGCTGCGGTATTATGACGTAGTAACCCAAACGTGTAAGCAATGTTGCGAAGGTGATGCCCAGCTCTGCCTCCATATAGTTTGTGAACTCATCGGCGAAAAGATAGACGGAGCCGCGCCCGGACTGGGCATTAAAACTATGGGTTGTTGAGCGTGTTAGTGTTGACCACTGACTTCGCATCGTCTTGGGGCTCAAGGTGGGGATGGTGCGTTCTGGGGCGAAGCTGACCAAGCGCTTGATGACGGACGAGGAGAGTTTCCACCTTGCCATCAGGTTGTATAGCGGAGCAACAAAATGTCCCAAACGTTGTACGGAAGCCATGCGAGCGACCATCCAGGTGCGCAGCGGGGTGCCTTTAGCATCGTAGTAGTGTTGCAGCAGTTCGGCACGCAAGCGTGTCATATCGACATTTGACGGACATTCGGAACGGCAGCCTTTGCAGGCCAGGCAACTGCTGAGCACCTCTTTGACCTCGGGTGCGGTTAATGCTAAACCATTGATACCATGAGTAAGAGCCTCGCGTATAATGTTGGCTCGGGCTCGGGTGCTCATGGTTTCGTTGTGAGACACTTTGAAGGCTGGACAAAGCGTGCCTCCCATAAGTGTGCTCTTACGGCAGTCGCCGGCTCCGTTGCATTGCTCTATGGAACACATTAGGGCTCGACGGTTATCGAAAGTCGAATTACGAACGTTGAATGAAGAAGCGGTCTCGTACGATTGTTTTGTGCTTTCGTTAAAGTCTGATTTCCAGTTGAAGTATGTTTCTTTGTCGTTTATTAGATAGGTTTGATCGATGTCGTAGCGCAGACAGGTGTCCATGGGCGGGGTGTCGATAATCTTGCCTCTATTGAAGAGGCCGTCGGGATCCCAACATTGTTTCACCTGTCGCATAAGGTCGTAGCATTCAGTACCGTAAACCAGCGGTATGAACTCTCCACGCAGTCGTCCGTCACCATGTTCTCCGCTAAGGCTTCCGTGATGCTTTTTGACTAGTTCGGCAGTCTCGTATGCAACTTGGCGAAATAGTTCGCGGTCGTGACGGTTCTTGATGTTCAGAATTGGGCGCAGATGTAGCTCACCAGTACCTATATGTCCGTAATATACACAATTTAGATTCAATCGGTTAAGCATTGCGCGGAAGTCCGCCATATATGATGGCAGACGTTCAGGTGAGACGGCGGTGTCTTCGATAACCCCTATCGGTTTTGCGTCGCCCTTCATGCCGCTCAGTACCCCGAGGCCTGCTTTGCGCAATGCCCACACACGCTGAATATCACAACCATATACGCGTGTGTTACAGTAGGCGAGGCCGCTTTCTATGACCTCTTTCTCGAAGGCTGCCGCCTGTTCTTCCATATTGTCGCCGTTAAACTCAGCGATGAGGATAGCAGCAGGATTACCGTTGACGAAGAAACGGTTGCGTTCTTGTTCTTTGTTGTGACGACAGAGTTCGAGTATCTGCCCGTCCATCAGTTCTACTGCGACGGGATGATGTCGTAAGGCTATGAGGTTGGCTTGAAAACTGTCTTCAAGAGTGTTGCAGTGTGCACATACCACCATCGTATTGTTGTGTGGCAGTTGGTCGAGCGAAAGTTTCAGTTCTGTGATGAAGGCGAGTGTGCCTTCAGAACCCGCGAGGAGCTTGCAGATATCAATATCATTGCTTGATTGCCCGATTGCTTGATTGCCCGATTTTAAGGGAAGTATTGCCTCGTCGATGGCGTAACCGCAGCTACGTCGACGAAGGCTGCGGTCGGGATAGTTGGCAGCAATCAGTTGGCAAATCTCATTATCTGATTGCCATGTTTTCAGTTGGTTGTAGATTCGTTTCCATAAGTCACCACCATTGCGTTTGGAGGTATCGAATTCCGAACCGTCGGAGAGAACACCTTTTACCGCAATGACGTGGTCGCGGGTGCTGCCATATATCAAAGAATGCGAGCCGCATGAGTTGTTGCCGAACATACCGCCTATGCAGCAACGGTTGCTAGTCGAGGTCTCAGGGCTGAAGAAAAGTCCGTAGGGCTTTAGGGTCAGGTTTAACTCGTCACGTACCACTCCAGGTTGCACTCGTGCCCAACGTTCTTCTGCGTTGATTTCAAGTATCTTGTTCATGTGACGGCTGATGTCGGCAACTATGCCGTCGCCAACCACTTGACCGGCAATGGAGGTACCAGCTGCACGGGGGATAATACAAGTTTTTCGTTCTCGCGCCAAGTCTAACAATTCCTTGACATCCTCCACCGTTTCTGGATAAGCCACTCCCATCGGAATTTCCCGATAAGCGCTCGCGTCGGTGGCATAGGCAATACGATGTAGGTTGTCAGTAAAGAGTTGCATTATTTTATACTTTGTAAAAACTGCTTGGCAAGAGTCGCATACTCCAGATGTTCGACGGCGTAATCGTAGCCTTTGCGCCCCATTGTTGTACGATCCTCTTTGGAAAGACTTGCAATATCCATAATGGCTTTTGCGACTTGATCGACGTTCTCGGCTTCTACTTGAATACCACAGCCACAGCCTTGCACTACACTGTCTGGTTCATCGACGGACATGATTATCGGCTTCTGCGAAAGCATGTAGTCGGTCATCTTGTTGAAGGATGTGCCGTACTTGTGCAGTATGGAGTGGACACCGCCCATATAGCAGATGTCGAAGTATGATATCGCTTTTGGAATCAGTGTCTTGGGAATAGACGGCAGAAAGTAGATGTTGGTCAGTTTCTTGTCGTTAGCCATTTGGATTAATTCCTCCTTTTGAGGACCTTGTCCGATGGCTATGAAAGAAAGGTTAGGGTTGCTGCGGAGTTTGTCGGCAGCTTCTACAAAAACCTGCATTGCAGTGGATTGGGTAAGACCTCCTGCAAAGCCTATGAGGGTCTTGCCCTCAGCTTGCAATGATTGTAACAACTCAAGATGTTGCTGCGGAAGCTGCTGGGTATCAGTATTGCTCCATTCTTCAGCAAGGTATCCGTTGGGCACACAGACAAAGCGCTTTTCGTCAAGTCCGTGCCGTTGCATGTGAGGAAACGCTTTGTCCAGCATAGAGACAACCAGATCAACATGTTTGTATGCGTAGTTCTCGCCACGCTGCAAAAGCCATATAAAGGGATGGTATTTTGAGTATCCTCCTATCACCATTGGCGACAGTGGCCATAGGTCATGGACTTCATAAATCAGCTTTGCGCCGCACTTCTTGGCAATATAGTGTGCAGGGTAGATGTCGAAAGTGTAAACCGACGAGGCAATCACTACATCTGGCTTGAAATCAATAAAAAGCTGTTTGTTGCGATAGCATTCAAGGACGAAATGCACCATGGTAAGCACTCGAGCCAGGCCGTTCCCTTCGTAGCTTCGTGTCTTCAGCCACAGGTATTCGATACCTTCGAGGTTTTCTCGTTCAACAGCGGGTTGTTGCTTGCGGAGATGTGAGAACGAGGCGCCTGCAATCATGACCTTGTGTCCGGCCTTGACCCATTCGCGTGACATATAGTAGGAGCGGTACTCCATGCCATATTGTGGAGCTCCTGCATAATGGCTGAGCATTAGGATATTCATGGTGTTTGAGGCGTCAAAGTGTGTTAATAAATGATTTCAAGGCGTTTAGTATCATGTCCTGTACATCATGAGTAAGCTCTGTGTGCATCGGAAGAGATAGAACACTGTCAGCACACTCTTTTGCCACATCCAGCGAGCCAGAGGCCCGGGTTATTGGTTTGAATGCATCCTGCTCTTGTAGCGGGTGGGGGTAGTAAATCATGCTGGGCACCCCGTTTTCGGCAAGGTAAGCCTTCAACGCATCGCGGTGTCCATCCTTGATTTTCAGTGTGTATTGGTGATAGACGTGTGTGCTATACGGAGCTTCGACGGGCGTGACAAACAACTGTTCTGCCAGGTCTATCTGTTTGATTGCATGTGTATAGTATTGTGCTGCATCGTGTCTTGCGGTGCAGTATTCGTCAAGATGTTTCAGCTTGACATCCAACACGGCTGCCTGGATGGTGTCCAATCGGCTGTTGCACCCAATAACCGAATGATGGTATTTCACCTTTTGTCCATGGTTGGCAATCATATGGATGCGTTCGGCCAGCGAGTCGTCGTGGGTAAAAAGAGCTCCGCCGTCGCCATAACATCCTAAGTTCTTTGATGGGAAGAATGACGTGCAGCCGATGGTACCCATCGTGCCAGTCTTGGCTTTACGTCCATCGCTGAAGGTGTATTCCGCCCCTATGGCTTGGGCGTTGTCTTCGATAACATACAACCCATGCTCCTTTGCAAATTCAAGTATGGGTTCCATATTGCAACTTTGACCGAAGAGATGTACTGGAATGATAGCCTTCGTTTGGGGCGTCAGGGCTTTCTTCATCGCCTCGACAGAGATGTTGAATGTGTCATAGTCAACATCAACCATTACCGGGGTGAGCTGCAGCAGCCCTATCACCTCCGCCGAAGCCACGTAGGTAAAGGCCGGAACGATCACCTCGTCGCCTGGTTTTAATCCAAGTGCCATAAGTGCAATCTGTAGTGCATCGGTGCCGTTAGCACAGGTGATCACATGACAGCCACCCATATAGTCGCTTAGGTGGGTGGTAAAGTCCTTCACCTGA
The DNA here is from genome assembly GCA_902774845.1 of uncultured Bacteroidota bacterium. Taxonomy (GTDB): domain Bacteria; phylum Bacteroidota; class Bacteroidia; order Bacteroidales; family P3; genus Colimorpha. Next base: position 148,036 of record CACYJU010000001.1, read on the forward strand.
GGTCCATTGATAAAAGCGCAACTATCGATTACCGCACGGATACCGCTGTCAACCTCGTCTTTTATTTTAAGATATTGACCATGTAGGTCAACCATTTGAATCATCTTGCCGAAGGAGTTAAAAGGTTAACAAATGATATATTGAATGCTAAAATTTCATATCGTCCCAGCCGAACGGGTGTTTTGAAAGTGGCAGTTTTGCAAGCGGATGGTAGTCGCCCTTGAGTCCGACGGGTGTCGCATTGCGTATGTCATGAACAATCTGGATACATGGTTTCGCCTCGCTGATGCGGAATCCGCGTCCCGCAAGTATCTCTTCGTAGCTCTTGGTGTGCAGCTCGGTGAATCCTTGACTGAATTCAAACTCTTCGCCATCGATATTCAGGGTGCGGTAGGTGCGTTTCTCTCCCTGTACGGCGTTCTCGGGCAGGCAGTCGGCGTTGATACTCAAAAAATAGCGCACCCTTGCCTGCTTTAATCCAAGATAACCAGCCACACGGTCAAAGTCCATCACATGCACTATGTTCTCCTGCACAGGTCCGAAAATCCATTGCAGCATATCGTAGAAGTGTACCCCAATGTTGGTGGCCACACCTCCGCTCTTGTGCACATCGCCCTTCCATGAGGTGTAGTACCAGTTGCCACGCGAGGTGATGTATGTCAGGTCGATGTCATAGACTTTGTCTTTAGGACCCGCCTCGACTTTTTTCTTCAAGTCGGCGATGCGGTCGTGGAGACGCAGCTGCAATATGTTATATGCCTTGTGTCCGGTTTCGGCCTCTACTTTTTCAAGGGCATCAACATTCCATGGATTCAGTACCACAGGCTTTTCGCAGATGACATCGGCACCGAGACGAAGGCCATAACGGATAAAAGCATCGTGGGTGTAATTAGGTGTGCATACCGAGAGCCAGTCGATGTTTTTCTCAGTCCCCTTTACCTTGTTACAGAAGCGGTCGAAGAGTTCCTGCTCGGTAAAGAATGCACACTGCGGAAACGAGCTGTCAAGTCGTCCTACGCTGTCGAATTTGTCGTATGCCGCCACAAGGTTGTTTCCTGTGTCGGCGATAGCTTTGAGGTGTCGCGGAGCAATATAGCCGGCAGCTCCGATAAGTGCGAAATTAAGCATGTGTGGATGAATATTATGATATTGAATATGCGATTATTTTATTTATTGATTTTTGGGACTATGCGGCATATCTGGTGCCAAAGGAATATCCTAACTTGGTCAAGGAGAACGGCGAGAACAAAGATTCCGACCAAAGTAATCCCGATAGCTAGTATGCATAAAATACCAGGGGTATTTCCATATACGTAACGTATTAACGGCTTAAAGAAAGGTTCTGTTATGCTATGATTAAGATGAAGGAGAAAAACCGCAAAACTTGAGGCCGCAACCCAATTCACAATGCGGCTGTTAAATTTCATCTTGCTGAATAACAACAGATAAAATAATGCCATAATAATCACTATCGGATTGGTATATGCAAGCATTGCATCCCAGATAGGATATTGGAGGTTTAAGCTAAAGTACGATATAATAGCAAATAAGATTGTCATGACCGCAATAACAGTAACATCTAGGATTTTGTTATGGGTGGAAAATTTGGGGGTGTATTTTTTCACGTATGCGGCAAGGAGATACAATCCGATAAATGAAATAGTGGAATATCCATGAACAAACCACTCCGTACTATTGTATAGCCAACCAAAGATAGATTGAAACGTAAAGAACGCTATTAAGAGTATTTTGTATCGTTTTTTTTCGGTGTGTCCTATGAACGAATTAAGAACAGGTGAGAGAATATACAGAAATATGTAGGCTTTGATAAACCAATACCATTTTGTAAGCATCAAACTATCCTTTACCCCTGACAGATTAAAATCGACCAAGCCTATGGCTGAAAAAATCAGATAGATGCCTACTATGAAAAAAATGCACTGGAATAAGAATGATGAGAAGCTCTTAAGTTTCGGTCGTATTCCAAACCAGCCAGAGATGAGCACAAAAATATTCACACAACCTATGGCCCATCCTTCGAAGAATATACGTGCAAAAACATTAAGGGGTTTGTTGCAAAGCTGATCGTAGGTTGGTGTACCGAGCGCATAAAAATCGGCATGGACAACCAGGACCATAAACATCGCCAGAATCCTCAACAATTCTATGTTGGACTCTCGATGGGCATTACGTATGGTTGTGTCTGGTTTTAGCATGGTTCGGTATTATTTTTTGACTCAACCATAAACAGGCAATAGAGGAAGCAAAAGAAGTTTATGCCCATTTGGCGTTCCAGGATTGACTCGAAAAGTGCAGACAGTGTAACTATGAATAAAAACGCCAAAAAAAGGTAGTTCTTATTCCTAATGCAGTCAATGGCGGGAAGAATCAGTATGACCGATAAAACCAATAGTCCGAGGATCCCGGTGGTCATAAGAGTATCGACAAACTGGTTGTGAGGGTTATATCTGCGCCAATATTGTTTTTCTGCGCCCATGCGTTGGTATTCGGCCACAAGTTCATCCATGCGGTCTCCTACACCAACACCCCAGGGCATGTTCTCCTTGACTACGTTGAAAGATGCCTTTGAGATAATATATCGTTCGTCGGATTGGTCATGTGCTGCCACTTTTGCCAAAGTGTCGGACAGTCGATGCTGGGAAGTCGGAACAACAAGTAATATTGTAGCCACAACCGCTGCAATGCAAGATAATAGAACCACTCCAAGCAGATATCGACGTAATTTGAAGAATATCACATGCAACACACCAACGGTAAGAAGAATCAAACCGAGTAAGCCCGACCTTGACTGCAATATGAACAGATATGCAGTCAAGATAATTATGGATACTATCAATGAGGAGTATGCAAGGATTTTATGTGGCCGTTCGGTTTCTTCTTTGTGTAAGGCGACGTAAACCAAGTATGCCAGAGACAGAAGAATATACATCGACAGGTATCCATGATGCATGGGGTCAAAGAAGGACCCCACACATTGCGACATAGGCATCTCGCCCGACACTATGTTGTGTGTTGAAACTCCCAATCGTAAGGCAAAACGGGCTATCAGGGCTGCGGTCATAAACTGCAAAATCCCAAGTAACCGCTTGCGGGTAAGGAACGACCAGTCAAATACAAGAAACGTTAACGCATAGGCGAGGAGTAACATCTTTCTGATTACCTCAGCTTTGCCCTCATCCACATTGCTGGTATATAGCAGACTCGCAAGATAGACCAATGGGAGTAACCCCATCGTCGCAAGTGATATGAAACGAAGTCGGCTAAGATTACGAACCCCCGTCCGCTTGGTTACGATAGCTGATACTATTGCACTTATAACCAGTAAGCTTAGGAGGTAAAACGAGATATGCCAGGAGAAGGGCAGCACTGCAGCCACTGCAATCAACAGTGCGTATTCACAGGCTTGGCAGGTGTGTAGGGTTTTGAATAAACTGCTGAACCTCTCCATAGTCAACCCCTCATTTCTGAGGTAAATGATGTTTTATTAAATAGAAAAAGCCGCTGTAGCAGAAAAGCAGCACTACGGCCACACACACGGCATACAGCGTGTGGTCGCTGAATACGAAAAACAGAATGTTTATAACCAACTGCGCCAATGCGTAGCCCGATGATACATACAGGTGCGGTATCTTACACTCGTTGCAAAGGGTCTCGTATAGATGCTCTCTGTGGGGCAGCAGTATGTTTTCCCCTCGCAGCATTCGTTTCAGCACCGTGAATCCCCCGTCTGCCAGATATACGCCGATGAATACCAGATATCCCAGCTCCACCTTCCCGGTTGGCGTGGCTTGTACAAGCAGCCCCAGCAGAAACAGTACTAGTGCTCCCATTACTACACTTCCCACATCGCCCGAAAAACAATAGGCTTTCTTGCGGAAGTTGAAAAAACCGAAGGCCACCACCGCCAAGATGGCAAACCAGATAATGTCTTGATCAACAAAATGCGACACTTCAAGGTTTACGTATGCCAATGTGGCTAGAACGACCAGCGAGTAGGCCGCCAGCATCCCGTTAACACCATCCATAAAATTATAGATGTTGATGGTTCCAACGGCAATAATCAGCACTACGACAATCTTCCACACAGCAAGGTCGAATACCTGGAACTGGAAGAGCACCAGCAATGTGGCGGCAAATTGCACTGCCATGCGCAGCAAGCTGGACAACGGATGCAGGTCGTCAACAAAGCATATCACCGCCAGCATAGCCGTTGCGATGAGAAACCATGGGTAGGCCAAGTGGTGAAACAGCGAGTAGCAAAGGATGGCGATAAAAAACACCACACCGCCTCCAAGCAACGTGGGACGTGTGTGCGAACTCCGTTCGTTTGGACAGTCCATTATGCCAAAATGTTTGGCTATAGCGAAATAAATAAGCTCGGCTGCGATTATTACAGCGGCTGCGATTGCGTACATCATGTTTGCAAAAATACTAATTTATTTCAAAAAATCGCAGTGTTCAATAGTTTCCGTATCTTTGCAGTCTATAATTCAAGCTTGATTTTTAAAAATAAATGACCGATACAGGATATTCCATATTGTCCGTTTTCAAATCAAAACTATTCTATATCATTGGTTTGTGCCTTACGGCAATTATTTTCGTGGCAAGGATTCTGACCGTCCCGACCTATTTGCATTATGATATTGTCGCGGAAGTTTATCCTGTCCAAATGGTTACAGGAGAGACCTCAAAGGCATCAATAAATCCGTGTTATAAGACACGTCGGGTACTTGAAAGCGAAGAATTCGAAAACAAATTGATAAGCTGTTCGCGAGGCATGCTTACAAAAGACAATTTCCACTCTGTTTTCAAATTCTACGAAACTCCTCAGCACACGATGCTGCTACATCTTTATGCTGACGATACATTGGCTGGATTGCTTGTGATGTCTGATGCGTTGGTTTTGATGAAACAGACTTACGACAACTATCCGTCATCTATAGTTGAGAGGATTTCCGGTGGAAGTCTTGCTGAAGCAAGTGTGGCAGACTATCATTGGGATGGTATTGACACTCTTTTCGTTGCCGACATTATAGACCACCCCTATGTGGCATCTTCTCCCAAACCTATGCATTGGGCGGTGACTTTTCTGTTTTCTTTGGTGTTCTCGTTTTGTGCTGCCGCTGCATTCTCGTTGCTGGTGACAAATCTAAAAAAAACGGTAGAATGACATTGGCCGAGAATAGATATCGCATAGTTGCCATTGATGTTATTTTGGCATTGCTGTGCTTGTCGGCATGGGGAGCTGGTTATCTGTTTCTTTTCTCCAAAAAGCTGGTATTGGTAAGAGTACTCTCGTTGGTTGCAGCTGGCCTCTCGTTCATATTTCTCCGTCGTAGGCAGCCGAAGGTGTATTACCTGACATTGCTCTATCTATTGGTTTATTCGGTTGTAACATTTGTTGTATCTTTCCCATATTTGACATTCGCTACGGACAGTGGCTTCATCGACTTCTTGATAATTGGCTTGTTCATTTACTCATTGCTGACATTTGCAACGTATGATACGACGCAGTCATTAAAGCTTTTTTATTGGCTGAGTATGGCATATATTGCGGCTATGTTTTTTATGGGTTGCATAGAGTTCTCCACCGGATGGCACATGCCTGATTCAGCATCCTTATCGATACCGATTTGCTCTGCAAGCGGCTTAAGTCACAACCCAAACGACTATGCTGTACTTGTTGCTTTGGCATTGCTCTATTGTCTTTCATACCGTAGGGTTTTTTGTACAGATTCAAAGCTGTGGGTCGATGCCTTGCTTGTTGTTTTGGCAACAACTGTATTTGTTATGTCTGCCTGCCGTACTGCCATAGTCGCCGAAGCGTTGTTTCTGCTATTTATGTTCCGCAAGTGGGTCATTCGGTATTGGAAAATTTTTTTATTAGTTGCATTGGGCGTAGTGGCTGTCGGAATTTATCTGCTTGTCGCTGATAATACTCTCGGTTATCGGTTTCATCTTTATTCTGGAGCTTTTTCTTCGCTGTTTGATTCTTATGGTTTGGGGTTTGGCATCTGGGGCGATCGTTACTACTTTTCGTTGCAAGACAACCGTGACCTTTTGCATGGGCTCACAAACGTACATTCCTACCTTCTCCAGATATTGCTCACCTCTGGACTTGTGCCGTTTTTGGCCTATATCTTGTTGATAGCCTATATTATGCGGACAATGGCACATGCTGGTCGCAACGAGTTCTGGATTCTTCCTGTCTTCTATCTCTTCCTTCTTTTTGCTCCCAGTTCTTCATTGTTTCTCTGGGGTCAGTATCTTTTGTTTGTGTTCATGGTCAGCTATGCCTGCCATGTTGAAAATGTAAAGAAAGGAGCTTTATGTCGTTGAAGGAACAAGCCGTTGGCGGCGTGAAATGGAACGGTGTGGGAACGGCTACGGTGGCTATTCTCCAGATGTTGAAGCTTTTCATCGTTGCGCGGTTTATCTCCAAAAGCGATTTCGGTCTCCTTGCCATTGCCACCATGGTGCTCGGGTTCACCGAGATTTTTGCCAATATGGGACTTGCCACGGGGCTTATCCACAAGCAGGATATTACTCGAAAGCAATACTCTTCTGTCTTCTGGCTCAACCTTATCTTAAGTTGTGCTGTCTATGCAGTTCTTTGTGCTGCAACGCCGCTGGTTGCAACCTATTACCACGAACCGGAGCTTAACAAGATAATCCCTCTAATAGGACTTCAGTTGGTCATATCTTCCTTTGGCAAGATGTTCTTCACGTTCAAGTCCAAGGAGCTTGATTTCAAATTCATATCCATAGTCAATATTGCCAGCACCTTCGTGGGTGCTGTGCTCACGGTTGTGCTGGCTGTCAGGGGTTACGGCGTTTATAGCATTGTCTATGGTACCCTGCTTCAGGTCGTCATCATGCAAGGCATATACACTGTCTCGGGTATAAGAAAATATCGCATACTTTTCCATTTCAAGCCGTCCGAAATTACCGACCTCTTCAAAATAGGAGGTTATCAGCTCGGCATGCAAGTTATTGATTATATGGCAGCAAAGGCCGATATATTTCTTATTGGTCGTTTTTTCGGACAGGAGCTGCTGGGTGTCTATAACTTGGCGAAAGAGTTGGTCATGAAGGTCGTCCAGGTCATAAATCCAATGGTCACCTCGGTGGCCGCACCTGCCTTCGCTCGCTTTCAAGACGACAAGGAGCGTATGCGACTATCATATAGAAAGATTCTCAACATCCTGTCTTTCTTGAATGTTCCCGTTTTCGCAATCTTGTTTGTCTTTGCTGATCCGCTGACTTTGTTGTGTTACGGACAGGACAAAATTGCGGTGGCATGGTTTGTCCGCGTGCTTTCTTTGTGGGGTTTCTTCCAGTCGATAGGCAACCCTGCCTCCATACTGATGATTTCCTTGGGACGTACCGACTTGGGCTTCTATTGGACCATCATTCGTGTTGTGTTCACGTTTGCAGCCACATACGTTGCGTGTCTTTTCGATATCCAGATTCTCGCCTATATACAGGTGGCTCTCGCAGCGGTCTTCATGGTCGCCTACTGGCGCATGATGGTTTATAAGATGATTCAGTTGACCCTGCGGCATTATGTGGGGGCCATCGCCTTCGCTTTCATAGCTGCGGTGATTGCGGCAGGTTTTTCGGCTTTGATGCTCCATTTTTGTGTTAACTTTTATCTACAGCTCGCCCTGATAGCTCTCTTTGGCGTTGTATATCTACTTATTTATTGGTTCTTCAACCGTACATTCCTTAAAGAGTTAAAGGGTTATCTTTTTCAACGACATACAAAATGACCGACACGAAAACCAACGCACCTGCGCGTATGATATTCCATGTGCCGCTGCACATCGACCCGACGCTCCACTCTGCCAGCCAGATACGTCCGGTGAAGTTGCAGAAGGCGTTCAGCGACATAGGCTATACCGTAGATGTCATCGAAGGGTGTGCTGCCGACCGCAAGCGGCAGATTGCAGCCATCAAACGCAACATCTGTAATGGGGTTAAATACGATTTTCTCTACAGTGAGTCATCCACCATGCCAACCCTGCTTACGGAAAGTCACCACTTGCCAACTCATCCGTTCCTCGACTTCCCGTTTTTTTCTTTCTGCAAGAAACACGATATTCCCATCGGTCTTTTCTATCGCGATATACATTGGTGTTTCATTAATAAGAACAAGGACTTCAAGCAGCGTGTCGCAAAATATTTCTACCGCTACGACTTAACCCAGTACTCCAAATTACTCGATGTGCTCTTTCTCCCTTCGTTTGAGATGTTGCAGCACATACCGTTTTCGTTCACTCGCAAGGTCGAGGAATTGCCGGCTGGGTGTGAACTGCACCCCTCTAATACTCATGTTTTCGATGGCCGCCTGCGGCTGCTTTACATCGGAGGGATCGGAGGTATATATGATATGCGTACTCTTTTCAAGGCTGTGGCTCAAACCCCTGAGGTATCACTTACTGTCTGCTGCCGACCTGACGAATGGCGTGCGGTGACGGATATCTACGAGCCACTCCTTTCCGACAATATAAATATTGTCCATAAGTATGGCTCAGGTCTGGATGAACTCTACGCAGGAGCTGACCTTTTCTCCATGTTTTTCACCAACGACTATACCAAGTTTGCAGTGCCGTACAAGCTTTTCGACACGATGGGCTACTCTATGCCGGTGTTTGCTCCTTCCGACACTTGGACTGGTTCGTTTGTCAAACGCAATGGGGTAGGGGTGGTTTGTAACAATTCCGTTGACGAAGTGTGCTCCACGTTGGCTTCCCTGTCCCGCGACTCTTCGTTGCTCACTGCCTTCCGCGACAAGATGCTCTCCATAGCCCCCTCCCACACTTGGCAGGCTCGTGCCAGACAAGTTGCCGACTCGCTGACCGAAGTGAATTCTTACACCCATTGATATATGCGAATATTCATTCTTTCCGAGATTATCAGCATCCATACCCGCCGTTGGGTCACTTCTTTGTGCCATCGTGGGCATACGGTCTTTATGTTCGGACTTCTCAAAAGCGATACCACACCCTACGAGGGCATTCCGAATCTCACCATCTACAGTTGTGACTATTCGCTTGAGGACATCTCTCGCAAACGTCAATGGATAAACGGCAAAATACAGTACATTGGCGGCCTTTCTGCTGCAAAACGTAAAATCAAGGAGTTCCAACCCGACATACTACATGCACATTATGCGTCGAGCTATGGATTGATTGGAGCTTTGTCTGGCTTCCATCCCTTCATAGTTTCCGTATGGGGTAGCGATGTCTATGAGTACCCCAACGCCGGTGGACTGTACCGTCGTCTCCTTCGTTACACTTTCCGAAAAGCCGACACTATCCTCTCCACCAGCCATTGTATGGCGGATGAAACAAGGAAATATACCGACAAAGATATCTCCATAACTCCGTTTGGCGTCGATGTGAATAGGTTTGCACCCGTCAAATCCTCAGAAACACCAAAAACTAGTTTCGTTATCGGCAATGTCAAAACCCTACGTCCTGTCTATGGCATAGATATCCTGATAAAGGCTTTTGCCGAACTCTGTCAGATGGCGCCCGACCGCAACCTGTTGCTGAAAATAGCTGGTACAGGTCCTCAGCACGAAACTCTTCAGGAGTTGTGCAACACCCTTGGAGTCAGCGACAAAGTGCAGTTCCTGGGCTACATTCCCAACGAACAACTGCCAGCACTCTACTCCTCGTTTGATGTGGCGGTATCGCTCTCACGTCGAGAGAGTTTCGGTGTCGTCGCGGTCGAGGCCATGGCCTGTGAGTGTCCTGTGGTCACATCCAATGCCGACGGCTTTAAGGAGGTCGTTGATGACGGTGTCACAGGTTTGATTGTTCCCGTTGAGGATGTTCACTCTGCCGCTCAAGCGCTCTATAAACTCCTTACTGACGATTCTCTACGCACCTCTATGGGCAAAGCAGGTCGGCAGCGAGTGCTGCGGCTTTACGATTGGGAAAAGAATGTTGACACTATGGAGGCCATCTATTCCCGCTACGCTAAATAGTTTTTACTCTTTCTTCAGCTCCTTGTACCGTTTACGTGCCTGTTCGGTATAGAGACTTGTTGGATAATCCAGTATCAACTTCTCATACATCTCCTTGGCTTTTGCGGGGTTCCCAAGCTGCTTCTCGTTTAACTGTGCAGACATCATCAAGGCGTCGTCGGCGAGGAGTCCGTCACCATAGAAGTCTATAAGTTTTTGAAGTATCTCGTCACCTTCTGCATACCGCCCTTGTTTAACGCGTATTTTGGCTTTTTGTAGCAACACATCGTCCAGAATGGGGTGGGAGAGGGTGTGATGTTCTATATCGTCGAAGGCCTCCCACGCTGAATCAAGCATATTGCGGTAAAGCAGAAGGTCGGCGGTGGCGTATTGTTCAAGCGTGGTGTAGGTGCTGTCATCTTCCATATTGTCGCTTATCAACAACGACAACTCCATTGCGTCGTTGGCTACCAGCTTGCTCGTCGCTCCTCTTAATACATCCAGCTGGGTTTTTGCCCATTCGAATTCGTGTGTGAAATAAGACAGTCGAGCGTTTCGTAATTTTGCTTGCGATCCTATGATGTCGTTCTTGTTTGCCTTTTCCACCTGCATATATAATAGAGAGGCATCCCACACCTCGCCGGCAAACAGCAGCAGGTCGCCCAGCTCTAGTTTGACTTCCCCTTCGTCTTGTGTCGGCAACTTTGGAATCTCCAATGCGTCGTAGAGCATATCTGCTGCGGTTTGCACTTCGTTGCCGTAATAGGCTGTCAGCTGTGCATAGTTGCGCATCAACCGCAATGTCTGTGTATTCTTGCCCAATTCGCCTATAACTTTTTCGTAGTCGAGTTTCAGTGACTTGTATTCTTTTGGCGATAATGCATAGTTGCGGTCGAGCCTCAAGAACTTCACCTCTAGGAGGCCAACCTCTGATTCGTAATATAGTGGATGCTCTTTGCCTTTTTTCATCAGATAGTTGTAACCATCTTCTGCAAAGCCATAAGCTTCGTTGTTTTTAGCTATGTCAGCAACCTTTTTTACCAGAGTTCCACCCTCTTCAGTAAACCGGGCATCCACAGCCTTGGCTTGTGTCATCGCAAACTCGAAGTCTTTTTCCTGTAGTGAAAACCAAATCATCATTTGTAGGTAGGTCTGGTTCGATGGGTCTTTCTGAATTCTTGAAACCAGTGCTCGGCGCAGCCCGTCGGCCAGTTCTGTTCCTGATGCTTGGCTTAGGTTTCGCTGTAGTGAGATCTGTACTGAATTTATCGAGCCTGGTGAATAGTCCAACAAATTCATGTACTCCTGCGTCATTGCCTCGTAATTGCCCATCGTGGCGTATATCGAGTTCAGTTCATTGAGGTATAGGAATTGGTTTTTTGTTATCTCGCGAACCTTAAGGTAGCATTTTGCTGCATATTCATATTCGTTCGCCGACACGAATGCGTCCACCAGTTCTGTTATCTGCCTTTGGTCGTATTTCAGTTTCCCCAGGGCTTCGTCATAGGATTTCTGCTTTTTCTTGTTGTCGTTTCGCGCTGCATATAGTTTTCCTAGGTCTACGTGGAGGTATAGTTCGTTGGGATTTTTCCTCATGCGAGAATCTACCAGTCGCTCGGCTTCTTTGTAGTTTTCCAGTCCTACATAAGAGCGGTACAGCATCTGGTAGTAATATTTGTTCGAAGTCTTTTTGTATAGCGGTTCGGCCACCTCTATCGCCTGCTTGAACTCCCCATTGTTGAAATAGTATTGGGCTAGTTGCTCTTTTGACTGCTGGCAATAACCTATCAAGGGCATTAGCCCTATCAGTGAGAAGATTACTATAAGCTGCAGTCGTGACATCTGTTTGAGATAATGGATTTCTGCCATAAAAAAAACCGGACGTCTTAACCTCCGGTTCCTCTTTTCTGTGACTAAGCTGGGATTCGAACCCAGGACCCCATCCTTAAAAGGGATGTGCTCTACCTGCTGAGCTACTTAGTCTACGCTATAAAGCATTGCGTTTTGTCCCTTGTCTTTCTGTGACTAAGCTGGGATTCGAACCCAGGACCCCATCCTTAAAAGGGATGTGCTCTACCTGCTGAGCTACTTAGTCAACCCCACAATTTGAGTTTGCAAAAGTACAAACTTTTTTCACATCATCACAAAAAACCTGTAAAATATTATATCAAGATTATATAATCATCATAAAATCCGTATAATATAATCAGTCCTTCTTGTAATCTGCCTGATTGTTTTTCTTCCGTTTCGGTCGTATTTTCCCTAGTTTTTCTCTCATTCTTATATACCACCGTGAGTTGTTTGGTGACGCATCCGTTGTGGCGTACACCGTTAAGAATATCCCGATAGGGATAAACACCAGCGTGGCAATCCACATTCCGTATTCGTTTATCGCACATCCTCGCACAGCCTTCTCGTCAATCATGTCAATTACATAATAAAGCACAAAGAACAGCACCGATGCTACCAACGGCATTCCCAGACCTCCTTTGCGGACTATCGATCCAAAAGGCGCTCCTACAAGGAACAGTACTATACAAGCTATGGAGAATGTGTATTTGCGATACCAGACAACATAATGACGTGCCAGATACTCGCCGTCCGACTTCATAACCTGTGTATAAACTCTATAGTCGCTTAATATTTGGTCTCCTATGGCCCTCGCCCGGTTAAGAGTTCTCAATCTGTTCTCGGTGTCTAAATCGTTCACCGCTTTTTCGAAATTGAACGGGGTGGCCTTGCAGACGTCCTTGCTTCCTTTCTCTTTCAGTTGGCTATATCGATTATATAATGCCAGTTTCAACATTGTCGAAGCCGTGAAGTCTTTATATCTTTGAACCGCGTCAGCTTTAATTCGGCGTGTTGTGGAATCCAGCTGCACCACGTTCATCATCTGGCAGTTTGAGCGGAAACTTTCTTTGTCAGATTTATCAAAGGCAAACGACGAAAGGTCAAACGTTATCACCTGCTCTTTGAAATCGACTGAGGTAAAGGGTCTTGATTCTCGGTTCGATTCTTCTACCTCTTCGGTGTAAGAGTGTCCGTTGTACAATGTGAATAGCAGATATTGTCCGTCTGCGCTGGTCTGCATGGTTCCGCTTTCTGCTAAGATCAGTGACGATTGTGTCGGCCTCTGTGTATGATCGTAGATTATTATGTCTTTTAAAACGCCTGTTTCTTGGTCCTTCTCGTTGATTCTGATCACATATCCTTCGATCTCACTGTAGTATTCACTAGGTCTGATGTTGACAGCAGGTTTTTTTCGTGTCACATCATACAGCGTCATTCGATATTTCAGTGTGGCTGCCGGAAGCACGTTGTTGGCGAAATAGAACGCCACGAATGTTAATAGAGTCACCACTACTGCCATAGGCATCATGGCCCTACGTAGAGAGATGCCTCCTGCTTTCATCGCTATCAGTTCGTACTTTTCGCCGAAGTTCCCCATCGTCATGATTGAGGCAAAAAGCACTGCTATGGGTAGCGCCATCGGCACAAACGTTGCAGATGCATAGAAGAGCAGTTCGGCTATCACACTTACGCTAAGCCCCTTGCCAACCATATCGTCGATATACTTCCATACAAACTGCATCAACAGCACGAAGACAGCTATGCTGAAGGTCAGCAGCAGTGGGCCGATGAACGATCGCAGTATATGTCGGTCTATCTTACGCATTCACGCATCATCAAAACAGTCCTTGAATCAATCGCCAGATATCATTACCGTTGGCGAGCACCAACAACGCAAGCAGCAAAGCCATTCCCACGTTCTGCGCTATGTTGAGGAATTTGTCACTGGGTTTACGCCGCGTCACTATCTCCCACAGGGTGAATAATATGTGTCCTCCGTCCAATCCTGGAATTGGTATGATATTCATGAAGGCCAGTATTAAGGCCAGCAGGGCTGTAATGTTCCAGAAGGCTTGCCAACTCCACACTTCGGGGAAGATGCTGCCTATCGAGATGAATCCGCCAAGACTCTGCGCTCCGTTCTTGGTGAACAGCAGCTTGAGGCTCGATACGTAAGTAGTGAGGGTCTCCCACCCGTGCGAAATGCCAGCGGGTATCGCTTGTAAGATATTGTATGACTTATGTTCAACAGGGAATACTTCAAGCGGGGTTTTCAGTTGAACTCCTATCTTGCCGCTTGAAGGCACCTTCATCGTCACCTCTTTAAAATCACCGTTTCTGAACAAACCGATCGTTATTGAATCGCCAGCATGTTCACTTAACGCGGCGCTGATAATACTGAAGGTAACCATCTCCTCTCCGTTGATACTGACCACACTGTCTCCTATCTCTATGCCTGCTCTGCTGGCCATCGAACCTGGCACAAAGTCTTTCACCACAAACGGTGAGCAGATATTGGTTATCAATGCATCTGGGCGCTCTTGCAGCACTCTGTCTATAAAACTGTCTGAGAGTTGCATGGTGAAAAGACTGTCTCCTCGCTTGATGGTGAGCTCTGGTGTCTTTTCAAGCAGCAGCCGCTTCTGCAACACTGCGTAGTCATACATCTCTTCGCCGTTTACAGCATATATTATATCACCGTTCTGTACCCCTTCGTCAAGCAATATTTGGTGATATTCATATCCAAGCGTTGCATTGCGCAACGGCAGTTCGTCTTTGCCCCAATGTGCAAAGATACAGGTGTAAATCAACAGGGCTGATAAAAAGTTCACCAACACTCCTCCCGAGATAATCAGGAGCCTTTGCCAGGCTGGTTTTGAACGATATTCCCAAGGCTGTGGCTCTTTCTCCAGATCTTCGGCTTTCTTGGTTTCGTCAATCATGCCTGCTATGTCACAGTAGCCGCCAAGTGGTATCCATCCTAATCCCCACAACGTATTGTCGGGCTCTTTCTCTTCCCATTCTTTCGGTGTGGTTGCGTTGAAGAACAGAAAATGCCATTTCCCGTCAAATTTCTTGGCTTTCAAGATGGAAAACTTCCAGTTGAAGAACATATAGAACCGGCGCACTCTTGTCTTGAATAGTTTGGCCAATCCCAGATGTCCGAATTCATGGGTTATGATAAGCAGCGAAAGGCTGAGAAAAAATGCTAAGAATTTCATATTAAGTTATAGTGGTTTATATGGTATAGGTTGAGTCTATATTGTACCGCCTGATTATTGCTCACTGTTTCTTACCTCTCTGTCCGTTTCGAAGAGGTCGTCGAGTGACGGTTTGGCTATGTATGTGGCGGTCTGCATGCGCCGTTCTACAAAGTCGGCTATGTCGAGAAATCTGATATGTCCGTCTATGAACTTTTGCACTGCCACCTCGTTTGCTGCATTCATGATACACGGCATATTGCCTCCTTTCGCTATTGCTGAATAGGCAAGGTCTAGGCATCTGAATGTCTTGGTATCAGGTTCTCCGAAGGTAAGCTGTCCGTATTTGGCGAAATCCAGTCGTGGCAACGGACTGCTGACTCTTTTCGGAAAACTGAAAGCGTACTGTATCGGCGTCTTCATCGATGGTATCCCGAGTTGTGCTTTCACGCTGCCGTCTTCAAACTGCACCATAGAATGTATCACCGACTGGGGGTGTACTACAACCTGTATCTTCTCAGCTGGCACGTCAAACAACCATCGTGCTTCTATCACCTCCAGTCCTTTGTTCATCAGCGTTGCTGAATCGATAGTAACCTTTCGGCCCATCGACCAGTTCGGATGCTTCAAGGCTTCCTCAAGGGTGACTCCTTCCAGGCTCTCTCGACTTCTGCCATAGAATGGACCTCCCGATGCCGTAAGTAGTATTTTTTCAACTGGAGAAAACTCTCCTACTAGACTTTGGAATATGGCTGAGTGCTCTGAGTCTACAGGCAGTATCGGTGCGTGATGTCGCGCTGCCGTGTCTGTCACTATTCCTCCTGCCACCACCATGGTCTCCTTGTTGGCCAGTGCTATCGTCTTCCCTGCTTCTATCGCCTTCAACGTGGGTCTCAGTCCGGCAAATCCAACGATGGCGGCAAGTACCATGTCTAGCGATTCCATATTCATCACGTCACTCATCGCCTCGGCTCCGGCGTAGGTCTTGATCTCCTCGTTCGATAATGCGTCGCGCAGTGTGTTGTATTTCGTCTCATCGGCAATAACCACCGCGTTGGGTTTGAATTCAAGAGCCTGCTTTATGAGCAGCTCCACGTTCGACCCTGCACACAGTACCTCGGCTGCATACTCATCGGGGTGCCATCGTATGACATCGAGTGCCTGTGTACCGATAGAGCCAGTGGAACCTAATATGGCGATATGTTTCACGTGTTGAATAACTTATAAAAAAGTAACGACCCTTTAGAAACTGTTTTGAATTTGTTGATGAAAAAGATTATTGACTATTGCTGAGGGATTTTTAAACTTTTTTGAGGGCGCAATGTGGTGGCATTGTAACCGAAAAACGGTTGAAAAAGCACCAACAAGAGGCTGTAATATTGTCATTGAATAAATTCAAAACAGTTTCTTAAAAAGATATATATGAAAGCGGGTCTACAGTTTTGCCGTTTATCCAGAGCTCAAAATGAAGGTGTGGTGTCCCCGATCCTGCCGAGTGTCCCATGTATGCTATTGGCTCGCCGGCTCTCACCATGTCTCCGTTGTGTTTCAAGAGGGCACTGTTGTGTTTGTACATGGTTATTATATTGCCGGGGTGCTGCACTGCCACTACATATCCGTCGTCGACGGTGAATCCAGCATAAACCACTGTCCCTGGTGCTGCCGCTTTGATGATGTCGTTGATATTTCCTGCCACATCCACTCCCCAGTGTCCTCCTTTGGCATCGTACGAACTCAATATCTTGCCTTTGGTGGGGGGAAAGAAGAGTTGTCCTGAGTTTGCTGGTTGCTTCTTTTCGTTGAGGTTGGTCGACTTGCTCTCAAGTCTATCTTGTTCTATTTCTTCGCGGAGCAGGCTGTCTGCTTTGCTCCGTTTGTCTGCTACTCCCACCACCTTTTCTCCATCACCTTCGTTGTTCTCGGCAGTGTCGACTATCTCCTTGCCTGCGACAATGGAACTTAACACTGCCATCATATCTTCCTGATAGCGTACCTTAGTCTCTATCGAATCTAGTACCGTTACGTTGTGGTAGGTCTGTTCTATCATATCTCCATTGGTATAGCCGGGGATGATATTGTGCAGCGGTGTGAAGGCTATAAGAAGGAAGGTGATAATCATAAGCAATATGCCAACGATGCCTATGCCCACAAAGAGATTGAGGGCCGAAAGCCTGAACGACCAGTGCTCTCGGTAGTTCTCGGCATCCATTACAACAAGCCTCTGCTTTCTCTTCATCTTGGAAAACAGGAGTTGCATCCTTTTCGTGAAAGGAAGTTCCCCTGCCTTGTCCGAGAGAATTGAACGCAAAGGGCGTAACCAATCGGCCACGCCCTTCACGAATTGCTTTATTTTTTTGAATGCCATCTTTTTTATTAGAAGAAACGGCTACGGTTATCCTTAATCTTGGTGGCGTTCTGGAGCACCTGCATTGCGCTCGACTGCTTGCGGCTGTAGTCGCGTGCCATAGTGGCTTTCAGGCTTTCCACATCGTTACGGTCGTCTGCCTGACGGTTTATGACCTTCACAAAGTAAGCTCCCTGTGCTCCCTTGATAGGACCTGCCACCTCGTTCTGTTTCGACATGGCTATATGAGCCTGCACTTTGGGCTCCATGCCATAACGTCCAAGGTAATAGTCTCTTACTCCTATGTTGGTGAGGGTGTCCACGGTGGTGCCAAGCTTGGTTGCCAGTGTTGCAATGTCTTTGGTCGACTTAGCGGCCTCTCCAGCTTGTGCCATAAGGTACTCGGCGCGTTTTTCAAGACGAACTTGCGGTTCTATGTCGTTGCGCACTTTTTCTACAGTCAGGTTTTTCTTGTTGTAGACTTCCTTGAGGGCTACCACCACATAGTTGTCTCCGCATGAATAAACCTCTTCCGAAACATCGCCAACCTTGCGTTTCTTGTCAAAGGCCCACTGCATGATGCTACGGCAGTTGTCAAGTCCAGGCAGTTGTGCCATCATAGGCGTTGTCATGGCTTCTCTTACTGACAGGTTCTCGCTGGCTGCCGAAGCGGTGAGCTCTTCTTCGGTGCGGTTCTGGCCGATGAACCAGCTGGCTTTGTTGTAAATCTGCGTGCTGGTGGTGTTGCTGGGCGCGATCTCGCGAACCACCTTGGCTATACGGTATTTGCGGTTGGGCGTTGTTTTGCCCGTCACCTTCACTACCACATATCCCAGGTTGTCAGGACGTTTGTATGTGAATACTCCGCCTTCGGGCGTGTTCACGATATCTTCGTTGAGGAATCCATAGGTGGTGCCGTCAAGTGCCCATCCCATGTCGCCTTTATTGTTGTTCTTCTGGGGGTCGTCTGAGTAACGTGCCACAACATCTTCCACATTGACATCTTTAGCCTTGAGGAGCATCTCCACGGTGTCTGCCACCATCTTGGCCTCTTCTTCGGTGCGGGTCACACTCTCAAGTCCGGCTGTGCTGTTAAGTATCAGCACCACGCTGGCGCGTACGCTGTCTGGACGCATGGACGAACCCATGACTTTCGCCATAACCCACTCGGTGCCAATCTGGCGGGGTGAAATAAATCCCCCTACTGCGGTCTTCTCAATCAGGGTGTCCAAACCTCTCACCTGCGATGCTTTCACGTAGGTGGTGTCATAACTCTGGGCGGGTTTAGAGTTGCCATAGACAAACTCCGAGATATTGGCGTCTTCAACGGTCTGGAACTCTTGCCAGATGGTGTCCACCTCTTCTGCGATCTTCGAAAGGTCCTCTGCCG
This sequence comes from uncultured Bacteroidota bacterium, assembly GCA_902774845.1. GTDB lineage: Bacteria > Bacteroidota > Bacteroidia > Bacteroidales > P3 > Colimorpha. The sequence goes on from CACYJU010000001.1 coordinate 166,818, forward strand.
ACGGAACGATGGGGTAGGTGATGTACTCGATTTTGCGGATCTCGTTATACATACGCAATCCCAAGCCGGTCTCTATCTCTGCGCGATGTTCGTTGAAGTAGTTCTTGTAGTCTTCGTCTGTGGGATTGGAGTTCTCCTCGCTCACGGTCTGATACGAAACCATGGCTACTACAGCGTCCGAGCGGCTGCCTGCCAGTTTGGCCTCATCCTGTGCCATGGCTGTCGGCACATAGAAGCCATTGCTGATAAGATGGTTGTATTTTTCCTGCAGACGGTTGCTTTCCACTTCGTGGCGCATGGCGAGTATGTCATGCTGCATCTCCGGCTCGAGCTGGTCGAATCCGTCGCGGAAATATCTTGCTGCTGCCTGTGCGTTGTATTGACCTGTGCTGGGGTCGGTAAACCACTGACGCATGTACGGGTGGGTGTAGGCTCCGTCTTCATACATCATCGAGCTGGCCTCGTCTTCCGAGATGGCGAGTCCCAGTTTCTTGTACTCAGTGCCCATCAGGGTATCTTCAACCATACTCTGCCATACCTGCTCTCTCAGACGGTATTCCACGTCGTTCGGGATCTGGTCTATGCCTTGGTTGCGCATATAGTTGGTTTTCAGCTCTTCATATTTGTCGTTGAAGGTCTGGATGGTGAATGTGGCTTTGCCGATTTTGGCCACCTCAAACTGTCCCGCTCCGCGGTTCTTCTGCAAGTCGCCTATGATGAAGGCTACGATAGCAAGACCCACAATGGTCACGGCAATTCCTGAGTGTTTTCTAATGCTTCCTATTGCTCCCATTTTATAGTGTTTGTTACTTGTTAATATTCTTATTTAAGCGTGCAAAAGTACTAATAAAAACTTGACTGACACTCTTTTTATTTAAAAAAAAGTATCGGTTAAATTGTAAAGTGCTGGGATATTGTAATCTACGCCTAAAACTCGGCGGCGAATACAAATGGCAGGAGGTCGGCCACGCTGTTGTATTCCCTCACCCGTCCATCTCCAAGTGCCACCAATGTCCTCAATGGCTTGCCTTGCCGTTGCTCCTGCTCGATCATCACCTGGCGGCAGGCTCCACAGGGAGAGGCTTCTGCAACTCTGCCATTGCTATCTATAGCCGCTATTGCCAAGGTCTCTACCACACATTTCTCTCCAGCCCGTACTGAGGCTGTGAACAACGCCACTCTCTCGGCACATAACCCCGACGGATATGCCAGGTTCTCCTGATTGCTGCCTGTCACGATCTCTCCGTCGCCAAGCCGCACGGCTGCTCCTACTCTGAATTTAGAATAGGGTGAGTATGACGTTTCGGTGGCCTTGCGTGCTGCTTCCATCAGCTCGCGGTCTTTTGCATTTAATTCTTGGGCTGAAGAATATTCTTGGTAGTTTATGGTAAGTGTCTTCTGCATAGTCAAATCTCTTGGTTTTATGGTTTCTGCAATTCCATCCACTCAGGTATTTCGGCAACCTGTTGTAGTGTCGACTCTTCCGTCACTTTCAACATCAAGCTTTGTTTTCCGTTGGTGAGCAGTAGCCATGGTACTCGTAGTACTGTGTTGTATCTGCATGCCTGGTCTGCCACCTTCTGTGTGATTGCCACATCTGCTCTTTTACACTCCACTATCATCTTCGGCTTCATCTCCACGTCATACACCACCACATCGCATCTTTTGCTCATTCCGTTGAGCGTTATGCATCCTTCCACATGCATCAGCTCGTATGGGTATTTCTTCTCTTCATGCAAGTATTTTATTACCGCCTGACGCACCCCCTCTTCGGGTGTCAATGCAACCCATTTCCGCCTCACCGGGTCGAAAACCTCTCCACTATGATTCAAGCATTCAGGCATTCAGGCAATCACACACTAACACATTAACAAATTCACTCAATAACGCAATCAACAATTATTCCATATCGTACGCATCCGTGTCCGTCGTGGTCTGCTTCTTCTCCTGTTTAAGTCCGTTGTTTATCTTGTAGGAGAATCCCAGCGTGATGGTGGGTGCTATGCGGTTGCCTCTGAACACTCTGTTCATTTGCTCGTTTACCGTGGTGTGTCCATAACGTCCGGTACAGAACACATCGCTCACCCTCAGGTTGATGGTTCCTTGACGTTTCAGCACGTCTTTCTTCACCGCCAAGTCAAACCACACCGACCCTATCATCGTGGTCTGCAGGTCGTGGAATCCTGGTCTGAACTGTCCCGAAAACTGTATCGCCCAGTCTTTTGGCAGGTTCATGTACGAACTCAGTTTGCCGCTCACCCTGAACGAGTTGTCGCTCTTGTTGTCCAGCAGTGCCGTACCTTCGATATATTCGCCATACAGGTTTACGCTCAGGTTCATCTTCCACCATTTCAGTATCTGCTGGTCCCATATTATTTCCATTCCGTAGTTGATGCCCTTTCCCAGGTTCTGCCACGTCGAGGCCCAATAGCCGTCGTAGTCTGAGTTGTATAACATCCATGGTGCATAATATGCTGCCGATGCCGAATCCCAAACGAAGCCGTACATTGTCATCTTGTGGTCGGTCTGACGGAAATAGAGCGAAGTGAAGATGTTGGTCTGCTTGAACCCTACGTTATAAGAAAGCTCCAGTGCGTGTGTGTATTCTGGGTTGAGTTGTGGATTGCCGAAACTCATCTCCTTGCCTTGCCTGATGTTGATGTAGGCGTCCAGTGATTGCATTCTCGGTCTCCTCACTCTCTTGCTGTAGCTCAGCTGTATGCTCTGCTTGTCGGTGATGTTATACGAAAGGTGTACCGTTGGGTACAGCTGCATGTAGAATGTATCAACCATCACGTGGTTGTTGTGGTAGTAGTCCACTCCTTTTACACTGGAATATTCTCCTCTCAATCCCACCTGCGCCGAGAGGTTCTTCACTATCGTCCCTCCGAAGGTGGCATATATGGCATGTATCTGCTGCCTGTAGTCCTCGTTCACCGACGATTGCGCGTCGAGGGCGTTCGTCGTGTCGTGGGTGTTTAAATAGTAGTCCGACTTAAGCAGCCCTTGGTTCAGCAATCCTTCATAACCGACCTCCAGTTTGAATCGGTCCGCAAAAGGATGTGTGTAGTCCAACTTAGCGTTCAGCGAGTTTCCGCCTCTCAGGTTGTCGGTCACTCTCCAGTAGTAGTTGTCTTGGTCTATGCTGTCCACGTCATACCTCATACACTGCCCGCCACCGCCTGTGCCGTGTCTGTGGGTGTATGTAAGGTCTAAGGTCAACTGCTGGTCTTTCTTTTCAAATTTCTTGATAAAAAGCAGGTACGCCGTCTGGTTCAGTCGTTTGGTGAAGTTCGTATCTGTCTGGCGATAGTCATATTGTCCGCTGTTCAGTATGTCGTCGGCATCTATATAGCTGAACCGTGTCCGCTTGCCTCCATTAAAAGTGTACGACAGCATCAACGAGGCGTTGTTCTTGAAATAGTATTCCGCCCCTACCTTTACGCTCGTCATCGTGTTCTGGTGACGGTTATATTCAAACAGGCTGTCGTGCGATATCGTCGCTCCGTTGTTGTAGCGCCAGATGTCCGTCTTGCTCCTGTTGCCGCGTCCTCGCATGCCACCGTCCACATTCAGGAAGAAATTCCAACGGTGTGTCGCATAGTTCAGGTTTATGGTTCCCATCGCTGTGGGGATGAACTTGGTGTAGTTTATCTGCGGGTTCATCGTGCCGTCGTTATATCCCGCCAGGTTCGGTATCTGGAAGGGTAGGGGAGCCCCTATGTTTGCGTTCACCGTGCCGCTCAATCCCAACGAGCCGCTGGTTTGCTCTTTCAGTTTGATGTTAATGATGCCTGACATTCCTTCGGGGTCATACTTTGCCGACGGGTTGGTTATCACCTCTACGTTCTCTATCGAGCTCGCTGGTATCTGCTCCAGCAGCACGTCCAACTCGCTCCCCATCAGCTCGTAGGGACGCCCGTTGATAAGCACTTTTACGTTCGACGACCCTCTCAGCGACACCTCTCCGTCGTTATCCACCGACACACTTGGCACATTGTCCAGCACATCCGTCGCCGTGCCGCCCCCTGTCACTATGTTCTTGTCCACGTTGATGACTCGTTTGTCCAGCTGATACTCCATCATCGACCGCTCTGCTGTCACCTCGGCCGCCTTCAACACCGTTGCCGTCGGTGACAACTTTACGGTGCCTATGTTCACGGACGGCTTGCCTGCCGAAAAGGTCACTGTCTCGGGATGGTAATATGGCTTGAACCCCATCAATGTTATTCTCACGATATACGTGCCATACGGTATCTTTGTCACCTCGAAATTTCCGCCTTCGAGCGATACGTCTCCAGCAACCAAACTCGAGTCCGTTGTCTTCAACACCGCTATGGTGGCATACTCTATAGCCGCCCCTCCCGACTTCTCAATTACCTTTCCGGTCAGCTTGCCTTGAGCAGACACCTGCCCACAGAAGGCTATCATCAGCAATAAAGTTATATATCTCAAGTACTTCATAATGCTAAATTATTTGCAATCCTTATCGCATGCAAAAGTACTTTCAATTTTTCAGGGTTTTCCCCCAGAAAAAACATATTTTCCCTAAACCGCCTCTTCCTCTCCCTACATCCAGCACTTCAACACCTAGCAATACCCCTCAACCCATCCACATTCAACCTCTTCAAACGATTGCCCTGTCCGGGCACGGACAATCAATTGCTCTGTCCGGGTACGGACCTCACCTTGTGGGGCATCTCAAATGGGATAGGCAGCGACAGCTCTATCAGTCCACCAAACTCCTCTCCGTCATACCAAGGCACTTGGTATATCAGCTTCTTCACTCCGTTCTTTTCTATCGTGTAGGCGTTCAGCTTCTCCTCGTCCAGCAGCTCTTTCAGTATCGCTGCCGCCTGTGGCGGATGGCAGTCAAACAGGTTGTTGCCCACAATCTTGTGCCCGTGGCTGTTCACGTCTGCCGACGTCTGGTTCATATCCAATATGTTCCCCTCTTTGTCGCAAACGGTGATAGCCACCTTCTTCAGTCCTTCAAAATATTTGTCCATGATTTATAAACCTTTAATGTTTATCAGTCGGCATTTTTTTAATTTTGAGACCGTCACATACCAGTCGTCCTCTATTCTCTGCAATTTTCCAGTGAGGAACAGCAACTTATCTTGGGGCAATGTGTATTTGCTCACCTTGCCGCCGTCGTCTATGGCATATATTGCCAACGTGGCTTTCGCTGTTGTCATGGTGGCTAGCCTCGATGCATCCTCGCTTAGGTCATACTCTGTAGGCGACTTCGAGTTTTCTGTCTGCACCACGTAGGTGTGACCGTTGTGGTATGTGATATGCTGGCGTATCGGTGTCTGGTCGTTGGGCGAAGCAATATGGTTCCTTACCGGCACTCGCCACACCAGGTTGCCTTCCTTGTCCACAGCTACCATTAGGCTTCCGAAAAGGTCATAGATATACATGACCGAACCTTTCGAATAGACTATGGTGGTCATGAAATTCCAAAGCTGCATGACTCCGCCGAACGGTGTTGCTACCCCATCGTGGTTCGTCAGACCTTGCATCTCTGTTTTTTCGTTGCGCTTTGAGTCTAAGTCACGGTTTTCCAATACGGCAAATTCCGTCGGAGTGAGGGGCTGTGGGTTGAACACCAGTCGGTTATTATGGGTGTCGTATGAGAGGCCGAAGATGGCTGAGTATTGTATGTTGTGTAGTCCGTGCCGTTTTTCTCCTATTGTGCCGCCGGCCACGAAGTGTCCGTCCACATAGTTGAGCAGTCGGCAGGATCCAATGTCTGCTCTGTCTATGGAGTCTAAGAACATCTCGTCGCTCATCGAGCTTTGGTTGGCAAAGAGAAAATAGGTGTTTTTGTCTGTCACTCCTACCAGCATCGCGTGCACCCCCTCTTCGTCGTCGATGGTCAGAGTGTTGTACCATCCTGGCAGATCGTCTCTCTGCCACAACGGCGAAAAGCGGTTGTCCGTCACGATGAGTGCGTCGTATTCGGCTTCTTCTTTGCCGAAGGCTTTGGCTATACGTGAGTTGTTGCTATATTCTTTGATAGAGAGGGCGGTCACGTGCCCGTCGGGTGATGTCGCCACCTTCCAGTCCATCATGTTTGAGCCTTTGTTCTTCCTGTGGTAGAGCAGCTTGGGCTCCCCTACCAGACTCCATGAAGAGAGGCTTGCCTTGAATACATGGATGCAGCCTGGGTTGTTCTTCAAAGCTCCGCATACCACCATATAGACGGTGTCTTCTACAGCATTGGCTGCCACAAGCATACTCTCCTTCTGTTTCGTCACCACCAGCGTCTTCGCTGCCTTGCCTTCTTCGTCTAGTCCGTATATAACAACGCCTGTACCTATATCGCCTTGGACATAGTAGTTTTTGTTTGTCGCTATTATCGTGAGACCGTCTTTTTTGGTCAGGAAATAGGCTCCGCTGGCTTTGGCGTTGTCGAGCCCTTTCACTTCTTTGAAACTCATGTTAACCTGTTGTGCGATGCCGCTCAGGGCGATAACTGTTAGCACAAGTACGAGGGTCAATTTTCTCATAATGGTATTGCTTATTGGTGAATACTTACCACCTGAATCCGATGGTGGCTATCGGCGTGAGGGTTACGGGTATATTGGTCATATATGCGTCTGCACTATTCGCTCCCGACGAGAAGAAGTTGAGGAACGGATATCTCATCTTCAGCCTCAGCGCCACGAAGAAAGTATTGGTGAAATAATAAAATGCTCCTACCGAAGCTTGCAACGACAGGGCTCCTCCCATGCTGTATCCATCACTCGACGCATACTTTCCTTCGCTTATCATGTTCCCTCCCAGGTCGAGTATGTCCTTTTTGTACGTCCTGCCGAACGTCAGCGATTCGGCAATTCCTATGCCGGCCATCACGGGTAGCTTCTCTGTGATATAGTAGGCGAAGAAGACCTCCTCCGCTATCTCTAGCACATTCGATTTCTGACTCAGGGCTATCTGGTTTACGCTGTCCATATAAGTTATGCCGGCTCTCTCTCTTGAGAAACTCAGGTCAAAGTTGAACCCGAAGTTTGCACGCCCCTTGATCTCTCGCTCCATGCCATAGTAGAAACCGAATATCGGCGACACCATACGTTTTGCCGATCTGGGCTTCACATCGCTTATTCCTGTCAGATCGGGCTGTGGTACGCTGAACGGCATTACCGCTCCTGCCGAAAATCCCATCATAAAGTCGCCGTCCCACACAAAATACTGAGCCTTCGTCGTACCCGTCGCAACGAAGAGTGCGACGATAAAAACTAACAATGCTTTTTTCATAGCTTATTTCTTAGAAACTTTTTTGATTTTGTTGATGAACAAGATTATTGACTATTGCTGAGTGATTTTTCAACTGTTTTGAGAGCACAATGTGGTGGCATTGTAACCGAATTGTTTAGAAGAGCGAGGGCAATGAAAATTCACTTTCATTGCCGAGCCGAACAAACAATGACTCCGCAAGGAGGAAAAAACGGTTGAAAAAGCACCAACAAGAGGCCGTAAGATTGTCATTGAATAAAATCAAAACAGTTTCTTAATTCCATAAATAACCAAAAGTGACCATCGTCTGTATTCGGCGCCTATGGTCGCAGGCGGCATACATGATGTCGCCTATGCAGTACATGTTGGCATAGTCGTTCGAGGCAAACGAGTTGTAGAACGGCCACGCATCCACTCGTCCGCTCAGCCCCACAAAGAAATGCTCTCCTACGTAGTAGTTCACCTGCAGGTGGGTGGTGAGTCCGATGTTGACGTTGGAGCCCGATGCATAGTTGGCGAAATAGTTGACGTGGTCTTCTCCATAGTCTTTTCCTGCATCGTCGGTGATGGCTGATGATATCTTTATCTTCGTCATGCCTCCTACATATATTCCCACTCCGAGCAGTATCTGCAATTTCTCTGCTATGGTGTAGTTCATGTTCAATCCGGCTGCTCCGCAGAGGCTCAGTCCCGACATTGTGTAGTTGTAGGTATAGGGTGGTTTCACGCTCCCGTATGTCGGCCCTCCCTCAAAGGTGGCATCCCATCCGTCGCGGTAGATGTCCATATAGAAAAAGCATCCTCCGATGCCGAACCCGTCTTCGTTGCCCACCATATCTATTCCGAACGAACCTACAGCTGAGCCGTAGTTCTTGAACTGCTGCGGCTTCACAAACCCTATCCCTTCGGCCATGAAGGTGGGCTCTCCGATAACGAACTGGTAACCCACGCCTGCAAATAGCCGCTTTGGCCCCTGCCAAGGTTTCACCCATGTTTGGTGCATATACTGTGCCGATGCGGGCAACGCAAGGAGACATAATAAGGCTATGACGTAAAACTTTTTCATACACCATATTATTACAAATGACTTATACGATTTTCCGCCCCCTTATGTTTCAACAAAGCGGTCGGCCAGCCAAAGCCAGCCGACCGCCATTATATAGACCAATCTATTGTCTATTCACTAATCACTCTTCACTAATCACTACCTAGCATTCAGCGCAGCCAACGCGATGCTGTAAAGCTTCGTGTTGATGCTGTCTCCACGGCTGGTCAGCACGCAAGGCACCTTCGCTCCAACCACCATGCAGGCCAACTCGGCTCCGCCGAATTTCGTGCAGGTCTTGTAGAACACATTGCCGCTCTCGATGTTCGGGAACAGGATGCAGTCGGCGTCGCCGGCCACCTCGCCGCCCACTTTCTTCGTCTGGGCGCTCTCCTTGTCTATTGCCACATCCAAAGCCAACGGTCCGTCGATGATGGCGCCCTTTATCTGGCCTCTCTCGCCCATCTTGCTGATGATCGCGGCCTCAACGCAGGCGGGCATTCCCGTCGAAACCTGCTCTGTGGCGGCCAGCACAGCCACCTTCGGCTTTGCAATCTCAAGGCTCTTAGCCGTGCTGATAAGATAACCCAGGATAGCCTGCTTCTGCTTCATGTCCGGAGCCGGAACGATAGCCACGTCCGAGCACACCAGCAACTTGTGGTACTTCGGCACCTCAAACACCGCCATGTGGGTCAGCATGTCGGTCTTCTTGCCTGGCATAAGGCCTTTCTCCTTGTTCAGGATGGCGCGCATATATTTGTCTGTGCTCAGCAGACCCTTCATCAGGAACTTGCCGTCGCAGCCGCCTTCGTTCACCAGCTCCACTGCCTTCACGCCGGCCTTCGTCTCGTCGGCTTCCTGCACCAGCTCAAACTTGTTCACGTCTATTCCTTCCTCCTGGCACACCTTCTTTATCGTCTCGATGTCGCCCACCAGCGTGGCATCCACAATCCCGCGGTCCACAGCCATGCTGACTGCTCCGATAGTGTGTGAGTCGTTAGCGTAAGCCGCGATAAGTCTTTTCTTGCCTTTGGTCTTAACCAATTCCAGCAAATCGTCAAGTTTTGTAATCATTGTTTTGAAACTGTTTTGAATTTATTAATGTTATACTGATTTTAACTCCACAAAGTAGTCTGCAAATATACAAAAAAAAACCAGAACAAAAAAAATCCCCACCCATAACCTCCAATCTTCCTCCCAGTTCTCCTAGTTTCTCCTAGTTCCCCCTAGTTTCTCCTAGTTTCCCCTAGATCCCCTAGTTTCCTCTAGTCCCCCCCATCTCCCATCCAACCCCGCACAACCCCCCTCCTTCAACCACTCAAAATTTGCCCTCAAATAATAGAACTAACCTAATACCTCCCTAATACCTCCCTAATGACATATATCTACATAGCGGATAACCAGCATATTACAAGCATAAAAGTTCGATTTAACTAAATCTTCTTCACGCCTCATCTTCAATCACTTACCCATAAAACATATACAAATTTTCCACCCACAACCAGCCTTCCAAACCCACACAACCTCCCACCCCAAACAACAACATTCTTCCCCCTTCCTTCTTCCATCTAACATAATTCTCGTATCTTTGCACCTCAATTACTAACACATTAACACAATCACGCATTAACACATCCTTCTTTCTCTTTGCCCTTCCTAAAGAACATACTCTCCTCCCGCAGTCTCTCCATCGTCGGCCTTGAAAAGAATACCGGCAAGACCGTCTGTCTCAACTACGTCCTCCGTCGTCTCCACGAGTTGGGCGTCTCCACCGCCGTCACCTCCATCGGCGTCGATGGCGAACAGACCGACAGCGTCTATGCCACCGCCAAGCCTGAGGTGACTCTCTACGAGGGCATGTATCTCATCACCTCCGAGCGCCACTACCTCCAGCGTCGTTGCGTCTCCGAGATACTCGATCTCTCCAACCAGCGCACCGCCCTCGGCCGGCTCCTCACCGCTCGCATACTCTCTTCCGGCAAGGCTCTCATATCCGGCGCCGCCGCTACCGCCATACTCGCCGACCAAATCAACCACTTCAAGCAGCAGGGCATCCAGCTCACCGTCATCGACGGCGCTCTCTCTCGCCTCTCCCTTGCTTCCCCCACCGTCACCGACTCCATGATTCTCGCCACCGGCGCTGCCGTCTCGCCCAACCTCCAGCAGCTTATCTCCAAAACCCGTTTCGTCTGCCGCCTTATCGACCTCCCCGAGGTGGAACCAGCCATACGCACCGCTCTCTCTCAGGCCTCTTCCGGCCTCTGGGCTCTCGACTCCGACGGCCTCGCTCACGACCTCAATATCCCGTCTGTCTTCATGCTCTCTTCCGCCAACTCCGACCTCTTCCGTTACGGCACCACACTCTTCGCCTCTGGAGCGGTATCTGATCGCTTATTAAAGATCCTGGCAGCCAAAGAGGAGATAAAGCAGATTACCCTTATTGTCCGCGACTTCACCAAGTTTTTCGTCACCCCCGAGGTCTATAACGATTTCGTCCGTCGTGGTGGTTCCCTTATGGCGTTGCGCAAGTCCCATCTCGCCGCCGTCACCCTCAACCCCACTTCTCCACACGGCTACGCCCTCGACTCCCACACCGCCACCCAAGCCCTCTCCGACGCCCTCAACCTCCCAGTTTACGACGTAATGAAAATAGAGAGATAAATCACTAACGCAATCAAGCCACTCAAGCAATCAAGCAATAACACAATCAAGCAATAAAAAAGAATGCTCCGCGATAAACTCCAATCCGATCCTGGTTTCCAGTACATCATCGACGCCCTCAACCTCATCTCCGCTGCCGGCCGTCGTGCTCTCCTCGACTTCCCGTTCCTCACTACCCCTGAGGCCGTCAACGCCGAACTCGACAATCTCGAGACCGTCATAGGTGTCGTCTCCGTAACGGACAACCTTCACACCGTCTCCGAAATCAAGCACCATCTCATGTGCCTCCACGACTCTCAGGGCACCGTCGCCAACCTCTCTCAGCATTCTGTCATCAACGAGGTAGAGCTCTTCGAGGTGAAGAATATAGCCTATACCGCCGCTGCGGTCTCCCGTTCTGCCGAGCCGCTCGGCCTGAAGGAGATATTCTCTCTGCCCGACCTCTCCGATGTCTTCTCTCTCCTCGACCCCGACAACACAGGCCTTCCTCATTTCTATATATATGACTCCTACCATCCAGACCTCCCCGATATAAGAAAACGTCTCAAGCAGCTGCAGGCACGCACCGACGACCCAGAAGCCGCCACCCTTTATGCCGACCTCTTCGCTCAGCACAACGACATCCAGCATTCTGTCGAGACCAAGCTCTCGCAACAGCTCTGGGCTTCCGCCGACTGTCTCGCCCTTGCGGTGAAACGTTTGGCCTATATCGACCTCCTCTTCGCCAAAGCTGGCCTCGCCTCCGCCTGGAATTTCACCCGTCCCCAGATAACCCCCGCCAAGCAGCCAGCAGAAGACCCCCAAGCAATCAAGCAATCAAGCAATCAAGCAATCAAGCAATCAGACACTCAAGCAATCAAGCAATCAAGCAATCAAGCAATCAAGCAATCAAGCAATCAAGCAATCAAGCATTCAAGCAATCAGACACTCAAGCAATCAAGCAATCAAGCAATCAAGCAATCAGGCAATCAAGCAATCAAGCAATCAAGCAATCAAGCATTCACGCAATATAAAGGACTCTTCAATCCGCGTCTTCTCCATCGCAATCAGGAGCATCGTCTGCGCTACCAACCCATCGACATCACCGTCCATCCTGGCCTTTGCCTCATCACTGGCGCCAATATGGCGGGTAAGACCGTTCTCTTGAAAACCCTCGGTATAGCGCAGCTACTAACCCAGTTCGGTATGTATGTCCCTGCCGAGTCCGCCACCGTCTCCCTCGTTGACGACGTCATCTTCTGCATAGGCGACGAGCAGAACGAGATGAACGGCCTCTCCTCTTTTGCCTCCGAAATAATAAAAATCTCCGAGGTGGTGCAGCTCAGCGCCTCTCAGCGTCTCCTCATCCTTATCGACGAGCCGGCCCGCACCACCAACCCCGTCGAGGGCAAGGCCATCGTGCAGGCTCTCTCCGACATACTTATTTCCCGCGACTCCTTCTCCCTCGTCACCACCCACTACTCCCAGCTTGGCGTCCCCTGCCGTCGTCTCCGTATTGCCGGCTTCCGTGAGGACCTTGTGGGTGCTCCCCTCTCACCAGAGAACATCAACCTCTTCATGGACTACTCCCTCGTTGAAGACAATTCCGACACTGTCCCCCAAGAAGCTCTCCGCATAGCCACCCTCCTCCGCTGCGACGAGACCCTCATCCAGAAAGCACAAGAGCATCTTACCAACCAACAATAAAGAATTTCAACCGATAATAAAGAATCTCAACCAACAACAAAGAATCCAAACTGACAATAAAGAATTCCCAACCGACAAAGTTTATTTGTCTACAAAAATAAAGAGGGGGTTGCCTGATGGCAACCCCCTCTTCTTCTATTCAAACTATGTGATTACTTCACCACAAGCTTGCGTACTGTCGAGATGCTCTCGCCGTTGATACGTACGAAGTATGTACCTTGTGCGAGTTTCGACACGTTCAGCTGTGTAGCGTCGCTTTCCATAGTGCTGGTCATCACGGTACGGCCGCTCATGTCGATAACACTCACCTGAGCTTTACCGTTGAGTCCATCAACGCTGATGGTGACAGTGTTCTTAGCGGGGTTCGGGTAGATGTTCACGCTGTACGAAGCGTTCACATCGTCGATACCCTGAGGCTCGCCACCGTTGGGGGTGGTGAAGCTCTGTGCTGCACTCCAGTCGCTGGTAACGCCACCATCACAGATAGCGCGCACACGTACACTGTAGGTTGTCGAAGCAACACCGTTGAAGGTGTAGCTGTTAGTGGAAACCGTGGTGGTTACTGGCTGTTCGCCTCCGGTAATCTCAATCTCATACTGGCTTGCAGTACCGTTCCAAGTGATGAGAGCAGCGTACGGGGTGTTTATAGATTCCTGATCAATGACGATGTTCGTAGGCACATCGCAGGTAGGATCTTCTCCACCTCCGTTGAGCGTCGTGAACGATACAGCTGCACTCCAGTCGCTGGTGCTGTTCTCGTCGCAGTGGGTACGTACCTTCACGGTGTATTCCGTCGAAGCCGTCAGGCCTTCCAGTGCGTACGGGGTGGTGGCGTTGGTTATCGGTGTCTCAACACCGGTGGCAACGTTGGTCACAACCAGCTCGTAGGTCGGATATGCGTTGGTGGTCTCTCTGCTGCCGCTGGCGGTAAGGTTGGTGCCAACCATGCTGATCGAGACGCTGCCGGTCATAGCTATACCTACATTGACGGTGGTGTCACCGTAACCGCTGATATTCATCGAAGCGATGCCGATCGTTAGGTTGCCGTCAACAGGAAGTGCTGTCGGCTGTGCGAAGGTCAGCGTTCCGGTGTAATCGATATCCATAGCATTCATGATTCTCACCGTCTCGTTGATAGTAGCCGGTGCGATAGTCATGCCGGTGCTCGTCACAGTGCCAGTGGTGCTGAAGTGGAAGGTCACAGGATCGTCCACACCATACATTGCCATGTCGAACGAACCGGTTATGTTCATCTGGTTGCCGGCTGCGGGCTCAATAGTCACGGGAACAAGGGTTCCGGCTACTGATACGTTCTCGTCGACATCCTCGAAGTCCATTCCAAGGGCTGTCAGCAGGGTGTGCATCGTAGCGTCGGGAGTAATCATCGTGTGTACTGAATCTTCAGCTCCCATAGCGAGGTTCCATTCTCCGTCGAAGGTCTCTGCTATCGTCACCTCGTTCCAGCTGATGTTAGCCGAGTTGGCGGTGACGTTCGAGGCTGCCAGGCCGGTCGGAGTGTTGCACTCCATAGGCTGAGGCTCATCAAGGGTGGTGAAGTTCACAACGGCTGTCCAGTCGCTGGTCAGACCACCGTCGCACAGTGCACGTACACGTACCGTGTAAGCAGTAGCGGCTGTAAGTCCCTGTGCAGTGTAGCTGTTGGTGTTCACGGTGCTGCTCTGTCCGTTAAGCTCAACCTCATACTGTGCGGCATTGCCCGTCCAGCTGATTACAGCCGAGTTCTCAGTCACGTTATTGGCAGCAAGTCCAGTAGGCACATCACAGGTAACAGGCTGTACCGATCCACCGCAGTTGGCCGTGAAGCGGATATCTGCAACCACGGTTTCAGCGGTACCGGTTACTGTTATGTTTGCAGGATCGGGGTTAGTATTATCATTATAGTAACGGAATCCATTTCCATTGTGTGCTGCGAAATTGCGTGGTGAGCTGAATACATAGCTGTTTGTGTTATCATCGATAGCCACCACTATGTCTTTACCACTCTGGTGTACAAACGGCTCGGTAAATACTATCTCACTCCAACCGTTCTCCACCGTCCAGGCATAGTCGGTAGCCACTTGGGTGAAGTTGGTTATATCCATAAAGTCACCCTCAAAAGCAGCATTTTCTACATCTGCAATGTAAACAGTCACAGTGCGGGTAGGACTGGTTGTACCATTATATTTATAGGATATACCATGTATGGTATCTATATCACCAACTTCAGCAGCGGTGTATATCGATTGCGAATACGAATAGTTGTAATAAAAGTTAGAGGGTATGTAGCTTGAAACCGTACTTCCGTCTCCAACTTCACCGCAAGCCTTGGTAGAAGCAGTGATCGTCACATAGTCGGCCGTGTCGGTTCCGCAGATATTGCTGATACGGAAGTTGTATGCCGTACCCTCTGTAAGACCGCTCAAGGTGAACGTGTTGTTCTCTGCAACAACCTCTGTCCAGTCAGATGCGTCAGCCTCTTTGTAGTTCACAATAACAGCGGTCGAAGCATATCCTTCGCTATCGTCAATCTCCCAACCAATAGTTATCTCGTTAAGTGTAGCGTTGGTAACGCTGGCCGAAACAACTTCAGCGCAGGCAACCTCTGTGGTGAACGAGCCCAGCGCAAGCCAGTTGGCGTTGTCGCTGCCGCACACCGTGCGCACCCATACATAATAGGTCGTCTCTGCATCAAGTCCTTCAAGTGTCTTCGTTACATCGTCAGCACTTACAACAGTTGCAGCGTCCACATCGTTGGTCTCGCCGTAAGCCACATCGTATCCAGTAGCACCAGCAACTGCGTCCCAGTTAACAATTGCACTTTCTGGTGTAACACCTGTGATAGTACCACTGGTAGGACGCAGACAGGTCGGAGCTGCCTCTACGGTAACGTTATCCAAATAAACGTATGTGGAGGTATAGGTGTCTGCAGACACTGCTCTGAAGGCAATCTGATACGATGCAGCCGTCGTCGATGCGGGCAGTATGTATTCGTATTCTGTCCAATCCGATACCACATCTGTCAGGGTCTCTCCCACTGTCCATTCTCCATCGGTCGATGCACGGTACAACACTTCCAGCGTTGCACTGTAGGTATCTCCATACCAATCCTCTGTTTCAGGCATTTTATACCAGAAACGCAACTGAGCTCCGTTGGTCAGCGCCGAAAGGTTAAATTCGGGAGTTATAAGGGTGTCCTCACCTGAGTAGTAATCAGTAAAATACAAGCCTCTACCTGTGTATCCTGTTGTGTACGATTCCCATACGGCATCGGTTTGTGCCCAGCACGACGGAATACCAGAGGTAATTCCTTCAAACTCTTCCTCAAAGCTGTTATCGACTGTAACCACCTCGGCAACACACAATGTGCGGAATGTTCCGTTCACAGCTTCGCTTGTGTCGGGATCGCAGAAAGAACGAACAGAAACAGAATATTCAGTGTTAGCTGTCAGTCCGGTAATAGTATGAGGATTCTCAGTTGTCTGAGCCCACTCACCGTCACCAACCCTCACAACCCATTTAGTGGCGCTTCCGTTCTCTGTCCACGAAAGTGTTAGACTATTCTCGGAAGCTCCATCAAGAGTGAGGTTGATAGGCTTAGCACATGCCGGCGGCTCAGAAACCGTCAGACTGTCAATCCAGTAGTAATAGTTTGTGGCAGTTGTGTTAACTTGTTTGAAGATAATGCATCCGCTGGTGAGATGAAGGGTGTTGTGGAAGGTATATTCATATCTATTGTAACTTGTAGCTGCATCTATGGTGTCAATCCATACTGCCGACTCTATCATCGAGGGTGACAATGCAACACCTATTGCCATGTCACCAGAGTTGTTGACATTTTCACATTTCATGTCGAAGCTCACAAAGACATCGTTGCCATCTATGTTGATTATAGGAGTAGCAACTACTCCAGGTCCTTGCATGTGAAGTGCTTTTGTTCCCTGAGAAGCGTATGTGGTGTAGCCGTTCGCTTGCACATAGTTTGTTCCGCTTATACTGGTCCAGCATGAGGGGAAATTGCCTGAACCTGCTGTATAGTCTTCGAAGCCTTCAAAATAAGGTAATGTTTCAGATTCACAGAGTGTTCTGTATGTTCCGCTAATAGCGTCGCTGGTGTCGGGATTGCAGAATGCTCTGACTGAAACAGCATACTCGGTGTTAGCAGTCAGTCCAGTAATTGTATAAGGATTCTCAGTGGTCTGAGTCCAATCTCCGTCGCCAACCTTCACAACCCATTTCGTAGCACTTCCATTCTCTGCCCACGAAAGTGTCAGACTGTTCCCGGTTGCTCCATCAAGAGTGAGGTTAGTAGGTTTAGCACAAGCAGGAGGCTCAGAAACCGTTACACTGTCAAGCCAGTAGAAGTAGTTAGTCCTGTCTGTGTTGACTTGTTTGAAGATAATGCATCCGCTGGTGAGATGAAGGGTGTTATGGAAGGTATATTCATATCTATTATAGCTTGTAGCTGCATCTATAGTATCAATCCAAACTGTCGACTCTACCATCGAGGGTGACAATGCAACACCTATTGCCATATCACCAGAGTAGTTGACATTTTCACATTTCATGTCGAAGCTCACGAAGACATCGTTGCCATCTATGTTGATTATAGGAGTAGCAACTACTCCGGGTCCTTGCATGTGAAGCGCTTTTGCTCCCTGTGAAACATAGCTGGCTCCGGATTGCACATAGTTGGTACCGCTTATACTGGTCCAGCATGAGGGGAAATTGCCTGAACCTGCTGTATAGTCTTCGAAGCCTTCAAAATAAGGTAATGTTTCAGCTCCACAACTTGTTCTGTATGTTCCGCTAACAGCTGAGCTGGTGTCGCCAGCGCCGCACAACGCGCGAACTTGGATAGCGTAGGCTGTATTTGCTGTCAAGCCTGTCAATGTGTATGGGTTGGTTACGGTCTGATAATCTCCATCGTTAACCTTCAGCAACCATTCCGTAGCACTGCCGCTCTCTGTCCATGAGAGCTCCATGCTGGTCTCTGTAGGCGTTGCAGCCAAAGCAGTAGGAGCTGGGCATGAAACAAGTGTAGTGAATGAGGATGAAACGGGGATACTGAAATCTCCGCCACCGCAGTTAGAGCGAAGTTGGAGGTTATAAGCAGTTTCGGGCGTTAAGCCGGTGAGTGTATAAGGATTCTCCGTCACATCAAGCCACTCGCCATCGTTGAGTTTCAACTGCCATGCGCTAGCGCTACCATTTTCAGTCCAAGCCACCGAAGTGGCACGTGCTTCGGGAGTAATTGTGTTCAAAGTGGGTGACACACAACTGACAGGCACAATAAATCCGGTCTTCGGAATGAAGTTCTGTTTCGTAGGAGTAATACTTGCCCAAGAGCTTCCATTAGAACCATAGGCTGATGCATTTGCACTTTCCATTCCCGCAAAATAGGCGCGGTTATAAGAACCCTCTGTTGTAACATTCACCTCTATGCACAGGTTTCCACTCGTATAGGTGAATGGAGCGTCAAAGTTGATAGTCATCTCCGACTGCGTTCCATCCAACACACCTGTGTATACCGTCGAAAACGACGTAACATCCATCCACGACGGCGTCGTCTCAAAAGCAGACGCCGCAACCGTTCCAATCTTCACCTCGAAAACAGCAGATGATCCCCAACTGCCAGTTGCTGGAGTAGATAAATAATACGTGATACCCTGGATCTCACTGCCGGCAATCTCCGTCAGCATCGACTCAGGATAAATGGTTTGACAACGCAGAAAATCATCTACGTAAAAGCCGTAGATTGGCACATACTGGTTCGTCGCAGTCCCGTCGGCCACGACCACAGTCCCTGTGCCTTGCGCGTTCGCCGCCACGATGCCTAGCATCATGGCAAGCATAAATAACATTAACTTTTTCATTTTTTATTTTTTTTTGGTTGTTTCTTTCTATTTCACGATAAGCTTGCGCACCGTCGCCATCTCATCGCTGCTGATTCTGACAAAATAGGTGCCTTTCGCCAGCTTTGCCACGTTCAGCTCTGCTGTGCCGGCCGTCATCGTGGTCGTCATCACCGTGCGGCCACTCATATCGACCACGCTCAGCTGTGCCTTGCCGCTCATGCCCTCAACACTCACAATTGTGCGGCTGTTGGCCGGATTGGGATAGATGCTCACCTCGCTTTTGGCGTTCACATCCGCTATGCCTTGTGGCTGCGGCGCCGCTGGCGACGTGAAGGTAACCGCTTCACTCCATGCGCTTGTGAATCCGCCCATGCAACGAGCGCGAACTCGCACCGTATAAGTTGTCGTAGGCTCCTCGGCCAGGCTGTATCCGATATAGCTTATCATTTCTCTGAACGGCTGGGCCTGTCCTTCGGTTCTGATTTCAATGTCATAGTCTTCCGATGTGCCATCCCATGTGATGTTGGCATACAGCTGTCCTCCCTCGATTGTCTGCTCCACTGCCAGTCCGGTCGGTACATCACAGTAAGCTGAATAGTCGCTTCCTTCAAGTGTGGTGAATGGAACCGCATCGCTCCAATCGCTGTAGGTACTGCCAGTGCACAGCGTACGTACCTCCACAGTGTAGTTGGTCTCTGGCTCCAAATCATAAAATGCATAGTGCGTATATGTCGTGCTGTACGTGTTGTCATAGCCCATAACAAGGTCGGTGAGGCGTATTTCATAACCCTCCACTCCAGGTATCGCCAGCGTGCCAACTGCGTGCAGCTGCGCTCCGTCCAGTGTGACGACTATCGCATCATTCAGACTCACACCCATGACTGAGATCGAACCGCTACCGTCGATATCAAGCGACGCAATCTCTATCGTAAGCACTCCGTCGGTCGGCAGGCTCGTAGGCTGTACAAACGTCACCGTGCCGGTGAACTCTATCGGCAGCTGCCCCATCAGGTTTACCGTCTCGCTTATCGTGGCTGGCTCTATCGAAAGCCCGTTGGCTCCAAGCGTACCAGTGGTGTTGAAATGGAACGCGATGGGATCCATAAACGAGCCAAACTCCATGTCGAACGAACCGGTCACTGTGTACTGGTCGCCGCTACCCTGCGCTATCGTCACAAACACAGGTATGCCTGCAGCTGACGTCGTCGTGTCGATGTCGTCCATGTCCGACCCCTGCATCTGCAACATCGCGTGCAGTGCCTGCGACAATGTCACGGTCATATGCAATTCGTCGCCCTCTGAGAATGCCATATTCCACTCTCCTGGGAAACCGTCGGCCTCTGGTGCTTCGCCACCCGACCAGCTGACTCTGGCTCCGTTGGCTGTCACACCCGACACCTCCACGTTCACAGGAACATTACAGGGGTCCTGAGCATTCGCCACCGCAATGCCTAGCATCGCGGCTAGCATAAACAGCATAATTTTTCTCATAGGTTATTAATTTGATTAACAATGTACATACGCGATTTGTATAATACGAATTAGACGGCAAATATACACTTCTTTTTTAAACAAACAATTTTTAAATAAAAATAGGGATTTCCTCAACCAGGAAATCCCCGTAATACTCTTTTGGCTATAGTAGTGAAACTACCTCACTATAAGCTTGCGTATGGTGGATGCTCTTTCATCATTGATCCTAACAAAGTACGTCCCTCTTGCAAGTGTACCAACATCCAGCTTCACCTTCTTTCCGTCAGTATTTGCATTCATAATCTCCCTTCCGCTCATGTCTATCACGCTTACCTTGCCGTTTCCGCTCAATCCTTCCATATCCACTGTCACCCAGCTGGTTGCCGGATTGGGATACATCGTTATCTTTCTCAACCCTTCCACATCGTCGATGCGCTGCACGGCACCCTCGTCTCCGGTGACTATCGAGGCGCCTGCGGTGGCGTTATAGTAGCAGTTGTTGAAGGTGGCTCTGTAGTTGCCTCCTTCTTGTGTCATCGTGTATTTCGCATATCCGTAATGTATGCCGTCAGACAGCTTGATGCGGAATCCCAGATAGTGCACACCGGTGGCGATGTTCGAACCGTCAAAATAGGCGTCGCCATATCCTGCAAAAAGCGAAGCGTTGGCAGCTCCCACTGTCACTCCTGCGTCAAGCACACCTACATAATCCCACATGTTCGCATCGGCGAGGATGTTGGTGCCGTTGTCTTCGTAGTTGTAGCTGAAGGCTCCGTTGTAAATGGTCGGGGTGCTCTCGAAATCGCTGATGCGGATTTCGAGGGTCCCGTCGTTGTCGAAGTCCAATCCGTAGACATTGTTCCAGGGGGTGCCGTAGATGGTGATGTTGCCGTTTCCAACCCGTCCCTGCGTAACCTGTGCGTCAACTGTCATGGTGCTCAGCAATGTGGCAAAGAGCAAAATGTAAATCTTTTTCATGATGATGTTTTTTGATGATGTGTTTATCGCCCGCAAAGTTACACATAAGTTTCAAACAAACAAAGAAATTGATAAAAAGGTAAACAACTTTTGAAAAACCAACCCACAATAAACCCCCACCCCCACTCGTTATACTAGACACTTCATTCAACTAACACATTCACAAATTAACACAATAACAACTCCCACCCCTTAACCTTTAACTCTTAACCACTAACCATCCACCGCCGCTTTAACTCCCATCTAACTCCGCATTAACTCCGCACCAACTCCGTATTTTGGCATAATTTTTCGCCCACTGCCACAATAGCAAAACACGACCCCATCGCAAATCTAAAGCACACCCAACTCTGCAACAACGCATAATTTGGAATAATTTCCACCCCACAGACCACCAATCTCTATAACTTTCAAGCGAAGTGACCCTTAAAAACAAACTAACACAATTAAATCACTAACACATTCACGCATTCAAGCATTAACACATTCACGCATTCAAGCATTAACTCATTAACACATTCACACATGACCCGTACCGAACTGATCAACCTCATCCGTGAGCGCCGCTCATTCCTCTGTGTCGGCCTCGACACCGACCTCAACAAGATGCCCCGTCACCTCGCCTCTCAGCCCGACGGCGTCTTCCAGTTCAACAAAGCCATCATCGATGCCACCATCGACTACACCATAGCATACAAACCCAACCTCGCTTTTTACGAGTCTATGGGCATCGAAGGCCTCCGTCAGCTCAAGTTCACCGTCAGCTACCTCCATTCGCTCAATAAAAAAGCCTTCCTCATAGCTGACGCCAAACGTGGAGACATTGGCAACACCTCACAGCAGTATGCCAAAGCTTTCCTCTCCCCCGACGGCGACTTCAACTTCGACGCTCTCACCATAGCTCCTTATATGGGTGAAGATTCTGTGGTCCCCTTCACCGCCTACGACGGCAAGTGGGTCATCCTCCTCGCCCTCACTTCCAATAAAGGTGCTTTCGACTTCCAGCTCATGGAAGACCGTGCCTCTGGCCGGCGCCTCTTTGAGCGTGTCCTTGAGACCTCCAAGCAGTGGGGCAACCCCGACAACATGATGTACGTCGTCGGCGCCACCAAAGCCGAGATGCTCGAAGATGTCCGTAAGATAGTTCCCGACTCCTTCCTCCTCGTTCCCGGCGTGGGCGCCCAAGGCGGCAGCCTCGAAGAGGTCGCCCGCCACGGAATGACCAAGGATTGTGGCCTTATCGTCAACTCATCCCGAGGCATCATCTACGCCTCCAACGGCGAAGATTTTGCCCAGCGTGCCGGCGAAGAAGCCCACAAGCTCCAGCAGCAGATGGACCACCTCCTAACCACCCTCTGCCCTAACCTCTGACTCACTAACAAATTCCAACAATAACGCACTCAAGCATTCAAGCATTAACACATTAACCCTTGGATCCCTCCGAAAAAAAATCCCGCCTCCGTGCCCTGCACGTCGTACTCATACTGAGTTTCATCGCCAATGGTTTGGGCGCCTTCTCTAACCTTATGATGAGCCTTCCTGCCATGCGTTCCACACTGAGTGAGAACATGCAGCTCATCCCTGAAGTGCTCCACGAGACCTATGAGATGATGCTCTCCATACCTGCTACCTATTACATAGCCACTGCCATTTTCTCCGCCGTCGCCTTTTTCGGATGTCTGCGCATGTGGCGTCTTAAAGGGATCGGATTCCACTACTACACCATCGCCAAGCTCCTCCTCATCGCCACCCCGCTTGTCTTCATCGGACGCCAGTACCTCAATCTCGGCGACGTCATGATGAGCCTCCTCTTCATCGCCTACTATTTCATCTCGCTCCGCGCACTAGGCGCCTTCAGCAACAACTCTGACGACACCGAAGACCCCTCAGCGTCAACCACTTCCAACCCCTCAGACCCCTCCGAAAACCACGACAATCCAGAATCTTCCGAAAATAGCGATTAATAAGAAAATCAGTCAGTTGCGAACTTATCAACAAAAACCTCCACAAAAACTGCAAAAATTTACTCCCAATTCTCCCATTTTTCCACCCTCAAAAGTTGAAAATTCCTTCAGAACGCTGCATCTTCAAAAATTTTTTCAAAAAATATTGTCTGTGAATCAGTAATTTAAAAATTATTTTTGCAAAACAGACAAAAAAAATTTGGCAGTTTCAAAAATCGTCGTACCTTTGCACCCGCTTTCGCCCAAAAAACGGGTGTTGAAAAAAAGCGACGAGTACATTGAAATTTTGGAACATGAGATAGCGTGTGTCAAGAGCCACATATAATAAGATAGATGTGTGGTTCGACACAGATGAGTTAAGGTAAAAGTTAAAGAATAAAACTTTCGTTTGAGTCGAGAGGAAAGCAAGTTCACTTGCTATCCCGAGACGTAGAAAGTTCTTTGACGAAGTCAAAAAATTCTTACAATGAAGAGTTTGATCCTGGCTCAGGATGAACGCTAGCGGCAGGCCTAACACATGCAAGTCGAGGGGCAGCGGGAGGTAGCAATACCTTGCCGGCGACCGGCGCACGGGTGCGTAACGCGTATGCAACCTACCTTCAACAGGGGGATAACCCAGAGAAATCCGGACTAATACCCCGTATAGTAGCGGGACCGCATGATCTTGCTACGAAAGCTTCGGTGGTTGGAGATGGGCATGCGTGACATTAGCTAGTTGGCGGGGCAACGGCCCACCAAGGCTGCGATGTCTAGGGGAGCTGAG
>CACYJU010000002.1 GCA_902774845.1 uncultured Bacteroidota bacterium
CCCATTCCGAACAGAGAAGTTAAGCCTCACATCGCCGATGATACTGCATTTATTTGTGGAAAAGTAGGTCGCCGCCATCCTTCTAAAGAGCATCACCCTGAAAAGTGATGCTCTTTCTCTTTATAACATATTCGTATATAAAAAAATAAATTTCTCCATATCAAAAATTATATGTACTTTTGCACTATATTTTACTCTTATTGTCTTGTAATAAATGCAAACTAAAATTATAACACTATGAAAAAACTTATGCTCTTCGTGCTTGCTGCGTTACTAAGCTTCGCGGCGGCACACGCGCAAGGCACTGCAACAGTTGTCGTCGCCGACGGTACTACGACGAGTCAGTATGTGCCAATCCATGGTAACTGGGCGGATGACTTCCTGCGTTGTCAGGTAATCTATCCTGAGTCGATGATGGCAGACCTCGTAGGCAGCGAGATGCAAGGTGTAACCTACTATCTTGCCACACCGGCAGGTGCTGCATGGACAGGCACCTTCGAGGTGAAAATCGGCACCGTGGCAAACGCTACTTTTGATGGTACCGCATGGGCTGATGTCTCGTCATTTACTACGGTGTACACCGGTACTCTCGACGGTACAGGATCAGAGTTGACAATCAACTTCTCCACACCTTTCACCTACACTGGCGGAAACCTCTTGATTGAGACAAACCAGATTGTGGCAGGTAACTATTCGAATTGCTATTTCAAAGGCATAACATCCAATGGATCTTCTCTTCAAAACTACAATTCTACTGCATGGGCAAGCATAACAGCTAATCAGCGTAACTTCATCCCTAAGACTGGCTTTATCGTTTCGGTGAGCTGTGTGTCTCCTACCTTCAGTCCTATCACTCCTGCTGCTACCACTGCTTCTGTCGATTGGACAGAGCCTGGTACGGCGTCCGCTTGGCAGTTGAAACTGAACGATGCCGATTGGTTCGATGTGACCGAACACCCATATACTATAACAGGTTTGACACCTGAAACCGCTTACACTCTACAACTTCGCTCTAACTGTGGAGGTGGGGACTTGAGTTACCCCGTTTCCACTTCTTTCACCACTCCTCCCACTTGTCCTGCTCCTACTGAGCTGACAGCCACCTCTACAGAAAACAGCTTGACTCTCTCTTGGATGGAGAACGGAAGTGCTACAGAGTGGCTTATGAAGGTCAACGATGGTGCCTATCAGACGGTGACCAACCCTTATACTCTGACAGGATTAACGGCAAATACTCTCTATGCCATTGAGGTTCGTGCATACTGCGGAGCAGATGATACAAGTACCGCTGTTAGTGGATCATTCCGCACCCCTTGCGGTATGGGATCTTTGCCATACAATGAAAACTTTGAGGCTTATACTGCGGGTTCAACCAGTTTCCCGAATTGTTGGACGTCGAGTACAGGAACTAACTACGTACAGTCAAATTACGGCTATAATAGTGAAAAGGCTTTACACATGCAAGGTCCTGGAACAGTTGTAACACCTATTATCTCAATAGCAGGTCAGAATGTGTATATTAACTTCGACTTGAAAAAAGAGGGCTCTTATTCTGGAACAATGGCAGTTGGCTTTGCCACCTCGCCAGAGGCGATTGAATCGGCAATCTATTTTGACACCATCAGTCCTGAAGATAACAATTACCACAACTATGAGTTCGAACTTAACAACACCTTAAATATCCAGAGTGGGTGCTTGGTTTTCCAGCAGATATCAACTTCAAGTGGCTGGTACTATTGGATTGATAACTTGAATGTGATGGTGCTTACCGATTGCCGTCGTCCAGCTTCTGGTCAGATTGTAAATGTGACACCTGTGTCGGCTGTGGTTTCTTGGGAGGTCGCAACTGAGGCGACTGCATACGAGTTGGCTTATGGTACAACAAGCGATGTCGAGCAGGCCGACACAGTGATAACAGTCAATGGAATAACAAAAACGTTAACGGATTTGGCACCTGAGACGGCCTACTACGTCTGGGTTCGCACTGTGTGTGGAGCTGAGCGCACGCTTTGGCGTGAAATAGGCTCATTCACAACTCAGATGGCTTGCGCACCTGTTGCTGATGCTACCGTGACCGCAACCACTTTCACCGCTATCGCCTTGAGTTGGAATATTAACAGCGAAATCGGTTATCCTTCCACCGGCGTTGTGGTAAGTTATAAGACAAGTGACGCTACTGACTGGACTGAGGTCTCGACCACCAACAACTATATCATGCTGACTGGCCTTGAGAGCGGCACCACCTACAATATCAAGATACGGAATGTCTGCGGTACCGACAGCGCATCTGTGGTGACAAAGACAGCTTCGACAATGGTTTGCGGTGAGGTCGCTGGCGGCACAGGCACAAGTAGCTATATCCCGACGTACACCCTGTATAACTACTCGTATACGCAAGCTATATATACCGATGCGGAAGTCGGAAATATAGACACCATAACTGGTATATCCTACAATTGCACAAGTACGGGTACAACTACTCGCACAATTGATGTGTATATTGCAGATGAGGCTGGTGCTTCGCTTAGCAGTGATTATATTCCTATAGAAAACTTCACCCAGGTGGTTGACGGTTTCTCTTGGACAATAGATAATGGCTGGACGGAGATAGTTTTTGATGAGCCGTTTGTTCATCAGGCTGGACATGATATAGTTGTGGCTATCGACGATAACACTGGTTCTTATCAGAGCACAAAGTATTTCCAGACACATACTGGAAGTGGTCGTTATAAGTATAATGATGGCACCAACTACGATCCCACAAATCCTCCCACAGGTTCTACAGCAAGTACCACAGTCCCCAATATCCGTTTTACTACGGTTTGTCATACTGACGGTTGCCAGGCTCCTTTGGCTGTGGTTGGCAATGTTACGATTCATGAGGTTACAGTCAACTGGACTGCTATGGGCACTGAGGCATCGTGGACTGTCGCTCACCGCCTGAGTGGTGAAGAAGAGTGGATTGTGGATAACAACAATGTGACAGCCAACACCTACACCTTCACAGGACTTAACGCTGCTTCAACCTATCAGATACGTATTGGTGCAAACTGCGACAGTGACACGGCATACGCTATCGTCAACGCTGTTACCGAATGCGATGTGGTGCCGATGCCTTATACCAACGGCTTCGAGGCTTATGCCGCTGTTTCGAGTAGCTTCCCGCAGTGCTGGACTAATGTGTCTCAAACTTCCAACTATGTGCAGTCGGGATCGAGCTACGCTTCTGCTGGCAACAACGGTCTCCACATGCAGGGTCCTGCAACAGTGGCTACTCCTATTATCGCTTTCGGTGGCAACGACATATATGTTCGTTGCGACCTGAAGCGTGAAAGTGCTGATTATTCCGGTGATATGGCTATAGGAATTGCTGCCTCAGCTTCAGCAGAGGATATTGCAACTGCTATCTACTTCGACACAATCACAGGAGTTCCAACATCTTCCTTTAACACCTATGAGCTCACTTTTGAGAACACTTCCAATATACAGAATGGATGTATAGTCTTTAATCAAGTCAATACAACCAGTACTAACTACTACTTCTGGCTTGACGAGTTGGTTATCTCGGAGCCTCCTACCTGTGCTCGTCCTACAGACCTAACCGCTACTGCCACCGAGAATAGCCTGACTCTCTCTTGGACTGAGAA
This sequence comes from uncultured Bacteroidota bacterium, assembly GCA_902774845.1. Taxonomy (GTDB): domain Bacteria; phylum Bacteroidota; class Bacteroidia; order Bacteroidales; family P3; genus Colimorpha. Next base: position 3,648 of record CACYJU010000002.1, read on the forward strand.
CGGAACTGCAACGCAGTGGGTGATGAAGGTTGACACCAATGCATGGCAGCTTGTGACCACCAATCCATATACATTGAATGGATTGAACGCTAACACTCAGTATGCTATTACTATTGCAGCTCTGTGTAACGGTACAGATACTAGTGAGACGTCAAGTGGTTCATTCCGCACTAACTGCAGCACAGAATCTTTGCCTTACTTCGAAGGGTTTGAGAATGGTATTGATTGCTGGTCTCAGCAGCAGATTAACGGTACTACAACCTGGAACTTCTCTAACTCCGCATATTCTGCTATAGAAGGAAGTTCATTTGTTAGCTATAGAGGTAGTACCAGAGGTCATGAATCACGTCTTATAAGTCCTGTAATCAATATGGAAGGTGTTGAGAACGCCATGCTCGTTTTCGCTCATGCACAAAAGAAGTGGGGAAGTGACCAAGATACACTGAAAGTTGAATATCGTTTGAACAATAGTGATACGTGGCATGAACTTGTTACATATAGCGAAGATATCACCACCTTTAGATATGACACTATTGCACTGACTCAGGTTAGCTCCACGTTCCAGTTGGCATTCCATGGCCGTATTCAATATGGTTATGGTGTAGTTATTGACGATCTCAGCATTATGGTGCCTTCCGATTGTCAGCGACCCGATTCTGGATTTGTGACAAACATTACCCCAGTATCAGCTACCGCCTCATGGGCAGTATCGGAGTTGGCTACAGCCTATGAGATTGCCTACGGAACTTCTGGCAGTGTCAATAATGCCGATACAATACTGAGTACCGCTAACACCACTATCAATCTTGCAGACCTCGAACCTAATACTACATATTATATTTGGGTACGGACTGTCTGTGGAACAGAACGTACACTCTGGCTGCCTCTTGGCTCGTTCTCCACTCAGCCGGCATGTGCTCAAGTGGTTGGCGCTACTGTGAGAAACGCTGGTATCACATCATTGACTGTCGGTTGGAGTATAAACGACACCGTCGGATATCCTTCGACTGCTGTTCAAGTAAGCTATAAGAAGTCGGGTGTTACCACCTGGACCGACACCGTCGTTACAGGAAATGTATTGACGTTAGAAAACCTTGTGCCGGGTTCTACCTACAGCATCCGTATCTATAACATCTGCTCTGGCGATACCGCATCATACGCTTCTATCAATGGCACCACTCAGGTGGCATGCGCTCAAGTAGTGAATGCTCACGTTTTGGCTGCAGCCATGACAGCAGTATCTATTGGATGGGATATTGACGAGGAGGTTGGTTACTCATCAACAGCGGTGAAGGTAAGCTATAAAGAAGCTTCCGCTCCTAATACCGCTTGGGTTGATACGGTGGTTACTACCAACTATTTCATACTTACCGGACTTGAGTCTGCTACCACCTATAATTTCAGAATCCGCAACATCTGCGGCACTGACACCGCAAATTACGCAACTCTCAATGCCGCAACAAGCGCTTGTGGTGAAGTGGGTGACGGGAGCACGACGGCCTCGTACATTCCAACATATACCTTATACAACTATGCATATACCCAGGCCATCTACACTGATGGTGAGGTTGGTAGCATAGATACAATACATGGTATATCATACTATTATAATGGCACTAATAACCCGACCCGTTCGGTGGATATCTATATTGCCGATGTTCCGAATGCATCATTGGCTGATGGTTATCTCTCTATCGACCAGTTCAGTCAAGTTGTAGACTCGTATAGCTGGACTATTGCAAATGGTTGGAATCATATTGCGTTTAATCAGCCGTTTGTCCACCAGAGTGGTAATGATATAGTGATTGCTGTCAATGATCATACAGGCAGTTGGGTTTCTAGTAGCAATTTCAAAGCTCACAGCGGGAATGGTCGTTATATATACCAAGATGCATCCGCTTATGATCCACTCAACCCGCCAGATGGTACTTTGATCACTTCTGTTGCTGACATCCGTTTCGATGTAACTTGCAATGTTACCTGCCCGGCTCCTATGCTGGTTGTGTCGGGTGTTGCTGCCCATGAGGTCTCACTGAACTGGACTGTTCTTGGTAGCGAGACAAGCTGGAAGGTCGAATACAAGAAATTGACCGATACTACTTGGACTCTCTTTAACGCCAACTACACCACCACCACCTGTACCATCAATGGTCTTGATGGTGCAACCGATTATCAGTTCCGCGTTGCTGCCATCTGCGGTGACGATCTTGCCTACGCTACCACATCGACAACCACTGAGTGCGCTGCGTATGCTGTCACTGCCACCGAAGACTACACGCAGGATTTCAACGCCACGGGTGTGCCTCGCTGCTGGAATGAGCAGTCTGAAACCACCACGGCTGCATGGTATAATATGACGGGCGGCCGCAATAATAGTCGTGCTATGTACTTCGAGGGTTGGAGCGCTGGCAGTGCTATGCTGATCTCTCCTGAACTGGATTGCTCGACGCTCAACCTTGGCGCTCAGGTGCGCTACTGGTACAAGTTACCCAGCAGTGACGATGTGAATGCCACATTGAAGCTCTACTACCGCACCGCAGCTGATGCTGAATGGGTCGCTATACCTTCGGCTACAGTGTCTGATGTTGTTTCTGGATGGACTGAGGCCGAAATCATACTGCCTAACTCAGAAAATGCTGCTTATTACCAGATCGCTTTCGAGGCTATAGCTGACGAGAGCTATGATGATGAGAGCTATGCTTATCTTGAGGATGTGGTCGTTGAGGCTACTCCGACCTGCCCGCGTCCGAGAGACTTCAGCTTGGATGCTGTGTCTGACGAGAGCGCTACGATAAGTTGGACAAGCACTGCTTCACTCTTCGAAGTCAAGTATCGCACTGTCGGCGGCTTCTGGAACATCGTTAACCCGGCTCCTACTACCAGTTCGGTTCAGTTGACGGGTCTTACCACAGCCACCGCTTACGAGCTCACGGTACGTGCCATCTGCACACCTGGCGACACCAGCCGTCTGGCCACCTACCTCTTCAGTACTGATTGTGGTGTCATCACCTCAACAGATCTCCCGTATCTTGAAGGATTTGAGGGCGATATCACCTGCTGGACTCAGGAGATGCTTTCTGGATCTGGCGAATGGGAGGTGAACCCTGATATGGAGAATGATGATTACGATGTCATCGCTGCTTACGAAGGAGCCAATTTCATCGGTATGGTTATGGATACGTACGATGAGACGACTACTCGTATTATCAGTCCAGTCTTCAACTTGAATGGCGTTGAGAACCCAACCCTGAAGTTCGCTCACCTCCAGCCAAACTATTCGGGTGATCAGGACAACTTGACGGTTGAATACCGTCTGAGCAGCTCCAGTGACTGGCAGACTCTTGTAACTTATACTAATGATATTTCTTCTTGGCAGAGCGAAAGCATAGCACTGCCTGAGGTAAGTTCCACCTTCCAGTTGGCCTTTAGAGCAAGATGCGTCTATGGTCACGGCGTGGCTATCGACTCTGTCTCTATCTCTGCTGAGATACCCGAGGTACCTACTTGCGATGTGCCGACGAATATTACCACTTCGAACTTGACTGCTAACGCTGTCACTGTATCTTGGACAGGCTCGGCTGCTCAGTATCAGGTTGAGATCGTCGGTGGCGGTCAGACCTACACTCAGACGGTCAGCACCAACTCTTACACTATCGAAACCCTCACCCAGGAGACTCCGTACACCGTCAGAGTGCGTGCTCTCTGCGACAACGGTCTCAACAGTGACTGGAGTGCAGTGGTGAACTTCACCACCCCGCAACCTGAATGTGGCGTGCCGACCAACGTGCAGACCACTACAACGGCTAATTCGGTCACCATCACCTGGACTGGCTATGCTTCGGAATACGACGTGAAGGTCACTGGCAGTGAGATAGCTCCTATCAACCGCACCGTCAATACAAACAGCTGCACGATAGATGGCCTCGTGCCGGCCAGCACCTATCAGGTCATCGTCCGCGCTAAGTGCAACGGTCAGTACACAGACTGGACGGCTCCGACCACCTTCTACACTGCCGATGGTCAGGGTATCGATGACGTACAGGGTGACTTCTCGGTCAGCCTCTTCCCGAATCCTGCTAAGACCAGCGTAACCCTTAAGGTTGACGGTCTCAACGGCAAAGCCAATGTGTCTCTGATCGACATGAGCGGTCGTACCGTTATGACCAACACGCTGGATGGCAACGATGAACTACAGTTTAACGTCACCACCTTGGCTAAGGGTACTTACTTCGTCCGCATCAACGGAGAGACCATCTCTACAGTGCGCAAACTTGTTGTTCAATAAGCGCAACTGACATACATCAAAATCCCAGCGGGGACCACCTTCAAAACGGTGGTCCCCGCTGGATTTTTATTAACAATAGAACATGAGACAAAAAAATATTTGATTATTAGATGTTGAAAAATAAGATGTTAAATAATGACAAGGGATATTTTTAGAAAAAAATTTTGGTGGATAAAATTAAATGTGTATCTTTGCAAACTCAAAATGAGAAAAAGAGTTATTTGAAAAGAATGAATAAGCCGATGTAACTCAGTTGGTAGAGTAGCTGATTTGTAATCAGCCTGTCGGGGGTTCGAGTCCCTTCATCGGCTCGAAACGTGTAACTGAGTTCACGTATAAAGGGGGAGTCGCATAGCGGCAATTGCAACAGACTGTAAATCTGTCCTCTTCGGAGTTCATTGGTTCGAGTCCAATCTCCCCCACGAGCAAAGAGATCGCAAGCGGAAGTAGCTCATTTGGTAGAGCGATAGCCTTCCAAGCTATAGGTGGCGGGTTCGAGCCCCGTCTTCCGCTCAAGAAAACATCAAGCGGGAGCAAGCAAGAGACACGCCTGGCTTCCACGAAAAAGTAAGCTGCAGTAGCTCAGCTGGTAGAGCGCATCCTTGGTAAGGATGAGGTCACCGGTTCAAATCCGGTCTGTAGCTCTTAATTATGCAAAAAAATGAGGACGAGATATGATCGCTCGCCCTCTATGAATGTGAAAGTTAAATACTAATTGTTAACATTTAATACGTATTAAAAATGGCAAAAGAAAAATTCGAACGCACTAAACCGCACGTCAACATCGGTACGATCGGCCACGTTGACCATGGTAAGACCACTTTGACCGCTGCTATCACCAAGGTGTTGGCTGAGAAAGGTCTCTCTGAAGTGAAATCCTTCGATTCTATCGACTCTGCTCCTGAAGAGAAAGAGCGTGGTATCACCATCAACACTGCTCACGTTGAGTATCAGACTGAAAAACGTCACTATGCTCACGTTGACTGCCCGGGTCACGCTGACTATGTGAAGAACATGGTTACTGGTGCTGCCCAGATGGACGGTGCTATCCTCGTTGTTGCTGCTACTGACGGTCCTATGCCTCAGACTCGTGAGCACATCCTGCTCGCCCGTCAGGTTGGTGTGCCTCAGTTGGTTGTTTTCATGAACAAGTGCGACCTCGTCGACGACCCCGAGCTTCTCGACCTCGTTGAGATGGAAATCCGTGAGCTCCTCAGCTCTTACGATTTCGACGGTGACAACATCCCCGTTATCCGTGGTTCCGCTCTCGCAGCTCTGAATGGTGAGCCCTCTGGCGTGAAGAACGTTGAGGACCTCATGGAAGCTGTTGACAACTGGATTCCTGAGCCTGTCCGCTTGGTTGATAAGGACTTCCTCATGCCTGTTGAGGACGTTTTCTCAATCACTGGTCGTGGTACCGTTGCTACCGGTCGTATCGAGACTGGTATCATCAAGACTGGTGACCCCGTCGACATCATTGGTATGGGTGCTGAGAAACTGAAATCCACCGTCACCGGTGTTGAGATGTTCCGCAAGATCCTCGATGAAGGTGAAGCTGGTGATAACGTGGGTCTGCTGCTCCGCGGTATCGACAAGGATGAGATCCGTCGTGGTATGGTTATTGCAAAACCCGGTTCGGTTCATCCTCACAAGAAATTCGAGGCTGCTGTCTATATCCTGAAGAAGGAAGAAGGTGGTCGTCACACCCCGTTCAAAGACAACTATCGTCCTCAGTTCTACTTCCGCACCACTGACGTTACCGGAACTATCCACCTGCCGGAAGGCCGTGAGATGGTAATGCCTGGTGATAACTTGACCATCACCGTTGAGCTTATCAGCGAGATCGCTCTCAACGAGAACCTGCGCTTCGCTATCCGCGAGGGTGGCCGCACCGTTGGTTCCGGTCAGGTGACCAAAATCATCGAATAATAAAATATGTTCGATAAAGGGTGGTGTCAAACCACCCTTTCCAGGGGCATAGTTTAATGGCAGAATGGCGGTCTCCAAAACCGTAGATGGGAGTTCGATTCTCTCTGCCCCTGCAAAGAAATAACTAGTTATAAAATGTCCAAAATTGTTAATTACGTAAAAGAGAGTTACGACGAGCTTGTACACAAGGTGTCGTGGCCTACTTTCAAAGAGCTCCAGAACAGTGCTGTTGTTGTGGCAGTGGCTGCCTTGATTCTCGCATTGATTGTGTTCATCATGGACGTAGTCTTCGGTGTTCAGGGTATCCACGAGGGAGAAGGTTTAGGATTCTGGAAAGGTTTATTAGGATACTTCTATTCCCTCATCGTCAATTGATAGTTTCACCCTTGTCTGTTACGGCTTCACCTTGCTTCCCAATATTCTATTGAGGTCCTGCAACAGACGAATTGATGAGAGAAATAAAGTATAGTTCACTATTTTCTTAAGTTCTACGACATTATGGATAAATTGTCTACCAAATGGTATGTCGTCCGAGCCATAAGCGGCAAGGAGAAAAAGGCGAAGGAGTACATCGAGAGTGAGATGGCCAAGCGCGGCTGGACCGAAGAGGTCCCTCAGGTTCTTGTACCCACCGAGCCGGTCGTTTCTGTCCGCAATGGCAAGAAGGTAATCAAGGAGCGTAACAGCTTTCCTGGTTATGTTTTGATTGAGGCTGCCCTCCGTGACGAAATCATACCGGTGATACAGAATCTGCCTAATGTTTTGGACTTCCTTCGTGATGTTGGTGGCAAGCCGATACCGATGCGTCAGGTCGAGATCAACCGCATCCTTGGCAACATGGATGAGATGATGATGTCGGGCGACGCAGTCATGGAACGCTTCGTAATAGGAGAGACCGTGAAAGTGGTTGACGGACCGTTCAGCAGCTTCGAAGGTTTGGTTGAAGAGGTGAACGAGGAGAAGAAAAAACTGAAAGTGACCGTGAAGATATTCGGTCGCAAGACTCCTCTCGAACTAGGTTTCAACCAAGTGGAAAAGGCATAGTGAAATCACAGTAGTTACGTACTGTAAAAAAGTTTAACTAACGCTTTAAATTTAATCTAAATGGCAAAAGAAGTTGCAGGATTGATTAAATTGCAAATCAAAGGCGCTGCTGCCAATCCGGCTCCTCCAGTGGGACCGGCCCTTGGTGCAAAAGGTGTCAACATCATGGAGTTCTGCAAGCAGTTCAATGCTCGTACGCAGGACCAGGCTGGCAAGGTTGTCCCTGTCATCATCACTGTTTACACCGACAAGTCTTTTGATTTCGTAATTAAGACTCCGCCTGTGGCCGTTCAGCTGAAGGAACTCTCCAAAGCACAGAAAGGTTCTGCCGAGCCTAACCGTGTGAAGGTGGCATCGGTCACCTGGGAGCAGGTCCGTCAGATTGCAGAAGCCAAGATGCCCGACCTTAACTGCTTCACTATCGAATCAGCTATGAGCATGGTGGCTGGCACGGCACGCAGCATGGGTATCACCGTCACCGGTGAAAATCCATTGGCGAAGTAAATCAACCTAATTGGGAAACCGTGGTAGCATGTCTTCGGGATATGCGGTGACCACAAAAATCAATCAAAATGGCAAAATTAACCAAAAAGCAGAAAGAAGCTTTAGCCAAATTCGACAAGACTCAGCTCTACAGCCTCGAAGAGGCCGTTGACATTGTCAAGAAGATCACTTACACCAAATTCGACGCTTCGGTGGATATCGATGTCCGCCTCGGTGTTGACCCGCGAAAGGCCAACCAGATGGTGCGTGGTAGCGTAACGCTGCCTCACGGTACTGGTAAGACCGTCCGCGTTCTCGTGCTGTGTACTCCTGACAAGGAGGAAGAGGCTAAGGCAGCCGGTGCCGATTACTACGGCCTGGACGAATACATTACCAAAATCAAGGGTGGTTGGACCGATGTTGATGTCATCATCACCATGCCCAGCTGCATGCCCAAGATTGGAGCCCTCGGCCGCATTCTCGGTCCTCGTGGCTTGATGCCGAACCCCAAGACCGGCACCGTCACTATGGAGGTTGGAAAAGCCGTTCAGGAGGCTAAGGCTGGTAAGATCGACTTTAAAGTCGACAAATTTGGTATCATCCACACCGCTGTTGCAAAGGTTTCGTTTGACAACCAGAAAATCGTCGACAACGCTCGCGAGGTTCTGCAGGCAATTATCAAACTTAAACCTGCCGCAGCAAAGGGTACATACGTTAAGAGTATCGCCATCTCGAGCACGATGAGTGCTGGTGTGAAGGTTGACACCAAAGCAGCAGCCCTGTAAGGTTAATGTATTTTCCGGTTTCCGCCGGCAATCTTTAAATAGTAAACAAACATTATGAGAAAAGAACAGAAAGACCAGCTTATCGACGCTTTGTGCGAGGAGATTAAGTCTTATCCCCACATCTACATCGCCGATATCGGAGGCTTGAATTCGGTTCAGACCAGCAAGCTTCGTCGTGCAGCCTTCCGCAAGGAGGTTAAGCTGGAAGTCGTGAAAAACACTCTTCTCATCAAGGCTATGGAGAAGTCAGGATTTGACTATTCAGAGCTCTTCCCGGTGATCAAGGGTGAAACTTCCATAATGCTTTCAAACACCAATAACGCACCTGCCAAGCTGATAAAGGATTTCCGCGCTGCAGAGAAAAACGCTGCAAAGCCCATCCTGAAAGGTGCCTACGTGGAAGAGTGCTTCTACGTCGGAGAGCAGCATCTTGATGCACTTGTCAACATCAAGTCCAAGAACGAGCTCATCGCCGATGTCGTCGCTCTGCTCCAGTCGCCCGTCAAGAACGTTATTTCTCAGATTCAGTCGGGTGCCAACACTATCACCGGTGTTCTGAAGACCTTGGAAGAGAAAAAGGCTTAAAACAACAAAACAAACAACACATGGCTGACCACCATCTCCGAACGGTCAAAAAAGTTAAATTAATTTTTTTGTAAAACATTTTAAACAATCAAATATCATGGCAGATATCAAAGCTATCGCTGAAGAACTGGTTAACTTGACAGTTAAAGAAGTAAAAGAACTTGCTGACGTCCTCAAAGAGGAGTACGGTATTGAACCCGCCGCTGCTGCTGTTGCAGTTGCCGCTCCTGGTGCTGGTGCCGCTGCTGGTGCCGCCGCAGAGGAAAAGACCTCATTCGACGTTATCCTCAAGGGTGTGCCCGATGCAACCAAGAAACTCGCAGTTGTGAAGGCTGTCAAGGATCTCGCAAGCCTTGGCCTGAAAGAGTCCAAAGAGCTCGTTGACGGTGCTCCTAAGACCGTTAAGGAAGGTGTCTCCAAGGACGAGGCCGACGCTCTCAAGAAAGCTCTCGAAGAGGCTGGTGCCGAGGTCGAGGTTAAATAGTTTGACAACTATTTGATTTCAAAAAGGAATAGGGCCTCCGACATGGTCGGAGTGCCTATTCCTTGTTACTTTGAAAAGTAACAGACTCTCCTGGCCACAATCAGACACGGAGTTTTTTCATGTGTCTATTGACATCTTTAAGACTATCTATCGTTCTTTAAACCCCAATTTTAATAGATATCGCTTTGGCTAAAAAACAACCCAACGTAGTAAATTTTGCATCTGTCCGCAAGTTTGATTACCCGGATTTTCTGGATATCCAGCTCAAATCGTTTCAGGACTTCTTCCAGATAGAGACGAATCCTGAGAACCGTCTGGACGAGGGACTGTACAAAGTCTTCAAGGAGAATTTCCCAATCACGGATGCACGTAATAATTTCACATTAGAATTTCTCGACTACTACATCGATCCGCCGAGATATTCAATAGAAGAATGCATTGAGAGAGGTCTCACCTACAGCGTCCCGCTGAAGGCCAAGTTGAGACTTTCATGCAACGACCCAGAGAATGGGGAGTTTGAGGTCAAAGACGAATCGGTATACCTTGGTCTCATCCCGTATATGACGCCGAGGGGTACGTTTGTTATCAATGGTGCAGAGCGTGTCGTAGTGTCACAGCTCCACCGTTCGCCGGGTGTCTTCTTCGGCACGCAGTTCCACTCGAACGGCACCCAGCTTTATTCTGCACGTATCATCCCGTTCCGCGGTAGTTGGATGGAGTTCACCACCGACATCAACAACGTGATGTACGCTTATATCGACCGCAAGAAGAAGCTTCCTATAACCACCCTCTTGAGAGCTATCGGATATGAGACCGATAAGGATATCCTCGATATCTTCAACCTCGCAGAGGAGGTGAAGGTGAGCAAGGCTAACCTGAAGAAAGTTGTCGGAAAGAAACTTGCAGCGCGTGTTGTGGACTCCTGGGTTGAGGATTTCGTCGATGAGGACACCGGAGAGGTGGTCTCGATGGAACGTACCGAGGTGGCCATTGAGCGTGATGTAGAATTGACCGAAGAGAATATCGAGAAGATCCTGGAGCTCAATGTCAAGTCAATACTTGTCAAGAACGAGGAAAAGGATAATGTCGACTACGAGGTCATCTACAATACCCTTAAGAAAGATACAGCCAACAACGCAAAAGAGGCTGTCGAATATATCTATCGTCTCCTTCGCAACGCCGAACCACCAGACGAGGAAACCGCACGTGGCATCATCGAGAAGCTCTTCTTCTCGGATAAGCGCTACGACCTCGGCGATGTGGGACGTTATCGTATCAATACCAAGCTTAACCTGTCGGTACCCGACAACGTGCGCGTGCTGACAAAGGAGGATATCACCTCCATCATACAGTATCTGATAGAGCTTATCAATCAGAAAGCCGATGTTGACGATATCGACCACTTGAGCAACCGTCGTATCCGCACCGTCGGAGAGCAGCTGGCTGCCCAGTTCAGCGTCGGTCTGGCCCGTATGTCCCGCACCATACGCGAGCGTATGAATGTGCGTGACAACGAGGACTTCAAACCCACCGACCTTATCAACGCCAAGACCCTCTCGTCGGTTATCAATTCGTTCTTCGGAACCAACCAGCTGAGCCAGTTCATGGATCAGACCAACCCGCTGGCCGAGATTACCCACAAGCGTCGTATTTCGGCATTGGGTCCCGGAGGTCTTTCGCGTGAGCGCGCCGGTTTCGAGGTGCGTGACGTACACTACACCCACTACGGACGTCTGTGTACTATTGAGACACCTGAAGGACCGAATATCGGTCTTATCTCTTCGCTCTGCGTGTATGCAAAGATCAACAACCTCGGATTCATCGAGACTCCGTACTACAAGGTTGTCAAAGGTCAGGTACAGCGCAATGAAGAGCCCATCTACCTCTCGGCAGAGGCAGAGGAGAACAAAGTGGTCGCACAGGCAACCACCCGTCAGGACGAGAAAGGCAACATCCTTGACGATAAGGTGAAAGTCCGCCGTCAGGCTGACTTCCCGATTGTCGAGAAGGATGAGATCGATCTCATCGACGTGGCTTCGAACCAGATTGCTTCTATAGCTGCATCGCTTATCCCGTTCTTGGAGCACGACGACGCTAACCGTGCCTTGATGGGATCGAACATGATGCGTCAGGCAGTGCCGCTGCTCAATCCTGAGATTCCGCTGGTCGGAACAGGTATTGAGAAAGCTGTGGCCGAAGACAGCCGCGTGCTTCTTAACGCCGAGGCTGACGGTGTGGTGGAATATGTCGACTCAACCAAGATTGTCATCCGTCACAAACGTTCAGAGACCGAGCGTTTGGTCAGCTTCGAAGACGACCTCAAAGAATACAAGCTTACAAAATATCAGCGCACCAACCACAGCACCTCCATCAACCTGCGTCCTATCGTCCGCAAGGGTGACAAGATTCAGAAAGGACAGGTGCTCTGCGAGGGTTACGCTACACAGGGAGGCGAGCTCGCTCTCGGACGCAACATGATGGTTGCGTTCATGCCTTGGAAGGGTTATAACTTCGAGGATGCTGTTGTGATTTCTGAGCGCGTGGTGCGTGAGGATATCTTCACTTCAGTACATATCGAGGAGTTCACCATCGAGGTGCAAGACACAAAGCGTGGTCTCGAGGAGCTCACACGCGATATCCCGAACGTCAGCAACGATGCCATCAAGGACCTCGACGAGAATGGTATCATCCGTATCGGAGCAGAGGTAAAGGATGGAGACATCCTGGTTGGTAAGATCACTCCTAAGGGTGAGTCCGACCCGACACCGGAAGAAAAGCTGCTGCGTGCCATCTTCGGCGACAAGGCCGGTGATGTTAAAGACGCTTCGCTCAAGGTTCCTACCGGAGTTCAGGGTGTTGTCATCGACAAGAAACTCTTCTCGAAGATCATCCACGACCGCAAGTCGAGAGCCAAGAGCAAAGAGATACTTGCCAAACCCGAAGCCGAATTCAAGTACGAGGCTGAGGAGCTTAAGGACAAGCTCATCGACCGCTTGCTCGTTATCCTCAATGGTAAGCTTTCGAGCGGAGTCTATTCCAACAGCAAGGCTGAGCTTATACCGAAGAAGGTGAAGTTCACCTCCAAGATCCTGAAGAATATCGACTATACAGAAGTTAATCCCAGCAAGTGGACTTCCGACAAGGAGACCAACGCTCTGATTAAAGAACTTCTGAATAACTATAACGTCAAATACCGTGAGATCTCGTCACGTCTCGCTCGCAAGAAGTTTGCCCTCACCGTTGGTGATGACCTTCCTGCCCAGACGGTGCAGATGGCTAAGGTCTATGTTGCCATGAAGCGCAAACTGCGTATCGGTGACAAGATGGCCGGTCGTCACGGTAACAAGGGTATCGTATCGCGTATCGTGCGTCCAGAGGATATGCCGTTCCTGGCCGACGGAACACCCGTCGACATCGTGCTCAACCCGCTGGGTGTGCCTTCGCGAATGAACCTTGGACAGATTTACGAGACAGTGCTCGGATGGGCTGGAAAGAAACTTGGCAAACGTTTCCAGACGCCTATCTTCGATGGTGCAACGCTTGAGCAGATTAACGGCTACATGAGAGAGGCAGGATTGCCCGAGAACGGACGTACTTACCTCTATGACGGTGAGACGGGAGACCGTTTCGACCAGCCCGCAACCGTAGGTTACATCTACATGCTCAAACTGCACCACATGATCGACGACAAGATGCACGCTCGTTCGATTGGACCGTACTCACTCATCACCCAGCAGCCTCTTGGCGGTAAGGCCAACTTCGGAGGTCAGCGTTTCGGAGAGATGGAGGTCTGGGCACTTGAAGCCCACGGTGCGTCGAACGTGTTGCAGGAGGTTCTGACTGTCAAGTCGGACGACGTCAACGGTCGTGCAAAAGAATATGAAGCCATAGTCAAAGGCGACAATATGCCGACTCCGGGTATACCCGAGTCATTTAATGTGTTGATTCACGAAATGCGCGGTCTGTGTCTTGAGGTGACTTTCGAATAAAGGAATCAGGACACCATCCGTAATCGTAAAATCTTTAAAACCTAAGAAAGAAAAATGGCATTTAGAAGTAGTGATACACAGATAAAAAACGACTTTAACTCTATTACAGTAAGTCTTGCGTCGCCTGAGTCTATCAAGAAACGCTCGTATGGAGAGGTTACCAAACCCGAGACCATAAACTACCGTTCCTTGAAGCCCGAACGTGATGGTCTTTTCTGTGAGCGAATATTCGGACCTACCCGTGACTGGGAGTGCCACTGCGGAAAATACAAACGTATCCGTTACAAAGGTATCGTTTGTGACCGTTGCGGTGTTGAAGTTACAGAGAAGAAAGTGCGTCGTGAACGTATGGGTCATATCGAGCTCACCGTTCCCGTTGCCCATATCTGGTTCTTCCGCTCGCTGCCGAACAAGATCGGTACCCTGCTGGATATTCCGAGCAAGAAACTGGAGCAGGTAATTTATTACCAGAAATATGTGGTCATACAGCCCGGTAAGGCTGTCCTGGATGACAAGCCGGTGGAGAAACTCGACCTGTTGTCGGATGAAGAGTACTATGCAGTCACAGCAGCTCTACCCGAGGGCAACGATCAGCTTCCTGATACAGACCCCGACAAGTTCATCGCCGGTATGGGTGCCGAGGCGCTGTACACGCTCCTCTGTCAGCTCGACCTCGATGCAGTCTCGTATGACTTGCGAGACAAGGCGTCGAAGGAGACCTCCAACCAGCGCAAGCAGGATGCCCTGAAGCGCTTGAACGTGGTTGAGTCTTTCCGTGAGTCGCAGAAACGAATGCAGGCACGCGGTCTTGACAACCGTCCGGAGTGGATGATTATCCAGATTGTGCCGGTCATACCCCCCGAGTTGCGTCCTCTCGTTGCACTCGATGGTGGTCGTTTCGCCACCTCCGACATCAACGAGCTGTACCGTCGTGTTATCATCCGTAACAATCGTCTGAAAAGACTTTTCGAAATAAAAGCCCCCGAAGTTATCATGCGTCACGAGAAGCGCATGCTTCAGGAGGCCGTCGACTCGCTGTTTGACAACAGCCGCAAGGTGAGCAGTGTCAAGTCAGAGTCGAACCGCTCGCTCAAGTCACTCAGTGACTCCCTCAAAGGTAAGCAGGGACGTTTCCGTCAGAACCTCCTTGGTAAGCGTGTCGACTATTCAGGTCGTTCGGTTATTGTGGTAGGACCCGAGCTGAAGATGCACGAGTGCGGTCTTCCGAAGGATATGGCAGCCGAGCTGTTCAAACCGTTCGTGATCCGCAAACTCCTTGAGCGTGGCATCGTGAAGACCGTTAAGTCGGCCAAACGTATCGTAGACCGCAAGGAGCCGGTGGTGATGGAAATCCTTGAGAACATACTGAAAGGACATCCCATACTGCTGAACCGAGCTCCGACGCTGCACCGTTTGAGTATACAGGCATTCCAGCCACGACTGGTAGAAGGAAAGGCCATACGTCTGCATCCTCTCGTATGTACGGGATTCAACGCTGACTTCGACGGAGACCAGATGGCTGTGCATGTGCCGCTTGGCAACGCTGCCATCCTTGAGGCACAGCTCCTCATGCTTTCGACACACAACATTCTCAACCCGGCCAACGGTGCGCCTATCACCGTTCCGTCGCAGGACATGGTGCTCGGTCTGTACTACATGACCAAACCGCGCCGTACCACTGCCGACGAGGTGGTGAAAGGAGAGGGATACCGCTTCTACTCGCCCGAAGAGGTTATTATAGCCTATAACGAGAAACGAGTAGACCTTAACGCATGTATAAGCGTCAAGATGATCGCCATTCACGGACGTGACGAACATGCATACGTGAAGACCGACGGTACCTTCACCGAGGTGATAAAAGACAAGAAAGGCAATCTTCTTACCGACTGCGACTGCGAGAACAAGCAGGAGATAGCAGAGCACAGCCGCACCGAGTTTGAGATTGTGCGCGACAAGGACGGCAACCCCGTGCTTGACGCCAAGGGCCACTACATCAAGACCGACCGTATCCGCACCACCGTAGGCCGTGTGATATTCAACCAGGTCGTTCCAGTCGAATATGGCTATATCAACCAGGTGCTCGGCAAAAAATCGTTGCGCGACATCATCGGAGACCTGTTCACTACATGTGGCAACGCTGTGACGGCCGCCTTCCTCGACGATATCAAGAGCATGGGTTACCGTCAGGCATTCCGTGGTGGTCTCTCGTTCAACCTTGGCGATGTGATCATCCCCGCCGAGAAGGAGACCATGATAGAGAAGGCCAACGATGAGGTGGAAGAGGTTATGGCACAGTACTCGATGGGTCTTATCACCAACAACGAGCGTTATAACCACGTTATCGACATCTGGACCAATACCAACAACCAGCTTACCGAGACGCTGATGAAACGACTCAAAGCCGACAACCAGGGCTTCAACCCAATCTACATGATGTACGATTCTGGAGCTCGTGGTAGTAAGGAGCAGATTCGTCAGCTTTCGGGTATGCGTGGACTTATGGCCAAGCCGCAGAAGGCAGGAGCCGCCGGTAACGAGATTATCGAGAACCCGATTATCTCCAACTTTAAAGAGGGATTGTCTGTGTTGGAGTACTTCATCTCGACCCACGGTGCCCGTAAGGGTCTTGCCGATACCGCTCTTAAGACGGCAGACGCTGGATACCTGACCCGTCGTCTGGTTGACGTGGCTCACGACGTTATCATCACCGAAGAGGACTGCGGAACCCTCCGCGGCCTGCCCACGACGGCACTCAAGAAAGGTGAGGATATCGTGCAGTCGCTCACCGAGAAGATACTTGGACGTACCACGGTTCACGATATAGTCAATCCTCTCACCAACGAGGTTATCGCCCATTCCGGTGACGAGTTGACAGAAGAGATATGCCAGAAGATTGAAGAGTCTCCCATCGAGGAGGTCGAGATCCGTTCCGTACTCACCTGCGAAGCCAAACACGGCGTCTGCGCTAAGTGCTACGGCCGCAACCTTGCCACCGGCAAGATGGTTCAGAAAGGTGAGGCTGTCGGAGTTATCGCAGCTCAGGCTATCGGTGAGCCTGGTACGCAGCTTACACTTCGTACCTTCCACGTCGGAGGTGTGGCCGGTGGTAACATCGGTACAACCTCGAGCCTGCAGGCCAGATACGACGGACGTCTTGAGATCGACGAGCTCCGCTCGATACCTTACGCCGACAACGACGGCAACAAGTATGACGTGGTTATCGGACGTTCGGCCGAGATGCGTATTGTTGACACCAAGACCGAGGTCACACTCTATTCGGCACTCGTTCCTTACGGCTCCAAGCTTTACAAACGTGCAGGCGACGTGCTGACCAAGGGAGAGCTTATAGCCGAGTGGGATCCTTACAATGCAGTTATCATCTCCGATGTTAACGGTAAGGTCTCGTTCGAGAATGTGATAGAGAATGTCACCTATCGTGTTGAGTCGGATGCACAGACCGGACTTCAGGACAAGGTTATCATCGAGTCGCGTCAGCGTACCAAGAATCCCGCCCTCAACATCGTGGATTCCGAGGGTAATGTCCTCAAGGCTTACGACCTTCCCGTCGGAGCACATATCGGTGTCGAGCAGGGACAGAAACTCAAAGCCGGTGACATCATGGCCAAGATCCCGCGTTCGTTCGGTAAGGCTGGCGATATCACGGGCGGTCTGCCGCGTGTGACCGAGCTCTTCGAGGCACGTAACCCGTCCGACCCGGCAGTCGTGGCTGAAATCGATGGTATCGTGTCAGTGGCTAAGAAGCTGAAACGTAACAACCGTGAGATCACCATCACCAGCAAGACAGGCGAGCAGCGAAGCTATCTTATCAGCACCAGCAAGCAGATCCTTGCACAGGATAACGACTATGTGAAGGCAGGTACACCGCTCTCTGAGGGTGCCGTGACTCCGGCAGACATCCTCGCCATCAAGGGACCGATGAAAGTTCAGGAGTATATCGTCAATGAAGTACAGGAGGTTTACCGTCTCCAGGGTGTGAAGATCAACGACAAGCACTTCGAAATCATCGTGCGTCAGATGATGCGCAAGGTGGAAATCGAAGATCCAGGCGATACCCGCTTCCTCGAAGGAGAGTTGGTCAACAAGATCGACTTCCACGAGATCAACGACGAGATCTTCGGCATGAAGGTGGTCGTGGAGAAGGGCGACAGCGAGGTGTTCAAGAACGGACAGATCATTACCGCCCGCCAGCTGCGCGACGAGAACTCGCAGCTGCGCCGCAAAGACCAGAAGCTGGTCGAGGTACGTGACGCCCGTCCTGCCACCGCCAAGCAGATTCTTCAGGGTATCACCCGCGCATCGTTGCAGACAAAGTCGTTCATCTCGGCTGCCTCCTTCCAGGAGACCACCAAGGTGCTCACCGAAGCTGCCATCAATGCGAAACGCGACTACCTCGAGGGTATGAAGGAGAACGTTATCGTGGGACACCTTATCCCCGCCGGTACCGGCCTCCGCGAATACCAGAACCTTGTTGTGGGTAACAAGGAAGAGGTCAACGCCGCCTTACAGTCGAAATAAGACGAACTACTAATACGGAAAAGTCCCTGCAGCTCCATCTGTAGGGACTTTTTTTATCGGCTTGCCTACCCCGTTAGTTTGCCTATCCTTTGGCTTGCCTACCTCTTTATTTAGATAGCACCTTTATCTCCACTCGGCGGTTCTTTGACCTACCCTCTTCGGTGGAGTTGTCCTCGATAGGTTTACTTTTGCCATATCCACGGTAGGAGAGCCGCTTCGGGTCAATACCTTTGGTGGTGAGGTAGTCGGCGACAGCCTTTGCGCGACTTTCAGAAAGCTTGCGGTTGTATTCGACGCTGCCTTTGTCGTCGGTATGGCCTCCAATCTCTATACGCATCTTGGGGTTGTCCTGCATCAGCTCGAGCAGCCTTGTGAGCTCCTTGTAAGACTGCTGGAGGATGACGCTGCGGTCGAACTGGAAGTAGATGTCGTGGAGCACTAAGGTGCTGCCGACAGAGAGGGTTTGTTGGGTTGCCGGAATGGCTGAAGACTTGAGTTCTTGAGTATCAGGAATAGATGGGGTGTCCTCGGACACTTGGATGACGCTTACGTCGTCTATATAGTAGTAGCTGCCGGTGAGCATCTGGGTGAGCCAGTCGTATTCGGCGATGCCGGAGTGAGCCACATCGAAGAAGTTGCCAATGGTGAGGAAAAGTTCCCCCCCTTCGGCTATGAACTCGCCGCCTATCTCCATCCATTCAGCGGTGTCGGCCAGTATGCGGTCGCTTACCACCTGAGGAGAGTAGGAGGTGGAGATGACCTGGTTCACCAGCGAGCCTAGCGAGCGTTGTGATTTCTTCATGAGGATGTTTTTCGCGGTGTCGGATATGCGGTCAGAGGTGAAGAGAGCCCCGATGGAGCTTACCGCCCCGGTGGAGTTTTCAGAGAGACAGACCTGAAATGACACACGGTAGCGGACACCCGCTTTCAGAGGTTCGCGCAGCTCGGTCTGGAGGTACTCGCGGTATTCGTTCTTGGAGCAGTAGATGCCACAATAGCCGTTGCCGCTATGAGGCATCTGGTATCCGAGTTTGTTCTGCGGCACCCCACATTCCCTGGTTGCGCAGCGGTTATAATAGTCGGCGCTTCCCGCCGTAGGCTGATACCAGCCCTCCACGACAGTCAGCACCCCCTTGGATTCGATTTTTTTAGGGCAGTCGACATAATCCTCAAACGAAGGGTTGAAGACCAGATTGGAAGATACCTGCCCCATTGCGCCGCATAAGGGCGAGAGGAGCAGGAGCGATATGAGCAGCAGCCTATTCATCCCCAAGCGCCTCCATCATTACATCCCAGAGCCTTGCGGCAGCCTTGTCCCAGCTGAAGTCGTTGCGACGTGTACGTCCGCGCCCAATAAGAGCACCACGCAGGGAGTTGTCGCCCGCCACCTTCGACATGGCCTCAGCGATAGCGTCGACATCGTGCGGGTCGATAAGTAGAGCCGCGTCGCCCGCCACCTCAGGCATGGAGGTGGTGTTTGAAGTTATGACGGCAGTCTCGGCGTTGAAGGCCTCGACGATGGGTATACCAAAGCCCTCAAAGAAGGAAGGGTATACCAGGGCGGTCGACGAAGCCAGCAGGCGCGACAGCTCGCCAGCCTCGGCACGGCCGATGAATATGACGTCAGACTTATGCGACATGCCGTCGTAGGCAGCCTTCAGCTCATCTTGCCACCACACCTTGGCACCCACGACCACGAGCTTGTGGTCGCGACGGTCGTCCGCCTTGAAGCGGTCGAAAGCCAGGAGTAGGTTGGCGAGGTTTTTGCGACGCAGGATGGTGCTTATGAAGATAAAGTAAGGGCTTCCGCCACAGTATTGTTTTCTTACGGCCTCCTTGTCCGCGTCGGCGAGCGGGCGGTAGTCGTCGCCAGCGCCGTTGTAGACCACGCTGATTTTAGACGGCGGGATACCATAAGTTTCAGCTATGTCTTTTTTTGAGAATTCCGACACCGTCACCAACCGAGAGGCACGTTCCGCGAACAGGGGGAAATAGTGCGACATATACCATTGGTGCGATGGCTTGAGGTTGTTCTTCGCATGCGCGAAGTTGATGTCGTGGATGACGTCGACGGTCGGCACCTTCGAGTGCAGCGGGATATAGCCGTCGGGTGAGAGGAAGAGGTCAATCTTGTATTTTTTCAAGGCGCGTGCGATGCCGCACTCGAAAAAGAGCCACCATAAAATAGGATGGCGGGCCGGAGGGTTGACCACGACTGGCACCACATTCGAGGCGAAGATGAAATGCTCCGACGGCTTGCGGTCGAAGAAGAAGTAAAAGGAGTGCTCCGGATGAGATGCGACCATGCGGCGTAAGGTCTCGCAGGCGAACCATCCGATGCCGTCGAGACGACCCTCGAGGAGCAGACGAGTGTTGACCCCGATGCGCATCAGCTTTCAAGTATCTTAGGTTCCGGCATAGGCTTACCCAACACGAAGGCCTCGACCACAGGCGGGAAATAGGTTTTCTCCAGAATGTGAATCTTTGCGGCCAGCGAGTCGGGGGTGTCGCTCGGCGTAAGACGGCATTTGGCCTGGAAGAGGGTCTTTCCGTGGTCGTAGTGCATGTCCACCAAGTGGATAGTTATGCCGCTCATCGGTTCGTGGTTGGCGACCACCGCCTCGTGCACATGGTGGCCGTACATGCCCTTACCGCCGTAGTTGGGCAGGAGGGCAGGGTGGATGTTGATTATCTTTTGAGGGAAAGCCTCCAGCAGGTTCTGAGGCACCAGGAGGAGGAATCCAGCCAGGATGAGGTAGTCCACCCCTTTGGCTTTGAGGTATTCGAGTACACGGTCGCTTTCCATGAAGTCAGCGCGGTTGAAGTAGTGAGCCTCGATGCCGAGGTTTTTGGCCCGCTCGGCCACGAAGGCGTCGCGGCGGTTATATACGATGCAGGCCACTTCTATATCGGAGTTACCAGCCAGATATTCGCTTATCTGCTGAGCGTTGGTGCCGTTGCCCGATGCCAGGATTGCTATTTTTTTCATCAAAGGAGACGTTAGGTTTAAGATACCATATATAAACGCACAAGAGTCCTTTTTTGTATGTGTTGACAGAGATTTGCAGCCAGGAGAGGGTAGAGGGGGAGGTGAAATGTGAAAAAAATTAACAAATCATACTTTTGTATCCCAGCTTATTAACTTTTGGTTGGGGAAAACCTCCCCAGAAAAAGACTTGTATGTTCGTTTTTTTTTGTTTCTTTGCATTCTGTTAATCCTAAAAATAAAGATTATGTCAGAAATTGCAACGAAAGTAACAGCTATCATTGTTGACAAGCTTGGAGTAGATGAAAAAGAAGTAGTTGAGACAGCTAACTTTGCTAACGATCTCGGAGCTGATTCTTTGGATACTGTAGAGCTTATCATGGAGCTTGAGAAAGAGTTCAACATCAGCATACCCGAAGATGCAGCTGAGAAAATCTCGACCGTTGGCGACGCCATCAAGTTCATTGAAGAGGCCAAAGCTAACTAAGAAAATCCCTGCGTAATCAGTTTTAATGGAACTGAAACGTGTAGTAGTCACAGGTATCGGGTCGCTTACCCCAATAGGCAAAGATGTGCCCACGATGTGGGAGGCTTTGCTTGCCGGGGTGAGCGGCGCGGACGTGATTACCTATTTCGACACCGAAAAATTCAAGTGCCACATTGCGTGTGAGCTCAAGTCGTACAATCCTCTCGACTATTTCGACCGGAAGGAGGTGAACCGGCTTGACCGTTTCACGCAGTATGCCCTCGTCTCCGTGGAGGAGGCGGTCAAAGACTCAGCAGTTCTGGAGGGCGCAGTGGACAAAGACCGCATAGGCGTAGTGTGGGGTTCCGGCTTCGGTGGCATCAACACCTTCCAGAACGAGAGCATCGAGTTCTATAAGGGAGGCTGCGTGCCGCGCTTCAGCCCGTTCTTCATACCCCGCACCATCACCGACATCTGCCCAGGACAGATATCTATAAAATACGGACTGAAAGGTCCTAACTATTCCACCTCGGCAGCCTGTGCCTCGTCAGCGGTATCGCTGGGCGACGCCTTCAATATCATAAGGCTGGGCAAGGCCGACGTGGTTATTACCGGAGGTTCCGAAGCAGCCGTTTCAGAGAGCGGCATCGGTGCCTTCTCTTCGATGCAGGCCCTCTCCACCCGCAACGACGACCCCAAGACAGCGTCGCGCCCCTTCGACAAAGACCGCGACGGCTTCGTGCTGGGCGAAGGAGCGGCAGCCCTCGTGCTCGAAGAGCTCGAGCATGCCAAAGCCAGGGGAGCCAAGATCTACGCCGAGATGACAGGTTGGGGCGCCACCGCCGACGCTCACCATATCACAGCCCCCCACCCCGACGGAGTGGGAGCGGCGGCAGCCATGAGGCTCGCAGTCGAAGAGTCGGGCATGAAGCTCGAGGACGTGGTGCACATCAACACCCACGGTACCTCGACACCCATAGGCGACATAGCCGAACCCAAGGCCGTAGCCACCCTCTTCGGCGAGCACGCCAAGAACATAAGCCTCAACTCCACCAAGTCGATGACAGGCCATCTGCTCGGCGGCGCAGGAGCACTCGAGGCCGTCATAACCATCCTCTCGGTCAAGAACGACATCATCCCGCCGACCATCAACCATTTCGCCGACGATCCGCGCATCGAGCCGCTCGACTTCACCTTCAACGCACCGCGCCGCCGTGAGGTCGCCTTCGCCCTCAGCAACGCCTTCGGCTTCGGCGGACACAACGTATCACTCGCATTCCGCAAATGGAGTTGAAGCACCTCTTTGGGCGGAAGGGTTCCAACGACAAACATTCATCCGCAATCCGCACCTTCTGTCGCAAGGTGCTGGGATTCACGCCCCGCAATATAGAGGTCTACCACACAGCCCTAACCCATAAGTCCTACCTGCAGGATGCGGGCGTAGGACGCAAGGTCAACAACGAGCGCCTCGAGTATCTTGGAGACGCGATGTTGAGCGCCGTGGTGGCCGAATACCTCTACCTAAAGTACCCCACCAAGGGCGAAGGCTATCTCACCGAGCTGCGGTCGAAGATAGTGAGCCGCCGCACCCTCAACAAGATTGCCCACAAGATGGGGCTCTACGACCTCCTTTCCTACAACCGCTCCGCCATCAGGATATCCGAGAACCGGACACTTGAAGGCAACGCGTTGGAGGCCCTGATAGGCGCCATCTACATAGACCGAGGCTACCGCTTCACGCGGAAGATAATCGTGGGGCTGCTGTTGAAGAAATACACCGACATAGAGGCGTTGGCAGAGACCGACTGGAACTACAAGGGCATGCTTATCGACTACTGCCAGAAAAGGCATCAGGAAGTCGCCTTCGTGCTTGACAGCACCGAGCGTCAGGGCCACGACCGTCACGCCGTCTATCATGTCCACGTCCAGATTGACGGCGAGGATATGGAGTCGGCCAGCGGCCTGAGCATCAAGTCAGCCGAGCAGATGGCCGCCGAGCGCACCTACCGCAAGCTTAATGAAACCCAAAACCATAACCAAAACGTTTAAGAATTTTTTCTGGTCGCTTCGCTCAAAATCTTAAAAAAATCAATTTGAAAATAAATAAAGATTGAATGATTTTATATGGGATTTTGAATGATTTTGAGGTCTTTAGACCGACCCTAACTTAAGACAAGAAAGACAAAGAGAACAAATATTTGTGTGATTGGGACAAAGGGGAAAAAACAGGAAAAACCCTTTTCGATGTTTGTGGTTCCGTTGGAACCATGTGCTAAGTGCTATGCCATTGTCTTTAAGAGCAAGCTCTTAAGCCAAGCATACCACTTATCACATAACTATCGTTATTACAAACATCAAAAAGCGAAAACATCGCTTCGCTAAAAAACGGTTGTGCATCAAGCTTAACCTTAACGATAACCATAACGTTAACGCAAGAAAGGGAATGGGGATTTTTTAGGACCAAAGGTCCGATGTTTTTGCTCACGAAGTATGTGGTGGCTCCGTAGGAGACAAAGAAGAGAGGTGGATATTTTCTCTAAATGCTCGCCCTTAAGGGGAAATATACACCTCGAAGATTGTACGGACTGCAAGTCCGACACATACTGAAGTGAGGGTTTTTCTGGTTTTTGTAAAAAATATCTGTGAGGCCGAGACAAAGGGAGATAAAAAAAGACATCCACTAGTAAGCGGATGTCTTTTTTACCCAGAAGAGAGATGTCTTATTCAGCTGCGATGACAGCCTTGTGGACGGCGGTCCAGCCCTGTGCGTTGAGACCCCAGTTGTTGGTGGAGTTCTTGTTGCCGCACACTCTAACTTTTCTTCTCTTCACTTTTTTGTTAGCATTGATACCCATAACAATATAGTTTTTTCGTTTATTTTTTACTGATTACCAGTAATTAACAGTTGTTGTTAACTACCAAACGGATTGGCAAAGATAAACTAAATTAATTAATTGTGCAAATTTTTTTGAAAGAGAGAAGGGGAAAAGCAGAAGAGCGACCCTTTCAGGGCCGCTCTTCTGGTCCTCCATCTTGCCTCTCCCTTCGCCACCACCTCTCATCGTACCATCACCGCCCCGTAACGCACCAGTAAGCCACCTTCGTAGTACTGGTAAGGCACTTGTGCCGTACACTCGCCGCATTAGTAAGGCACTAGCTCCGTACTAGCAAGGTACCAGCGCCGTACTAGCGTCGATGAATCTCTATATCAACTCTAATACAACTCTAACATAACAATAATGCAGAGTACCATTTTATTCGAAAAAAATTCGTACTTTTGCCCCGATGGTTCAACCCCTCCGCCGCACTCCCCAAGCTCCTTTGTCGCTCAAACACCGATACATTTAAGCATTCACCCATTCACGCATTAACCCATTCACGAATTCACGCATTAACACATTCCCCCAATCATTATGGCCAAATCTGATCAAAACCCACTGACCTCCCTTTTCAGCGGCACCGTCGGAAGTCTCGTTTTCTACACCGTCCGCAACCAGCAGCGCATCCGTACCAAGCCCCAGCGTGTCCGCAATCCGCGCAGCCCCAAGCAGAATGCCCATCGCTCCCGCCTGGCCGTCGCCACCTCCCTCGCTGCCGTATTCAAGGATGCCTACCTCTTAGGCTATGCCCTCGTCGACCCCGACGTTGCCCCTCGCCACCTCTTCGTCAAGCATGTTTATCACGATGCCCTCTCCGACAGTGCACTCCTCCTGCCCAACCGTCTTCTGCTCTCCCACGGCACCCTCCGCCCCTTCAACCCCTCCGATGTCGCCGCAGACCTCTCGTTGGTCTCCATCCGTTGGGCCGTCTCTGGTGCTGCCTCCGACCACCTCTGTCTCTGTCTTTACAATCATACCCGTGCCCGCTCCTGCTTCTTCCCCGACCAGGCCTCCAGGACCGAAGGCCATACCCACATCACCGTCCCTTCCGACTGGCGCTCCGACCACCTATACCTCTATGCTTTCTGGCATAATCCCGCCACCCACAAAGTCTCCGACTCCGTGGTTGTAGCTGAGCTCAACGCCCCCGACAGCCAGGAAGCCGCACACAATGATTTGAAACAACATCTCGACCACCTCACCGCCACCTGGCGCCCCCGCCTCCGCAAGTCCTTCCTCCAATCCATCTCCAAGCTTTAGCAAACCCGTTCCATCCCCCCCTCTCCCTATGGTCCCTATAGTAGCTATCACCAAAAAACCCTGAACCAAAAGGTACAAGTAAATTGTCTTCAAGTAATAGATTTGTGACTAATAATACACTTACTAAGTGATTTATTACTTGACCATGTTTTTTATATTTTAATACATCTACAACGGGCATAATACAATCATTCAAATGCAAATTATTGTCAATAATTTTCTTTTATTGTCAAAAATTTGTATATCTTCGCAATTTAAAAAATGAATGACATGGAAAATACGGAAACAAAACAGAAGGAACGGTTGCAGCGGCTGGTGTCGAAGTATGGCATGACACTTAGGGAATTGGCGCGGCTGGCACAGATGAGCGAGGCTACGCTGTACCATATCACCGACGAATCACGCCCCCTAACGCCACGCACAGCATCGAAGATATGCTACTATATGGGGAGAGAGAAAGGGGTGGCGGTGAACGACCAATGGCTGCTGACGGGCAAGGGAGAGATGTTAGTTGAGCAAAAGGAAACCACTACACATGTGAACGAGGCGAAACCCTCTGAAAAATCTGTAAAAAATGGCACAAACGGGAGGAAAAACCGCAAAAATGACTCATCTTATTCTGAAAAACGAAGAATAGAGGACTATATTTATCTTCTAACAATTAATCGTAATCTTATTCTCACGGGTGCCCCCGGAACTGGTAAAACTTATTTGGCCCAACGAATTGCCAAGGAAATGGGAGCTATAACGAATTTCGTACAGTTCCATCCCTCATACGATTACACAGATTTCGTCGAAGGGCTAAGACCATTTGACAAGGGCGACGGACAGATGGGTTTCGAAAGACGTGATGGTGTGTTCAAGGAATTCTGTAAATTGGCAGTAAAAAATATCGAGGGAGATTCCTCGGGGGAAGTTAGGAAACAACCATTTGTTTTTATTATTGATGAGATAAACCGAGGTGAAACGTCGAAGATTTTTGGAGAACTATTTTATGCTATTGATCCCGGTTATAGGGGTAAAAAAGACTATCTTGTTCAGACACAGTATCAGAATCTCGTTCCTGATACTGATGTGTTTGCGAAAGGATTCTATGTACCCGAGAATGTATACATCCTCGCTACAATGAACGACATTGACCGTTCTGTAGAGAGTATGGACTTTGCTATGCGCAGACGATTTACATGGGAAGATGTCACCCCGGCAGATACAGAATCGATGCTTAACACGCTGTCATGTGCGGAAGATGCGAAGGATACAATGGAACGATTAAACAATGCAATTGCTGAAACTGATGGCTTAGGTGCGGCATATATGATAGGACCATCGTATTTCCTGAAACTTGGTGAGAATGGTGGTGATTTCGACAAACTATGGAGGATGAACATCGAGCCTTTGTTGAAGGAATATCTGCGTGGATTTCGCAAACCAGCAGAAATTCTTGATAGGTTCAACAAGGCATACCTTGGAAAGGGTAATGAACCGGTAACGGACAAGGCCGAGTTGATAGATGAGAATTAATCTGACAGATAACAATATTGGACAGAGAGATTCTGGGACATTCTTGAGAAAGGATGTTGCGGGGCTATTCCCTATCGCTGATAAGACGGTTGCACAGCTATGTAGAGAGAATGAGAACTTGCTCATTTTCCCCTATAGTATCGAATCGTCAGACGACAGAGTTGGCGATTCATCTGTTATGAGTATATTGAATACCAGTGACCCAGAGAAAGTACGTATTACGACAGGCAATGTAATGGGGTTCATCGGGGTTGACGATCTTCAGATAAAAATCCAGTCAAGGTTTGATGTCGGACGCGACGACTACTTATTGCACTATATGCTTCAGAAGGTATTGTCGTTTAACCTCTTTGACCTTAGTCACAATAACGAGCAAGAGGATGTCTTTGACTTTATTATGTTCATGTTCCCGTATTTCCTAAAAGCAGCCCTTCGTCAAGGCATCTATAGAGAATATCAGAATATCGGTCATAATGATTCAAACATCAAGGGAACAATTGACTTTGGCAAACACATTGCAAAGAATGTACCATTCATTGGAAATATAGCCTACATAACTCGTGAGTATAGCTACGACAACAATTTGACGGAGTTAATTCGGCATACCATCGAGTTTATGAAAACTAAAAAGTATGGCCAATCTGTCTTAAATGTTGACCGTGAAACCATCGAGAATGTAAAGTCCATTGTAGAGCATACTCCCTTATATAGGAAGAACGATAGGAATAGTATTATCAGCAAGAACTTACGTGTCAAATCACATCCTTACTATACAGGGTATCGTCCTTTGCAAACACTATGCCTACAGATTCTCCGGATGGATGAAGTGAAATATGGAGAAAGTAGTGATGGAATATGTGGTATCCTTTTCGATGGAGCCTGGCTATGGGAGGAGTATGTAAACACCATATTGCGTAAGGTTGGATTCGTTCATCCCCAAAATAAGCTACATAAAGGTGGTATCTATCTTTTTGATGACCACACTGGTATTCGTTATCCTGATTTCTATAATAATAGTCTGGTGCTTGATGCAAAATATAAACGTATCGGGAGTTACAAAAATGTGTCACAAGTTGACAACAATGATATACATCAGATTATGGCGTATATGAAAAGACTTCACGTGGATGGCGGGTTCATTGCTCCTTTGGAAAACAAACAATCAAAAGTTCCCCAGGTTCCATTAGCAGAAAGTACCGATACCATATCAATATTTGGCATAGAAATAAATAAAACAGCATCTTCATACGTTGAATTCTGTGAGAAAATGAAAGAGGCGGAAATATCATTTATAGAATCATTGAGTA
This sequence comes from uncultured Bacteroidota bacterium, assembly GCA_902774845.1. Classification (GTDB taxonomy): domain Bacteria; phylum Bacteroidota; class Bacteroidia; order Bacteroidales; family P3; genus Colimorpha. The sequence goes on from CACYJU010000002.1 coordinate 32,187, forward strand.
TTTAAACAATGTAAACACCAGATCTGCAAGATATCCTAAATTTTGTTCAATTTTTAATTTAATAAGCGACTCCTAATGTTATCCTGATCTTTGGTGCACTCCATATAACTTTATCATGGGAATAAATTTTGTGATTGAAACCTAAATAGACTAATTGATAATATTTATAAAGAAGAGATCGTAAGGTGTGATACAAAGTAACTATAAAAACACAAAAACATGTCAGAAGATGAAATAGCACAAAAAGCGTGGGAACAATTCAATAAAGACCACGATGCTGATGCATTTTTCAATAATGTATCTTCTGTTCCGTATGCTTTTGGATTTAGACTACCATATTACAAAGCACTTGTACTCCACCGAATAAAAAAAGATAGAGAAGCGGCAGAACAAATAAAAATAGCCATTCTTCATTTTGAAGGAATCTTGCGGAACAATAGATGTAATGAGAATTGTAGTGCAAAATGTGGCAACAGCTTATATCGTTTAGGCTATATCATCAATTATAATATTGGAAATATTGAACGAACAAAACTCTATAGTATTAAAGGAAGTCAATATGATCCGTTGAAATCTGATTATGATAGTTGCAACGCTGTTGATTTATACTCCTTTCGTAGATATAACCAGTATTCTGTTCAAGACTTAATTAATAATGAAATCACCGTCGTTTGCCCATCAGAAATGAACGACCCTTTTGACTCAATATATAACCTGTACAGAGACTTCGATAATTTAACCAACATATGTCTAGACAAAGAGGATATTCCAGGTTATCATGATATGTTTAACTATTATAGAGTTCGTTCTTTTGTGAAAGGCAATCCCCCCAAAAACATTCAAAATATCCTGATGTGGTCGCATTATACTGATGGACATAAGGGATTCTGTATAAAATATCATCTATCCAAACACTTTATCAATAATCCAACAGAGAATGGTCATTTGTGCCTAAAGAGCATCCGATACACAAACAAACCAATTGTTGCAAAATGCAGCACTATTGATGACGATACCGCTTTCGCAACAAAAGACATCCGTTGGAAATATGAGCACGAAGCACGATTAATCAGCTATGATGTTTCTACCGAATCTTCATTTCTAGCACACCCTTTAGATAATGCTTCTTCAATAAAAGCAATCTATTTTGGATACAAATGCGGAACAAAAGAAAAAGAAACAATCTATAACATCGTTAAAAGACAATACCCCCAATGTCTTTTTAAACAAATGACCATCGACACATCAACAAACATCTATGAACTAATTGAATTACCTTATAATAACTAGCAATAAGATTTTTCTAGCATGCAAACAATTCATGCTGCAAATGCACAATATGAAAGACCAGAATATAAAATGGGAGAAACCGGAATAAACTGGATATGAGCAACAAGAAATCTATACGATAAGTTCAAAAAGGAATAAAATGCAACAACAAGACCTAATATACCGTAAGCAATACATGCAGCAACTGCATAGCCTGAAAGACCAGAATATTATCAAGGTGATTTCGGGAGTGCGGCGCTGCGGGAAGTCGACATTGCTGATGATGTTTGCCGATGAACTGAATAGAAACGGTGTACAGAAGGAACAGATTCAATTCTATAACTTTGAGGATCTTGACACGTTGGCCATTGGCGACATCTACCAGCTCCACGCCCATATCAAGAATCTTCTGGTCGAAACCAGACCAAACTATATCTTCTTGGATGAGGTTCAGAACATCAAAGAGTTTCAACGGCTTGTCGACAGTCTCTATATCAAGCCCAATGTCGACATATACATCACTGGCTCCAATGCCTACATGCTCTCCGGTGAGTTGGCTACATTGCTGACTGGACGTTATGTGGAAATCAATCTTCTGCCACTACAATTTGCTGAATACAACTATTTTATACATGCAAAATCGCCAAACTTGTCAAATGACGAAACTTTGGCGAATTTCATACATTACGGCGGTGTACCTGAATATATTAAGCAACTACAGATTGGAGAAAGGCAGGCTGACCTGTTTGCTGACAGCATTTTGAAAACCATTGTAGAGAAAGACATTTTTCAACGACTGAATATAACTAATAAACACGACTTCAACAAAATACTTGATTTCATCTTCGACTCGGTGGGTTCATACGTTTCGCCACGCTCCATTTCTGACACCCTGCGTTCCAACGGAACTGTGATTGACAAGCAAACTGTTGCCAAGTATTTGGATGCCATGTGCGATGCCTATTTGATTTACAAAGTGCCACGTTATGAGATACAAGGGAAAGGATTGCTCCAGACGCTAAACAAATACTACGTTGTTGACCCCTGTTTCGCCAAAGTCAGACTGAAAAAGAAAGTGCTGAAAGACCGTTCGCACTGGCTCGAAAATATGGTTTACCTTGAACTTGTCCGACGCAACAAGGATGTGTTCATCGGCAAGCGCAACAATCTTGAAGTTGACTTTGTTGTCACTGACAACGATGGCTATACATCCTATTATCAAGTGGCTTGGACAACGGAGAATCCGGAGACATTGGAGCGGGAACTTGCCTCGCTTAGAGCCATCAAAGACTCCAATCCCAAATACCTGTTGACAACAGACAATGACTTTAACCCCGTCTATGACGGAATCAGAAAACTGAACGTAATTGACTGGATGTTGCAACCATAAGTCAATCGAACTACAAGATTTAAACGTGTTCTCGTAAACTTATGTAAATATTACGGAAGAAATATTTTTCGTAAAAATCTTGCAAAGTCATAAAATAGTTCGTACCTTTGCAATGTTCTTTGATAACTAAAATTATCACTATTGAAAGTATATTAAGACCGGGCAATCCCATGGCAGTGTGCAATGGCCTAAAACCGCAGTTCTGGCCGTTGTGTATCATCCAAAAACATTGAGCTCGGATTCAGGGGCACTCCCCTGACTCCGTTGGAATGTCTAATCTTAAATATACAAAACCATGAAAACATTATCGTCTCCGGGATTTGATCCCTCCGTAAAGCCTCAGCCTTTGGCTCAGGCTCCAAACGATCTCATTACTATCAGAGTTTCGCCACCCGAAACCGACGACCCGTTTACCATCGTGTACGATCGCGGCATGATACGGGTTCTTAAGGATTCCTCTCCCGCAAATCCTATGAACCCTGCTCCAAGACCGACTATCTCTGCCTCCTGTTTCGATGACAATTCCGATTTTCCCAACCCTAACGATGTCGCAAAAGAACTGAAAGAGTTGCTGACGGGCGACTGGTTCTATGAAGTATGTTCCAATCCTGAACACTACAATAAGGATTGGATAGAATTGTTTGTCGACAAAATGATGGCCTCCACTTACGGCAAAGATATCGTCAGAGAGTGGGCGATAAAGAAAAAACGCCTCATCATTAGGGGCAACATCGTTGGTATGCTCGTGGCTGCCGGTGTCCTCGAAGGCAGCTATCTTGCCGTCGCCAAAGCCTACCTCACCCCCAGCCTCGGTAACAGTTTTCGCGACAAAGAGTCCAATAAGAAAAAAATAAAGACTTTTGCTAAATATGCAGGCCGCGGAAAGGATCAGGGTTACTATGGTTGGGTACTTAATTATGTGAACACCGAGAAGGCAATTTGATCCCTCATCGGCCTCCTTTGATTCGATTCTCCATTCGATTGACCATTCCCAAAAAAGAATGGTCAATTTTTTTTCATTTTCCCATCTTTCTCCCATCCGCATTTTTAATTTTTCGATTATTCGATTGAAAAAAAATGTTTTGGTGGTCGAAAAATATACACCGAGATTTGCATCATGAAACGACGGGGTAAAACCCAAGTTCCTTGTGAGGCCCACAACCAAAAGACCGTCCGGCGAACTTCTATACCGGTTCCTATCTTCACCGTAAGTCTCAATAGCGGGCCGAACAAAAACAAAGTAATAACTAAAAAACACAGTGCTATGAAACTAACTGACAACCCCTTGACCTCTTTATGGTCTGGAAAACTCAAAGGTTTTCTATTCAAAGTTGTCGATGGCAAGCAGGTGATCACCAGCATTCCCCATCGCAAAAAGACCGGCATTACTGAAAAGCAAGTCGAAGGACGCTCAATCTTCAAGCTATCCTCGCAATATGTTGCGGTATGGCTTCCTATGCTGCGTCTCAACTTGGTTATGCGCTTTCCCGACAAAAAGAAAGCTCAGAGCTTTGCCATCAGTGTCGCCTATGGTGTCGCTCGCATCGAGAACCACGCCGCCGTCATCTACCTCGAAGACTTCGAGCGTGCCATCAACAACCAGTCCCACCAGAATCCTTCTGTCGATCTGCTCATCCACTTCAACGCGGCCAACCAGGACATCATCGCTCCTGATGGTCACGTGGTGACTTACCAGGTCGTTGCTTTCGATAGCGACAGCAATCCTATCGGATTCAACACCGTTACCTATGTCTCCGATGGCACCGCCAAGCTTATTGACCTCCCCGCCATTAAGGGTGATGCTGTCCGCTACGACATCATGGCTTTCAACACCGCCATCGGCCAGAACACCTCCTTCGACGGCCCCATCGGCAATATCTCCGGCAATGACCCCGATGAGGTCATCTCCGCTCAGACCTATTCCGTCCTCGTCGTCGCTCTCGAGAAGGCCAAGGGTACCATCTATGGCATCCAGTCCGGCTCCTTCCTCGTGACGCCCTAACCTCCCCCTGCGGTCAGTTGCAAGGAACCGGGGCCGACCGCATATTTATCCAATCCCACCCTCTAAACTAAAAGAGCGACCGAACAGGTCGCTCTTTTTTGCATAAACAATCATTGTATTCGCAATGAAAAATCTAATCTCCTACGCGGAGGACGCTTCCATTTTATTTATAAAAAGTTAGTATCTTTGCGGTCTGCCCCGTGGTGGGGTATCATATAGAAACGATATACTATGGAATTTAAAATCAATACTATAGAAGAGGCGCTGGAGGATTTCAGGAACGGCAAATTCGTCATCGTGGTGGACGACGAGGACCGAGAGAACGAGGGAGACTTCATCATCGCGGCGGAGAAAATAACGCCAGAGGCGGTGAACTTCATGCTGCGGTACGGTCGCGGAGTGCTCTGCTCGCCTATAACGGAAGAACGCTGCAAGGAGCTGAACCTGGACATGCAGGTGCATGACAACACGTCGCTGCTGGGTACGCCCTTCACGACGACGGTGGACCTGCTCGGCAGGGGCTGCACGACGGGGGTGTCGATGTATGACCGTGCGATGACCATCAAGGCGCTCGCAGACCCGTCGATTAAGCCGTCGGACCTGGGCCGTCCGGGACATGTGAACCCGCTGAGGGCAAGGAACGGGGGTGTGCTGGTGAGAGCCGGCCACACGGAAGCCTCGATAGACCTGGCCCGTCTGGCAGGGCTCTATCCCGCCTGCGCGCTGATAGAGATCATCAACGAGGACGGCACGATGGCCAGGATGCCACAGCTGGTGAAGGTGGCGGAGAAATTCGACCTGAAGCTTATCACGATAAAAGACTTGATTGCCTACAGGGTGGCGCACGAGACGCTCATCAGGAAGGAGGAGGATGTGTCGCTGCCGACGAAATGGGGTGACTTCAGGCTGCTGGCCTACACCCAGCTGGACAACGGAGCTACCCACATGGTGCTGAAGAAAGGTGAGTGGGAAGACGGTGAGCCGGTGCTGGTGAGGGTGCACTCGAGCTGTGCCACGGGTGACATCTTCGGCAGCTGCAAGTGTGACTGCGGCGACCAACTGCACCGCGCCATGGAGATGATAGACAAGGAGGGCAAGGGACTGGTGGTGTATATGAGTCAGGAGGGGAGAGGCATAGGCTTGGTGAACAAGCTGAAGGCCTACCATCTGCAGGAGCAGGGGCTGGACACCGTGGACGCCAACCTGAAGCTGGGATTCAAAGCCGACGAGAGAGACTACGGCATCGGAGCCCAGATACTGCGCGACCTGAACGTGAAGAAGATGAGGCTCATCACGAACAACCCGGTGAAGCGGAGCGGACTGGAGGGCTACGGGCTGCAGATAGTGGAGACGGTGCCGATAGTGATAGAACCGAACCCGCACAACCAGCGTTACCTTAAGACCAAGCAGGAGAGGATGGGGCACGACCTGAAGCTGAACTGCAACTGCGGATGTGAGGAGAAGTAGAGGGAGGGAAGAGAAAAGTTAGGGGAGAAACACAATTATAAAAAAATAATTCGTATATTTGCAGCACTTTTTGCACGTAGAAGGTTATGTCGGAAGTTGAAGACTTGTTGGAGCGCATCGAAAGGAGGGCAGAGGCGTTGGTGAGGGAGAACGCGAGGCTGCGCGGCAAGATAGGCGACCTCGACAGGAAGGGTGAAGAGATGCAGAAGGCGATAAAAGACAAAGATATATTAATTAACAATTTAACAGAACAAAACAAAATACTAAAACTAGGAAACGCACTTACTCAAAAGGGTGATTCTACAGAGATAAAGTTGAAAATCAATCAACTCATAAGGGATATCGACAAGAGTCTATCGTTAATGACAAAGTTATAAGAGGAGCGCAGATGAACGAGGTACCTGTCACAGTGAGCATACTCGACAGAGTGTACAAGATGAAGGTGAGGCCCGAAGACCAGGGCTACCTTAAAGCAGCGGAGGAGAGCATCAACGCTCAGATAGCAGCCTATAAGAAAAACTACTCATACCGCGATTATCAAGACTTACTGGCCATGGTAGCCATTGCAAAGACAACACAGTTGGCCAAATTGCAAAAAGAGAGCATATCAGACCACGACGCCATACGCGAGAAGCTCGAAAACATCGAAAACATCCTTATGTCGCAGAGCGACGGCGAGACAAAATAAAAAGGGAAGTCCGCCAAAGAGGTGACAGCAACTTCTGCATCAAGCCCGAAACAGTTTGTAAACTCAACATTACTTACAAACCGAGTAAGCTCAGGGGTGGGTAGATTGTATAATTGATACACCCGGCACTCAAATCCTAAATAAATCAGAGTTTTCTAAACTCTCGGAGGGTTTTGATGCAGATTTTTTTCAGCTTGAGGTGCGTCACGAAAAAAGGAGTCAGTACGTTTCCGTTCAAAAAACACACATTAGCACTATGGAATGGATAATTGGAATCCTTATCGGAATCGTGGTTGGCGGCGGCATAGCCGTATGGGTGTCCACCACAATCATGCGTAACAAACTTATGGCGAAGAGCCAGCAGGTACTCAAAGACGCCGAAGAGAAAGGCGAGATGATAAAGAAAGAGAAGAACCTGCAGGCCAAGGAGAAATTCCTCCAGATGAAGTCGGAGCACGAGAAACAGTGCAACGAACGCAACAACAAACTGCAGCAGGTGGAGCAGAAGCTGAAACAGCGCGAGCAGGTGCTGACCCAGAAGGTGGAAGAGCTGCAGAAGAAAAGCAACGAACTCAAGGGCGTGAGCGAGAACCTGAACAACCAGATAGCCGTGCTGAACAAACGTCAGGAGGAGGTTGAGAAGGTGTATCGCGAGAGCGTGGACAAGCTTGAGCACATAGCCGGTCTGAGTGCGGAAGAGGCCAAGAGCCAGCTTATCGAGACCATGAAGGACGAGGCCCGCGCCGAAGCTGCCAACAGCATCATCGACATCGTGGAGGAGGCTAAAATGACCGCCAACGAGCAGGCCAAGAAGATAGTCATACAGTCGATACAGCGTACCGCCACGGAGCATGCGGTGGAGAACACGGTGAGCGTGTTCAACCTCGAGAACGAGGAGGTGAAAGGGCGCATCATCGGACGCGAAGGCCGCAATATCCGCACCTTCGAGTCGCTGACCGGAGTGGAGGTCATCATAGACGACTCGCCCGACGCCATCATCCTCTCGGGTTTCGACCCCGTGAGACGTGAGATAGCACGTCTGGCTCTGCACAAGCTGGTCACCGACGGCCGCATACACCCCGCCCGCATCGAGGAGGTGGTGGCGAAGACACGCCGTCAGGTGGAGCAGGAGATAAACGAGGTGGGCAAGCGCACCTGCATAGACCTCGGCATACTGAACATGAACCACGAGCTGATGCGCATGATCGGCCGCATGAAATACCGTTCGTCATACGGACAGAACCTGCTGCAGCACTCGCGTGAGGTGGCTAACCTGGCCGCCACGATGGCCTCGGAGCTCGGCCTGAACCCGAAGCTCGCCAAGCGTGCCGGACTGCTGCACGACATAGGCAAGGTGCCCGAGAACGAGCCCGACCTGCCGCACGCCATCCTCGGCATGCAGCTGGCTGAGAAATACAAGGAGCACCCCGACGTGTGCAACGCCATAGGAGCGCATCACGACGAGACGGAGATGAACAACCTCATCTCGCCCATCATACAGGTGTGCGACGCCATCAGCGGTGCCCGTCCGGGAGCACGCCGTGAGGTGGTGGAAGCCTATATCAACCGACTGAACAAGCTCGAGTCGATGGCTATGACCTATCCAGGAGTGGTGAAGACCTACGCCATACAGGCGGGCCGCGAGCTGCGCGTGATCGTGGGTGCCGACAAGATAAGCGACACCGACGCCAACAAGATAAGCTACGACCTCTCGAAGCAGATACAGAGCGAGATGACCTATCCGGGCCAGATAAAGGTGACGGTGATACGCGAGACCCGCTCGATAAACTACGCCAAGTAGCGGTCAGTTAACCAATACCAAGTAAAGATGCTGGAGCTTCTGTACATACACTGGAATATCGACCCCGTGATGGTGCATCTGGGCGGTTTCGCCCTGCGCTGGTACTCGTTCGGATTCCTCTTCGCCTTCGTGTTCGGCTACCTGATTCTCCTGAAGATGTTCAAACAGCAGAAGGTCAACACGAGCCACGCCGACTCGCTGGTGCTGTATATGTTCCTGGCGGTGGTGATAGGAGCCAGATTGGGGCACTGTCTCTTCTACGAGGCCTCGTACTACCTCACCGCCGAACATTGGTGGGAGATAGTGATACCTGTGAGCAACGGCCAGTTCACCGGCTACCAGGGGCTCGCCAGCCATGGCGCCGCCTGCGGAATACTGGTGGCCCTGTGGCTGTTCTACAAACGGCAGAAGATAAACACCTGGTGGGTGTTGGACAGGATATGTATCATCGTGGCGCTGGGAGGTGCGTTCGTGCGTCTGGGCAACTTCATGAACTCGGAGATCTACGGATATGAGACGACCCTTCCGTGGGGAGTCATCTTCGAGCGCGACCCAGAAGCAGGCCCCAACCCACGCCATCCGACACAGCTCTACGAGTCGATAGGCTACCTGATACTCTTCATCGTAAGCATGGCGGTATACATCAAGAAGAAAGGCAATCTGCACAACGGACGCCTCTTCGGATGGTGGCTCATAGCGCTCTTCATGATAAGGATACTGCTGGAGTTCACGAAGGTGCGCAGCGTGGACCTGGGCGACAGCTTCTTCAGCATGGGCCAGTGGCTCAGCGTGCCGTTCGTGCTGATGGGAGCGGTGCTGGTGGTGCTCTCGCATAAAGGCAAGCTGAACGAGGGTATCTACACGGCAGGCTACGTGCCCCCGAAGAAGAAGGAGAAGAAGAAAAAAAAGTAGCGGGCAGCGGGCGACAGGCCGGCATATAGATTTTCATTATCAACCATATAAAACTGACATCATCATGAAACAGCTTATTCTTGTACGCCACGGCGAGAGCGCCTGGAACAAACTTAACCTTTTCACTGGCTGGACCGATGTGGACCTCACCGAGTTCGGCTGTCATGAAGCTTACGAGGCCGGATTGCTGCTGAAGAAAGAGGGGTTCACTCCCGAGATATGCTTCACCTCCTATCTGAAGCGTGCCGTGAAGACCCTCAACCAGATACTCGACGCCATGGACATGGACTACCTGCCTGTGGAGAAAAGCTGGCGCCTGAACGAGAAAAGCTACGGTGCGATACAGGGTTTGAACAAAGCCGACACCGCCGCCAAATATGGCGACGACCAGGTGAAGATGTGGCGCAGGAGTTTTGACGTGCAACCGCCGAAGCTGGAGATGGACGACCCGCGCAGTCCCCGTCGCGACCCGCGCTACAACGAGCTGTCGGACGAGGAGATACCTCTGACCGAGGCTCTGAAAGACACTATCGCACGATTGATGCCTTACTATCAGGGTACAATACTGAAAGCCTTCGAGAAGCACGACCAGGTGCTGGTGGTAGCTCACGGTAACAGTCTGCGCGGCATAGTGAAAGAGCTGAAAGGCATGAGCAACGACGAGATCATAGCCTTCAACCTGCCTACGGCGGTGCCCTATGTGTTTGAGTTTGACGACAACATGAAACTGCAGAACGACCGTTTCCTCGGCGACCCCGAAGTGATTAAGGCGAAGATGCAGAGTGTTGCAAATCAAGCTAAAAAGAAATAAGTCTTAAAATAAATTTTGCTGTTTCGAGGAAAGTTTGTACTTTTGCACCCGATTTCGCAGAGAGGTGACGAGTAAGAAACCTCGAGAAATCGTACAGCTACGGAGAGGTGGGTGAGTGGCTGAAACCAACAGTTTGCTAAACTGTCGTACTCGATTAGGGTACCGGGGGTTCGAATCCCCCCTTCTCCGCAAGAAGATAGAAGGCTTGAAGAAAGCCTTTTATTTTATGAGAGAGTTCATTCAAAGAACAGGTAATCGGGATATAGTACAGTTGGTTAGTATGCATGCTTTGGGAGCATGAGGTCGCCCGTTCGAGTCGGGCTATCCCGACCAAGCAAGAAAAAGGCCCCGTAGCTCAGCTGGATAGAGCAACTGCCTTCTAAGCAGTAGGTCCTGCGTTCGAATCGCAGCAGGGTCACAGAAGAGAGCCGTTATCGGGCATGATAGCGGCTCTCTTTTGTTTTTAAAAAAGCCAACAGGTGACCACACAATATATACCCCACGCAAAGTACGCCGACACGATATGTGCGTTCCGTGTAGAGTGTTCGAAATATCTGAACACCGAGGACGTGTATGTCTCCACCGGATGGACCCTTTGGCAGATAAGCAACGGAGAGATTGAATACAGCGTAGACGACAGCCTACGTCACGGCTATGCCCACCATGTGCTGCTCTTCGCCCCACAAGACCATGTGAGGATACATTCTTTTTCAGAAGACCTGAACGTCTCGGTACTGTGTGTAGAGGAGTCGCTGATGAACAGCGCGATGCGTACGGAGACCTCAAAGCAGAAGCTGCTGACGTTGCCGGTGCTGATGAAGCAAGGCGAGAAAGTCGACATGCATCATGCGGAGCTGAACGAGAAAGCACTCATGGAGCTGCACAATATCTTCAGCATGATTATCGAGCGGGTGCCGCCCGCCGCATCGCTGGATGCCATAGAGCTGGTGATGCCGTTGGTCGAAGCGATGGTGTTGATTATCATCGAGTCGATAGGGGTGTCGCTCAACTCAATCAGGCCTGAGTCGCGGATGGAGAAGATAGCCACAGACTTCATGGAGTCGCTCCCGCTCAACTACCTGGAGCACCAGGATGTGGAGTTCTATGCCGATCAAGCCTGCGTGTCGGTGAAGTACTTCACGGCGGTGGTGAAGAAGATGACCTCAGCCACGCCGGTGGAATGGATCAACCGCATGCTCACCACCAAGGCTCGCGAGCTGCTGTGGCTCACCGACATGTCGGTGAACCATATCTCCGACGTGCTGAAATTCTCTTCGCCGTCGGTGTTCATAAGGTTCTTCCGTCGCCGTGTAGGATGCACTCCAGAGCGCTACAAGAGCCAGCAGAAACAAAAGCACGGGATGTAGTAGAGTGGGGGAGGAGTGCTATTCGCCAAATCTTTCGTATCTTTGTAACCCGAAAAAAATACTATCGACTATGATTCATAACACCTATGCTTCACGTCTCAATGTGAGATATTCTTTTTACGTCATGCTGATAGCCATGCTGATTCCTACCTTCGCCGTGGCCGACGAGGGCATGTGGATTCCGATGCTGCTCTCGAAGAACGAAGCTGCCATGCAGAAAGCCGGCATGCGTATCTCGGCCAAGGACATCTACGACATCAACAACGCCTGCCTGAAGGACGCTGTGGTGCTTTTCGGATCTGGCTGCACGGGTGAGTATGTATCTGACCAGGGACTGCTGCTCACCAACCACCACTGTGGATACTCTTTCATAGTGCGCCACAGCACGGTGGCCAACGACTACCTGACCCATGGCTTCTGGGCCGCCTCGCGCGAGCAGGAGCTGCCCTGCCCGGGTCTTACGGTAACGAGGCTGGTGAGGATGGACGACGTCACCGAGCAGGTGCTGAAAGGTGTGGGCAAGGACGATGACGAGAACACCCGTAGCAACAAGATCGATGAGAACATGGCAAATATAATAAAGGAGAGGACCGCCGGCACGCACTACAAGGCCGTGATAAAGCCGTTCTACTATGGCAACCAGTACTTCATCTACATCAATGAGGTGTTCACCGACGTGCGTCTGGTGGGCGCCCCTCCGTCGAATATAGGCAAGTTTGGCGGCGACACCGACAACTGGATGTGGCCTCGTCATACAGGCGACTTCTCGATGTTCCGCGTCTATGCCGACAAGGAGGGCAAGCCAGCTGACTACAGCAAGGACAACGTACCCTACCGTCCGCTAAAGCACATGACCATCTCGCTCAAGGGCGTGGACGAGGACGACTTCACCTTCGTCTTTGGATATCCAGGCACCACAAAACGCTACGTCACCCACGATGAAGTGGATCTGGCTGCCAACGGTACCAACCCGATACGCATAGCCCTCCGCGACATACGTCTGAAACACTACAAGAACGCAATGGAGCAATCGTCCAAACAAAGGTTGCGCTACGCCTCAAAGGTGGCCTCGATAGCCAACGGATGGAAGAAATGGCAGGGCGAGAGCCTGGGTATCGAACGTCTGGAGGGTGTGGCTCAGAAGAAAGAGCAGGAGAGACAGTTCCGCATGTGGGCCAGCGACAAGCCTGAGTATGCCAAAGTGCTCGACGAGTTGGAACAAAACTATAGTAAGCTCCGCCCGGTTGAGACCGAATGGACCTACTTCAACGAGGGCATCATGGCCTCGGACTTCATGAACCGCACCTACAAACTCTGGAGGGTGCTGCGCGACACTCAGTTCGACGACTCCCTCGCACATGAGCAGTGTGAAAGGCTCATAGCCGAGAACGAGCGTTTCTTCAATGACTTCGACACGCACTCACCAACCGACCGCGCTATCTTTGTGGAAACTGCCCTCTACGTATGGAAAGCAGGACAGCTCTCCTTCCTCGACAAGAAATATCACGGTGAGGCGGCCGTACGTAAGTTCTTCGAGGAGCTCTACGACAACTCCATACTCAACAACAAGGACAAATACAACAAGTTTCTCCGCTCTTACCGCACCAAGAACTACACCAAGGTGGTCTCCGGTGGAGTTCCTGCGGTGGATTTCTTCAACGTGGCCTACGCTAACGCCTACACCTCGGATAAGCGTGATATCCACACTTCTGCCCGCAACAATATCAATCGTCTGATGCGCACCTACATCAAGGGCCAGATGGCGATGTATCCCGACAGCAATTTCTTCCCCGATGCCAACCTGACGCTGCGTGTGACTTACGGTCATGTGAAAGGATTCGAGCCAGCTGACGGAGTCTATTACAAGCCATACACCACACTCGACGGCATCATCCAGAAAGAGAACCCCGACATCTACGACTACGTGGTGGAACCTCGGCTGAAAGAGCTCTACCGTAGCAAGGACTATGGCCGTTATGCCAACGCCAAGGGTGAGATGCCGGTGGCTTTCATAGCCACTAACCACACCACCGGAGGCAACTCGGGAAGCCCCGTGCTCAACGCCGACGGGCAGCTTATCGGCATCAACTTCGACCGCTGCTGGGAGGGGACGATGAGCGACTTGCTTTTCGACCCCAACTACTGCCGCAACATCTCGCTGGACATACGCTACTGCCTCTTCGTCATCGACAAGTACGCCGGCGCTAAACACCTGGTCGACGAGATGACGATAGTACAGTGATTATATACCTCTCCAAGCAAAAACTTGGCATTTATAGCTGAAAACTCAAAACTATTTTGTATCTTTGCCTCCGTGAAGCAGAATTTTAGATACAATCTATATTTCTCTCTTTCAAACCTTTTCCTGAACATCAAGAAAAGGGACGTGTTTGTTTATTAATTTTGTGTTCTCTACTATAGATTTTATAGGTTCTATAGACTCTATAGAAGATTGTCGTTGTATATAATCACTAATCATAAAAAAATAATACTATGGAACTACCATTTGCAGAAGCATGGAAAATCAAGATGGTTGAACCCATCAAGAAGTCGACCCGCGAACAACGTGAAAAGTGGCTCAACGAAGCCCACCAGAACGTGTTCATGCTGAAGAGCGACTATGTCTACATCGACCTGCTGACCGACTCTGGTACGGGTGCCCTGAGTGACCGCCAGTGGGCAGCTATGATGATGGGCGACGAGAGCTACGGCGGCGCTCGCTCCTTCTTCCACATGAAGGATACCATCACCGAGATTACCGGCTTTGAGTATGTTATCCCCACCCATCAGGGACGCGCAGCTGAGAACGTGCTTTTCAGCTATCTGGTGAAACCTGGCAACATCATCCCTGGCAACGCTCACTTCGACACCACCAAGGGTCATATCGAGAGCCGCAAGGCTTTCGCCATCGACGTGACCGTCAAAGAGGCTTACGATACCCAGCTTGAGGTGCCCTTCAAAGGTAACGTCGACCTGGAGAAACTGGAGAAAATCCTCCAAGAGAACAAAGGCAATGTGCCCTTCTTCGTCCTCACTGTGACCAACAACACCGTCGGCGGCCAGCCCGTCAGCATGCAGAACATCCGCGAGACATGCGAACTTTGCCACAAATATGGCGTGCCCGTGAACATCGACAGCGCCCGCTTCATCGAGAACTGCTACTTCATCAAGACCCGCGAGAAAGGCTACGAGAACAAGACCCTCCGCGAGATTGCTTTAGAGATGTTCAACTATGCCGACAGCATGACCATGAGTGCTAAGAAAGACGCTCTCGTCAATATGGGTGGTTTTATCGCTACTCGCAAGAAAGACTGGTACGAAGGTGCCAAGATGTTCTGCATCCCCTTCGAAGGCTTCCTCACCTACGGTGGTATGAACGGTCGCGACATGGACTGCTTGGCCGTCGGTCTGAAAGAGAACCTTGAATTTGAGATGGTCGAGACCCGCATCAAACAGGTCCACTACCTCGCCGCCAAACTCGACGAGTATGGCATCCCCTACCAGCGCCCCGCCGGTGGTCATGCTATCTTCGTCGACGCTGACAAGGTTCTCACCAATATACCAAAAGAGGAGTTCCCCGCCCAGACACTGACCTGCGAGCTATACCTCGAGGCCGGTATCCGCGCCTGTGAGATTGGATATGTTCTCGCCGACCGCGACCCCGTGACTCGCGAGAACCGCTTCGGAGGCAACGACTTCGTGCGCCTCTGTATCCCCCGCCGCGTCTATACCAACAACCACATGGACGTGATTGCCGCAGCCTTGAAGAACGTTTACGACCGTCGTGACTCTATCAAGCGCGGTTTGGAAATTACCTGGGAAGCCGAGCTGATGCGCCACTTCACCTGCCAGTTCAAACGACTCGGCTAAGAATCGGCAATTTTTATAAAGTGAAAACGGTGGCACTTGAAAGTGTCACCGTTTTTCTATTTGGACTCTTGCCAGGCTTGTAGCATTTCTCCTTTTGTCATCTGGTTTATCAGTTTGCCGCTTGCGGCTGCAGTCTGCTCTATGTGTTGGAACCGATCTATGAACTTGCGGTTGGTTTTACTCAATGCGTCGTCGGCGTTGATGCCACGCATCGCACCCCATTTCACTAGGGCGAATAGCAGGTCGCCGAATTCCTCTTCCGACCCGCTCTGCTCAAACTCCTCGTATTCTTCTTTCACCTTCTGGAACGCTTCATCGGCACTGCCGAAGTTGAAGCCCATACCGGCGGCTTTCTCTTGTATGCGTACTGCTTTGTTGAGCGACGGTAACGAGGCAGGAACACCCTCCATTGCCGACTTACGCCCCTCTTTCATCTTCAGCTGCTCCCATCCCTGATGCTGGTCTTTGTCTGGTGAGAAGATATGCGGATGGCGTGCCACCAGCTTGTCGTTTATTGCGTTGAGCACGTCTGCCAGCGTGAATCGTCCCTCCTCTTCTGCAATCTTGGAATAGAACATAAGGTGCATGAAAAGGTCTCCCAGCTCTTTCTTGAAGTCGTCGTTGCCTCCGCCGTCCGCCAACGCCACGATAGCCTCACTCAGTTCATAGACTTCCTCTATGGTGAGGTAGCGCAGGCTCTCGATAGTCTGCACTTTGTCCCACGGACACTCCTTGCGCACACGGTCCAACGTGGCGCTCAGACGGGTAAAAGCATCAATGGTGCGAGCATCCATACTTTTTTCGAAATTCAATTTTCAAAATTCACAATTGCACTACAGTCTTCTCACGTCTTCCACGCCGTCTATGGCCTTGATTTTCTTTATCAGGTTGTTCAGTCCGTCGAGGTTGTTCACATAGAGCATGATGATGCCGCGTCCAACGCCTTCCGACGCCTCCAGTGTGATGGCGCGCATGTTCAGGTCCATCTCTTCCGAGATGAGTTTTGTCAAGTCTTGCAGCAGCCCTTTGCGGTCTATGGCGGTTATCGAGACTCCTGTCAGTAGCGACACTTTTTCTCCCTGACGCCATTTGGCACGTACTATCTTGTTTTCGTGCTTGGCCATCTCGTCCATCGCTACCTTGCAGTTAGTGCGGTGGATGATGATTTTGTCTCCCGACATTATGCCTACCACGGCGTCGCCTTGTATCGGTTTGCAGCAGTTCGCAGGCTCGGTGTGCAGCCGCTCGTGGCTGCTGTCCACCACAAACGAATGGCTTGTGTCGGCACTCTTGTCCAGCACCGGATTGTTTGAACTCTCGAAGAGGTCTTTGTAAGCCCCGAGAAACATCATCTGGGGCGCTCGGCGGGCTTTCCCTAGACTCTGTGCAATCTCTTTCTCGTCGATCTCTCCACTAGCCACACGATAGTACAAATCCACCTCGCTGCCTATGTCGAAGTAGCGCTTTATGCGCTGCAGCGTCTCTATGCCGTTCCGTTCGCCGAGTGCTTCTACAGCCTGCTCCAGCTTTGCCTTGCCTATCTCCTGGTAGCGTTTCTTCTGCTCATGCAGGTAGTCTTTTATCTTCTCTTTAGCCTTGGCTGTCTGCACCACATCTATCCAGTCTGCCGTAGGCACCGTATTTTTCGAGGTAAGCACCTGTATCTGTTGACCTGAATGCAGCACATAGCTTATCGGCACCACCTTTGCGTTAACCTTGGCTCCTATACAGTGTATTCCGATGTCGGTATGTATGGCAAACGCAAAGTCCAGTACCGTCGACCGTGACGGCATCTTCACCACCTTCCCTTTAGGGGTGAAGAGGTATATCTCTTTCGTGTAAAGCGATTCCTTGAACTCCTGCACCTGATCTATGGCGCTCTTCTCGGTGTTCTCGAAG
Source organism: uncultured Bacteroidota bacterium (assembly GCA_902774845.1). Taxonomy (GTDB): domain Bacteria; phylum Bacteroidota; class Bacteroidia; order Bacteroidales; family P3; genus Colimorpha. The sequence continues at coordinate 49,663 of CACYJU010000002.1, forward strand.
GTGCTGCGTATGCTTTGCAGCCACTCCTCCATAGGGTTGTTCGCTATCTGCTCGTCGGGGTGCGCCTCTTTGTATAGGAAGTGCGCCGCCATTCCCTTCTCTGCAATCTCGTCCATCCGCTCGGTCCTTATCTGCACCTCCACATACTTTCCTATAGGCGACATCACCGTTATCTGCAACGACTCGTATCCGTTAGTCTTCGGGGTTGTTATCCAGTCTCTGTAGCGCGACAGCTTCGGAGAGAAGTGCTGTATCACCAGTGCGTAGACCTTGAAGCACTCGTCCTTCTCTCTCTTGTGGAATTCCTCGTCGCTCATCCCCTCGTCTCTGTCCACGTGCAGTATGAGGCGCATTGCATAAAGGTCGTATATCTCGTCAAACTGCACCCCCTTGTTCTCCATCTTCTTCCAGCACGAGTACACCGACTTCACCCTCGACTTTATCTCGTATTTGTACCCTGCCTCGTCGAGATACTGGCATAGTGGCTTGGTCATGCTCTCCTTAAGCCTCTCCTCTATGCCTGACGACCGCTCTATCTTGGCCGATATCTCCGCATATTTGTCGGGGTTGGTGTATTTCATCACCAGCTCTTCCAGCTCGGTCTTGATGTTATACAATCCCAGCCTGTGGGCCAGTGGGATGTAGATATACTGTGTCTCACTCGAGATGGCCAGCTTCTTCGTGTCTTTCATCGAGTCGAGCGTGCGCATGTTGTGCAGTCGGTCACACAGTTTGAGGAATATCACGTATGCGTCACGGCACATCGAGAGCAGTATCTTGCGGTAGTTCTCCGCCTGCTTCGACTCGCTCTGATGCAGCTCCATCACATCCTCAATCTTCGTCACACCATCCACTATCGTGGCCACCCTATCGCCAAAGAGCAGTCTAATGTTGTCCAGCGTTATCTCGGTGTCCTCCACCACGTCGTGCAGCAGCGCGCATATCACCGCCAGCGGGCCAAGTCCTACCTCTTTAACGGCTATCAACGCCACCGCCAGCGGATGGAAGATGTACGGCTCACCCGACTTGCGCCGCGTGCCGTTATGCGCCTTCTTCGCTATGGCGTAGGCCCTGAAGATATCCTCTTCCTCCTGTGGTGTGAGCGTCTTTATCTGCCGGCAAGCCGACAGCAGCTCCTCATATTTTTCCTGTATCTGCAGCTCTTCACGCTGCTCGTCTATCTCATACATCCTCCGTCCCTCCTAAAACACACACAACGCAGCCGTAGGAACTCCGAACGGCAGACTCAATCCACAGCTCACAAACGAGCCGTGGTTCGTCAGCGTCACACCCATCGACACACTCACCCAGCTGAATGCCTTTTTGTGTCGATTCACCCTCGCCAGCCTAAGTCCCACCTCGGCGCCGTAGCCGTAGCCAGCCACCAGGCCTGCGTATGATTGGAAGTCTACTCGGTTCCTTAATCCTGAGAAACGGTAGAGCACTCCTGCTGACGCCCAGTAGGCGTTCACTCCGTCCATCACCGTCACGTAAGCTCCCCAGATGTTCGGCAGATAGCTCAGGTTCAGTCCTATCGCCAGGTCGCGGGCCCCATAGAGGTATTTCACCTCACAGAACCATTTCGAAAAGTCATGCCCGAAATACTTCATCTGCTGCCGTCTCGACAACATCCTCACCGGCTCCATCGGCACGCTGTCTGCCTTCTTTTCAACTACGGGCGGCTCCGTCTGGCCTACTGCTGTCGAATCTGGCACCGCCGGTTGTACTTGGACTCCGACGGTCACGCTGTCACTCTGTGCCCACATAACACCTCCAACCAAGACAGCAAGAACAAATAAAAGGACCCTTTTCATATCCACTGTTTTAATTAAAATTCATGTATTCAAGCACTGATACACTCACGCATTCATGCAATTAAGCAATCACGCATTCAAGCAATAACTTACTCCTCCATCGGAGCGTCCTTGATAGCCTCTCTCACCTTCGTCTCCAGCTCAGCGCTCAGCTCCTCATTGTCTTTCAGCAGCTGTTTCAACGCCTCTCGTCCTTGTGCCAGTTTCGACTCACCGTAGCTGAACCACGAGCCACTCTTCTTGATGATGCCATATTCCACACCCAGGTCTATGATCTCGCCAATCTTCGAGATTCCCTCGCCGAACATCAAGTCAAACTCGCACACTCTGAACGGCGGCGCCACTTTGTTCTTCACCACCTTCACCTTCACCCTGTTGCCTATGTTCTGGTCTCCGTCCTTGATAGCCTGTGTCCTGCGTATGTCTATGCGCACCGAAGCGTAGAATTTCAGAGCGTTGCCGCCTGTTGTCGTCTCTGGGTTGCCGAACATCACACCCAGCTTCTCTCTCAATTGGTTGATGAATATGCAGCAGCAGCCTGTCTTGCTTATCGTGGCCGTCAGCTTTCTCATGGCCTGGCTCATCAAACGCGCCTGCAATCCCATCTTGCTGTCGCCCATCTCTCCGTCTATCTCCGCCTTTGGCGTAAGTGCAGCTACCGAGTCAATCACGATGATGTCTATCGCACCTGAGCGTATCAGGTTGTCTGCTATCTCCAGTGCCTGCTCGCCATTGTCTGGTTGCGACACCAGCAGGTTCTCTATGTCTACGCCCAGTTTCTTCGCGTAGGCAGCGTCGAACGCATGCTCGGCGTCAATGAACGCAGCTATGCCTCCCTGCTTCTGAGCTTCGGCTATCACGTGTATCGCCAGAGTCGTCTTACCCGAAGACTCTGGACCGTAGATCTCTATTACCCTGCCTTTCGGGAATCCACCCACGCCCAGCGCTGCGTCCAGTGCTATGCTGCCAGTCGGTATCACCTCCAAGCTCTCGTCCGGTCGGTCTCCCAGTTTCATGATTGAACCCTTACCGTAGTTCTTCTCGATTTTGTCAAGTGTGCTCTGCAGAATCTTTAGCTTCTCTTGTTTCAAAGCAGCTACATCGTCTTTTGCCATAATTTCAATGATTTATGTTGTTTTTATTATTAATTGTCCAACCTTTGGAATATGGCAAATATACAAAAAAATCCCCAACTTCAACACTCCGTCCCACAATCTTTTCAACAACCCTGTCTATACAACTTGTATACGAGTTCCATACGGTTTGTATACGACTTCTATACGGTTTGTATATGGTTTCTATACGACTCTTTACGGTCTCTTCGAGTTATAACAATATGCCGTTACAACTCAATAACGTTACAGTAAAACGGTGCCTATGGTAGATTCTAAAATATTTCGTACCTTTGCACCCGAATTAACACAATAAATATCATGGAAATCCTCAGCAATAGAATCCTTAACATGGCCGAGAGTGAGACCCTCGCCATGACTGCTAAAGCCCGCGAACTGAAAGCGCAGGGCAAAGACGTGATAAGCCTCTCGATAGGCGAGCCTGACTTTAACACACCCGATTGTGTGAAAGAGGCTGCTAAGAAAGCTATAGACGACAACTTCACCCACTATCCTCCCGTGCCTGGCTACCCCGACCTGCGTGAGGCTATATGCAAGAAGTTTGAACGTGACAATGGTCTGCACTTCAAACCTGAGCAGATTGTGGTTTCGACCGGTGCGAAGCAGTCTATATACCAGTTGGCCCAGGTGCTCATCAACCCCGGCGACGAGGTGGTCATACCCACTCCGTTCTGGGTCTCCTACAAGGAGATTGCACGTGTCGCCGGTGGCGAATGTGTGTTTGTGAAGACCTCTATCGAGAACAAGTTCAAGGTAACCCCGGAGCAGCTTGAGAAGGCTATCACCCCGAAGACGAAGCTCATCATGTTTTCAACCCCGAGCAACCCCACTGGCATGCTCTACTCGAAAGAGGAGCTGCGTGGCATAGCCGACGTGGTGGCCCGCCATCCAAACGTGTTCGTCATGGCCGACGAGATATACGAGCATATCAACTTCGTGGGCAAGCACGAGAGCATCGCCCAGTTTGAAGATGTACGCGACCGCGTGATCACCATCAACGGTGTCGCCAAGGGCTTCGCCATGACGGGCTGGCGTATCGGATTCATCGCCGCTCCTACGGTCATCGCCAAAGCCTGCAACAAGTTGCAGGGCCAGGTAACTTCGGCCACCTGCTCGATAGCTCAGAAAGCTACTGTGGAGGCCATGCTCATGGACCCCGCCACCAGCAAGGACATCATCACGATGCGCGAGACCTTCCGTCAGCGCCGCGACATGGTGTACAAGCTCCTCTGCGACATTCCCGGGCTGAAGGTGTGCATGCCCGAAGGCGCCTTCTACTTCTTCCCCGACGTGAGCGCCTACTACGGCAAGAGCTTCAACGGCAAGAAGATCGAAAACTCGACCGACATGGCGTTCTACCTGCTCAACGAGGCTAACGTGGCCACGGTGATGGGTTCGGCCTTCGGCGATGACGACTGCATACGCCTGAGCTACGCTACGAGCGAGGAGCTCTTGCGCGAGGCTCTACGCCGAATGAAAGAGGCTTTCACCGCACTGAAATAGAGTACTACTGATTTTTTTCATAAAAGAGAAGAGCCACCTTAACGGGTGGCTCTTCTTGTTGTTTTTCAAAAACAATGGCTAAATCGACTCGTTATTGAAAAAAATAATATCTTTGCATTATAAAAATCAATATTAAAACGCTTATTATGAAAAAGATTCTTCTATCAATGCTGACCGTACTGTTGCTATGCGGATCTGCTGTAGCGCAGGAAATTGTGCCGTATGTGACCTATGATGAACCTGCCGTCCAAAGTCGTATGGAAGTGGCGCTGCTTGGCTGCTACGGCAACAACGTGACTGGTGAGGTCTATCTCGTTCTCAACATCCTTGCCAAAGAAAGCAACGAGGTGTATCTTGGGGTGAAAAAGGGGTCTGCGTTAGGCACGGTGTTCGAAGGTGTACAAAGCGCTGGCTACAAGACCCGCAACGTGATGAAAGGCTCTTTCGTGAAGGTGAGTATGGAAAACACTCCCATAAAGGAAGTTCCTGCTGAGGTACAAGTACTGGAAACGGTATTGCTAAGTTCAGCGGGTTGGGATTTTACGCTGCACAATGTGCCCATTGAATGGATTGACTATACGGGCAAGACTTTCGTTACCTATGACGAATATGCTGTTAAGGAGCGCATGGAGGTGGAATTTGGCGGCTGCTATGGCGATAGCCAGAGCGGTGACGTATACCTGGTTCTCAGCATCAAGGCAAAGGAGGGCAACGAGGTGTATCTCGGCGCTACCAAAGCCATCACTCCGAAGGGCAAAATATATGAGGGGGGTTCAAGTGCGGGCTACAAAACTCGCTCGGTGATGAAAAATCGCTTTATCGAGGTTTCTCTGGAAAATACACCAATAAAAGGTGTGCCGGCTTCTGTTGAAAGGTTCGACCTCATAGAACTCAACAGCGGCGGCTATCTATTTAACCTGCACAACGTTCCTATCCAATGGGACGTAAAACCTGAATGATTTAGAACTCATCGGTCACCTGTACCACCTTGTAGAGTTTGTCTCCACGGTGGACGGGTGTGTCGGTCTTGAAGCTATAGACGTCTCCTTGCTTGACCGCGTCCACCGCGCCTTTGTCGAGGCGCATCTCCGTCACCGTTCCGCGATACACGCCTGTGGTCTGTCCGGTGATTATCACTTCGTCACCGACAGCGAGGGTTTCGTCGGTCTGCATGCGTGACTCCGCCACTCCTATGCGGTTGAAGTAGTTGGTCACGAGACCGAGATAGACTTTGTTCTCGGTGGCCTGCGAGCCGTAGCGTTCTGACCACTCGCCCATCTTGCGCCCCAGGTAGTAGCCGTCCCAGAAGCCGCGGTTAAAAACTGTACGCAGCTTTTCCGTCAGCTTTTCTATAAGTTCGGGTGTGTAGTTGCCTTCCTCTATGGCTTTCAACGCCTCTTTATAGCAGGTTACGACGGTCTGCACATAGTCGGCACTGCGGCCTCGTCCCTCGATTTTCAGCACCCTCACACCAGCTTTCACTATCTTGTCGAGGAAGCCTATGGTGCAGAGGTCTTTTGGCGACATGATATACTTGTTGTCCACCACCAGCTCGATGTCGGACTCGAGGTCTTTGACCAGATAGCCGCGGCGGCAGAGCTGCAGGCAGGCTCCGCGGTTGGCGGAGTAGTTGTAGTTGTCGAGGCTGAGGTAGCACTTGCCGGAGACCGACATGCAGAGGGCGCCGTGGGCGAAAACCTCTATCTGCACGAGGTCGCCCTTGGGTCCGCGTATGTCCTGCTCGGCTATGGCTTTGGTTATGTCGGCAACCTGTTTCAGCGAGAGTTCGCGGGCGGTAACAACAACATCTGCGAAGCGGGAGTAGTAGCGTACGGCCTCCAAGTTGGATATGTTGCACTGTGTGGAGGCGTGGATTTCGACGCCTATGCTGCGGGCGTACTCCATCACGGCGAAGTCGGAGGCTATGATGGCTGTGATGCCTACCTCGCGGGCTTTGTCTATGATGGTGCGCATTTCAGCAAGTTCGTTGTCATAAATGATGGTGTTTACGGTGAGGTAGGTGCGCACTCCGTGCTGGCGTGCTGTGTCGGCGATGCGCTGCATGTCGTCGAGGGAGAAGTTGTTGGCCGAGCGTGAACGCATGTTGAGTTTACCCACGCCGAAATAGACCGAGTCGGCACCCGCTTGGATGGCTGCCATCAGAGACTCGTAGGAGCCGACGGGAGCCATTATTTCTATCTTGCTCATTTGCCTGTGTAGAGTTGTATGATGTTCATCTTGGTCCACTTGTTGGGCTTGAGGGCTTCGTCTTCACACTTGGCGTCGTAGTAGGTTACGCGACCAGCGAGGGCGGCGTTGACGAAGGCCTCGAACTCCTGAATGGTGTCGGGGAGGTATCCTGCCACTTCATGGCCGCGGCCTTTGAACCTCATTATCCAGTATGGGTAGCGGTTCTTTTGGAACCGATGCTTGGCGAGCCATGAGGCACCAGCGAGACGGTGTTTGCCTATGTGGAACGTTTTGTAAAACACTATCTTGTCCACGGTTCCGTGGAAGAAGCAGGTGGGAGCGGGTACGCCTTTGTATTTGAGGCGGCCCTGTGTTTCGAAGATGGCGCCGGCGTATGGTATGACGGCGGCGGGTTTCCATCCTTCAGGGAGCACCGACGCTTCTGGACGGGCATTGACACGGCAGTAGTCGGTTTGGAGTATGGTTACGGCTCCGGCGCTGCTGCCGGTGAGGATGATTTTGGATGGGTCGAGGACTAGTTGACCGCTGTTGTCAACGAGGTATCGGATGGCGGCACAGCAGTCTTCGGTGGCGATGCGGATGGAGCTGTCGAAATAGTCGAACACTTTGGTCCACTTGATTTTGTCGGGCGACATGCGCTTGAGCCAAAGGCGGTAGTCGATGGAGACGGTGGTGAAGCCGTGGTCGGCGAGGAGACGGCATGCCTCGACCGACATGCTGTCGTTGCGGGCTCCAACTACGAAGCCCCCGCCGAAGACATAGACCACTGTGGCATGGTCGGGGCGGGGATTGGAGGGGCGGTAGATGTCGAGTTTGAGCTCTTGGTCGCCGCGCATTGTGTAGGTATATGTCTCCTGTGTCTTGCCCGCCAGCGGCGAGAAGAGCAATAGGAAGAGAAGACCGAATATGCCAGTTGTTCTACGATAAATCCACATCATCTACTTTCCTTTCTTTTCAAATACGTTGAAGTCGTAGGTGATGCCGGTGTTGATGGTGAATGGCATATAGATAGCGCTGGTGCCAGAGAAAGGCACTCCGTCAGCTCCGGTGCCCCAAAGTTGACTGAAGCCAAAGTTGAAAGTCCATTTGAGGTGCTTGCCACCGGCGCGCATGAAGAACTGTGGTTCGAGCAGTCCTACAGGGACCTTAGAGGTTACGATGCTCTCGGGTCGATTCTCGGTGGCGAGCTTGTGGTCTACGATATTGGGAAAGATGAATCCACCTTTCAGCCCCACTCCAATGTCAATATGCCCGTTGGCGAGACCTGCCCAGCCAAATTCGACCTGCGCGAAAGGCAACTGATAGTTCGACGTGAAGATGCGGTCTTTGTCAGTATTTTTCCATTTGTTGCCACCGAAACCGCAGCCGATAAATCCCTCTAGAACGGCCTTGTCCCAAGCCTTGAAAGCTCCTACCGACACCTGGCCGTAACCACCTTTGTCGCCGTTCCAGTTGGCGTGACCTTGGACGGCCAGCCAGTCGGTGGCACCATACGAGACGGTAGTGCCAAGATATCCGTCGCCAAAGGGGGCGGAGAGTCCTATGCTTCCGTTGATTTGCAGTTCACCTTTTTCGTGTATAAGCGGCATCTCTACCACCTGCGGACGGTAAGCTATACACGAACACATCGTCATCGTGACGAACGATGCTATAGTCAGAAATGTCAAATTGAGTCTTTTCATGGCTTTGTCTTTTTTAGGTGTTGTCTCTCTTTTGTCCTTTTAGTTCACCTTTTATTTCATTTTTACGCAATATATCGCCGCTTGTTACGTTAATTGATAAAAATTTAAAACCTTTCATCATGAGCGAGAATCAGTCATCCTCAAAAAAAAGTGTCATCCTTGGTGTCAGTCTTATTGTGGCAGCTTTCGTGCTAGGCCTGATGCTGTTGTTCACTGTAAGAACCTTCAAATCGTTTGACGACACAGTTTCGGTGCGCGGACTCTGCGAGCGTGAGGTGCCGGCCGACCGTGTGGCCTTCCGCATCAACTATTCAGAGAAAGCCAACAGTCTCTCTGAAGCGCGCGACATCATCGACCGCCACAACAAAGCCATTATCGCCAAGCTGAAAGAGGCTGGCATCGAGGATTCAGAGATATTCTACGGCAGCCCGAGCATGGACGACCGCTACACATGGAGCAACGACGTTTCCAAGATCACTTACCGCTATACAGCCAGTCAGTCAATCAACGTCTACACATCCAAGATGGACGTTATAACCAAACTGCAAAATTCACTTGAGACCGACTTGTTGAAGGAAGACATCCTCGTGAGCAGCTATGCTGACTACCAGTTCCTGGGACTGAACGAGATAAAGCCTGACATGATTGCGGAGAGCCTGGTGAAAGCTCGCGAGAGTGCTGAGGAGTTCGCCAAGAACAGCCACAGTAAGATTGGCAAGATGCGTACCGCTTCGCAGGGCTATTTTGAGGTGAACGACCTTGATGAAACCACCCCGCAGATGAAAAAAGTGCGTGTTGTCACCACCGTTGAGTACTATCTGAAATAATCGTTAAGATATGTCGATTCGCAAGACCTTCGCTTGGTTGGCGTTCCCTGTGTCGATAGGGTACGCCATGGCTATGATAGTCCGCAATTTTCTTTTCGAACTAGGCATCTTGCGGCAGACCATCCCACCGGTGACCACTATCGGTGTGGGCAACATCGCTGCCGGAGGAACGGGCAAGACTCCTCTCTCCGACTACCTGCTCGGACTCTTCGCTGACGACTACTGCACGGCTATCGTCAGCCGTGGCTACAAACGCAAGAGTTCGGGGTGCATCATTTACCAACCTGAGCCGATGTCCACCAATGGAGCCCCTGTGCAGGAGACCCCTGACGGCTCGCCGGACATGCTCTCAACCTTCGGCGATGAGGTATCGATGCTTATCAACAAACATCCGCAGGTTCTGGCTGCCGTATGTAAAGACCGCAACGAAGCCATCAACAACCTACTGGAGATAGAGACTCCTCCACAGTTAATCATCCTCGACGATGTATACCAGCACCGCTATGTGAAACCTACGATCAACATCCTGCTCACTGAATACAGCCGTCTCTATGCCGACGACCTCATACTCCCCTTTGGCAACCTCCGCGAGCCTCGTTCGGCTTCACGTCGGGCCAATATTATCATAGTCTCAAAGTCGCCCAAGAAACTCAACTCCCTCGAAAAACACATCATTTCAGACCGGTTGAAAGTGCAGAGCTATCAGAAGGTGTTCTTCTCCTATATAGATTATGCCGAGCCGGTGCCGCTATTTGACGATATGCAGTTGGAAACGCCTCTGTCGGATGTGCGTCACATGCTGTGCGTCACCGGTATCGCCAACCCCGACCCACTACTCGCCGAACTGCGTCTGCGCAACATAAAGGTTGACCACATGCGTTTCTCTGACCATCACGATTTTGTTGCGTCTGACATTGAGGCCATACACAAACGGTTTGATGCTATCGCCGGCCAATCGAAGATCATCATCACTACTGAGAAAGACGCCATCCGCCTGCGTGAGACCTTGCGCAACTACGAGGGTGAGAGACCACCTATCTACTATCTCCCCATGTCAATACATTTCCACGACGAGGAGGGCAACAGTTTCACCAAACATATCACCTCTATCGTTAGGGAAAACATCTCGTTCCTTTCGCGCCTCTCCACCTCCGGCGCTGTATGATTATCCCTCAATTAACTTGAAGTCGCTTTTGCCATGCTTGCATAGCGGGCAGATGAAGTCGTCGGGGAGTTCGTCGCCCTCATAGACGTATCCACACACCTCACACACCCAACGTTTCTTTCCACCTGCTGTGGTGCTGGGTTCTGGCTTGGGCTTGATATACTGCTGGTAGTAGGCATAGGTTATGCTAGGCGAATTGCCCAATACCTTGGCATCCATCACCATTGCTACGAACATAGTATGTGTGCCTAAGTCGATGGATTTCGTTACAACACATTGGAAGCAGGCGTTGATATATTTCGGAAGGTAGCGCAGTCCGTTCTCGCTACGCAGTTCTACTTCACAATGCTCGAACTTGTTTACGTCGCGTCCACTCTGGAATCCGAAATGCTCAAAGGGTTTCATTGTGGCTTCCTCGCTGAGTGGACAGAGGTTGAACTTGGCGGTGCGCAGTATCATGTCGTGCGTCAAATTCTGCTTATTGACACATATCATCAGCTGCAGCGGGTTACTGGTCACCTGTTGCGCCACGTTGATAATGCAGGCGTTGTCTTTGCCTCCATGCTCAGCAATAAGAACATATAATCCATAGCCGATTTTGTGAAGTGCATTGTTGTCCATATCGTTGTGAAATTAGATATTAAATTTTCCTCCCATCCAACCGAGCATCCACAAGCTCATCACCCTTATAGGTCAGCTTCAACGAAAAGAAAGGCTGTTTTTCGTCCATGATAAGTTTCAGAAAAATCCGGTCGCCCTCCCATAACGACAAGTCAAAGAGGTCGCCCTTATCAATCCATTGTAGCTCTCCCTCGTCACAGTCCCGCATCTCTCCAGTCCAGCTGTCAGCGGTGAAGAGGTGCATATACTCACATGGCCATATATCAGAGATAAAGGTCACAATGCCACGGTAACGCCAATGGTCTATCGCTAGTCCCGTCTCCTCTTTCACCTCTCTCAGCATGCATTCGTCTGGGCTCTCGTCGGCTTCACATTTTCCTCCCACACCTATCCATTTGCCCTGTGACGCATCATGCTCTTTCTTTGTACGATGGAGCATCAAATACTGCCCATCATGTTCAATATAGCATAGGGTGGTCTGTCTCACGTGTGGCGTGGATTTTTATTTCGAAACTGCGAATTTCACTGTGCTACCGTCAAGGGTGCAGAAATATATTCCGGCAGGTAACTTCGAAGTATCGAAGATAGTGTGGCCATTCCTCGGTCCGACAGGTATCTCTGCTAGGTGCTGCCCAGTGACAGAACTTATCCTGAGTGTTGTCGGATGCTCCGTATGATAAGTGATATTTACCTTGCCGTTTGTGGGATTTGGAAAGACTGAGATATGCACGGCCGATACGGTAGCGATGTCTCCAATGCCTTGCGGTTCTGGCTCGGGTTCTGGTTCCGGCGCTGGCTGTATGCCTATCACAGCAAGCTGCAGAGACGTGAAATGGTAATCATAGGCAACGAGCGCCGAATTGTATAGGTCACACCACCCGTCACAGCTTCCACCCCATCCCCAATTGACGTGAAAGGTGTTGCTCTCGCTGTCATAACCGTCAAGGACGAAAGCATGTCCAGCGTCGTTCCCCGTACTACCGTTGTCATAGCCTGCGTAAAGCACAGGTCTGCCAGCCTCTATTTCATCCTTTATGGTATCAACCCATGCGGCATTGCTATGTGGGCTGCGGTACAGATATCTTGCATTGGTGTCGTAGTCAAAATTATTTTTGAGCGCACGGCAGCAATAGGGGCCGACATCCGCCATGTTGACTCCACTTGAATAACTCTCATACTGCATCCAGACACTTATCCCTACATGATAGCAGAAGAGGGCTACAGCCTCTTTTTCTTCCTCATCGCAGTCATAATACAAAACATCTGGCATATGGTCATAGTCATAGGTGGTGCTGCCGAAATCTGCCGAAAGCCTAGCTCTGCAAGCTTGACACATATACGAGGTACTGCCAACTCCTTGTGCAGGATGCCTCCAAAAATGCATAATCTGTGACATTGCTGTCGCCACGCATCCTACAGGAGCTGTGTTATAGTCTATCTCAGGGCAATAGGCGTTGTATGGCCAACCCTGATCCCACGTGCTGCTCATTAGATAGGTTAGGCCGTCTTTCCTCTGTCCACTTTTAGGCTGTGGGACTCTTAGTTTTTCCCACTGAGCCGCAACCTCCGGCGAAGCGGGAAGGCCGTGATTCTGCCCATACGACACTTCGTCAGCACGCTGACGAAGATAGCTCTTGAATCCGTCAGGGAGATAATCAAGCCTTATCTTCCCTTGGTTCGAGAACGCCAAGACTGGCTGAACACAATCGTCGCCAGACACCACTACATAGCCATCTTCTGAGACGTTGAAAATATAAAGTGCCGGTACTGAAAGTCTTTCGTTATTGATAGTGGCTACCAGTGTCGGTAAGCCTTTGATATTGTTTAAATATGCGAATCGTGTGGCCACAGACAAAGCTTCGCTGCTGTCAACCACGGCAGCGCCTGCTGTCGGCACCAACAGACTCAAAAGCAGGAAGGCTAAAAAGCTATGCTTTGATCTCTTTTTTTCTTTCTTTTCGATTAACATACCATATATAAACGACAGGAACCACAAAAATATTGAGTAGGGTTGAAGTAAAAAGTCCACCAAGCACCACAACAGCCATCGGAGCTTGTATCTCGTTACCTGCCTTTGATGCTGATAACACCATGGGTATCAGTGATAAAGCTGTAGTGAGAGCTGTCATGATAATGGGGTTGAGCCTATCTAATGATCCTCTTTTCACAATTTCCTCGACACCGACCGATGTTTTTTGCCCCATGCAAGTACTCTCTTGACCGTCAACTGCCAACTGCTGATACTTGGCAATCAAAAGTATTCCATTTCGGGTAGCTATGCCGAAGAGGGTTATGAATCCTATTATCGCCGGTATGCTCAACAGATTCGACGACAGCTTCACAGCTATCACTCCTCCGATAAGTGCCAAAGGTAGGTTGAGTAACACAATAAGCGAAAGCGAAAGGTTGTGGAACTCGGTGTAGAGCAACAGGTATATGACTATTAGGCAGAGTAGGAACACCAACACTAGCGTACGCGATGCGGCTTTTGCTGTCTCGAACTGCCCGCCGTAGTCTATACGGTAGCCTTCGGGCAACTTAATCTCCTTGTCCACAATGGTTTTTATGTCATTCACCACGCTCATGGCATCTCGTCCGCTCACATTTGCCGATACCACCAGCTTGCGTTGCACATTCTCTCGTGAGATAGTGTTAGGACCTCCACAAGAGACCACATCGCACACTTCAGACAACGGTACGGCGACACCGTTCCCTCCGGCCACTATCATGGCATCCTTCACATCGTCGATGGTCGGACATTCGCTGTCGCTCTTCAACTTCACTACCAAGTCAAACGCCCGTTGTCCTTCATACACCTCACACAGCTTCTCTCCACCGAAGGCAAGTTCTACAAAATGATTGAACTCTTCGATGGTGATTCCGTAGTGGGCCAGCTTGTCGCGGTCGGGTCTCAACTGTAACTGTGGCACCTCAGTCTGCTGCTCTACGTTCACATCCACCAACCCTTTTACATCTGCTGTGACGCTCTTTATCTGATTGCCTATCATATATAACTGGCTCAGGTCGTTGCCAAATATCTTTATCGCAATGGTGGCCTGCGTGCCGCTCACCATATGTTCTATACGATGCCCCAGCGGCTGACCTATACTTACAGCTATCCCAGGTATGGTTGCTATCTTCGACCGGACATCGTCCATAAACTCTTGCTTCGATCGTTTGCCAAGGGTAAAATTCACATCTATCTCCGCTCCGTTTGTGGCCTGCGAGTGCTCGTCGAGTTCCCCTCTCCCTGTACGTCGTGATGTGGAGGTGATCTCGGGTATCGCAAGAAGCTGTTCCTCTATAAGGTTACCTATCTTGTTGCTCTCTTCTAGCGAGATGCCTGGCTTGGCTACGGCTGCGATAGTTAGAGAGCCTTCGTTGAACTCTGGCAAAAAGCCTCTACCCATGGTAAAAAGCAACACTACAGCACCTACCAGAAGCGTTGCAGTGGTACCCACGACGATACCTCTGTGGCGCAACGCTCCGTCAAGCATCCTTCCATACAGTCCGCTCATCTTACGGCTTATCCAACTCTCTTTCTCATTCTTCGACAGATATTTATCCGAAGAGAGGAGCATCTTACACAAAAGCGGTGTGATAGTCATGGCCACTACCAGCGACATGAACAGAGCTGTCAAATAGGCCACTCCGAGCGGCTTGAGCATACGTCCTTCGAGTCCGCTGAGGAAGAAAAGCGGCACGAAGGTTATCATGATGATTAGCGTGGCGTGGATTATGGAACTGCGTATCTCCGACGATCCTTTAAACACCACCTCGTATGCCGAGAGCCGTTCACCCTCGGGCAGCTTATGGTTCTGCCTCAACCGTTTGTATACGTTCTCTACATCGATTATGGCGTCATCCACCAACGAGCCTATCGCTATGCACATTCCTCCCAGGGTCATGGTATTGATATCCAGTCCCATAAGATGAATGCAGAGTACCGTGCCCAACAGCGAAAGCGGTAAAGCCACTATAGAAATTAGCGTGGTGCGGAAACTGCCAAGGAAGAGGAACAGAATTGCTATCACACATACCGCTCCTTCGACAAGCGAGCGTCCCACATTGCCTACCGACGACGAGATAAAATCAGCCTGGCGGAATATATGAGTATTCATCGTCACATCCTCAGGGAAACTCTTTGCGATATTAGAGAGATTCTTTTCTATCTCTTTCGTCACCTTCAGTGTGTTGATGTTTGGCTGCTTCGACACCGAGAGGATTATCGCCGGAGAAGCGTTTGCCGAGGCATAGCCTTGCTTTATGGCATTTCCAACCCTCACTTCGGCCACATCGTAGAGCCTCACCGTACCGTCGTTAGTGGTCTTCACTAGACTCTTGCCCAGTTCCTCGATGTCGCAACTTCGAGCCATCCCTCGCAATGTGTACTCATTGCCGAAATCCCGTACTACTCCTCCTGTAGAGTTGCTTCCCAGCGAGACCCCTACCTGCTCTATCTCGTCGATGGTTACCCCGTATGTCGCCATTCTCACTGGATCGGCTACTATCTGATATTGCTTGTAATCGCCTCCGATTATGGTCACCTGCGACACTCCGCCTGTACCCAATATGGCTGGTTTCACTACCCACTCAGCCAGGGTTCTCAGATCCTGCATCGAAGTCTGCTGACAACTTATTGCCTCATCTGTGCACGAATCTGCTGATTGTCCAGTCTGGGCATGGGTCTGCAAACTCACAAAAAGTATCTCTCCCATCACACTGCTCTGCGGAGCCATAACAGGTGTTACGTCGGTTGGCAACTCACCTCCCAAGGTGGTGAGCTTCTCACTCACAATCTGGCGAGCCTTGAACTGATCCATACCCCAGTTGAACTCTACAAATACAAACGAGCTGCCCTGCATCGAGGTGGACCGAACTCTACGCACATTGGTTGCTCCGTTCACGGCTGTCTCTATCGGGAACGACACCCTCCGTTCCACCTCTTCGGGCGCCATGCCGTGGGCATCAGTCATCACCACCACCGTAGGCGCTGTCAGGTCAGGGAAAACATCGATATCCGTATTTCTCCCAGCCCAGATGCCGGCAACGGTGAGCAGCACCGCAGCCAGCAGTATGAAAAGCTTGTTATCCAAGCTGAATTTTATGATTCTGTTTAGCATATTAGTTCTCAAATTTTTCAAGTGCCAATACCGTATGTTCCAACTCGTGCGCTATCTCCAGTATCTCAATCTCTGAGTCGTGGTAGAACTCCACCTGCTGTAGATAGTTCTCCAACGTTATCTCGCCAGCCTCGAACGCTTTCAGCAGTAGCTCCTCGCTGTTAAATCTCGTAAAAGTTTCTTGCAGGTTCTGTAGGTTGTGTGACAACGTCTGCGCCTTGCGGTAGAGTCCTTTCAGGTGGTTGTACTGCCGTGCATAGATGTTTTCGTATTCTGCTTGCGCATAACGCTCCTGTGCCTGTGCCTTCTTTATGGTACCCTTCTGATGCCATAACGGGAGGGTTGCCTGTACCGTTACCCCGCGAAAAGTCTCACCTACCACATTCTCGCTGGCATAACCCACAGCCATCTTTGGCAGCCATTCGGATTTAGCTAGCTTTGCTTGCTCCTCGCTTATCGTCTGCTGTTGCTTCAGGAGTTTCAACTCGGGATTCTTGCTTGACGCCTTCTCGAACCATTGGTCGAAATCCGACGGCAGGTTCACCCTTTCATACTTGTCCTGGGCGAACGCCAGCTGCTTGCCTCCGTTGAGCATCTTCAGGTTGTCTAGCATCATGTCGCGTTCGGCTTCAGCACTATGAAGTTTGTTCTCTATCGAAGCCAAGTCCATCGCAACTCGATTGTATTCCAGTATGCCGCATTCGCCAGCTTCCATCTTGCGCTCATAGAGTTCTGCCACCCTCCGTGCGTTTTTCACACAGTGGGCGTAGAGTGTCACATAGGCGTTATAGTACACCATATCCGCACAGGCTTCCATGGCCTCCGTCAGCAGTTCTATCCGTTGTCTGGCATAGTCGTTGTCGCTATACTCTGTCGTAAGTTTTCTGATACGATTTTTGTGCACATACACCGATGGCATCTCAAATGACTGTGTCACTGATAGATCCCAACGCTTTCCTATGTCAGATGGTGAACCCCAATAGTAACCGAAAGCCACCTCCGGGTTGTCCAGAAATGTGGTTGCTCTGGCTTCCGCTTTCTCGGCATCATTCCTTGCTTTCAAAGCTTTGAATCCTGGACTGTTTTTCTCAAGCGAGTCAATCACCCATCCATATCGCCCTTGAGCACAGATCTCTACCGACAAGCATACCAGAAACAGTAAAATTATTGTTTTATATAGTTTCACGTCTTTGTCTATTAAACTGTTAAACTATTAAGCTCTCTACCCCTTAAACAATCAATGCACATGTCCTGCGTGGGGGTCTAGCGCACTGGCTCCCTGGGCCATCTTTACCATCATAGCACCCCTTTTGACCACAATCTCTCCTTCTTTAAGTCCCGATGTCACCACTGTTCGTTTTCCATCAGTTCCTTCGAGGGTCACCATCCGTTTCTCAAAAAGCTCTGGCGCTATCTTAACGAAGACAAAGTTATTCCCCATCTCCTCCACAATGCCGCCATTATCAACTGCTATCACCTCCTCTTCGGCTTCCGAGACGATGTACAGTTTAACAAAACTTCCGGCAATAAGATTGCCACAATTCTGTATTCTGAACGTGACGGGAATCAGCGGGTTCTGGCTGTCCGACGCTTTGCCGTAATTTACAAAAGCGCCCTTCAGCTCTTCCAACGTGTACACCCCTCCACCGTCGGGCAGTTCTATGTTGGCGGTCTTGATGTTTCTCAGGCTGGCATAGTATCGAGGCGACAGCTCAGCCCTAAGGTACAGATCTTTGTTCTGCGATATTGTCACCACCGCCTGTCCTGCTTCCACATATCCACCATTCTGCACTCCTATACTTTTTATGTATCCGCTCATCGGGGCACATACCACGGCACCCGATGGCGAGAAGTTGCCTTTAAGGTTATCGTAGGCTGCTTTGGCTCCCTCGTAGGCTGCCCGACTGCGTTCCAACTCGGCTTGCGACACAATACGGTCTTTCGCCAACTCGGCTTTGCGCTCATATTCTGCTTTGGCCGCCTGGTAGTTGGCAGCAGCCTCCTGATACCTCACGTTCATATTCCCGTCGGCCATGCCACTGCTCTCTATCGTGAACAGACGCTGTCCTTTTTTTACGCTCGCCCCCTCCACAATGTCGCCTCCTGCAAAGCGCACGATACCCGAAGCACGGCTGGCAGCAACTTGCTCATCGCCAGCTGCCGACACCACCTGTGCTGTAGTCTTTATCACGCGTCCAAACTTCTCCTTACTCACCTCCGCCGTGGCAAAATCGATAATACTGCTCTGTTCCTCGGTGAATTTCACGCTGTTGGCTGGAACATCGTGATGATGATCCTCCTCGTCGTGATGATGGTGGTCATGGTCGTGATGATGGTCATGTTCATGATCATGGTGGTGCTCATGATGGCACGCTGTTGTGCAGCCTAGACACAGACCCAAAACTATAGAAATGACGATCTTATAAATTTTCATAGTCAAAACTCCTGTTTAAATAAATACTGACATTCGTGAAAGATCCTATGTCACATGGAACCTTTCCGTAGATTAATCTGGATAAATGTTTATCCTTTTCAGCAATATACAGGAGGGCCTCTCAGTGTAGCCGTAGATGCATACCCCGCAGCATAATTGAAAGTTGGAGGCTGCAAGCTGAAACTGCCGACCACTGGCAAATCAGGAACATCTGTTCCTTCTGTAATATCAAACCACTGACCACTGATAACTGACCACTGATCATTAATAACTAACCACTTGTCGTCCTTTGAACTTATAACCAACTGCGACAACAGATCCTGCAGTTTGCAGCATCCGTCATGGTGGTCACAATCGTGGTCATGATGGTCACACTGGCATTCCAGTTCGTTCTCAAACACCAGTCCACCATCACAGCAGTCGTGATGATGATGCGGCACCACAGAGTGCAGGACGATGATAAAGCAAGCCGCCATAATCATCCCTACAGCTCCGATATTCCTATGACCCATAGTCCGCATAATCAATTTGCAAAGATACTATTTTTCGGTAAATACGAGTAAAATGATATTTAAAAGAATCACCTATCAATCATTCACCTCTTCTGAAAAGCCACGTTAAAAACCCACATAAAGCTTTCCCCTCATTACTTGTTTTTGTAAGTTTTTCATTAAACACCATGCGTTTTTTAGCACTTTTTCTGTCATTACACAATGCATCTCCTCCCTCAAGGTTACCATGATACCTTTGGTATGACAATGTTTTTAACCTCATTCTGATAAAATCCTCATCTCTCCCAAACTCCCTAGCAAGCTTCTGTATAGAGTACCCTTTCCTCCACTTCTGATCCAATAATTTGTCATCTTCTATAGACCAATACTCACCTGACTCACCAACCATTTTTCTTGTAGAAGCACTCATTCCATTCAATGTGATTACTGACGCGACAAGTTTATGGTGCATACCCTCATATTCAAGGCCCAATGATAAAGTGAGATATATATTCTGTAGACCTATCTTTTTTTCACCGACATATCTAAACCACTCCAAGAACGATGGATCAGTAACAGGTAGTGTATATGAGTGTCCTTTATGGGAAAATTCCATACGAACACGGGATTTCCCCATATCATCCTCTTCAAATGCCATGGCCTTTTCTACGTAGATAAGCATTAGAGAGTAATTGTCACAACCTCGATAGTCTGCACTAAGAGTTCTATCTTGATTACCGAAGGGAAAATCATGGACAGTATCTAATAGTCTTTCTACTATTTCTTTTGTCGGTTTTATGTTACCAACAGACACCATATTCGAATATGTGGTATCTTCTGTATGCATGTTGTGGGGAGACGCAACCGTATCTGTCAATTTTATTATTGTAAAATAACCTAACGGTATTGCCAGAGTCTCTGGTATTTCCCCATACTGTGTCTGCGCAATGGGACGAATCCACCGAGGAATTCCATCTGGTCTCTTTACAATAGACCACTCATCCAGAGTCTTGTAGTCAATCTCAACACCGGCAATACAACGTCCACCCCTTTTGTAGGAATTCGCCAGGCAGATGAAAAATTTATCCATAATTTTTATGAGCGTCTTTCCGACAGGGAAAATCAAACATTTTCAAAGACCAATTGCCGAACATAGCCTATTTCTTTATTTTTTAGTCTATAGGCATCGATGCGTTGGTCTTCCTCTGTATAAGTCCCAAACATGTAGTCGACCTCACTTAGATGGTATCTTTTCGAATGTAAATAAGTTCGTATCATTTTCCGCTCCAAATCTGCATGCGATACAAGCGTTGATCCCTTGAGAATATGTTGAACATCCATTCCTTGGTCATAAAAATAGCGAGACACAAGAGCAAATCTATGGCAATCTAATGGCTCCGCCTCTGAACACAGGAAAGCAATCTGATAACCTTGTGAGATACCATTCATAACCCTTTCCACCCCTCGTTTGAAGTTTGTCGTCTTTACCGCTATCCTAAAATCAACCATTCCATTGTCATCCAAACAATCACTTCTTCGAGCTCCAAACTCCAACCCAAAATGCGTATAAACAATATTGTTTCTACACAAAACCAATTTGAGCACCTCTTGATTAAATTGAGGTGCATATTTACTTGCAGGGATAGTCCGAACATCAATAACACAATCTATCTTGAATGTGTTTAATGCATTAATAAACTCATTCAATGATTGGTTAGAGTGTCCTATGCTATACAGTCTATTGAACATTTGTACTATCCTTCTCACTTGCAAAGATACAAACTTAATCCCAAAACAACACTGTTTTCTTTCTGTTTTATGAAAAATGTGTAATTTCGCCTTGTAAAATCATACTATTATGTTACAAAAAGGCACAAAAGCTCCTTATTTTGAGGGTGTTGATGAAAACGATAACCCTGTCAAGCTAACCGATTTCGCTGGCAAGAAGCTAGTCCTCTACTTCTATCCCAAGGACAGTACTCCTGGATGCACAGCCGAGGCCTGCGACCTGCGAGACAACTATGAACGCTTCCTCTCCTTGGGCTATAACGTCCTAGGTGTCAGCCGCGATTCTGCCGCCTCGCATCGGCGTTTCATCGAAAAATACTCACTCCCATTCCACCTCATCGCCGACACCGACCTCTCTATCCTCAAAGCTTACGAAGCTTGGGGTGAGAAGAAGAACTATGGCAAAGTGTCGATGGGTACGCTCCGTACTACCTACGTCATCGACGAACAGGGCATTATTATTGACGCCATCGGCAAGGTCGACACAAAAAACCACACATCTCAAATAATCAAATAGGCCATGAAAACAAAAGTCATTTTTACAGTCCTCCTTTGCTGCCTTTGTGTTTCTTGCAAGCAGAAACCCTCAGTTAACATGGAAGCCACCAGCACAACCCAGCAATCCGACAATCCGACATTAGCCACTGATGACTTTGTCAATATCAGCGACGTGGTGCCAGATGCCTTATTGGAAATACGCTACTACAGCGCCTATAACTTCGTGGGGGCTCGGGTTGATGGGTATGAGCAGTCGGCAGCCCTCATGACCCGCCAGTCGGCAGACAGCCTCCGTGCCGTCGCAGACGAGCTACGTGCTAAAGGCTATGCTATAAAGGTCTACGATGCATACCGTCCACAGATGGCAGTAGACCACTTCGTCCGCTGGGGCGAGGATATCAACGACACCGTTATGCGTCAAGTCTTCTATCCCAACGTTGATAAGAAACGTCTTTTCGAACTAGAGTATATCGCACGTCAAAGCAGTCACACTCGCGGCTCTACCGTCGACCTCACCCTCTTCGACATAGCCTCTGGCAAAGAACTCGATATGGGTGGTCCTTTCGATTGGTTCGGTCGCGAGAGCCATCCCGACTGCGGTGGTCGTTATGTCGACAAGGTGCGTATCGAGTACCTCCCCAACGACACTATCTCTCGCGAACAGTTCAACAACCGCATGCTGCTTCGTGAGGCTATGATGAACCACGGTTTCAAGCCCTATGAGTGCGAATGGTGGCATTTCACCTTGAAGGATGAGCCCTATCCCGACACCTATTTCAATTTCCCCGTCCGAAAACTGTAGCCACCGCCTCATCATATCTGCGCAAGGTCATCGACTTCATGATGGCCTTGTGTTGTTTATGCCCTATCGCTACATATTCCCAGAAGGCATGAAGTCTGGCTATAACCTGGCTTTTGCCACATAGATGCTCTGTCGCATGCTGGTATATTTTGCTGTGCATCTCTCTCAACACCACTTGTGGTTCTTTCTTACTCAGCATCCAAGGCTGCGCCAGCAGTCCGCGCCCAATCATCACACCTTTTATCTTCGGCGACTTTACATTTAATGCATCTACTCTCAATTCTCCATTCTCAACTTTCAATTCCGATAGGTCTCCATTATACACCATCGGCCAGCTGCTTACCTCCACGAATCGTCCAAATGCGACCTTATCCGCAGTCCCCTTATATTGTTGGATGCCAAGTCTCGGATGCAAGGTTATATGCACCAGCGGCATATCGTTGATTATAGACATTGCCGTAAGTCCTTCGTTCGCGGTCTCTTGTCCAAGTCTCATTTTGACCGAGAAGATGACCTCCTTTCGGCTTTGCATCTCTCGCGCTATCTCCTCTATTCTGTCTGGGTGTTGCAGAAGTCCGCAGCCCCTTCCACTTTTGGTTTGCATGGGGAACGGACAGCCCATGTTCAGATCTATACGCTTCCATCCCAGCGCCTGCACAGCGTCACACAATCGAGCAAACTCCTCTCCGTCTTTGGCTATCACTTGCGGTACAGTAGGAACGCCCACACACGCCTCTGGCGCGATGTCACGCATATCACGTTTACGAGGTTTCCCTTTCTCCATCCGTACGAACGGGGTGTAGTATTCTGTCGCCCCACCAGCACACTCCCAGTGGGCTCTCCGATAGATGGCATCGGTATAACCCTGCAGAGGCGCGAAGGCTATATACATACCGTTCATTCGTAGTGTCGTATGCGCACATCGATATCAGGCAGCTGTTCCGCGATGCCCGTTACGTCGGTCTCGCCGTAGTGGTAGGGGAAGAGCGCCTTAGGCTTCACCATCTTGGCGGCTCGGACAAGCTGCTCAGGAGTCATGGTATAAGGCTGATTGCAGGGGAGGAAGGCAATATCGATATTCTTGACTTTTGACATCTCAGGGATGTCCTCGGTGTCTCCAGCTATATAGATACGCAGCCCGTCGAGGCAGAGTATATATCCGTTGTCACGTTTCTTGGGATGGAACTGTTGATGACCTTTGGTAGTATTGTAGGCAGGCACAGCCTCAATGCTTATATATGTGCCAACAGACATCTTATCTCCGTTGTCCATCCTTTTTCCATCCATTTTCTCAGCACAGGCTCGGTTCATGACCAACAGCGTCTTTTCGGTAGAGAGCATGTTTATTGTGGCCGTGTCGAAGTGGTCGAAATGGTCGTGTGTAACCAAGATGATGTCGGCCTTGGGGAAGGCAGAGTAGTCCACCGTGCGGCCGTTCAGGTTGGCACAAGGGTCAACCTCTATCTCCCGTCCGTCATATTCGATACGGATGCAGGCGTGCATCAGCGCGTGTATCTTTACCAGCTTACCGTTACGTGTGGAGAAGATGTCGGTCTCAACGGTCGTCGTCTTGCAACCAGCTTTCTGCCAAGCGAGGATGCCGCCGCCCAGGTTATATACAGAGCATCCGTTCGTTGAAAGCTGTCCGGCGGCAGTAAGGCTTCGTTTCCCACTACGGCAGTATACAGCCACCGTGCCTTTGATATCTTTTATACGTTCTGCGAAGTCCGGCGCTTTAACATCTATGTTTTCCGATCCTTCCAAGTGTCCTTCGGCATACTCTTTCGGTGTTCGTACGTCGATAAGACGCACATCTTTTCTGGTAATCAACTCAGCGAACTGTTCCACCCCTACGGTCTCTATTCTACCTTTCGCAACATCGCTGCTCTGAGCACCACCACATCCTGCAGCCACTGCCGCAATCATAGTAATCATAATTATTCGTTTCATATTGTAACTCTTTGCGTAAATAACGCAAAACCACTGCGGATGTTGTATTTAAGGATGGTATGTACCAATTACAACAGGGATTGACCGTATGCCGAAAAAAATATGACAAAATGCGGAGTTGGGTCGGAGTTAGTGCGGAGTTACCACGCCCCTAAAGTATAGTTGGGGTATGGTTGAAAAGAATTAGGTGGGTGGGTTACTGCAAAGAAAAGGCGGCCCTGATGGGGTCGCCTTCTTCTTTGATTCGTATTGTCTCTATGCTCTCTTATTTGTCGAGCTCTTGCTGACGAAGCTGCTGAACATAGATGGCATGGAGCTTGCGCTCACGTGCTACCACAGAAGGTTTGGTGAACTGCTGACGACGACGAAGCTCTTTCACGGCTCCGGTCTTGTCAAATTTTCTTTTGAGTTTCTTCAACGCTCTTTCGATGTTGTCACCTTCTTTAATTGGAACTACGATCATTGTAAATACCTCTTTCTTGTTAAGGGATTAATAAAAAATGTTTAACTGTCTTCTAACTTAGAATTTGAAATGACCCTGTGCGGCTGCGTCTGAAAGGGCTGCGAGAACGCCTTTCTTGTTGATGATACGCATACCCTTGGCGGAGACCTTCAAGGTGATCCACATGTCCTCTTCGGGGATGTAGAACTTCTTGGTCTGCAGGTTGGGTGCAAAGGTGCGCTTGGTGTGGATGCGCGAGTGCGAAACATTGTTTCCTACAACAACTTTCTTTCCAGTGATTTCACAAATCTTTGACATGATGTATAATTTTTTTTGTTTATATACGTTTTATTGTATCTGTGACGTCTTTCCTTTTCGGAAAACGGATTGCAAAAGTCGGATTTTTTTTCAACACAGCAAAACATTTTAGGCCATCCGAAAGAGATTTAACACTTTTTTAACATTTTGATAATCGTACATCATACTGAATCAATATTTTATATATAAGCCCAAAAGTGATTTTAACATTAATTTTTCAGACACTTACGGGTGCAAAAATTGATAAAACGAGATAGGGGAGGGGGATTTTTCAACAATTTGGAGACTAAATTTTATACATTATGATAGGAGTTAACAAAGTAATTTTAATTGGGAATTTGGGGAAGAACCCAGATGTGGTTACGTTCCCTTGTGAAATGAAGGCCGATGGTACTTCGACTGTAAAGAAAGCCACTTTTCCGCTGGCTACGACTGAACTGCACAGAAACCGCGACGGTGAGAAGGTGGAGGTGACGGAGTGGCACAACGTGGTATGCTGGAGAGCGCTTGCCGACATAGCGGAGAAGATTCTGCACAAAGGGATGCAGCTTTATGTCGAGGGTCATCTTCAAACCCGCTCGTGGGAAGACAAGGAGCACAACAAACGTTACATCACCGAGGTGGTGGCTGACAACTTCGTGGTGATAGGCAACCGTCAGCGTAACGAGGAAAACCAGCAGCAAACTGCTGCCAACAACGACCCACTGGCGTCGATACTGAATGAGAATACTGAGCCGATGAGCGACTTCCCGTTCTAATTCGAAGAGCATTCTTAGAATATTGTAGGTGTGCAACAAGAGTTGCACACCTATTTTTTTATCTTAACCGACAACACTTTTCGCCATCAAGTGAAGATGGAGGCGGATATAATTTGACAAGGATAAGAATCCACTCGTAGATATGCATAATAAAAAACCGCCAATCAATTTAAGCCTATTCCAAAAAGAAGGCGAGGAGTAGTATGCGGAGAGGGTAGCATAAAAGTGTTCTGGAGTAGTAAAAAAACAAAGCCGCTGGCATTCCGCCAGCGGCTTTGTTGGGTTCTATATCTTTCTAGGATGATTAGTCAATCATGCGGTAGAAGGAGACGCGACGGTTGATAGCGTTCTGGCCATCACCGAAAGCAACGGTCTTACCTTTCCAGTCGCAAGTGAGACGATCGCCGTCGACACCGTATTTCTTAACGAGGATGTTCTTCACATTCTCAGCACGTTTCTGAGAGAGTTTCTGGTTGTACTCGTCGGAACCGGTAGCGTCGCAGAAGCCAACGATGTTGAGTTTGAGGTCGCTGTCGGCTTTCATCACGTTGGCGATAGCTTTGAGCTTGACCTGCTCTTCGTCGGTAACAGTGTACTGGTTGACATCGTAGTTGACGGAGAACGGAAGAGCGTAGTAAGTGAGCTGGTCGTTCTTCATCTGGTCGATGCGTTTCTGCAGTTCGCTGTTAGCAGCGTCGTTCTGGTTCTTCTTGGCCATAGCGAGTTCGTTCTCGAGGTCGTTCACACGGTTCTCGAGTTTGCGCTCGTTCTGCTTGCTGGTAGCGAGCTCGGAAGCGAGGTCGTTGATCTGGTCGTTGAGGGCGTCGCAGTTGTCGTTGCGGAGGGCGCCTTTCTGAGCGAGCAGTTCCTGATCGGCTTTGGTGAGGCCGAAGTTGTACATGTAACCGAGAACGATGTTGGTGTTGCACTGCTGGATGGGACCACCTTTAACCCAGTTGGTGGGGAAAGGAACGTCGTTCATGCCCAGGATACCCTCGATGAAGAGAGTTGAGTGCTCGCTGAGGAAGAAGTCGAGGCCAAGACCGGTACGGAAATAGAGGGTACCGAGGCCGAGACCGTTGTCACGTCTTCCGTTGATAGCGCCACCGAAGCCGCCCAACCAGTGGAGGTCGACTTTGCGCTCGGGATTGTAGCTGAAAGCGTTGATAATTGACCAGAGAACGTCGACGCTAGCCGTACCGTAACGGTTATCGGTAGCACCAGTGCTATCGCTCTGGTTCATACGGGGCATACCAAGAGAGAGGCGGATGCTCCAGAGGGGGTGGATCTTCTTCTGGAAGAAGACGTGACCGCCGAAACCGTGATAATAGGTGTCGGGGCAGTTGCTACGGATCTGCATGTTGTAACCGAAGTCGGCACCGATTGACCAGTTGCTCCAGAATCCCATACGCGGGTAGTCTTGCACTCTGGGTTTCTCCTGTGCAAAAGCGCTCATCGAGAAGCTCAAGATGGCCAACAGCAGTCCAAACTGTAAAACTTTCTTTGTCATTTGATTTGATTTTTAACGCGTAGCGTTTGTGTTTACTTAATTGAGGTTCTAGAACTGGTTAATCGTCGTGAGGGAGAACCCTAAGCCCAAACTTTGATTTTTTTGATAGTTTCAGTTTGCAAAAGTACTGCTTTTTTTCAATCCACAATGAATTTATATATATTTTTTTAACATGTCGGTGTTAGTTTATTGATTATTAATAATTTCATTGGTTGAGAATTTTTGTGGCAAGGGGTGGTTCCCGGCAGAAAAAGTGGGGGAGGGGGTGGGTGATTTCTTAAAATTTCGATGATTTTTTTTTCATTGTTTTTGGGGCAATTTTCGAGTGAAAATTTGGAGGGCGACAACAGGTAGCTTGATGGTAGCTTAATGGGAGTCAAAACGGATGTGAGTTTTTTTGAAGAGTGATATACGAACAAGGGGTGGGGATGCGTTATTATATTCTAAACATATTGAGACATGGGCAAGATAAAACTTAACATCGAATCGGTAACGAAATTCATAACCGCAGCTGAGATTGACGCCATACGTGGCGAGATAGAGTCGGCTAAAGAGCTGCTGCTGAGCGGCAAGGGTGCGGGCAACGACTTCCTGGGGTGGGTGAACCTGCCGTCGGAGACGGGTGCTGACTTCATGAAACGTGTGAAGGATGAGGCCGAGCGGCTGGCCAAGATGTCTCAAACGATAGTGGTCATAGGCATCGGCGGGTCGTATCTGGGCACACGCGCTGTGGTGGAGGCTCTGGCTTCGAGAGAGCCCAAGGGGCCGTCGGCATCGATAGTGTATGCCGGACATACGATGGATCCCGACTACTATGCTCAGCTTATGAAACGTCTGGACAAGGAGGACTATTCGGTGATAGTGATCTCTAAATCAGGTACCACCACCGAGCCGGCCATTGCGTTCCGCTTGATACGCCAGCATCTGGAGAAGAAATACGGCAAAGAGATTGCCAACAACAGGATAGCCGTGATAACCGACGCCCAGAAGGGGGCTCTCCACACGATAGCAGGAGCTGAAGGGTATCCGCAGTTTGTGATTCCCGACAACGTGGGAGGCCGTTTCTCGGTGCTGACCTCAGTAGGATTGCTGCCTATCGGAGGTGCGGGATATGACATCGATAAACTGGTGAGCGGAGCACAGGCGATGCAGCGCGAATGTGCTGAGAAGAAGAGCCTCGAAGAGAATCCGGCCCTGATGTATGCAGCCATACGTAACCTCCTTTACCGCAAGGGATATAAGGTTGAGATACTGACTTCGTTCAAGTACGGGCTGCGGTATTTCAGCGAGTGGTGGAAGCAGCTCTATGGCGAAAGCGAAGGCAAGGACGGCAAGGGAATACTGCCCTACAGCTTGAGTTTCACCACCGACCTGCACTCGCTGGGTCAGTATGTGCAGGACGGCGAACGTATGGTGTTCGAGACGATGATAGAGGTGGCACAGTCGAACCAGGAGTTCTCGGTACCCAACGACGAGGCGAATATCGACGGGCTGAACTATATAGCCGAGCGTACGCTGACTTACGTCAACAACAATGCATTGAAAGGTACGAGAGAGGCTCACGTGGCTGGCGGCGTGCCGGTGATAGGTCTGGAAATACCCCAGATCGACGAGGAGGTGCTGGGTCAGATGATATACTTCTTCGAGTTCGCCTGCGCCGTGAGCGGATACACGCTTGGGGTGAACCCGTTCAACCAGCCAGGCGTGGAGGCTTATAAGACCAACATGTTCCGACTGCTCGGCAAACCAGGTTTTTAATCTCAGAACTCTCGAACTTTTAAACTCTTGATCTCTTAAACTTTTTTCAACATAACGATGGATACACAGAAATACAACGCACGCGGGGTCTCCGCCTCGAAAGAAGATGTGCACAACGCAATAAAGAACATCGACAAGGGAATCTTCCCCAAGGCCTTCTGCAAGATCCTGCCCGACTTCCTAGGGGGCGACGCCGAATACTGCAACATCATGCATGCCGACGGAGCTGGAACGAAGTCGTCGCTAGCTTATATGTACTGGAAAGAGACAGGCGACCTGTCGGTGTGGAAGGGCATCGCCATCGACGCGGTGGTGATGAACCTCGACGACCTTCTGTGTGTCGGAGCGGTTGACAACATACTGCTCTCGTCGACCATCGGACGAAACAAGAACCTCATCCCCGGCGAGGTGATAGCAGCCGTGATCAACGGTACCGAGGAGTTCCTGGCTGAGATGCGCAAGCTGGGCATAGGCATCTACCTTACCGGCGGCGAGACCGCCGACGTGGGAGACCTGGTGAGGACCATTATCGTCGACTCCACAGTCACCGCCCGCATGAGACGCAGCGAGGTGATAGACAACGCTAACATCAAGGCCGGCAACGTGATAGTGGGGCTCGCCTCCTACGGTAAGGCCTCCTATGAGACATCCTATAACGGCGGCATGGGAAGCAACGGATTGACTTCGGCACGCCATGATGTCTTCTCTAAACTCTACGCCACGAAATACCCTATGTCCTACGACAACACGCTGCCCGACGAGGTGGTCTACTGCGGACACAAGCAGCTGACTGAAGACACCGAGGTTGCTGGAGTGGATGCCGGACACATGGTCCTCTCGCCGACACGCACCTATGCACCGGTGATAAGGAAGATACTGGACAGCTACCGCTCGAAGATCGACGGCATGATACACTGCAGTGGTGGAGCCCAGACGAAAGTGCTGCACTTCGTCGACGACCTCCACGTGGTGAAAGACAACCTCTTCCCCACACCTCCGCTTTTCAAGATGATACACGAGCAGAGCGAGACCGACTGGCAGGAGATGTACAAGGTGTTCAACATGGGACACCGCATGGAGATATATACCGACGAAAGCACCGCAGCGGACATCATCGAGATATCCAAGTCGTTCAATATCGACGCCCAGGTGATAGGCCACTGCGAGGCCGCACCTAAGGCACATGTGACGGTGAAGAGCGAACACGGGGTGTTCGAATACTGCTAAACACCTGTAATCCAGCTGCCCGATGGAGATAAAGCCTTACCGCCACGAGGTGAAATACTACGAGTGCGACCGTATGGGGATTACGCACCACAGCAACTATATCCGCTTCATGGAGGAGGCTCGAGTCGACTGGATGGACCAGCTGGGGTTCGGCTTCGAGAGGATGGAAGCCGAAGGGGTGGTGTCACCGGTGGTGAGCGTGGAGTGCCGCTACCGCCAACCCTCCACCTTTAAAGACGTGATAGAGATAGTCGTAAGCGTGGCGGCGACCTCCCCGCTGAAGGTCATCTTCACCTACATCATGACCGTCGGAGGGAAGGTTATATGCACAGCCACGAGCACCCACTGCTTCCTCGAAAACGGACGCCCCATATCACTTGAAAAACGCTTCCCAGAATTCTACCAGCGGGTGATGGAGGTGAGCCTGTAAGAAAACTGCCAAGAATCCTCCAGAAAAACACAAAGGTTCGTCTGGTTTAGGTTTATCTTGGGTATATCTCAGGTTTATCTTGAGTTTACGTTTCTATTACGTTAACTTTACGTTTCGGTTGCGGTGAGCTTAACCAAAATAGACAGTGAAGCGTAGTTATGTTGTGGTAAAGTCGTGGTTAAGTCATAGTAAAGTCATAGTATCAGAAATCAAAAAACCGTCGTTGATAACAAAATTTTTTTGTGTGGCATGGATTTTGTACCTTTGCCAGAACAGTTTTAGGGTGCTTTGAGATTAATCAGATAGCACTCACACCTTTAGCGACAACCGACACAAGAATACATCAAGACAAGAGCACATGGACGATACCTACCGCACCATAACGGCCCCCTCGGAGGGATTGTACAAGGAGAAGGGAAGCAAGTTCCTGGCTTTCGCATTCCATGTGGAGAGCGAAGAGGAGGTGAAGTCGCACCTGGCAGAGCTGCGCAAGCACTACTATGACGCACGCCACCACTGCTACGCCTATATCCTGGGACCTAAAAAGACGGCCTTCAGGATGAACGACGACGGCGAGCCATCAGGCACTGGCGGAAAGCCTATACACGGACAGTTGCTCTCGATGGATGTGACCGACACGTTGGTGGTGGTGGTGAGATATTTCGGGGGCGTGCTGCTCGGCACCTCGGGGCTGACCAACGCTTACAAGACAGCCGCCCGCGAGGCGCTGGAAGCTGCTACGATAGTGGAACGCACGGTGGATGACCGCTACAGGGTGAGGTTCAAATATGAGCAAATGAACGACGTGATGCGCATAGTGAAAGACTATGGGCTGACGCTGACCAAGCAACAGTTCGAGATGGAGTGTGAGGTGGAGTTCGGTGTTCGCCAGTCGAACAGCGAGAGAGTAAGGATGGCTTTCGAGAACCTGCGAACAGTAATCATTGAAAAAACAGCATAGCACAAGAAAGAAAAGTATGAGTGATAAATTGTTAGACCAACTGAACGAAGCCCAGCGGGAGGCGGCATCCTGCACCGAGGGGCCCGTGATGATAATAGCAGGTGCGGGGTCGGGCAAAACCCGTACCCTCACTTACCGCATAGCACACCTGATAGAGCTGGGCGTGGACCCATTCAGCATACTGGCGCTGACCTTCACCAACAAGGCGGCAGGCGAGATGAAAGAGCGTATCATAAGCCTGGTGGGAGCACAGGCCAAGAACATCTGGATGGGCACGTTCCACTCGGTGTTTGCCAAGGTACTGCGCTTTGAAGCCGACAAGCTGGGATATACACGCAGCTTCACCATATACGACAACGACGACTCCAAGTCGCTCATCACAAGTATCGTAAAGCAGCTCAACCTGGACCCCAAGGCCTATAACGCAGGCTGGGTGCTGAACCGTATCTCGATGGCTAAAAGCCACCTGATAGGCCCTGAGGATTATGCCCAGAACCCTGAGATAGTGCAGGCCGACGTCACGGCCAAGAAACCAGACGTGGCCCAGATATACGCGATATATAATAAAAGGCTTCGCAACTCGATGGCGATGGACTTCGACGACCTGCTGTTCAACATGAACGTGCTGCTGAGGGACTGCCCCGACGTGCTGCTGAAATATCAGGAGCGTTTCAGATACATACTGGTGGACGAGTATCAGGACACCAACTTCAGCCAGTATCTGATTGTGAAGAAGCTGGCTGCACGATACGAGAACATCTGCGTGGTGGGCGACGACGCCCAGAGCATCTACGCCTTCCGTGGAGCTAACATAGAGAATATCTTCAACTTCAAGCGCGACTACCCATCACTGCACCTCTTCAAGCTGGAGCAGAACTACCGCTCGACACAGAACATAGTGAACGCCGCCAACTCCATCATCTCGAACAACCGCGACCAGATAGAGAAAGAGATATGGACCGACAACGGTCAGGGCAACCTGCTGAAACTGATAAAGGCCAACGACGAGAGGGACGAAGGCAACAAAGTGGCCGACTCGATACAGAACGAGCGGCTGGCTAACGACCTGGACTATAAGGACTTCGCCATACTCTATAGGACGAACGCACAGTCGCGCTCGATAGAGGAGGCTCTGCGCAAGATGAACATCCCTTACCGTATCTATCAGGGTCTTTCCTTCTACGGTCGCAAGGAGATCAAGGACGTGCTGGCCTACCTGAGAGTGGTGGTGAACAACCACGACGACGAGTCGCTGTTGCGTATAATAAACAAACCGCCACGAGGCATCGGTATGACCTCGATGGACAAGATACGCATAGCTGCCAACGACAACGAGGTGAGTCTCTGGACGGTGATGGAGAACCTGAAAGACTTCGGCCTGGACATCATGGCATCGACGGCACAGAGGATCGACACGTTCGTGACGATGATAAAGCGGTTCACCTCGTCGCTCTACGACGTCGACGCCTACGAGCTGGCACGCCATATCGTCGCAGCCTCAGGGTTGCAGCGTCACCTCCTCGAAGACGACGACCCCGAGAACCAGAACCGCATAGAGAATATAGAGGAGTTGCTCAACGCAGTGAAAGAATTCTGCGACAAAGAGGACGAGATAACACCAGACAGCGGTGACGAAGCCTCTGGCGATATTAAAACTCTCGACCAGTTCCTGCAGCAGGTGCTGCTCCTCACCTCCGAAGACAAAGAGAAAGACGACCCAGACAAGGTGTCTATGATGACCATACATGCAGCCAAAGGATTGGAATTCCCACACGTATACGTTGTCGGCATGGAAGAGAACCTCTTTCCGTCGTTCAGGTCCATATCCTCGAGACCTGAATTGGAAGAGGAGCGTAGGCTCTTCTATGTGGCCGTGACCAGGGCGGAGAAACAGCTCACGCTCTCCTACGCACAGTCGAGGTACCAGTATGGACAGCAGTCGTTCCAGGAGCTCAGCCGCTTCGTGGAAGAGATAGACCCGCGCTATATCGAGGTACCCTCCAAACGAAAGAGCCTGCCAGAACCAGGGCAGCTGCCACGCGCCTTCTTCAATGCAGGCAAGCCCAAGTCGGCAGCCAGCAGTCCAAGACCAGCAGCCAGCAGCAGGAGGTCGGTAGTCCATGGGCCGACGGCAGGGAACAGTCCTGCGGAGATAAACAAGATACAGGTGGGTATGACCGTGGAACACAATAAGTTCGGAAGGGGTAAGGTGACGTCGGTAGAGGGCGAAGGTGACAGCCGCAAGGCCATAGTCTTCTTCGAAGGTGTGGGTCAGAAACAGCTGCTGCTGAAATTTGCCAAACTCACAATAGTAGAATGAGAGTAGTTATCCAACGAGTAAAAAACGCCAGCGTAACCATCGGTGGCGAGATGGTCTCCTCCATAGGAGAGGGGCTGATGTTGCTTGTGGGCATCGAGGAGAGCGACGGCGACGAAGATATAGAGTGGCTCTGCCAGAAGATTGTGAAGATGCGACTCTTCAACGATGAGGAGGGGGTGATGAACCTACCCGTTACATCGCTTAGCGACGGTGGTATGCTCGTGGTGAGTCAGTTCACCCTTATGGCAAGTACCAAGAAAGGCAACCGGCCAAGCTATATACGTGCTGCCAGACCTGATATATCAGAACCTCTCTATGAACGTTTTGTGGCACGCCTCTCACAAGAATACGGTCATCCTGTGCAGACCGGTCGCTTCGGAGCCGACATGCAAGTGGCACTGGTCAACGACGGGCCGGTGACAATTATTATCGACTCGAAAGAGAGGCAGTGACAAATCTGTCTTTGCCCCTAAAGTCTTTGTGCAGCACGCCGGAGAACCCGTTTTCTGCAAGCAGCTGAAGGGTCTCCGTTCCGAACCTTTCGTTAATCTCCATAGCCAACAGACCGTTGGACGACAGGTGCTTTTGTGCAAAAGCTACGATATGACGGTAGAAAAGCAAAGGGTCGTTGTCATCGACAAACAGTGCCAAAGGCGGGTCGAAGTCGAGTACATTGCGACTCATTGACGATCTCTCCGACTCGGTGATATAAGGCGGATTGCCGACGATTAGATTCCATCCGTCGCTAGATATTGGCAACAGTGTCCCCTGCAGCACATCGCCCAAAACAAATTCCACCTCGGCACCGTTTTTTTCGGCATTGGTTTGAGCAATGCGCAATGCCTCAGGTGATATATCCACCGCCGTCACCTTGCTCTCTGGCAGCATCTTTTTTAATGCGATGGCGATACAGCCGCTGCCTGTGCAGAGGTCAAGGATATTTATCGAACTATCTTCTCTAACACATTCACGCACTAACGCATTCACGCACTCATACACCATCTCCTCTGTTTCGGGGCGCGGTATCAAGACTTTGTCGTTCACCTTGATGCGGCATCCACAGAAATCAGTATAGCCTACGATATGCTGTATTGGACGGTAGTGTTTCAGATCCTCCAGCGCCCAGTGGAACCGCAGAAGGTCAGACTGGTTCATGGTCTCGCCACGATGCAGCAGATAAGCCACCTTGTCCCACCCCAGAAACGCCTCACAGAGGATGAGGAAGAACGAACGCACCTCCTCTGCGCCATAAAGCGGAGTCAAATCATCAAGGAAGGTCCTCTCGACGTCGGAGACCCGATTTGATGAAAACGCTATTGATGATGTGTTCATACAGATGAGATGCGATAAAAAGAAAGAATCAAACAACAGTGCGTCATGGCTGTTGTTTGATTCCTTTTATAATGCAATGAAGAAACTCTTATGCGCCAAGTTCAAGACGTTTGAAGCCGGTGCACTTGAGATCCTTGTCGGCGTGGGCGATATAATCCTTGACGCTCATCTTGGCCTCCATGATGCTCTCCTGGAAAAGAAGGGTGTTCTCCTGGAAGAACTTGTTGAGACGGCCGTTGGCGATGTTCTGGATCATCTTCTCATCAAGAGAAGCGGCTTTCTTCTCAGCCTCTTCAACTTTGATTTTGCGAGCCAGCTCAGCCTGCTCGGCAGTGATCCATCCCTTGCCCATGTTGGAGTTGATATGATCGTCGCTGTCGACGTGAGCGGGGTTGATGCCAGCCTTCTTCAGAGCGGCCTCAACTGCCTTTCCGATAAGCTCTTCTTTGGTCTTCTCGATAGCAACCTTAAGCTCGTTGTCCTTGGTAGCCTGCGGGATGCTGTCAGGATCGATGGCGAGAGGACGCATAGCCACAACCTGCATGGCGATGGAGTGTCCCACTTCGTCGAAACCTTCCTTGTTCATTCCTACAACAGCAGCCATGCGGTTGCCGGGGTGTACATAGGCGTAGACCTTGGCAGCCTCGACGACCTCGTAGTGAGCCAGCTCTATCTTCTCGCCGATCTTGGCGACCTGGTCGGTGATAAGGTCTGACACAGGACGTCCGTCAATCTGCATGGCGAGCACCTCGTCTTTGGTCTTGAGGCCTTTTGCCATAGCGTTGTCAAGGATAGATGTGGTGAACTCCACGAAGCCGGCGTTGGTGGCAACGAAGTCGGTCTCGCAGCTCACCATGATAACGGCACCGTATTTGCCGTTGGTCTTGGCCAGCACGCAACCTTCATTAGCATCGCGGTCAGCACGCTTGGCGGCCATCTTCTGACCTTTCTGACGAAGCAAGTCGATAGCTTTCTCAAAATCACCGTCGCATTCCACGAGGGCTTTTTTGCAATCCATCATTCCGACGCCGGTAAGCTGGCGCAGCTCATTTACCTGTTTTGCAGTTATATTTGCCATAATATTTCCTTTTTTTATTTGAAAAAACCGATTGACATTTTGCTGCCAATCGGTCGTTGTATTAACTTGTTGTTTTATTCCTCGACCTTCTCTTCAGCTTTGGGAGCCTCAGCCTTGGGGGTTCTGTTTCTTCTTGGGCGGGTGGCCTTAGCCGGAGCCTCGGTAGCAACAGTTTCCTCAGCGGGGACTTCCTCTTCCTTGCTGGCGTCCTTGTCAAGCATACGCTCGTTCAGACCCTCCTGGATGGCCTCGACCATGTGACCCAGGATAGCGCGGATTGACTTCGAAGCGTCGTCGTTGGCAGGGATAGGATAGTCTATCAGTTCGGGGTTGCAGTTGGTGTCGACGATAGCAAAAGTCGGGATGTTAAGACGACGAGCCTCTGCTACGGCGATGTGCTCTTTCTGGATGTCGATCACGAAGATAGCGCTCGGCAGACGGTTCAGGTCAGCGATGCTTCCGAGGTTCTTGTCCAGTTTGGCACGCTCACGCTGTACCTGAAGGCGCTCACGTTTGGAGATGCTGTTGAAGTCTTTGTCCTTCATCAGCTGATCCAGCGAGTTCATCTTCTTCACAGCCTTACGGATGGTGGCGAAGTTGGTAAGCATACCACCAGGCCAACGCTCGGTCACGAACGGCATGTCGACGCTCTTCACCATCTCGGAGACGACGTCTTTAGCCTGTTTCTTCGTGGCCACGAAGAGGATTTTCTTACCCGAACGGGCAATCTGTTTCAGTGCGGCAGCAGCCTCGTCAGCCTTGACGATGGTCTTCTGCAGGTCGATCACATGGATTCCGTTGTGCTCCTTGAAGATGTAGGGAGCCATTTTGGGATTCCATTTACGCTTAAGGTGGCCAAAGTGGCATCCTGCCTCAAGCAGTTCTTCGAATTTAAGTTCTGTCATTTTGTTTTTATTTGTTTACGTTCCTAAAAACCAATCGTTGAGTAGTCCTTCCATACGGGTGCCCGATTTGTCCGCATAGCTAAAAGTATGCAGGAGAGCAATCGGACGGAGCGTCTCAGCGATTTGGATACTAAACTTGCAAATCTGTTAACGCTTGCTGAACTGGAAGCGTTTGCGGGCTTTGGGCTGACCGGGTTTCTTACGCTCGACCATACGCGGGTCACGCATCAGGAAGCCTTCCTTCTTCAGGGCAGGACGGTCCTCGATGTTGTTCTCGCAGAGAGCGCGGGCGATAGCCATACGGAGTGCCTGGGCCTGACCGGTGATTCCACCACCGTCGAGGTTGGCCTTGATGTCCCACTTGCCTTCAGCGTTGGCAACCAAGAAAGGCTGGTTGACGATGTACTGCAAAGGACCGGTGGTGAAATACTCTTTATAATCACGTCCGTTGACTTTAATCTGACCGTTGCCAGGAGTCATATAGATACGGGCAACAGCGGTCTTTCTTCTACCTATTGTATTGATAACTTCTGCCATATTGCTTATCTGATGTCGTTAATGTTGATGACTTTGGGGTTCTGACCCTGATGGGGGTGCTCCGAACCTGCATAAATGTAAAGATTTCTGTAGAGAGCAGCGCCCAAACGATTCTTGGGAAGCATACCACGGATAGCGTGCTCAAGGATGCGCTCAGGATGAGTGGCCAACACCTTGGCGGGAGTGGTCTCGCGCTGTCCTCCGGGATATCCGGTGTAGTGCTGATAGATCTTGTCAGTCATCTTTTTACCCGTGAAAACGATCTTTTCGGCATTGATGATAATCACATTGTCACCACAGTCAACATGAGGAGTATAGCAAGGTTTGGTCTTGCCTCTCAGGATATTGGCGACTCTCGTGGCCAAACGGCCTACCGTCTGATTCTCAGCATCGACAAGAACCCACTCTTTCTTTACTGTGTTCTTGTTTGCGGAGATTGTTTTGTAGCTTAATGTACTCATTGTTTTTTTAATGTTTCTTTTCTTATCTTTTTTGTCATATCCGTGCCGTTCTGGGCTTTCAAATGGGGACGGACTCCCACCCTACAACCTTCACAACACTCAGCAAATCAGAATTTTGAACGGGTAAATCAAACTCTTCTCTGCTTAGTATGAGGTTGCAAAGATACAATTATTTTTCTAACCTCAAAACAAAATTTGTTAATTTCTTTGTTGATAACACATCTATCACCCTCAACGTCTGCTGATAAGCAAGGCTATCCGTGAACTATCTGGCCGACGTATAGTCTCTCCACTTCGACACTACCTCTCTCATATCCTCTGGCATGGGACTCTCGAAGTGCATCATCTTGTGTGTGGTGGGATGTTCGAATCCGAGTATAAAAGCATGGAGTGCCTGTCGTGGCATCAGGGCAAAACAGTTGTCCACGAACTGCTTATACTTCGTGAATGTGGTTCCTTTCAGAATCTTGTCGCCACCATAGGCACTGTCTCCAAAGAGGGGATGGCCGATATGTTTCATGTGGGCGCGGATCTGATGGGTGCGTCCGGTCTCTAGAACGCACTCTATCAAGGTAACATAGCCAAACCGTTCTTTGACAGTCCAATGGGTTACGGCATGTTTGCCCACTTCCGGGTCGTCATAGACTGCCATCACCCGGCGGTCTTTCTGTGAACGGGCAAGATTACCCTCAATGGTTCCTGTGTCTTCTTCAAAGTCACCCCATACGAGTGCAGCATATTTGCGCTCTGTGGTATGGTTAAAGAACTGCTGGGCAAGCATTACTTGTGCCTCCTCGTTCTTCGCCACAAGCAAAAGTCCTGATGTATCCTTGTCGATACGGTGTACCAAGTAGGGTTTCTGCTCTTTGCCGTCGCGTCCTCTCTTGCCTTGCAGGTAGTAGGTGAGGGCATTCACCAACGTACCGGTGAAGTTGCCTACCGCAGGATGCACAACCATACCTGCTGCCTTGTCCACAACTAACACATCGTCGTCTTCATACACTATATTAATTGGTATGTCTTCAGGAACTATCTCATCCGAATGCGGTGGATATGGCAACAGCACCGACACCACGTCGCCGGGCTTCACATTATAACTTGCCTTGCTCGGACTGCCGTTGACCAGCACACACGAGTTCTGGGTTGCCAGCTTCACCTTCGTGCGGCTCACTCCAGACAGACGCTGTTGCAGGAACTTGTCAATCCTCATCGGCTCCTGTCCTGCATCTACAACAATACGGTGACGTTCATACAGCTCGTCGTCGTTCACCACGCCTGTTGCGGTCTCTTCCAAAGTCTTGTCGTTCTCAAATTCTTCCATATCGTCTTTTTGTTATCGCATGATTATCACCTTGCTCACCTCTCTTCCCGCTTTGCCTGAACCACTCACCACCACATAGTATACTCCCGGTGTAAAAGTCGCACAATCTATTGTCAGCTCTTGTCCTGCATATATCAAATGGTTTTTCATCATCACTCCCCTGGCGTCATATATGGTGACCTCGCTCCCAGGCTGCAGGTTGGAAACACAGATTCTTTCTCGCGCGGGATTAGGATAGACCCTGACTTTTGCCTGCTCTCTGTGAGATACATCAATCGCAAGCGTTTCCATAGGTGCGAAACAGGGTCTGAACATGATTGACCCGGCTGCTGAAGCTCGCTGCCATTCGCTGCCTATCCGATAATACAAATGGTCCGAGTGGTCGTAGTTGCGGTCAAATCCGATGTTGAGGTAATTACCTCCCTCTTGTTCAAGTCCTATATAGACCGTTCCGTTAAGTACCACTGTATGCTCTAGCTCGTAATCCATGAAGACATTAAGTCCACCAAACTGGGGATATCTCAACACCGCATCGCGGTATATTACCTCCCCCGGTCCGTTGGGACCGGCAGCCCAGACCACGATACGGAACGCGATATTCGAATTCTCATCGTTGCGAGTATGGTTGAAGCTCATCTTCACCTTCATCAGCGTGTCGGTCACATGCAAGTTGTACCTTGCAGCCAGGAAGACGTTGCTGCTGGTCGAGGTGAGTCCATATCCGCTCTCGGCAGTCCCATCGTCGAAGGCATAATAGTCTTCCATCACCTGTTCAAACATGACCGTGTCGTTAGAAGTAAAAAGATCTCCCATCACACCCTCTTTTACCACATGTACCACATTGTATCTCGTCATCAGCACATTCTCTGGGTAGCTGAAATCCACAGCCGCTCTTGCATGGTAGTCGTTCTGCTGATAGTCGCCTTCGTTCTCGAACGGTGGCACATTCTCAAACCCTCCGTCATAGTGGTGCAACGTGTCTCCGTTGGCATCGAGCACATAATACTCATAATGTGATGCCACCGCCGTATTATATCTGTTGGTTATGAGGGCCTCCGTCTTCTGTAACATCTCAGAACTACGGTATTGGCGCGCAGGTATGGCGCAATAGTCTCTCAGCAAGGATCTGGCTGGTTGTACAAATGCCACATCTCTCTCCGTCTCATCATCTCTTGATCGGTCTTTGTCTATATATACACAGTCTACATACCACTGGTCGCTGTTGCCTATCAGTCCCATCGTCGTCGAGGGGTCCAGACTGCATACATTGCGGAATCTGAACCTGAACATATCGTTGAAATATCGCAAATCCGATATCGGGATCATGACTCTCTGCCAATATCGTCCGGTTGCAGTCTTCAATGACTCTGCGCTGCATCCCGAGCGACTCCACACCGTCTCCCACTCACCTGTCTCTTTCATATAGAATTCCAGCACCAGCGAGTCATGCTCTTCCGGTTCGTCTCCTATACGTCCTCCATAGTTGCCCAGCCTGCCTCCAACGGTATAATAGAAACTCAGGTATATCGAGTCCACTGGCTGCAGTTTCTCAGCGAAAGGGTAGAAGATCGAGTCCAGCCTTATCTTCTGCGACATGAGTGTGTCGGCGCTGAAGCTTGAGGCTATATTCTGGTACAGCACTCCCTCCTCGTCTACGGCATCGAGTTTTGCCACACCCACTGTAGGTGGGTACAGCCCCCATCCGTCGGTCACCTCCACCTGATTGCCGTCCCACAGCCCTCGGTTGAGGTGTCCTGATGCAAAATCATCTATATAAGGTATAGTTGCGGAAGAGGCTTTCACTGACTCAACATCACCCAAGGCTCTGCCGACTAACGGCACTATGATTTCCTGTGCCTTCAAAGACAAGGAACCCAACATACATAAAATGACACATAAACACTGCTTCATCTTGTATGTTTCGGTCATTCTACCACATGTCGTCTACATCCAGAAAGTCAAAGTCGAATCCATCTCCTTCGTCTCCCTCATCCTCTAACGCATGACGGAGGCTGTCGGCCACTCTCTTCAGCGAGTCTATCTCGCGGTCTGCCGAGCGGCGCTGTGATTCATATTCGTTGGCATTGCAGTACCATACTCTCACTATCGTTCCCAGCGGATATTTTATGTCCGAGCATATCGGCTCTTGCTTATACGCTTTGGCTGTCGCTTTGTTTGTCACTCCGCTATTGAAGCTCTCGCTTATGTTTAGCGACGAGGCGAAGACTGCACGTTGCGCTCCCTCCCTGTTCTTCCCTATCACCACAGGAACTATCGTACCCAGATCGCTCTCGCCTTTGCCTACGGTGAGGTCTACCACCGCACCGCGACTGACTTTCTGTCCCGCTGCCACCGTACGTCCTTTGATACGTTGTGCTTGTATTGCGTTGCGGTACTGGCTCTCCACAAAATCCAGCTTGCCTATCGTCAAGCCCTCGCTCATAAGTTGTGACACGGCCTGCCTTAACGACATGTCGATCAGGTCGGGCATTATCACATCTTCAGGGTCGGAGGCGGCGATGGTCAGGTACACCTTACGTCCTTTCTTTATCATCGCTCCTGCTGGAGGATCTTGTGTGAGAATGGTGCCACCTTCGGTATCTTCGCTGAAAATAGAGTCGGTGATGACAAACCTCAGCCCTAAGCTATTCGACGCAACCACATCGTTGTACTGCATCCCGGCATAATCATCCATGACATACTCCTGTCCGTGACGCGAATATATTTTCACAAACAACATCACCACTATCACTATTCCAACCGACAGACCAAGCATCCACAGCAGATGTTTCACTATCGGGTGTTTCTGTATAAAACCGTTGTTTTTCATATATAAGTATTTTCAGTATTTCGTATAACAAAGCCCCTTCACATTT
Organism: uncultured Bacteroidota bacterium; assembly: GCA_902774845.1. GTDB lineage: Bacteria > Bacteroidota > Bacteroidia > Bacteroidales > P3 > Colimorpha. The sequence continues at coordinate 91,939 of CACYJU010000002.1, forward strand.
CAAACCTTTTTAATCACTCAAGCATTCAGACATTCAAGCATTCAATCTACCGCCCTGTGCGGTCACGCACTCTCCTATCAGCGTCGCCGCCGTACAGTCGGTGACTCTCACTTTCACATATTCTCCCACCTTCACATCTCCTCTGTCGAACACTATCACCTTATTCTGACTATTCCTGCCGAAAAGCTGCTCTTTCGACCGGTGTGATGTACCTTCCACCAGTACCTCGAAGGTCTTTCCTATATCCTTCCTGTTGTTCTTAAGAGCAATCTCTCCCTGCAGTTTTATTATCTCTTCAAGCCTCCGGCCTTTCACAGCATCGGGCACGTCGTCTTTCAGGTGCTTCTCAGCGTAGGTGTCGGGGCGCATGGAAAACTTGAACATATAGGCGTAGTCATATCCTACCTTTTTGAACATCTCCAGCGTCGCCTGATGGTCCTCTTCCTCCTCACCACAGAATCCCGCTATCACGTCGGTGGTGATTGAGCAGTCTGGCATATAGCGTCTCACCGCTTCAATCCTTCCCATATACCACTCTGGTGTGTATCTCCTGTTCATCAGCTTCAGCATCCGTTCGCTCCCGCTCTGCAACGGCAGGTGGATGCACTTGCAGATATTTTCATACTTCGCCATCGTCTCCAACAGTTCGTCCGAAAGGTCTTTCGGGTGCGATGTGGCGAACCTCACCCTCAACAACGGAGATATCTCAGCCACCCGCGCCATAAGCTGTGCAAAAGTCACATCCTCCCATCTGTAGGAGTTCACATTCTGTCCTAAAAGCGTCACCTCCTTGTATCCTGCCTCGAAAAGGCCTCGTGCCTCTGCGACGATCGATTCGGCATCTCTGCTTCGCTCCCTGCCCCTCGTATATGGCACCACACAGTAAGCACAGTAGTTCTGGCATCCCCTCATGATGGATATATAAGCCGAGATCCCGTTGCCGTCGAGTCTCACTGGCACTATATCCGAATAGGTCTCTGTTGTGCTGAGTTCTGTCTCTGCCACCTTTGCACCCTCCGTCACACGCTTCATCACCTCTGGCAGACAACGGTATGCATCTGGTCCCACCACAAAGCTCACATTCTCCTCCTCAATCATCAGCTGCTGTTTCAGACGCTCTGCCATACATCCCAACACACCTACATATAAACGCCTCTTCTGCTGCAATGCTCTCAAGTCCCTCAGCCTATGGTGTATCCTCTGTTCGGCGTTGTCTCTTATGGCACAAGTGTTTATCAGCACATAGTCTGCCTCCTCCGCACTCTCACAGCGTCTGCATCCCGCCTCACCAAGTATGGCCGTAACCACCTCGCTGTCGGCGAAGTTCATCTGACACCCATAGGTCTCTATAAATACTTTCTTGTCCTTTAAGTCCATCATTCATTTCCGTCAGCAAAAAAACGACACACCAACGGTAAGATATATAACGTATCTACACCTTTTTTATTGTAGAAGTTATGAAATCAAATAAGGCGGATATAGAACCCTATATCCGCCTTCATTGTTATGGTTTCTAATCTATTAGAGGCCGAGTTTCTTCTTTACCAACGGGAGGATGTCTTCGCTGTCCTGCTGATAGAGGAGTGCACCTACGCTGGTGTCAAAGATATAGGTATATCCATTCTCCTTGGCAACATCCTCGATAGCCTTCTTAGCTCTGTCGATGATAGGTTTCAGCACCTCCTGCTGTCTGTCTTGCAGTTTCTTCTCAGCGTTCTCCTGAAACTCCTGGATGCGTGCTCCCATATCCTGCAGTTCGCGCTCCTTGGTTTGACGGATGAGGTCGGACATCTGGTCTTTCTTGGCCATATAGTCGTTATAGCGCTGCTCAAGTTCGTTCTGCATGTTCTTCAGCGTGGTCTGCAACTCGTCCACTTCTTTCTGGATGGTGGTCTGTGCATCCTCACGTCCAGGCATGATCTGCATCAAGTCGGCTGAGTTGATATGACCTAACTTTACAGGCTTCTGACCCATTGCTGTTCCACAAACGGATATCATGACAACCAGCAACGCAATTAATGTCTTTTTCATGTTTTTCTGTTTTATTTTGTTTTCGTGTTATTTACAATACTTTATTTTTGTACTCTTTCTTTAGAAATCCTTGCAAAGATACAACTTTCTATTTAAACGTCCTTTCTGCAGCTATCTCTTCAGTCGATTCTTCGACGAGTTGTCAAGCTGCTTGTTGTCACGTGTGGGTTTCTTCGGTCCGTCGGCTTTGGGCGTTCCTTTTTCCGCACCGCCTCGTGTCGGCTTCGCCGAGTCTGCCTTTCCGGTGGATTCTCCCTGTGGCTTGCCTCCGGCCGTCACCCCCAGCATCTCCAGTACCTGAGAGCTCACGTCGTATTTCTGGTTCACGTATGCCAACGACGTGCTTCCGGCTTTGTCAAAGATGAAAGCATAGCCTTTCTCGGTAGCCAGTCTTGCCAAGGCGTTATATACTCGGTCTTGCACCGGTCTTATCAGCTCTGCCCGCTTCTTGTCCAGATCGCCACCCACACCAAAGCGCTCATGCTGCAGAGTCTTTATCTCTTGCTCTTTGGTTCTGAGGTCTTCCTGACGACGGCGTTTCAAGTTCTCCGGCAGCAGGTAGGCTTCCTGCTGGAAGGCGTTGCGCAGGCTCTCCAGCTCTTGCTGCTTTGCCTCCAGCTCCTTCTGCCAGTCTACTGCATACTGGTCAAGCCGCTTCTGCGCCTGCTGGTAGTCGGGTATGTTCGAAAGCACATACTCTGAGTCAAAACAGGCGTACTTCTGAGCGTAGCCGCCAACGGCTAAAAGGGTGGAGAATATGAATATGAATATTTTACGCATCAGCTCTTGCTCTCTTTTAGGGAGGTTCTATAAATTAGGTATTGTGGGATTTGATTGCATTTTGCGGTAGATTGGCCATTTGGACGATGGCGCAATATGGTGTATTGTAACTGAGTACAAATGGACAATATATTGTGAAAGGTGATAGAATATCATGATATCTAATTTATAGAACCTCCCTTTAGTCTAAGCTCTGTCCTATTGAGAAGTGGAAATGCGAGCCTCCGAAGTTGGAGCTGCCGCTCTTGCCGTCAAATCCATAACCCCAGTCGATACCTATGAGTCCAAACATCGGCATATAGAGGCGCACTCCGACACCGGCTGAGTTGTACATCTTGAACGGCTGGAACTTCTTGATATCATCCCAACAGTTACCGCCTTCCAGGAAGCCCAACACATAGATGGTGGCACTCGGACTCTCAATTATCGGGTGACGCAGCTCGATGGTGTAGCGGTCGAAGATTGAACCTCCGTTCGACGGGCTTATCGAGTTGTTCTCATAACCTCTCAACGGTATCACCTCTCGTCCGTCTATCATCCAGTTCGACAGTCCGTCGCCTCCTACATAGTAGCGTCCGAACGGCGAGAGACCGATATCCTTGTTGAAGTAGCCCATCCATCCGAAACGGAACCTTGTGTTCAGCACCAGATTACCCACGATGTTCACCATCCACGAACCACGCAGATTAATCTTATAGTACTCCACCCACTTGTATTTCTCCTGGGCGGTGAGTCCTGAATAGTCTTTGCGGGTGAATGCCGAGAACGGCGGGGTGATATATCCCGAGATGGACACCTCTGATCCGCTGCGTGGATAGATAGGTGAGTCTAACGAGTTGCGGCTCAAAGTGATACCATACGATATGTCGTTGGCGTCGCCGTCTGTGAACAGGTCGCTGTTGAGCCCTCGGTAGTTGTTGAGCTTATAGTGTTTGTATGTCAGTCCGTGCGACAGGATGAAGTAGTCGTCCGGCCACTTCAGCCTCTTCGAGAGGGAGATGCTTCCTCCCGAGATTCGCAGGCTATAATATCCCGTCGACCCTTTGTCATAAAGTATTCCGTTCGAGTAGAGGTTGTGGTAAGCTGAGATGGTCAGCGACTGGGGCGACTTGCCACCCAACCACGGCTCTGTGAACGAACCGCTTATGGCGTAGTAGTATTTACCGTTGGTGACGGCGTTGATTGACAGCTTCTGTCCATCTCCTGCCGGCAGTGGTGCCCAAGCGCTCTTCTTGAAGATGTTGCGTGCTGAGAAGTTGTTCAGCGTGACTCCGATCTGTCCTATGATCATACCGCTACCGTAACCGCCCTGCAGCTGTAGCTGGCTGGTGCTTCCTTCCTCTACCTTGTACACGATATCCACGGTTCCGTCCTCGCTGTTGGGTTTCGGCACGGGTTCTATCGACTGCTCTTTGAAGTATCCAAGGGTCACCAGCTCTCGACGGCTACGTATCACCGCATCGCGGCTGAAGAGGTCGCCAGGACGGGTGTGCAGCTCTCGCATGATAATCTTGTCGTTGGTGATGGTGTTACCCTCTATCGACACGTTGCGGATCCTGGCCTGCTTACCCTCGTAGATTCGTATCTCGATGTCTATAGAGTCGTTCTCTACAGCCACCTCCACCGGCGTAGCACGGAAAAACAGGTATCCGTTGTCCATGTACATCGCGGTGATGTCGGTGCCGGCTGGGTTGTAGTTCAGGTTGGTCTCGAGGGTCGACTTGTTGTATGGGTCGCCCTTTTCGATTCTCAGGTGCTTGGCCAGCTCTTCGTTGCTGTAGATGGTGTTGCCCGAGAAAGTGATATTACGGAAGAAATACTTTTGTCCTTCGTAGATCTTCATATCCACCCTGACGCGCTCTTGCTTGGATTTCTTTTTCTCGCTCACCTTCAGGGTGTCCATCGACACGGGGTAGACCGTGTCCCACTCAATACGTGCATCACGGAATCCCTGGTTGTTGTAGTAGTCTATCACGCTGTTCAGGTCTTCCTGGAAGTCAGCATCGATATATTTCGACTTCTTCCAGAATCCTGATGTCCAGAAATACATCTTCTTCCAGTAGTTCAGGTCGTGGGTTTTCTTCATCTTGCGCAGCAGCTTACCTGTCTTTATCGACTCGTTGCCGCTGATAGTGAGCCTGTCTATCTTCACCTGCTTGCCCTTGTCCACATTGTAGACCACCACCACTCTGTCGCGCTTGCCTCCCACGGTGTCTTCTATCATCTCGGTCTCCACCTTCACGTTAGTGTAGCCCTTATCCGAGAAGTAGCTTATTATCTTGTTCTTAGTGGTGGTAAGAAGGTTTTCGGTCACCACATCTCCCACGGCGATTTTCATCTCGTCTCTCAGCTTGTCGGCATCGCCTTTCTTCACTCCGTTGAAACGGAACTTCTCCAGCTTGGGTCTACCTTTCAGCTCCAGGTCCAGGAACACCTTTCCCATCTCTATCTTCGTCACCCTTATCTTGATGTCCTCGAACAGTCCTTGCTTCCAGAGGTTCTCTACTGCCGTAGCCAGCTTGTCGCCTGGCACTTTGATATTGTCACCCACCTGCAGTCCAGCCACCATCAGCACCATCCTGTGGTCTAGCCTCTCGGCTCCTGAGAAGGTGATGCCTCCAATCTCGTATTCTTTCGGTGTCAGGTAGTCTATGTCGTACCCTATTCCGCCCTCATTCTGTGCCAACGAGGTTGTCGGCACCGAAAATAGTGCTAATAAGGCAATTATGACGAGTTTATATTGTAGTTTCATCTAAGACTTCGTTATTGGGTTTCAAGACCCCTTAATAGAACTATAACATAAAAACGTCTTTTTTATTATGTGACATCAAAATTTTTTGAGGTCACACTCTCCCATATCTTCTTTGTCGCTGCTGATATTCGTACAGGGCTTTGTAGAAATCGTCCTTCCTGAAATCGGGCCACAGGGTGTCGCAGAAGTAGAATTCGGTGTATGCCATCTGCCACAACATGAAGTTGCTCACCCTCAGCTCTCCTCCGGTTCTGATAAGCAGGTCGGGATCTGGATAGTCTTTCGTTGAGAGGTTTTCTTCAATCATTTGATCGTCAATCTCTTCGGCCTTTACCCCCGACGCCACTATCTTCTTCACAGCCTCGCACAGCTCCCATCTCGCGCTGTAGCTCAACGCCAGCGTCAACGTGGTGGCTGTGTTCCCCGAGGTTGTCTCTATACACTCTTCCAGCCTCTTCCTCGCACCTTCGGGCAGTCGGCTCATGTCTCCTATGGCTGCCAGCTTCACGTTGTTTTTCTTCAATGTCGGAGTCTCGTCGTGTATGGCTTTCACCAGCAGGTTCATCAGCCCGTCCACCTCTTCTTTGGGTCGGTTCCAGTTCTCCGTACTGAACGTATAGAGTGTTAGATACTTGACTCCCAGCTCCACAGCCGCCTCTACCGTCTCCCTCACCGCCGTTATCGCATGCTGATGTCCGAATATCCTGCGTTGCTGCTGCTTCTGAGCCCACCTACCGTTACCATCCATGATAACCGCTACATGTCGTGGTATGTTGTTCTTATCCAGTTCTATCATGATTTATTTAGACTAACAAACTAACACATTAACCCATACAATATAACGCCCTGTGCGGGCACGCACCACTCACTTGATATTGCACCTCTTCGGGAACATCCACCCCATCAGGAGATCCAGACTTATGCTCACCGACACGTTCATATACGTGTACCAGTCGTTCAGCGAGTCGTCGCCTCGCTTTATTCCCACCGCGTTCAGCTTTCCTCCTTCCACTTCGGCGCTCCTGTCTGCCATCCGTGCAGCCAGCTCGCCTCCTTCGGTAGTCCTCAGCAGGTCTCCTCCCACGTAGGTCTTGCTCACATCGTCGAGATAGTCTGTGAAGGTCATCCTCACGCCGTATTCTGCATATATCTGCAGGTGTTTGTTGAAACTGAACTTCACTCCCATACCGAACGGAACCATAAGCTGCAACAGCGAGTAGGGTGTCCTGTCCTCATATTCTGTCGTCCCCTGACCTTCGGTGCAGAGGGGTTGCAGCTCCACCCACTGGGTCTCACCTGTCTCAGGATCTGTATATTGCGCTTTCGGGTTGAATCCCATCAGGCCTACTCCGGCGTAGATATATGGGGTGAAACGCCACTGCACATCCGTGAACCCATACGGCAGGAAGTTGAATTCTGTTCTCGCCGAAGCCTCCCACACATGCGATTTGAAACTCAGGTTCCTCATCGCAATGGCGTCAGGATTGCCGCCTTCGATATGTCCGTAGGCTCCTGCCACCTTCAGCGACCACCTGTCGTCAAAACAATACCTATAGCCGGCCCCGTATGCCAGGTTGAGTTTGGAAAAGAGCTTCTGGTTGTTCAGGTCGCCCATATAGCTCATGGCTCCTATCTCCAGGCTCAGCTCGCTATGCTCCAGGAAACGCTGCTGCGCCATACCACATAGCGGCATCACAGCCATGATTATGGCCACCATCAACCGTCTATATGAACTCAATCTTAACACTTAAAACTTCAAACTATAGCACACGCTCTCCAGCTGCATCAGCAGGTCTCGCTTCGTGTATGGCTTGTTCCTCGGACAGTACACATATCCTGTCACCGTCACCAGCTCTTTGTTGTCTGGCGACAGTACAGCATAGCTCACAAACGGACCTCCCATATAGTTACCGAACAGCCTCCAGCAGCCTCTCGTCTCCACGCAGTAGGTGCCTGTCGGGAACTGTACCGTCTGGCTCTTTATCTCCATCAGGTACTCTCCGCTCACACTGTCTCTCCTACGCTCTATCCCCATATAGCTCCCCTCCGATGGACCTGGCACATGGCGGCACATCAAGCTGTCCAGCGAGTCCAGCATCCGCTTCTCGTCAAACTGTCCTTTATCCTTGTATTCGTATTTCTGCACCAGGATTCCCATTCCGAAGTCTTTGGCTTCGATCCTCACCCATCCGAAGTCCTTCTCCATCTTCGCCACTCCATAGTTCTGCGACAGGGTCAGCTCCACTCCGAGTTTTTCCTTCACCTTCTGTTCTATCTCATACCCTTCTTCTCCCTTGTAGGCTTTCCATACTCTCTTATGCTCGGCTTCATACATATCGCTCATGATCGTCTCCTCATACGCCCTGATCATGGAGTCCAACGACTTTCTGTCTTTCGCCGCCATGTCGAAGATTACCTGCGGTGCAGCGTATTTGTCTTTGTGACGATACACCTTGTTGTTGTTCTCGGGGTTGATATCTAGCAGCAGCACGTTCCGGTGCACCCTGAACATCTCCACGCTCTCAAACGAGGTCTTTGCTATGTGTACTATGTCAAATTTCTTCTCGGGTTGGGGAAGACAGTCTTGCAGTCCGCCGAATATCGAATCCACCAGCGCTTTTATCTCTCCGCTGTACACCTCTTTGTCGGCTACCACCATCAGTTCCAACGTCTTGCCAGACGAGCCTTTCTTCCCGCCCAGTTTGTCGGTCTTTCCCGTGCAGCCACTAAGCAGGAGGGCTACCAATGTAAAAACAAATACTGTCTTTTTCATATCAAAAACGGTTTGGTTCATATACATACGCTAACCTAGCCCGCACGCGGGTTATGTATTTTAAACGTAAAAAAGATGGTATTATTGCAAAAAGCAAAACCCGTTTAAGTTATTTTAACGGCTTCCGCTGTTGCAATCCAGAATCCCTACTCCACCTCCACCTCGTCTATGAACAGCCAAGCCTGCTCTCCGGCGCTCACATGCCAGCTCGGCATCTTGCCGAAGTTCTTCACCTTCAGTTTCACATATCTTGCTGTCGCATTCCCCTTCACCGCGAATTTCTTCATCGCCTTGTGGCCTGCTGGGTCTGCCAACGGCTCATATCCTGTATCTGCCTTGCCAAAAAGCTTGTATTCCTTGCCGTCGTCCGACACGCTGGCTTCCACTTCCGTGGGGAAGAATATCCAGCTCTTCGTGTCTTCCAGGCAGGAGGCTCCCACCGTCTTCACCGGCTTCGTCTCCATCAGGTCTATCACCACCTCCATGTCTCCTTGCCAGCCTTGCCAGCCGCCTATCCTGTAGTTCTGCTCTCCATAGAGCCTGTCCACCAACCCTTCTGCTCCGTTCTCGTAATACTGCGGATTGGGCTCAGTCACATAACTCAACTTCTTGTCTGCCTTAAACTGCGTCAGCCTCTGGCTCACCACGTTGCTGTAACCCGTCGCAGGGTTGTACGCCACCGCCCTTATCTCGATGTCCTTGTCCACTCTGAAGGGCTCGCTGTACAAGGTCGCGTTGGTGTCTGGGTCGCTTCCGTCGAGGGTGTAGTATATTTTCGAGCTGCCGTTGCCGTATATCGACTTCAGCTCAACCTGGCGTTCTCCATCAAACCGCTGTCTCCAGTCACCGAACACCGGCGCCGCCGTGATCTCTTCTCCTCTGTCGAGTTCCGAGTCCGACTCGTCGAAAAACTCTCCCTGACGCCAGAACTTGCCTGCCTGCCATGTGGACGGTTCTATCACCAGCTGCTTGCTGCCTTCCACCGTCACCTTCTTGAACAGTGGCATCACCGTGACATACTCTCCGCTTCCGGGACATACGGGGTAGAACCCAATCGCACTCATCACATACCAGGCGCTCATCTGCCCGCAGTCTTCGTTGCCACAGAGTCCGTCGGGTCTCGAACTGTAGAGCGTTCTTATGATCTCGTCCACCAGCTTCTGTGTCTTCTCGGCTTTCCCAATATAGGTATAGAGGTATGCGGCATGGTGCGACGGCTCGTTCCCGTGGGCATACTGGCCTATCAGTCCTGTCACGTCCACCTGGTCTCTTCCGCTCAGTTCTGATTTGCCGTAGAACAGCGAATCCAGGAACTGCTCAGCTCCCCAGTTTCCGCCATGTGCTGCCACCCATCCTTTCACGTCGTGTGGCACATACGAACTATACTGCCATGAGTTGCCTTCGGTAAAGTGGTTGTTTATCTCTGTCGGATTGAACGGCGTGATAAATCCTCCGTTACGCCTCGGGTGCATGTATCCGTTCTCGTCAATCACGTTCTTCCACGACTGCGACCTCTTCATGTAGGTGTCGTAGATGTGGTTCAGGAATGTGGCGTCCTGCTCCACGCTTCCTATCATCGCAGCATACTGCGCTATACACCAGTCGTCGTAGGCATATTCGAGCGTCTTCGACACCGACTCGTTCTCCACTTCGCTGCTCAGGAATCCCTGCTGGGCATATGCTGCCCGTCCATATTCGTTCAGGTTCGACGTCACCATCAGTCCTTCGAGCAGCTTCAGCTTGTATTCATCGGGCCACTCGTCGAGGATGCCTGCTATGGCGGCTTCCAGCACCACCGGCGCGGCGTGGTAGCCTATCATGCAATGGGTCTCGTGTGCCGCCAGCTCCCACATCGTCGTCTCGCCGCCCTGCTCATAGTGTTTCAGTATGCTGTAAATAAAGTTTTCTGTACGTTCTCTGTCTATTATCGTCAGCAGCGGATGCAAGGCTCTGTAGGTGTCCCAGAGCGAGAAGACGGTATACATCTCGTGCTCGCCTTCCACCTGGTGAATCTCTCCGTCTTGTCCTCTGTAGCGTCCGTCGGCGTCGCTCCAGAGGTACGGAGAGGTCATGCAATGGTACAACGCCGTATAGAAACATCTCTTCTGCTCTTTCATGCCGCCTTCGACCTTGATTTTCGAAAGTTCCTTCTCCCACATCTCGTTAGCCTCTTCCTTCATCTCGTCGAAGCTTTTCTTCTCTGCGCTGTAGAGGTTTTTTATCGCTCCCTCTTCGTCCACCCCCGATATCGCCACCCTCAGCGTCGCCTCTTTCACACCTTCGGCAAACCTCACCACCGCCTGCGTGCTGTCGTTCATTATCTCCACGCTTGCTATCTCCTGGTCGCTCTCTATGGCGAAATAGAGGTGCTGGTCGGGATTCCACGACGCACTGTGTCTATGTCCTACGATGAGGCTGTTCTCTTCCGACTTCTGCCAGCTTATCCCTCCCGACAGTAGCTTGTCTCTGTGCTGCAGGTCTATAACAAATCCGTTGCCACTCTCGTTGGCATAGCTGTATCTGTGTGCCGCTCTCCGCTTGTCACAGGTCAGCTCCACCTCCGCGCCGTTCCTGTCCAGATGCACGCTGTAGTATCCCGGACGGGCGCTCTCTTTCTTGTGGCTGAAATGTGAGCGGTAGTTGTTCTTCTCCAGTTTTTCTCCGTCATATTCAAACGTCTCGTCTATCGGCATCAGCAGCACGTCGCACAGGTCCTCGCAGCCCGTCCCGCTCAGGTGGGTTTGGCTGAATCCGTACACGGTGTCGTCCTCGTAGTGGTATCCGCTGCATCCGTCCCAGCCTTCCAACTTCGTGTCGGGCGACGGCTGTATCATGCCGAACGGCACTATCGCGCCGGGGTAAGTATGTCCGTTTCCGTCCGTTCCCACAAATGGGTTCACATAGTCGGTCAGCTGCTTCTCTTTCGTGCATGATGCCACCAGCAGGCAGATAGCGCCGATAGTCGCAAGTTTGGTATATGTCGTCTTTCTCATAGTTTTGTCAATTCACTAATCACTAATCACCATTCACTATCTTTTCATCTTTATCAACGCTGCAGCTCCCAGTATCGCCACCTCGTTGGCGGCCAGCTCCGACATCCTTATGTCGCAGCTCCCTTCGTAGATGTTCAGCAGGTGTTTCTTGTACGACTCTCTCAGCGGCTTCAGCAGCGGCTCGCCCACTTTCGTCGGGCCGCCCATCAGGAATATCGCTTCGGGTGCCGAAAAGGTCACGGCGTTCGCCACCGCTATTCCCAGAAGGTAGCCTGTCTTCTCGTAGGTCTTCAGCGCTACTGCGTCCCCTCTGTTCGCGGCGTCGCCTATCATCTTCGACGTGATGTCTTTGTCCGCCACCTCTTTCAGCTCGCCGTTATAGTCGGGCGTCTCCTTGCGTATCTCGCAGAAGGTCTGCACTATTCCTCTCGCCGAGGTGTAGGTCTCCAGGCACCCTTTCCTTCCGCAGCTGCATTGTCTTCCTTCGGGTATCAGTATCGCGTGTCCCAGCTCGCCGGCGCCGCCGGTCGACCCGTGCACCAGCTTCCCGTCCACCACGATTCCGCTTCCCACTCCTGTCCCCAGGGTGAACATGATGAAATGCTGCATTCCCTTGGCTCCGCCGTATATCAACTCGCCGTAGGCCGCCGCGTTAGCGTCGTTGCTCAGCACAACCGGCACCTGCATGTATTTTCTCATCTCCTCCTCGAAGTTGAGCACTCCTTTGATAGTCAGGTTCGGCGCGTTGTCCACGCAGCCGGTATAGAAGTTGCCGTTAGGCGCTCCTATGCCTATACCTTCTATCTCCTCCACTCCGTTCTCTTTCATGAGCTTCGCTATGCAGCCCATGATGTCTTTCACATAGGGTTTCAGCTCTGTGTAGGCGTTCGTCGGGATATTCGTCCTGGCCACGATCTTCCCGTCTTCCCTCACAAGCCCCATATCGGTGTTAGTACCTCCGATGTCGATTCCAATAGCGTAATTCATAATATTGTGTTTTTTTATTAATAATTCAAGCATTCAAGCATTCAAGCATACAAGCACTCAGGCATTCAAACAATCAAGCACTCAAAAATCAAGCAATCAATAACGCCCTGTGCGGGCACGCACTTACTCTAGGCTCCATCCTTCCTTCACGAACCCCACTATCATCGGGAACATCCTCGTGTAGCCGCTCTTGATGTTCTTCTTCTCATATCTCACCTGCACTATCACGTCGTGCGTATATCCGTCTTTCACCACCTCGTACAGTTTCTTTCCTGCCTCCGATGTCTTCAGCACGTAAGCCGACTCGCCTATCTTCACGTTGTAGTATTTCGCAGCCGTGAGGCCGTAGTCGCTCGCATATTCGCTCCCCAGTCGTGCCGTCACCCTGAACTGCCTCGTCACCGTACTCTTCTCTGCCATGAAAGCTTCGAACGAGTAGTCGTCTGTACCCGTCGTAGCCTGCCAGTCGATCTTGAATCCCTCTCCCGTCCTCTTCACATACACCACATACATGTCGGCGTCCACCCTCGTCACCTTCCCCATCGCCACTTCGTCGTCGTCCACCGCTATCAGCGATTTCTTTATCTTCTCTGGGGTATATCCGTTGCTGTAGTATCGCTTCATCAGCGGCTCCACCTTCGCCGAATCCAGCACATATTTCAGCTGGTCGGTCCACCGTTTCGCCCCGTAGTACTGCTGCACCAGATACACTATCGTGTCTTCCGTCGTGACCGGTTTCACGATATACTCGTCCAGATCTCCTTTCTTCATCTCTTCTATCGTCTTCTCCAGCGCGTGTATCTTCGAGAGGTGCTGGCTCACCGCCTTCCCCAGTTTCTCCACCTCGCCTGTCAGCTTGTCTATCTTCTCTTTCAGCGCGTCGTCTACGGCTCTGTACGACTCGTCGTTGTCTTTTATCTGCCCCTTGATATCCTCTATTGTCGTCGACATCGCCGATGTCAGCGAATCCAGCATCTGTATCTTCTCTTTCCTGTTCTGTGCCGACAGCGGCAGCGCCATTACCACCGCCACTATCAATATCATCCAACGTTTCATTTTTCTTTAATCAGCAATTCAGTTTTACTTACACATTAACAAATTCACAAATTCACGAATTCACGAATTCACACATTCAAAAACGCCCTGTGCGGGCACGCACAATTAACACATCAGCGCCTTCACAAACTCTTTCACCTTCGCAAAATCCTCTTCCGTAGGTTTCCAGAAAGCCCTGATGTTCTCATCTACCACCTCGAAGCCCGCGTCTTTCAGCTTCTCCTGCAGTATCTTCACCGACTCGCCGCTCCATCCGTAGCATCCGAATGCGCCCGCTTTCTTCTTCTTGAACTTCAGCTGTTTCAGGAATTCTATCCATCCCGCCACGCTCGACAGTATGCTGTTGCTCACCGTCGGCGATCCTACTGCTATTGCCTTCGACTTGAACACCTCCGTCATCACCTCGTTCTTGTCCGCTTTCGCCACGTTGAACACCTTCACCACCGTCTCCGGGCTCTGTCTTCTTATCTCTTCTGCTATCGCGTGTGCTATCTGCGTCGTCCCTTCCCACATCGTGTCGTACGCCACCGTCACCTGATTCTCCTGGTATGCGTCTGCCCATTTGGCATACTGCTCCACTATCTGCATCGGCCTCTCTCTCCATATCGCTCCGTGCGACGGAGCTATGATGTCTATCGGCAGGTTCATCGCCACTATCTCCTCAATCTTCTTCGCCACCAGGTTCGAGAACGGGTTGAGTATGTTCGTATAGTATTTTATCGCCTCCTTATACAGCAGGCATTGGTTCGCCTTGTCGTTCCACAGCTCGTCCACCGCGTAGTGCTGCCCGAAGGCGTCGTTCGAGAACAGTATGTTGTCGCCCGTCATGTATGTAGCCATCGAATCTGGCCAATGCAGCATCTTCATCTCCACGAACACCAGTTTCTTCCCGTTACCTATCTCCAGCTCGTCGCCTGTCTTCACCACGTGGAAGTTCCATCCTCTCTTGCCATACTGTCCCTCCAGGCTCTTCACCGCCTGTGCCGTACAGTATATCGGCGTCTCCGGTATCTCCGCCATCAGCGCCGTCAGCGCTCCCGAGTGGTCGCATTCCCCGTGGTTCGCTATCACATAGTCAATCTTCTTCAGGTCTATCTCTTTCTTCAGGTTCTCCACGAAGTCGAATCTGTGGGGCGTCCAGATGGTGTCTATCAGCACCGTCTTCTCCTCTTCCACAAGGTATGCGTTCTGGCTCGAGCCGTTCATTATCGAGTAGTCGTCGCCGTGGAACGTCTCCAGTTCCCAGTCGATGTATCCCACCCAGCTCACGTTGTTTTTTATCTGTCTTTTCATATATTAAGTATTTTTCCGTTTCCAAATTCAAACGTGCAAAGATACAAAAAAAATCCGAATTCTCCAAACCCCCCAAAAAAATAAAAAAATCATTTGTCAATTCACTAATCACTATTCACTAATCACTAAAATTTTCGTATCTTTGCAAAACCAACCAAAATCCGAATGCGAAGCATCAACCACATAACAATCAACCATTTACTCTGTATCTCCAAGATACAGCACCCCACCCACATCCCCCTTCTCCAGGCCCTCAACCGCCTGACACTCAACCTCCATTAATCCTTACCTCCGTATTCAATCCGTCATACGACCGTATCACGGCCGTATCACCTGCCTTTTACCTCCCATTTACCTACCACCTTCCTCCCACATATTTATCACCTTCTTACCATACAATTATCAACTTCTTACATCTTACCTCTTCCATCTTACTTTTTTTTCATATCTTTGCATTTCACAAACCGCAAAATCCCAATCCCCATGAAACACCTCACCCTCACCCTTTCCCTCTCCCTTCTCCTCCTCGCACCCAGCGCTTTCTCGCAGGACGACGACTGGTACCGTCCCGGCGGATTCGACGTCAACGGTCGCTCCTATAAGACCTTCTCCGTCTCCGACACCAAGAAGGTCCACTTCTCCCGTGGCAACCTCCAATACAACGCCGCCCAGAACAAATGGCGCTTCGCCCTCCGTCAGTACAACATGATCTGTTCTGACAACGCCAACGCCTCTGAAACCTACGACGGCTGGATTGACCTTTTCGGCTGGGGCACGAGTGGATGGAGCGGGAGCGGCGCTAACCATTACCAGCCGTGGGAAATGTCCGAAGATTATGAGGGCTATATTGTCGGAGGTGAGTACTCTAACAATCTCACAGATGCCTACGCTGATGCCGACTGGGGCGTCTACAACAGAATCTCCAACGGTGGCAACAAGGCTGGACAATGGCGCACCATGACCAAAGTCGAGTGGGAGTATCTGCTCGGCGACAACGCAAAACGTAGCGGCAAATGGGGGTTTGCTACAATTAATGGGGTTTTCAAGGGCTTGGTCGTTCTTCCCGATGAATGGACCACACCCAGCAGTGTGACTTTCACGGCTGGACGCCAGACGGGTGACAATGCTTATTCCACCAACACCTATTCCCATGCCGAATGGGAGAAGATGCAGGCCGCTGGTGCCATTTTTCTGCCTGCCGATGGCTACAGGACGAGCGGTACAGATGTGGCTTACGTCAATAACTGGGGTAATTATTGGACTTCTACGGCTTGCGATGACCAGTTCAACGCATGTTGTTATGGATTTGATAGATATAATCCAATGGGAACGGAATGCAGCTCGCGAAACTTCGGCATGTCCGTCCGCCTCGTGGCTGACGAGAACCCCAATGTCTCCAAAGCCTTCGACCTCGATGGTGCTTCCTATAAAACCTTCTCCGTAGCCGACGGCCGTACCGTCCACTTCTCCAAAGGCAACCTCCGCTACAACGCCGCCACTAACACATGGGCCTTCGCCTCCAAACAATACCTCTGTATAGGCGAAGCCAACAGCAACATCTCCGAGAGCTACAACGGCTGGATAGACCTCTTCGGTTGGGGAACCTCCGGTTGGAATAGTGGCGCAACGGCATTCCAGCCTTGGAGTACAAGCACAACATCAACGGACTATTCCCCAGGTGGCTACGACACCGTAGACCTCACAGGCGATTACGCACAAGCCGACTGGGGTGTGTATAATAAAATAACTAATGGAGGCAACAAGGCTGGCAAATGGCGCACGCTGACGTATGAAGAGTGGGAATACCTTATTGATCGTAGTGGCAAATACGGTATGGCTACAATAGGCGGCACCTACAAAGGCATGGTGCTTCTGCCCGATGATTGGACTTTGCCGAGTGGAGTAACCTTCACAGCTGGATATGGCAACGGCTATTCTACCAATAGCTATACAACAACACAATGGCAGAAGATGGAAGCCGCAGGAGCAATTTTCCTGCCTGCTGCTGCCGCCCGTTACGCCTCCACTATAAATGATGCTGGTACGTACGGTTTCTATTATACCAGTAGTCACTACAACGAGAACTCCGTGTGGTACATATACTTCGGTGAGAGCAATGTGGCCACGCAAATACAGAGTCGCAGCTACGGACGTTCCGTCCGCTTAGTAAAAGACTAACTCCCTCTTATGTCCGACGACTTTATCTTTATCTCCAACGCCTGCGAGAACAACCTCAAGAACGTCTCGCTCAAAATCCCTAAACATCAGATTACCGTCTTCACAGGCATCTCCGGCTCTGGAAAGAGCTCTCTCTGCCTCGACACCATCGCCGCCGAAAGCCGTCGCGAACTCAACGAGACCTTCCCTTCCTTCGTACAGCAATACCTCCCTAAATACGGCCGCCCCAAGGTCGAGCGTATCGAGCACATGCCTGTCACCATCGTCATCGACCAACGCAAGCCTGCCCCCAACAGCCGCTCTACCGTCGCCACCTATACCGACATCTACGCTCTCCTACGTCTTCTCTTCTCTCGCGTCGGCTCTCCCTTCGTCGGCTATAGCGACTCCTTCTCCTTCAACCACCCCTCAGGCAGCTGCCCTCGTTGTGCTGGCTTAGGCGAGATCCGCGAACTCGACATCCACAAGCTCGTCGACTTCGACAAATCGCTCAACGACGAGGACACCATCCACTACATCGCCTTCCACAAAGGGGGGTGGCGTTGGATTCGTTACGCCCACAGCGGCCTCTTCGACCTCGACAAGAAGATCAAAGACTACTCGCCCGAAGAGCTCGACCTCTTCCTCAACTCTCCTCAGATAACCCTGAAGAATCCGCCTGCCAACTGGCCCAAGACAGCCAAATACGAGGGCCTCATCCCTCGCATGTACCGCAGCATCATCAACTCCGAGGAGGGCCGCCTCCACGCCGCCGCCATCAACCCGATGCTCACCATGGGTGTCTGTCCCGAATGTGGCGGCTCTCGCCTCAACGCACGTGTCCGCTCCTGCAAGATCGACAACCGCAGCATCGCCGACCTTCTCGATATGTCCATCTCCGACGCTCTCGCCTTCGTCCAATCCATCTCCCATCCTCTCGCCGTCGACATCCAGCGTGAACTCTCCAAACGCCTTCAGGCGCTCGTCGACATAGGCCTCGGCTACCTCTCCCTCTCTCGCTCCACCAGCACCATCTCCGGCGGCGAGGCGCAACGCATCAAGATCGCCCGTTACATCAACTCGCCTCTCTCCGATATGGCTTACGTCCTCGACGAACCCAGCGTAGGTCTCCATCCCCAGGACATCGCTCGTCTCAAGCGCTCTCTACTCAACCTCCGCGATCACGGCAACACTCTCCTCATCGTCGAGCACCATGGTGAGATCA
Source organism: uncultured Bacteroidota bacterium (assembly GCA_902774845.1). Taxonomy (GTDB): domain Bacteria; phylum Bacteroidota; class Bacteroidia; order Bacteroidales; family P3; genus Colimorpha. Next base: position 109,986 of record CACYJU010000002.1, read on the forward strand.
TCGCCCTCGCCGACCATATCGTCGACATGGGTCCTGGTGCCGGCTCCCAAGGTGGCTCCGTCACCTTCGAGGGTTCTTATGGCGAACTCCTCCAATCCGATACCGTCACCGGCCGCATGCTGCGTCATCAGTCGCAGTTCAAGACGAAAGAATCCCTCCGTCAGCCTCAAGGCTGGTACCAGATAACCGACGCCTCCCTCCACAACCTGAAGAACCTCACCCTAAAGATACCACAAGGCGTTCTGACCGTCATAGCCGGAGTGGCCGGCTCCGGCAAGAGCTCCCTTATGGAGCATTTTCTTCAAGCAATCAAGCAATTGTCTCCCAAGAGCGAGAGCAATGAAAGCGAACTTTCATTGCCGAGCCGCAGAGACAATGACTCCGAAGGAGGCACTCAAGCACTCAAGCACTCAAGCAATCAAGCATTCACTCCAATCTTCATCGGCCAGCACAACATAGGCATCAACCTGCGTAGTACTCCCGCCACCTATCTGGATATCTCCGACCCCATAAGAAAGCTCTTCGCCAAAGCCAGCGGCAAGTCCATCCAGCTCTTCTCCTTCAACAGCCAAGGTGCCTGTCCCGCCTGCGGCGGCAAGGGCATCATCGTCTCCGATATGGCTTTCATGGAGTCCATCGAATCCGTCTGCGACGTCTGTCACGGCTCCCGCTACAACGACGAAGCCCTCAGCCATCGCTATCAAGGAAAGACCATCGCCGAGGTGATGGACCTCTCCATCGACGAGGCACTCTCTTTCTTCCAAGGGCAGCCTTTCGAGCCTCAGCTCGAGGCTCTCTCCAAGGTGGGGCTCGGCTACCTCCACCTCAACCAGTCGATGACCACCCTCTCGGGTGGCGAGCTCCAACGTATCAAGCTCGCCGACAACCTCTACCGCAAGGGTGAGCTCTACATCATCGACGAGCCCACCGACGGGCTCCATCTCGACGACATCCAGCGCCTCCTCGCCCTCTTCAACGAGATGACCGACCGAGGCAACACCATCATACTCATCGAGCACAGCCTCGACGTCATGAAGAACGCCGACTACCTCATCGAGCTCGGCCCCGGCGGAGGCGACTCCGGCGGCCACCTCCTCTACGCCGGCATCCCCCAAGGCATCCTAAACTGCGAATCCTCCGTAACCCGCAAGTTTTTAGTATAAAGACAGACACAATCACACATTCAGGAAAGCGTCGCAGCAATCTTGTCGGCATTCATGCTGCGAGCCGAGGCGTCGAAGATATCTTTATATAATCCTCCTTGCTTGTAGACCTCGTCGGGTGTTCCGTGTTGCGCAACATGACCCGTATCGAGCACGTAGATATAATCCGAGTCGATTATCTGCCCTATATTGTGACTTATCACTATCACCGTCCGCCCTTCCTTTATCGCGTCTATCGAGTTTTTTATTTGTTCTGTGGCGATAGCGTCGAGACTTGCGGTGGGCTCGTCGAGGAAGATGATCGGCGGGTTCTTCAGGAACATGCGCGCTATCGCTATCCTCTGCTGCTGTCCTCCGCTGAGCTGTATTGCGTTGCTCTCAAACCCGTCGGGCAACGCCTCTATCTGATCGTATATATAAGCTTTCCTCGCTGCCTCCTCCACCTGCTCTCTCGTCGCCTTCGGGCTTCCATACCTTATGTTCTCTTCTATGGTGCCGCTGAAGATATGGTTCTTCTGCAACACCAGCCCTATGTTGTCTCTCAGGAATTCGGTATCCCACTCTCCCAGCGGCACTCCGTCGAGGGTGATGCTCCCTTCGTCGGGTGAGTAGAATTTGTCCAAGAGGTTCACTATCGTACTCTTCCCAGCTCCGCTCAATCCCACCAGAGCCGTCGTCTTCCCCGCCTCTATGTGCATCGTGAGGTCTCTTATGGCGTGGGTGCCGTTACCGTAGGTGAACTCCACATTCCTCAGGTTGAAGTCTCCCCTTACCGCCGCCGGCTTGTGGTTGCCCGACACCTCCACCTCCTCGTCGTTATCCAGTATTCCGAAGAACCCTTCGGCATAGATGAGTGCGTCGTTCAGGTCGTCATAAATACGATGCAGCTGACGTATGGGTGCACTCACGTTGCTGAAAAGCAGCACGTGGTACATGATCTTACCTATAGTCATGCCCGGATAGTCGATGAGCACCAGGTATGCGGTAAGTATGATTATCAGCACCGTGCCTATTTGCTCCACGAAGGTCTTTAATCCTTCGAAGAGGAACGATATCCTTCGTGTCTGCATCTGCTGGTCGGTCGAGTCGTTCTGTAGCTTCGCCTGCTTGTCGGCCTCCACCCGTTCGCGGTTGAACGATTTTATTACCGTTATGCTCTCCAGTATGTTCATTATGCCGTGGTTCAGCGCCTGGTGCGTGCCGAACACTCGTCGCCGCCATCCTTTCATCCTCGTCCCCTGCCGGGCGGTTATGACGAAGTAGACAGGTATCACAGCCAGCGCCACCAACCCCACATACACGTTGGCGGCGAACATCAGCCCCAAAGCCATCACCGCGCTGGTGAACAGCGGCAGTATGTCAATAAAGAAGTTTTTTACCGTATTGCTGAGGCTCATCACCCCTCGGTCTATCCTTGTCTGCAGCTTGCCTGGCTCGTTGCCCTCTCCTCCGAAGTAAGCCACACGGAAGGTCAGTATCCTGTCCACCACTCGCAACGAGAGGTCCCTGCTCACGTTGATGCGTATCTTCTCGCCGAATATCCTCTGTCCGAAGGTTATCACCGCTGCCAGCAGCTCTTTCCCGAGCAAGATGACGCTTACCAGCACCAGCAGTCTCGCCGCCTCGCTCCACTCGAACGTCTCCCGATGCATCATCGCGTTGATAGAGTCCACCGCCTTGTCCAGCACCACGGCGTTGACCTGCGCCATAAGCGAGCCAGCGAAGGTCAGCACCAGAGTAACTATCAACAGCCAACGGTAGGGCAACACGAAAGGCATCAGCTTTCGCAGCAAAGCGCCGATACCGAACTTAGAGGACGTTTGATTGCTTGAATGCTTGATTGCTTGAATGTTTTTAGGAGGTTACTGAATAATCGTCTAATACTTATTGTTCATTTTTGACGAATTCTGCGAGCCAGTCGAGATTCTCGCTGCGGTTGGGGCCAGAGTATTGGTCGGGATCGATATACACCTCCAGCAGCTTCGCCTGCCCCTGGGAGAAGAGCTCCACCGTCTCCGCTACCGCCGGCACCATCACACACTCACCGGCATGCATGGGAGCTATCGTGTCCATAGTCCTCACCGCCGCTATCCCTTCGACACACATATACACCACGAACGAGTTGAGCTTCGAGAAATCTTTACGCATGGGTTTGTCGAGCGATATGAGGTTGGTGACGAAATAGGGTGTGTTCACTATCTCCACCGTCTCGTTCTTGCGGTATTCGTAAGCCGTACGTGGCTCTTTCACCACGCTATAGTCTATCGCGTCGAGGGCTTCGCTTACATGCAGCTCTCTCAGCTTCCCGTCTTTGTCGGGTCGGTTATAGTCATAGAGCCGGTATGTGCAATCCGACGACTGCTGTATCTCGGCAATGAGGAGCCCCTTGCCCAAGGCGTGCACCCGTCCGGCAGGCAGGTAGTAGACGTCGCCGTTCTGCGGGTGTTCCACATGCAGCTTCTTCTCCAGATGGCCCGACGCCGCATATTCGGCTATCATCTCTTTCGGCACCACCTCGTCGAAACCGTCGATTATTTCGGCCCCCTTCTCCGCCTCCATCACATACCACATCTCGCTCTTCCCCCCGACCATGCCTCGTTCTTGAGCCAGCTCGTCGTCGGGGTGCACCTGTATCGAAAGCTTGTCGCAGGCGTCTATCACCTTTATCAGCAGAGGGAAGTCGTTGCCGTAGTGCTCATAGTTCTTCTCGCCTATGAGGTCACCCATGTATATCTCCAGCAGTTCCGCCAGGTTGTTCTCCGCCAGCGGACCGTCAGCCACCACCGACTCGTTGTCTTTCAATCCCGACAGAACCCACATCTCACCGCAGTTGGGCAGCGGCGAGTAGTCGAACCCCAGAGAAGCTATCTTGTTCCCGCCCCACACCTTGTTCTTAAAGAGCGGCATAAATTTCAAAGGATAAAGCATAACAGAATAGTAATAAATGAAATGCAAAAATACAAAAAATCAATTATCTTTTGTATCTTTGCATCGGCTTATGCGAGAAAGGTAAGCTGTACAAGAAAAATTATCCAACAAAAACGAAAAAAACAATAAGAGAGGGGCATCAATCGATGTCCCCTCTCTGCTGTATTCCTATAGATCAAACGGTATATTGGCCAAATGTTAAAAATGCATGATAAACACAATAAAATAAATTTTATTCAGTTTATTGAGTAAAATTAATAGGTATACCTAGTAAAATTACTCAGTATTTCTAGTAAAATCTTACAATGCTATGCAACGTCGTTATTTACAAACCATTAAGTCTAGGATTTTAGAGCCAAGAAAGTTCATACAGGTCATATCTGGACCTCGTCAGGTGGGCAAAACCACCCTTATCACCCAGGCGTTAAAAGAGGTGGACAGGCCTCACCTATTCATATCAGCCGACAATATTTCGGGCGATAGCGGGGTATGGCTATTGAGCCAGTGGAATCAAGCACGGCTGGAGTGTCGTAAATATGAGGATTATATCTTGGTGGTGGACGAGATACAGAAGGTGTCCAACTGGAGCGAGGTAGTAAAGCGCGAGTGGGACATCGACACTCGTCAGCAAACACCGCTGAAGGTGGTGCTACTCGGCTCTTCCACGTTGCTTCTGCAAAAGGGACTGACAGAATCGCTCATGGGACGTTTCGAGATTATCGCTATACCCCACTGGTCGTATTCCGAGATGCACGATTGTTTCGGTTATACACTTGAGCAATACATCGGCTTTGGCGGATATCCGGGTCCGGCGGAAATGATTGGTGACGAAACTCGCTGGAAACAGTATATCCGGCAGTCGATAGTTGAGCCGTCGATTACCCGCGACGTGCTATTGCTTACACGTATCGACAAGCCCCCATTGATGCACAGGCTTTTCGATGTGGGGTGCAGCTACTCAGCACAGATTGTGGCTCTTACAAAACTGCTTGGCGAAATGAACGAGCGAGGAAATGTGACAACTTTGAGCAGCTATCTGTCACTACTTAACAGTGCTAAACTGCTGGGTGGTTTGGAAAAATTCTCACCGGACATAATACGGCAGCGAGCTTCAAAACCCAAATTCCAGGTTTACAATAACGCGTTAATGAACATACAGTATGGTAAACGATTAACCGAACTGACCGCCGATGGCAATCTTTGGGGCCGATTCGTGGAGTCGGCCGTCGGATCACACCTGCTGGCTTATTCCGAGTGCGACAATTTCAAGGTGTTTTACTGGAACGAAAACAGCATGGAGGTGGACTATGTGCTACAACGCGGCAATGAGGTGATAGCCATAGAGGTGAAAAGTGGGAATCGGAGTTATAATGCTGGAATGGAACGTTTCGCCAAACAGCACAAACCTACACGACTATATACTGTCGGAACAGGAGGCATCGCACTGGAGGACTTTTTTACGACAGACCCTGCCGAACTCTTCTAATATTTCCTTAATCTAACTTCAATACTGCCAGGAAGGCGCTCTGGGGCACTTCTACGTTGCCTACCTGTCGCATGCGCTTCTTGCCTTCTTTCTGCTTCTCGAGCAGCTTGCGCTTACGGGTGATGTCGCCTCCGTAACACTTGGCTGTCACATCCTTGCGCACCTGACGTACCGTCTCGCGTGCGATGATCTTGCTTCCTATGGCTGCCTGTATCGCTACGTCGAACTGCTGACGCGGTATCAGGTCTTTCAGCTTCTCGCACATACGCCGTCCTATGCCGTAGGCGTTATCGACGTATGTCAGCGTTGACAGCGCATCGACGGGGTCGCCGTTGAGCAGTATCTCGAGCTTCACCAGCTTCGAGGGCTTGTAGCCGTTGAGGTAATAGTCGAACGAGGCGTAGCCTTTCGAGATGGACTTCAGCTTGTCGTAGAAGTCGAACACCACCTCGCCCAGAGGAAGGTCGAAGGTTATCTCGATGCGGTCGGTGGTGAGGTAGTTCTGGTTTTTCAGTATGCCACGCTTGTCCATGCAGAGCTTTATTACGGGACCTATGTAGTCGGCCTTGGTGATGATCTGTGCGTGGATGTAGGGCTCATACACTTCGGATATGTTGTTCGGCTCGGGCATCCCCGACGGGTTATATACGTCTATCTCCTCGCCGTTGGTGAGCTTCACCTTGTACTGCACGTTCGGCACCGTGGTGATGACATCCATGTTGAACTCGCGTTCCAGTCGCTCTTGTATGATCTCCATGTGCAGTAGCCCCAAGAACCCACAGCGGAAGCCGAATCCCAGCGCCAGCGAGCTCTCAGGCTCGAAGGTGAGCGAGGCGTCGTTGAGCTGCAACTTTTCGATGCTGGCCCTCAGCTCCTCGTAGTCGTCGGTATCGACGGGATAGACGCCGGCGAAGACCATCGGCTTCACCGACTCGAAGCCCTCTATGGCCTTGTCGCACGGCCTCTCTACATGCGTTATGGTGTCGCCCACTCTCACCTCCCGTGAGGTCTTGATGCCGCTGATGATATATCCCACATCGCCGGTCTTGAGCTCCTTGCGTGGCTCCATGTTCAGCTTCAGCACTCCTATCTCGTCGGCGTGGTAGTCTTTCTCTGTGCTTACGAACTTCACCCAGTCGTTGGTGCGGATCGTGCCGTTCATGATGCGGAAGTATGAGATGATACCTCTGAACGGGTTGAACACCGAGTCGAACACCAACGCCTGCAGCGGCGCATTCTCGTCTCCTTTTGGTGCCGGCACCCGCTTCACTATGGCCTCCAGTATCTCAGGCACCCCTTCGCCCGTCTTGGCGCTGCACGACAGGATATCCTCCCTCGGGCAGCCGAGCAAGTCCATGATCTCGTCAGCCACCTCTTCGGGCATCGCGCTGTCGAGGTCAATCTTGTTCATCACCGGTATTATCTCCAGGTCGTTCTCCAGAGCCAGGTAGAGGTTCGAGATGGTCTGAGCCTGTATGCCCTGGGTGGCGTCTACAACCAGCAGCGCTCCCTCGCAGGCGGCGATGGAACGCGACACCTCGTAGGAGAAATCAACGTGACCCGGCGTGTCGATAAGGTTCAATATGAATTCCTGACCTGCATAGTCCTTGTCCCCTTCCGCCGGGAAGCGGTAGTTCATCTGTATGGCGTGGCTCTTGATGGTGATGCCGCGCTCTTTCTCGAGGTCCATATCGTCGAGCACCTGCGCCTGCATGTCGCGTTGCGAGATGGTGTTGGTATATTCAAGAAGCCGGTCAGCAAGGGTGCTCTTGCCGTGGTCGATATGTGCGATAATGCAGAAGTTGCGGATGTTTTTCACGAGTCGAAAGTTTTTTTAAGACAAAAAAAACAATTAAGGACAAATAAATTGGGATTTGAATTTTTTATTTGTTTTTCTTGTCATTCTTGTCTTTGATTTGATATAGTTTTATTGTCTTCACTATTTTATGAACAGACTTATTGCAATAATCAGGGCAAAGAAGCTTATCAGGTTGCGGGCCAGATACCAGCGTATCATGAACCACTCGATGCCGGCCTCCCGGATCTCCTTCCATTGCGACATCGGCCCCATCCACCAGCGGCGTTGAGCCTCTTTCTCGGGGTGGTAGAGGAAATCACGTATCAGCGTCACCAGGGCGAAAGCCAGAGGCAACGTCACGAACGTGAGGAGCGACCACGGACCGAGGTGTCCTATCATCACCGGCACAAGGATCAGGAGATAGGGCAGGAAAGAAAAAAAGCAGGAGAAGGCGAGCAGCAACCCACGTCTGGGCAACTCGCCAGGGGAGAGCAGCACGGCGAGGGTTTTCTTGTGGACACTTATGTCGGGTTGGCGGTCCATGATAGAGTGTGAGTAGAGTATGTTCACCACCAGCAGGCCGATGGCACCAGATATCCACCAGATGTCGGTCGGGAGCTCGCCGCAGACGGCGTAGCACATGCCCAGCATGAGCAGCGGACCGAACATCAGGCCCGTGAGCAGCTCGCCCAGCCCATGATAGCAGAGCTTGAACGGCGGCGCCGAGTAGAAGAATCCCAGGAAGGCGCCTGCCAGCACGAACCAGAGTATGGGCCACCCTCTGAAGCAGAACACCACCGCTCCGCAGATTAAGGCGACGCCGCCGAACAGGGCCGCCACGACGAAGGTCTGCTTCAACGTGGCCTGTCCGTCGGTCAGGTACTGAGCCTTGCCTATCCTGGCTCTCATGCCGGCTCGCGCCAGCTTCTCACGCGACCCCAAGCCCGCATTGCGGTAGTCGAAATAGTCGTCCAGCAGGTCGATGGAGAGGTGGGCACAGATCACACCCACCAGCGCCACGACGGCACAAAGCCAGCTGCCCACGGAGGTGGTGAACGCCACACAGATGGCCACAATCGCCGGTATCACGCTCTGCGGCAACGCCTGAGGGCGTGCGTTCATAAACCAAAAGCCGAACTTGCTCATAACAATAAAAACGGCGTTCCGGCGTTAAAATTGTACAACTATAATAAAACAGCGTTCATGAAATCCATCTGCCGTCTGTCGTTTATCATAACCCTCGCCTTCCTCCTCACCTCCTGCGGGGCGAAGGTGAAGAGTATCGCCTTCGTGGCTGAGAAGGTGACCATCGCCGTGGGCGACACCTACCAGCTGGCGGTCTACGCCACACCCGAAGATGCCGAATATGAGACCGAGTGGACCTCCTCCAATCCCGACATCGCAAGCGTCGACGACAAAGGGCTTGTGGTGGCCAAAGCCATAGGCACCTGCACCGTCACCGTCGACGCCGACGGCAAGAGCGCCACCTGCGACATCGTGGTCAAAGAGGCGGAGGTGATACCCGGAGCCGACATCAACGTGACCGACTACGGTGCGGTGAACAGCTACTTCTCCGTCAGCGACAGCAAGCAGATCATGTTCTCTTGCGGCAACCTACAATACCAGGCCTCCAGCGGCACCTGGCGGTTCGCCCCCACCCAGTGGGCCTGCCGTGGCTACGACAACCAGTATATCTCAGCCACCGCCGACCAGTGGATAGACCTCTTCGGATGGGCCACCAGCGGCTCGGAGAGCGGCGCCATAGCCTATCAGCCCTATTCCACCGATCCCGACGACTCGCACTATATCGTGGGCGACAACATAGAGAACAGCATCATCGGTCCCAACGCACGTGGTGACTGGGGCCGCACCAACCGGATAAGCGGATACAGCGGTCGCGACGGCTACTGGAGGGTGCTCACCTACGACGAGTGGCAGTATCTCCTGGGAGGCAGCTCCGTCCGCACCGGGAAGTGGGGCTTGGCCACCATCAACGGCGTGTTCCATGGCTTGGTGCTGCTGCCCGACGGATGGGTCGCACCCAGCAGCGGATGCTTCACCAACGGCGACTATCGCGGATACAACACCAACAAATACACCTACCTCGAGTGGTCGGAGATGCAGAACAGCGGCGCTGTTTTCCTCCCCGCCGCAGGCGTGAGGAACGGCACCGAGGTGAACTACGTCAACATCGACGGCTACTACTGGTCGGCCACCGCCGACGGCAACGCGGCCCGCACACTCTGCATAGGCAGCGAGTCGGTGAGCGCCAGCGTCTCACGCTATCGCCATCTCGGACTTTCGGTAAGGCTCGTACTAGACAGATTCTGATGCCATGAAACAGAAGTTCTATGTTGTCTGGCAGGGGAACCACCCCGGCATATATGAGAGCTGGGCTGAATGTCAGTCGCAGATCAAAGGCTTCGCCGGCGCACAGTACAAGTCATACAAGACACGAGCCGAGGCGGAAGAGGCGTTCCAACATCCCTACGCCGAAGCTATAGCCAAGCCAGACAACAGCGACGAGCTGGGCATGACCGTGATAAAGCCCTCCAATGTGCCGCCACCCGTACTCGACAGCATCGCCGTCGACGCCGCCTGCAGCGGCAACCCAGGGGTCATGGAATACCAAGGCGTCTATGTGGCATCCAGAACAAAACTCTTCCACTACAAATACCCGATAGGGACGAACAACATAGGCGAGTTCCTTGCGCTGGTGCACGGACTCTCCTATCTGAAAAAACACAATCTCAACCAGATCCTCTACAGCGACTCGGTGAACGCCATCAGCTGGGTCATGCAGAAGAAATGCAAGTCGAAGCTGGTGAGGGACGAGCGCACAGAGGCGCTCTGGCAGTATGTAGAGCGAGCCGAAGCCTGGTTAAGGAACAACACCTACACCACCGAAATCCGCAAGTGGGACACCCCCAACTGGGGTGAAATCCCCGCCGACTTTGGAAGAAAGTAGGAGGGGATTCTGTGTTTCACACAACATCCCCCGCCGACTTTGGAAGAAAGTAGGAGGGATTCTGTGCCTTGCACAACATCCCCCGCCGACTTCGGAAGGAAGTAGAGGGGATTCTGTGACCTGCACAACATCTCCGCCGACTTCGGAAGGAAGTGAATATGTTAATGTGTTAACGCGTTAATGTGTTAATGCGTTAGTGAGGCTGGCGCGGGTGTGAAAGTTGGAATGAACAAAGCACTACTTTGGGTGTACTTTGCCATTACTTTGCCTGCACTTTGAGTGAAATCTGGATGGGCCGAGTGTAGAATGTAGAATGTAGAATGCAAATGCAAATTTGGTTTTTGGAAGTCGAGGGGGGTGCAAAAACCTATGGTTAATTCATTGAATAATTAAAATTAAATAGAACAAATGCAGTAAATAATTTTTTTATTTGTTGTGTCGATATATAGGCTCTTTAGGCTGTTGTCAACAAATGATATTTTGTAAAACCCACTGCTATACATTAGATATCCATACAGTATATCACACGTGTCTATATCTGAGTAAGAATATTTTTTAAGATTACACTCTGCATTTGTTATAACAATTGGGTCATCTATTTGATATTGGTATATGCAGGAATAATCTCCATTTATTCCACCTGAATCTATTCGTTTTTTTTCTATAAGTGTAATCCTTCCCTTCATGCTAATCCCAGAAAAGGCAGAGATATCGTCTGTCGGATTATAGCACGATACAAAAGTAATGAAGAATACAGTGAGAAATATAATGTTACGGATACCTGATTGTAAAACCTTTTCCATTTTTTGTTATTTTGGAGATTATATTAACACTTCTTGTCATCAACTCGTTTTTAAGACTTCTGTCTCCGAACTTGTGTGGATCAAAGTCATAAGTGTCCATAAACCCTGTTATTCTTTTCTGGCTGTCTATAGTTACGGTAGCAGAGCCATACGCACGAGAATACACTGGGCTTCCATAAAAACTAACCACTTTATTATTCCCTTCATCTGTTGATAAAGACAAGTTGTTCTCTTTCAGATATGTTAAAATCCCTGCGAATTGACTACCTTTCAAAGAAACATCTCCGCCCTCCGTCCAGTAATTAGCAAATAAATCCTCAGCTATGCCAGACCCAGCTTTCCCTCTAATAAAATTACCTATTTCACCCAAATCCAAAGAAGACGTATGGGATACAATGCCATAGTCAATATTGAACACATCTCCCGCCTTTAAATTAAGTACTCCCTTTGAGTTAACAGAATACCCTTGTTCTTCAAGCATACTGACCGCTATATCTGGCGTAGTATTTAAAAATGACGCTAAAGTCCATGCATTATCGCCTTTTTCTGCTACTAAGTTCCCATTTTTATCTGGTTCCCATAGTTCTTCCCCATCAGGATCCACGAGTTTCATCGGGTTCCATGCACAGTAGTTGTAGGGACTTAGACTTGGATATTTGTCACTCATCGGGTCAACACTTAACCAAAGACTGAGGTCAGGATTATAGTACCGAGCTCCGAAGTAGTAATACCCTGTTTCTGAGTCCTTCTCCTTGCCCGTGAATAACGGCCGAAAAATGGCTGCGTTTTTAGCCCTTAAAAGGTTTACAAAAGAGACGGTTTTATATGTAGTTCGAGACAGCATCCTATCGTTGAGTATTAGTCTATTGCATCTTTTTTGTCAGAAGCGTCAGTTCTTAAAAGGCTATTATTGATCCTTTTTTCTCCGATCAGTTTATTTGTTATATTAAGTAATTCTTGTAATTGTATTTTGTTTAAATTTGTTCCACATCTAAAAACTTTACTATGCCCGTAATGAATAACTATTTTATCCTGAGATACACCTGATATTGTAAAATGAGTGATAACCTTCCAAATAGGATTAATTTTTAATTCAGAGATATAGGACACATCAGTCCATTGTATGTACTTAACTTTCTTTATTATTCTTTTTTTTGTAATTCTTATACCCATACTGTCATATTCGCATACTTCCACACCGAATATCTGCCAATAGGCCTCGTCTAGTAAATAGAATAAAAAGGCCACAATTACCATACAAATAAATAGCATAGTAATACAGTCTAAAACATTTTCCATATCTACTAAGTATAAGCGTTCTTCATACACGATTATTGCTATCATTATCATGATAAGTATGACAAAACAGGCCAATGCGAAACCGCCCTTGTTCTCGGGCCTACTTTTATATAGCAATTTCATATTATTTATTTAGATAATCTTCCGACACCCAATAATTATTTGGCTTTATGCCTTCCCCATCAGCAGTGGCATTGCATTTTACTTGAACGTCAGTATCATTTACGGTTCCTGTATAGTATGGCTTTATCCCATATTCCGAATGCTTGGTAATATTTTTCACAGACCATTTTTTCATATATCCTATTTTTTTTGCCTCTTTTTTAGAAACCGAGATTGATTGTTTGATTTCATATTGCTCCGATGCAATACTAACGGAAAGCCCAATTCCAAGACTCCCGAAAAAGAATCTGAACCAATGCCGACAGATCCACCAACCAATCCTTTACCCTCAATGCTAACCTCTACCGAAGAACTTTGCATTGCTTCCATAAAGGTATTATATGCATGATTCCTCTCATATCCTAGAGATATTCCAATATTAAATCCTGCCACCACCTCAGGGTTTTGATTACCGTTATCCAAGTTTTGATTAGTAATGTACATGGTTGATACTGCAGAAAACTGAGTCATGCCTCTATGGTCTGTTGCTATCCCATGTTTCCATCCTGCATCAAAACCACAAGCAACCCCTATGCCAGCCTTTGCATTAAATGTGTAAATATTTACACCCTTTCTTGGCCACTTCCCATCAGGGTCAATCAACTTCATCGGGTTCCAGGCACAGTAGTTATACGGAGACAAGCTTGGATACTTGTCAGCCATCGGGTCAACACTCAACCACAAACTCAAATCCGAATTGTAGTACCTCGCACCGAAATAGTAATAGCCTGTTTCTGAGTCTTTCTCCTTGCCCGTGAATAACGGTTGAAAAATAGCGTCGGAAATGGCACTATTTTGAGGAATTGATTTATGCAATGATTTTCTCAAATAATTATATTTTATTAGAGTATTGTTGATACCTTGCCTGAGACTTTAATGTTCCAAATAATCCAGAGAGAAATGGGAGTCTATGGAAGAATCGTAGATGATTTCTCCATATCTATTGCTTATCATATAAATCTGCATATGATCTTTCTCCCATTTTGCTATTAATGAAAATTCGTGTTCTACCTCACCGTCAGGGTAATCTTCATACACAATATCTTGATCCGAGAAAGAAACACATTCTACGGTTTTATATTCACCAGAGTTTGACATGATTCCTCTGTATGGCGTATTTCCTGTTATTAGAACATCCATACCTTTGTAAAATGCTATTTTCACATGCTCTTTACTTGAAGAGAGAATGGTCTTCCCCAATAAACTATCATTTTCAAAGCGAACCATACAGTAATATCCACCTGTATCAATAAAATAAATGGATATGTTATCTCTATCAGTGACACCCTCCCCTTTGGTTTGTTCCAAAATCATTAAAGTGTCAATAATGTTAAAAATGGAAGTGTCCTCAAAAACCATAATAGGAATTCTACAGACGCTATCTGTCTTTAAAGAAAAAGCATCCCCGCACCAAGCAAGGATTATTATGACGATTAATATTTTTTTCATACTCATGGTTATTATTCCCCCTTACCCTGCCATGTGGCATTTTTCCATTTGTTAGCCATTCTGTCATCCAGACACCCGCTGCTATTATATTCGCTGTATCCCGTTCGTGGTGTATAAGTAAAAAGTCTTATTCCAGGATTTTTCTTTTCGTGAACAACAGCAGCGCCAATGTCTTTTGTCCGTGACCCCGAACTTCCTGATGGCATGGGGTCTCCATTCGGATGGTTATGAGAACCCTCGGAAATAGAATAACCATTAGACGATAAATCCGAAAACATGTGGATGGAATGTTCACCATGATTTGTACCCAATATATTGGATTCATCGGTGCTCCTTGCAAGTGAGGAATTAGCCCATTCTAATGGATATCCGCCATCGGACGTGTAATTTGCCGCAAGAAATTGGAATAATTCCTCAGAATTATTATTTCCACAAACAGAAAAAACGGTTGCGTTACTATTTGCAAATGATACTTCGGATATCGTTCCCAATTCATACCTACGACTGCTGGCAATTGTATTGCCTTCGTCATCAACAATATGAATCTGATCAAAATTATTATTCTCAATTCTTTCTACAATATTCCCACATTTGTCAATTTTCCATTCATCCATTTCGGCACCATCCGGATCAATCAACTTCATGGGATTCCATGCACAGTAGTTGTACGGACTCAGACTTGGATATTTGTCAGCCATCGGATCCACACTCAGCCACAAACTCAAATCCGGATTGTAATATCGTGCCCCGAAATAGTAATATCCTGTTTCTGAGTCCTTCTCCTTGCCCGTGAAAGTGTAGCGTTCGTGGTAGGAAGAAGTCCTCTGGTCTAGCTTCGTCTCGCCATAGGGGAGATACTGCATGTGCTGGACAGCTTGACCGGATGAGTCGGTAATCCAGCTGGCGCTGCCTAGGTGATCAGAGTGATAGTAGTAGATTTTAGTCTCGGGTTCTTCTATTTCAGAGAGTCTGTGAAGCATCTCAAACTTCAGCTCTTTGGTCTCTGCTCTCGCTCCTGCACATCTCAAATCCTCATTGATTAGATTGCGATACGCATTCTCTTTCTTTTCAACATAACCATCGTCCATAGGGCTATAGTGCAGTTCCTGCAGACCGCCTCCTCCGATTCTGCTGCACAACCGCTCCGTTCCTGCGTAATAATGTTTGGTGTAGCCGTGAACGTCTGCCACCACGTATGGCGATGGATAAACGGTGTATTCGTTGAAATTGGCAAATCTGTTCTCGCCAGCATTCACATCCATCGGAACGGTATTACCCCACAACTTCATCGTTCGCTCACCGTCGAGGTCATTCATGGTCTTCTATTGTCAACGTGTTTTCCAAATCGCCAATAGAGGGCAATTCTGATTTCAATTCCTCAATCACCTTGTTTGTTTGATATTCCGCGACACCAAGAGGTTGTGTCATTCCCCGAAGGGCATACTCAACCTTTGTATTGTTTTTTGTCCGACACAATAGTAATCCTATTGTAGGATTATCCTCTGGCATCTTTACCAAGTCGTCGATTGCCGAAATATAATAGTTTAGTTTGCTTAGAAATTCAGGTTTGAAATCTACCACTTTTAACTCGATAGCGACATAACAATGCAAGCGGGTATGATACATCATCAAGTCCACTTTGCTTTCCTCGCCTGCAATATTCAGCGGATACTGCTTACCAATATAGGAAAACCCTTTACCAAGTTCCAAAAGAAAATCGGTGACCTTACTTGTTAGTTGGTCTTCAAGGTCTTTCTCTTGTTTTATCTTCGTCATATCCACGAACCCAAAGTTGTATGGATCTTTGAATGCAGCTTTTGCAAGATCGCTATTAATAGGAGGGAGTGTGGTCGCAAAATTATTAGGTAGAGGGAGCGCTTTCTTGTAATACGCAGCGTCTATCTGCATCATCATGACATCGCGACTCCACCCTTGAATTGCCGTTTCCGTTATGTAAAACGCCCTCAACGCCTTGTCTTTTATTTTGGAAATCATCGAGATATGGTGATACCATGTGATTTGTGCAAGTGGTACTTGCACAAATTCGCCATCAGCCGACACCGTGAATTTTGCAAACCGTGCTTGCAGAATTGGCATCTTTTGAAATTGTGCAAGTGGCACTTGCACAAATGGGAAGTCGGGATATTCATCAGCGAATTGCCTCATATATTTCAAGTTGCGGATAGAATAACCGCTGTCTCTACCATATCTTTTCTGCAAATCGATGGAAAGCTGGTCAATGACTTTTGCTCCCCACCCTTGTTCTTCTTGTTTATGGATGATGTCATTCCCCAACCACCAGTAGTGTTGTAGAGTTGTGGCATTCATCTGCATCACGGCCTTTAGCCGTTGTTTGTCTATTTCATCACAGAGGAGACGAAGCCATTGTTGGTATACTTTATCGTCTATTATGCTGAGATCCTTATCTGCCATAATGCCCCCAAGTAAATTTCCTAGAACTGTTTTTACCAGTATTATTTGTTTGCAAATATACAAAAAAAGGCGGAAATATAAAGATAGCCCTATAATAAACTGAAAAACTGCAAGCTATCCAATGCTGATCTGGAAAGGGAAATTAGAATTGACTGTAAGCTTCATTTTGTTTTGGATTTTAGATTTGCATTGCCGTTTCAAAAATACTTTTTTTTCGTCGCTTGGAATTTATTTGTACATTTGCAGTGTCCGAATCGAGTGTTGGTGAAAAGAAAAAACATGTACCCAATAGCTTTGTTTTCAAAGAAAAATTTTCAAAATTTTCCACTCTGACAACAACCCGACTCTGCCGATGGCCACGACAATTTCCGCATATCAAATTCATTGTTCCTCCACGGGCAAGGAGAAGGACTCAGAAACAGGCTATTACTATTTTGGAGCTCGGTACTATAATCCTGACCTGAGTCTATGGTTGAGTGTTGACCCGATGAGTGATCAGAATCCTAATATCTCACCGTATCATTATTGTCACTGGAATCCTATGAGGATTGTTGACCCCGACGGACGTGATGATTGGGAAGTGGATAAACTTGGACAACTGCATTGGAAATCTAGATCAGACAAGGACGTGATTAGAAGTTCGTCAGGGGAATCCATAACAGTAAAAGATGGTGTCTTAAACCGCGGCCAAAGTTATACCAAAAATAACAATGGGTATTTACTATTGAACTTTGGTGGCGATTCAAAAAATGCAGATGAGGTCTTCCGGTTTCTTGCAGATAACACTGATGTTGAATTTAGCCTTATCGGATATGCTGACTCCAAGATGGGTGATGAATCAAATAAGTTTGTTTTAACAAGTTCGTTCGATGAAGGCGGGGATTATACTGGCACAGAGCAGGCTTATGGTTATGCCCTGGAAGGAACCTTGAGAGACCATAGCCACAATCACCCAAATGGGAATATGCAACCATCAGGTCTTTATGATCCGCGTATGTCATGGACAATATATGACAAAGGAAATGATGTCCGTTTTGCTGGTCAAATGAAGGAAATTTTGAAGAAAACAAGTCCCAACGCTGTTTTCAATGCATATATTTACGCTGGGAAGGGTCGTAATGCTGCATTCCCCAGAGGTGGATATGGATGCTACAGCTCAACTTCTAGTTTTAAATATACAGGAAGAACTTATACTCCGGAAAACGCGTTAAAAAGATATTCAAGATAGTGTTATGTTTAAGAATTTTTTCCTTTTTCTAATATTATGGGCAGGAGTCTATAATCCATATTCCTCTGCACAGCCGATGTCAAAGGAGTCTGCCCCTTACTCTTTCAACGAGTTCCTTTCAATGTTCCAAACCATTTATTTAAACGATACATTGGTTGATCTATCATATTGGTATAGAATGGACGAATTTAACTCTCCATTGAAAGACCCCGTCTTGTACAAAAAATATGTGAATACAACCTCACCATTTTTCAAATCAAGACCCGTTGCAAAATTTAGAAAAGGCACATATTGGTATATTATTGCATTGAGCAAATATTATGTTGCCAATATACAATTGCTATATGTTGAAATAATTTCATTTTCTAATTCTGCGGAAATTAAAGATAGGCTTTGCCTGAAGGTTTTAGACGAGCATGGTGGGCTATATGGTGGGCTAGACGAACGCAGGTTGAATCAAGGTTATATATATATTAGTTCGAGCGAAATCATATACCAATGGTATGAACAGATGAGCGAAGAGCAAGAATACAGTGTAAACAAGTCTCAATATATTTTGGATGAGAATGGGTTAATAGAACAATCCTCCTCATTAGAGTAAAGATGCCCATACAACTCACATATAAAAACCCCTATTCAACGACCTCAAAAAGGCCCGAAAACGCCGTCATTTTTCAGCCGTTATCCACGGGCAAGGAGAAGGACTCAGAAACAGGATATTACTATTTCGGAGCGAGGTACTATAATTCTGATTTGAGTCTGTGGTTGAGTGTTGACCCGATGGCGGACAAATATCCAAGCTTGTCTCCTTACAACTACTGTGCCTGGAACCCGATGAAGATTGTGGATCCTGATGGTATGGATGGGGTATGCAAAGTCAATCCCAAGACTAAAACATTGACGGTGACTGCAAATTATTATGTAAGGACAGGACCTGAACTTAGGTCAAACCGAGAATCTGCGTATTTGTATGGGCCACGGGATGTTGAAAAAATGCAAAAAAGCATAAATGCACAATTAAATAACGCTAACTACACTGTAACAGAGGGTGAGTATACTGGATATGCTGTGAATTTTGATTTGAATTTTATCCCCGTTGAAAGGTCTGTTGACTTATCAATGGATGAGTGGCCAAATGTAGGGATGAATGATTATTTTGGAGGTGTCAAAATAAGCAATACCTTTGAGAAGCATCCAGATGGTTCTTTTTTTAGAGATGAGGATAACAGACTAGCCATTGGAAAGACTGACAATCATAGGGGAATCGTCATGAATAGTAAATACGACAATAAAAGAAGTCGCATACATGAAATATTCCATACTTTATTTTATGATAATGATGATGCTCCAGATGGGATTGGTAATTATAATCCTGGCGTCGCGTATCCCAATCAAGCAGACATAAACAGCATGATAAAAAACGCCAATTTGAAAAAAGTAATAATTGACGAATAATGAAAGTACTAGATAAATTTATAGCAATCATTTTCTTATGTTTTTGCCAGATTTCTTATTCACAAAATGAATGCACGGTATATACCGACACCATGTATATGATAACCGTTTCTGAGTGTGAACACGTAACCTCGCCTAGAAACATTATTATGGAGCCAAACATTGGGGCTTTTTGGATTAAAGATTTGAAAAGAATCACATTAGACACTTCTGATTATAATGCTTTTTTTCGTGTTTTTTTCTCCAGTTCAATTATTGTAAATGACATTTTCCACGATATTGAGCAGAGCTATTGGTCTGCATGTGCCCCTGACACTTCAGCTGCATACCGGAAATACATGTTGAAAGATTTCTTAAAAAAAGAATCCAAGTTAGGAAGACGTGGATATAGTAAAAAGAAACAATGCAATATAAGTAAAACACAGTTTTTTAGTTACGAGTTTGCAGACACCATTGTGGCAGATGTGTCAATTACGATATATGTTGAAAAGATGATAGTTGATTATTATATTGTTCCATACAAAAGAATAGAGAGTACTATTGATTTTCAGTATGATTACAGTTTGTATCCATATCAGTATAGATACAGAGTAAAGCAGATAAAGAAAGTCCTAAAAGTCAAGGATAACGAAGTGCCCAAATGGTGATGGGTGAATCCGTTGTGACAGATTTGCAATCCGGCACTTCGGATGAACTATAATATGCCATCGAGTAAAGCCCAATAAATGCGCCTGAAATCCACATATAAAAACATCAATTTTATGGCCTCAAAAGGGCCTGAAAATACGCTGTTATCCACGGGCAAGGAGAAGGACTCAGAAACAGGCTATTACTACTTCGGTGCACGGTACTATAATCCTGACCTCAGTTTGTGGTTAAGTGTTGACCCCATGTCTGACAAATACCCAAGTCTGTCTCCGTACAATTATTGTGCTTGGAATCCAATGAAGATTGTGGATCCCGACGGAGAGGATATATATCGGTTAGACATTTCGACAGGATCGTTGAAACTTTATCAAAAAACAAAAGACAAAACCGATCAAATTATAGCCGGATCTTATTCTGGTATTGGTCGGGCGAGGACTTTTAAGGAGACCCGTAGCCTGACATTTTCAAAAGGCATTTTAGATGGTCAGAAAGGGAAAGATTACTCAAAGACAGGCTTTACCTCAACCGGGGGCAAACAAGAGGCGGCCATAGATGTTGCAAAATTCATCTCATTCAATTCGAATATAGAATTAAGCGGTGCGGGGTATACTGATGGAAATAAAGCTGAAGCACAAATTTTTGGATGGAGCAACAACACCTATAATCAGTCCGATAATCCAGGGAAGTATTCAGCGCCCGATAATAGTAAAGAGATCTTCCATTTCCATACACATCCAGGAAAGGCTGATGGAACAATGGGACATGGAATCCCTGGCAAAGCCGATCTTGCACATGCAAAAAAAATGTCTTCATCTTACGGAGAAAACAATTTCTATATTATTTCTCGCAAAGATGGTGTGACTCAATATAATCAAATAGGTGTTATACCGAGTGGTATTCACGAAAGCTATATCCCAAAATCGTTAAGAAAACATATAAAGAGATGAAACAAACACAAATAATCATATTAGTCGGATTCATCGTATTGGTCACTTTATGGGGATGTGTTGACAAGACGCAAGAAGGAACCATTCAACAAGTTCCGGTTACGAAAAATGAATATCGAGAAACAGAGAAAATCCTCGGTTACAAATACGGGATTGAAGAATCTGTAAAAAAGAAAATGCTCCTATCCGAAATAGCACGCCATTATTCTATGGAAAACGACTATCCAATAGATACTATAGCTCCAGTTATTGAGATTGAGTATAAAGAAACAGATGGTAGTTTTGATGTCTATTGCGTGAGGCGTACTGATCCCTGGTCATTGAATCTGTCCGAATTGACTGGTATTGAGTTTTTGGGACAGTACATTGTCACATACAATCTTCCTGACGAGGAAAAGTTGTCAATTCAGGAGATAAAGAAATCGGGTATTACTACAGACTGTCCATATTTGAGAGTGCATGAGGAATCGTGGTTTGTTTTTGTTTCAAAAGATTTACAACAATATTTTATTGTCAGAGATGTTTTCTCACTAGCTGAGAGTATATCGGCATTTCATAAAAAGCTCAAATCTCAACGGCCTTGAAACCAATCCAAACGAGTGTATTTGAAAGTATCCGTTGCACTGGATTTGCAATCCGGCACTTCGGATGAACTATAATATGCCATCGAATAAAGCACAATAAATGCACCAGCAGTCCACATACAAATGTAGCCCTCCCCGAAAGTCAGACTGTTTGGAAATGGACAGAAATTAATATTTTTGAGCCACCAGTTGTTTTTGACTGGCCAACCACATAAAATAATTGTAAAAACTTCCTCTTTTGGGCAGAAAAAACGGTCTGGCGACCGACCACCGAAAGACCACCGAAAGACCACCGAAGGGTCGAAGGCTTAATGCTTGAAAATCAATATTTTGCAAATCGCTGTAGGGTTGTTTTGCAAAATATTGTTTTTCAGGAAGATAAATGGGTTCTTGGATTTATGGATGGGAGATGTCTGAAGTAAGAAGTAAGAGGGAAGATGGGTGAATGCGTAAATGCTTGAATGCGTTAATGTGTTAGTGGGGCTGGCGTGGGTGTAATGGTGTATTGGTGTAATCGTGTAATTGTGTTAATGTGTTAGTGGGGGAAGAGGGAAGATGTAAGAAGTGTGATGTAAGAGGGAAGAGGGAAGAGGTCGGAGGTGATAATGTGTGAATTGCCTCCTTTCGGAGTCATTCTGCTTCGGTTCGAAAAAACAAGTGAGCTTGTTCTTTGCTCACCTTAATCGCAGAATTTGTGAATGCGTTAGTTAGGCTGGCGCAGTTGTGAAAGTTGGTATGGACAAAGTACACCCAAAGTAGTGCTTTGTCAATTTTTACTGTCAACCAAATCCAGCCGCAACGGCAACTGACTGACAACCTGGATTAGTTGTTGATTTTCAAGTTGCACTAAATCAATATATTATCAGTCCTGCTTCGACTTAGCTTCGATCGAGCTTCGATATAGGTTCGAATAAGCTTCGAGTCAGCACCTACCTCGCTTTGACCTCGCAAGCACCATACCAGCCCTTCGGCACGGGTCGTATTGGAAGATGGAAGAGGGAGGAAGGAAGATGTAAGAAGTCAGAGGTCAGAAGGAAGAGGTGTTAATGAGCGAATGCTTGAATGCGTTAGTGGGGCTGGCGCGGGTGGAGGCGGATATCCTGGAGGCTACGGATGTTCCGGATAAGTGATGGAGAAACCATAAAGAGGACATAAGCAAACCATAAAGGAGACATAAGCAAACCATAAAGTAGACATAAAGGAGACATAAAGAAACCATAGAGAAGTGATAGAGAAACCATAGAGAAATGATAGAGAAATGATAGAGAAATGATAGAGAAGTGATAGAGAAATGATAGAGAAACGATAGAGAAATATATCGTTTCTCAGATACAACTCACTGTTCACTCACGCATTAACGCAATTGTCTCACAATGACTCCGCAGGAGCCAATCACGCAATCAATAGCAAGCTTTCAGGATGCTGAGGACTTCCTCGGTGGTGGGGACGTGGTAGCCGCCTATCTTGTTGACGCTGGCCGCTATGAGGGGTAACATCTGCTCGGTGCATCCTACATCACGGAGACGGCGCGGGATGCCGAGTTCGTCGATGAACCGGCTGAGGCAGTCGATACCTTCGGTGGCTATCTGCAGGTCGCTCTTGCCAGCGGGGTCCACATGCCAGATATTCTTGGCGAAACGCACGAACCGGTGGAGTCCGTAAGGCATGATAAGACGATAATAGGGTATGGACACTATGGCGAGGCCTATGCCGTGGGGACAGTCGCAGTAGGCTCCCACCTGATGCTCTATCTGATGCACCTCCCAGTCTTGTTTCTTCGAGACGGCGAGTATCTTGTTCAACCCCATAGTGGCGCACCACATGATATTGCTGCGCGCTTCGTAGTAGTGGGGGTTGAGGAGTGCCTGACGACTGGCAGAGATGAGTGCCAGCATGTCGCCTTCGAGCAGGTAGTCGCTCACACAGTCGTCGTCGCCTCCGAAATACTGCTCCATAAGGTGTGAGAAGATGTCGAAGATGCCGCTCACCATCTGCGTCTTGGGTACGGAATAGGTGAACTCGGGGTTGAGTATCGAGAATCGGGGAGAGGCCACCTCCATCGGGAAGATATGCCCCTCTTTCTTGCGGAGCGCTTCGTTGGTGATGACCGAGCCGGAGTTCATCTCAGAGGCGGTGCCGGTCATGGTGAGGATGGTGCCGACGGGCACGACCTTCGACGGCACGGGGAGGTTCTTTATCCAGAAATGCTCCCAGGGGTCGTCGTCGCAGTAGGCGCTGCAGGCTATGGCTTTGGAACAGTCGATGACGGAGCCGCCACCGACGGCGAGGATGAGGTCGACATTATGCTCTCTCACGAGACGGCATCCTTCCAAGACCTGTGTGTAACGAGGGTTGGAGTTGATGCCAGCAAGCTCGCATACGCTCTTGCCACATTGTTTCAGGGTCTCCATGACGGTGTCGTAGAGACCGGTCTTCTTGATGGAGTTCTTGCCGTAGACGAGCATCACATTCTTGCCGTAGAGGGCCAGTTCGTCGGCGAGGTGGTTCATCGCGGTGCGACCAAAATGGATGCGCGTGGGGTTCTGAAAGGTGAAATCGATATTCATAGAAGTTGATATGTTTTATGTTGATAGGTTGATAAGTAAAAAAGTTTCGCTTCGCTTGAAAGGTTGAAAGTTTAAAAGGTATGAGGCAACTGACTACTGACCACTGACCGCTATCAGGCGCTCGTCTCGGGCCATGGCGTTGGGGTTGGTGCCTTCGACATCCTGCGGGATAGGCATGCCTATGCGGGAGAAGAGCCATATCCAGTAGGGCGGGAAGGAGCCGTCGGCAGAGCGGAAATTCATCGGTGCCGAGGGGAAAATCTTCGTTCCGTGCTCGTCGAGGTAGGCGTTCCAGACCAGCTCGCTGCAGTACTGCTCGTCGTTGTCTGGGAGGAACGAGAGGTCGTAACCACGCCCTACATACTGCTTGGCGTTGGAAACCCACTGGTCACGCTGCTTGTTGTCCTTGAGCCGCTTGACGACGAAGAGGGGATAGTCGCCACTCTTCAGCCGGAACTCCTCTTTCATGGTGTCGAGAGGATAGCGAGCCACACCGTGTTTGAGGGTGGCGTCAATGACGAAGGTGGTGTCGGCCGACTGCTCGAGGATGGCTACGTGGATGTAGTTGACCTGATCCTCATCGCCGGTGGCGGCCACGATAGCGTCGGACATGGAGGCGGAGTCGCCTTCGACGGTATAGTCGAGCGGGAGTCCGACAAAGAGAAGGTCGCCCGACTGGATGCCAGAAGGAGCTTGCCTGCAGGAGGCCAGGACAAACACCAGAGCCAGCATGAGCGTCAAACGCAGAGTGAAAGGGTATTTCATGGTAATCAGGACATTGATTAGAGATTGCAAATATAGCAAATTTGCAGAAAACGGTGAGGTTTTTTATCTGTTTTTGGCCAAAGCGGAGAGGTGTAAAAAGAGGGAAAACGGTCGGGTGACGGAAGGGCTAAAACAAAAAAACTCACTAAAATGTTGCTTATTTATAAAAATATTTCGTACCTTTGCGGTGACAATAATAATCGATAAAAAGAACTACAATGAAGAAACTATTGCTTTCATTACTACTGATTTCCGCAATCTTGGGTGTAAAAGCACAGGAATATGTCATACCCGAAGAGAAATGGAACTACGAGGAGATATCGGGTAATAACTACCACGGATATTCGTTCCACAAGAACTGGAATGTGAACTTTATGGTTGAAAACCAGGAGGGTCGCTACACCCCGACAGATATCGACATCGCCAAGGCGGAGCGTCTGATACAAAAGAAGATTGCCTACGTGAACCGCAACCACGAGAACCAGGAAGGCCGCTGCCCTATCATCGACGAGCACATGCACAGATATGAGCGTCAGTATGTGGGGTTCGTGGACCTGAACGGTGCTCATATCGTGTGGGTGAACTTTCTGTGGGACGACACGCCGCAGGCTCTCCTGAAGAAAGACATAGTGATGACCTCGGGCGGCTGTGGAAGATACTGGTGCATCAAGTGCAACCTAGACACAGAGAAGGTGTATGGACTGGAAGTGAACGAGCCGGGCGAGGTGAAATACCTGCCGAAAACCGCGAAGAAAAAACCCAGAATCAGCAAGCCAAAGAGCGACTACAACCCGCAGAGAATACGTAAGACCGGTATAATACACACCAACGCCGAAAAAAAATTCTAATAGATTGCTTGATTGTCTGAATGCTTGAGTGCTTGATTGCGTAAGTGGTTGATTGGATGTCTTAGTGACACAATAATAAATCCCCCAATACAATGGCCATATCCAGAGAGTTTATCCGCAAGTTTGTCCGCTTCGCTATAGTGGGAGCGTCGGGGATGGTTGTGGACTATGGCTTTCTGGTGCTGTTCGTGCAGGTGTGCGGATGGCCGGGACTGGTGTCGAACGCACTGAGCTTCACGCTGGCTGCATCGTGGAACTATATGCTGAACCGAGTGTGGACCTTCGGCAGCAAGGAAGAGAAAGTGGGGAAAGAGTATGCCAAGTTCTTCACCGTTTCGGTGATAGGGTTAGGAATAAGCACGCTTACGATATGGTTGATAGTGAAACTTATCCCCAGCTGGAGTGAAGAGTCGGGCGAGGGGTTTGTTGTGGCGGGTGTGACCGTGCTGTGGTTCTATGTGGCGAAGGCGATATCGATAGCCATCACGATGTTGTGGAATTTCTTTGCAAATTATCTTTACACGTTCAGAAGGGAGACAGGTGAGCGATAATTTGTAAACCGAAAGAACTAAAAAAACAAAAATATCATGAAACGATTACTATTCCTTCTGGTTTTCATCAGCACCGTATTGATGGGCAGCGCCCAGGTGCGTATCCAGTTTGAGCAGTGTGACCGCTCAATGGAAATGGCCATCTCACAGGCAGTGTCCATCGACCGCCGTGACGGATGTGTTTACACGGCATACGCCAACCCGCAGGAGCTGGCTGCATTCGAGGCCTTGGGGATTCCCTACGAGATTGTGCCCAAAGAAGGTTCAAACTCTATGAGGAAAGCCACCATAAGTGCTGCAACCACCATAGAGCAGATGGCCGGATGGAATATGTATCCAAGCTACAGCGTCTATATGCAGATGATGCAGAACTGGGTCGCAGCCTATCCGAAGCTGTGCAAGATAGACACTATCAGTCCGACGACTACCAACGGTCACAAGATCATCTGTCTGAAGATATCGGATAACGTAGATGACGAAGAGGCGGAGCCGGAGTTCTTCTATATGTCGAGTATGCACGGCGACGAGGTGACGGGATTCTACTTCCTGTTGAGAATGATAGACACGTTGCTGACGAGCTACAACGTAGACCCGACGCTGACCAACCTGGTGAACACCACGCAGATATATATCTGCCCTGATGCCAACCCCGACGGCACTTACCACAATGGCGACAACATCATTTACAAACCCAATAACACAT
Source organism: uncultured Bacteroidota bacterium (assembly GCA_902774845.1). Classification (GTDB taxonomy): domain Bacteria; phylum Bacteroidota; class Bacteroidia; order Bacteroidales; family P3; genus Colimorpha. The sequence continues at coordinate 136,771 of CACYJU010000002.1, forward strand.
CAGACCTCACTGGAAGGTATAACGGCAACGGTATCGACCTGAACCGCACATACCCCAACCCGTTCAGCAATACCGCATACCAGACTCAGTACAACAATACTCAGCAGGAGAACAAGGACATGATACAATACATGAACGCCCACCACTTTGTGATGGCGGCCTGTATGCACGGCGGAGCTGAAATACTGAACTTCCCGTGGGACAGCTATACCTCATCGCAGAGGTCGCTTGCTGACGCATCATGGTGGACTGCAATGGGTAACCGCTTTGTGGCAACACTGCGCCAATATACCGGAGCAGCCAGCAACAACACGTTCCCAGGCAACTTGTATCGCACAGAACGTATCGGTAGCGGATGGAATCCGCCATACACTGAGCAGTGTTTTGGTGGCGACTGGTATGCCATCTCAGGTGGATGGCAGGACTACTCGAACTGGTACAACCACATTAGAGCTTTCACTATCGAGGTGTCGCGCACCAAATGTCCTGAGATTTCAGGCACCCAGGGCGTGAAGAACTACTGGTATTACCAGAAAGAACCACTTATCAACCTTATCAAAGAGGTGCATGAGGGAGTGCATGGTTTCGTGGTGGACTCTGTCACCCGTGAGCCGCTGAGAGCTTTCATCGAGGTGGTAGACCACGACCGCGACAGCTCGCAGATATACAGCCGTCGTGGATTGGGCGACTACTACCGTCCTATCGCCAACGGCACCTATTCGTTCCGCGCCTCCTGCCCGGGATATATCACCAAGACCTACACTAACGTGACCGCCACCTACGGCACACCTACCGACCTGCTTATAGAGCTGGTGCCCGAAGGATGGGTACCGGTGAGCTACACCATCACCGTGCAGAGCGAAGACAACGCGAAAGGTACGGTTGACGGCGGCGGAGTGTACCTCGGAGGTCAGTACGCTACCATCGGCGCCACCGCCAATACCGGTTACGAGTTTGACCACTGGAACGACGGCAACACCGACAACCCGCGCACATTCACCGTCACAGGCGACGCTACATATACCGCCTACTTCACAGCTCAGACATTCGACATCACCGTGGAGAGCGAAGACAACGCGAAAGGTACGGTGACCGGCGGTGGAGAGTTCGGCTACGGCAGCACAACGCAGATATCGGCCACGGCAAACGAGCACTACACTTTCGCACGCTGGAACGACAACAACACCGACAACCCACGTACGATAACGGTAACCGAAGATGCCACCTATACGGCTTACTTCGACGCCAACAACTATACCATCACCGTCAATCCGAACAACGGTGCCTATGGTAGCACGAGCGGTACGGGCAGCTACGCCTACGGCAGCACCACGCAGATCTCGGCAACCCCGAATACCGGATATGAGTTCGTCAGATGGAACGACAATAACCCCGAAAACCCGCGTACGATAACCATCACGGGAGCTGCAACCTATACGGCTGTCTTCGCCCCGATACAGTATGTACTCACCGTGGTGAGTGAAAATAACGCCAAAGGTACGGTGACCGGTGGTGGCACCTACGACTATGGTACCAACGTCACCATCAGCGCCACACCGACAGCGCACCACACCTTCGCACAATGGAACGACAACAACACCGAGAGAACCCGTATAGTCACGGTGACCGGCAACGCAACCTACACCGCCTACTTCAACACCGACACCTACACCGTCACGACCGCGTCGAACAACAACGCCTACGGTACGGTCTCTGGTGCAGGCACCTACGAGTATAACACTAACGTCACGGTAACAGCTAACCCCACAACAGGATATGAGTTCGCCCACTGGCAGGATGGAAACACCCAGAACCCACGTACGTTCGCTTTGGTGCAGGACACTAACTTCATCGCCACCTTCGAGGCTGGCATGTTTAACATCACCGTCAACCCGAACAACGCCTCCTACGGCAGCACGAGCGGTACGGGCAGCTACGCCTACGGCAGCTCAGTGAGCATTGGAGCCACTGCCAACGAAGGCTACCACTTCGTGGAATGGAACGACCATAACACCGATAACCCACGCAGTGTGACGGTATCTGGCAATGTCACCTACACCGCCACCTTCGCCATTAACAGCTACACTATCAATATCAGTGCCAACAACGCCTCGTTCGGCAGCACGACAGGTAGCGGCACTTACACCCACGGACAGACCGTCACCACCACCGCCTCGCCGAACAGCGGATATGAGTTCATCCAGTGGAGCAATGGCGAGACCGCCAATCCCTATACCTTCACCGCAACCCAGAACCTGACCCTCGTGGCACAGTTCGCCGAAGAGCATCACGACCCGGTCTATTACACCGTCACCGTGGTGAGCGCCAACAACGCCATGGGTAGCGCCGCTGGCGGCGGAGTGTATGAGGAGTATACCCCAATACAGATTTCAGCTACCGCCAACAACGGATACGGCTTCGAACGCTGGAACGACAACAACACCGACAACCCACGCACCATCACCGTCACCGGCGACATCACCTATACAGCTTACTTCACGGCTAACAGCTACACTATCACCGTGAATCCCGATGACGTGGCACACGGCATCACTAACGGAGGCGGCACCTACGATTTTGGCACCACAGCCACTATCTCAGCTACCGCTGCCGAAGGTTATCACTTCACCCAGTGGAACGACGGCAACACGCAGAACCCGCGCACCGTCAACGTAACAGGTAACGCCACCTACACCGCCATGTTCGCATTGAACAACTATCAGGTTGTGGTGAACCCGAACAATGCAGCCTACGGCAGCACCACCGGAAGCGGCAGCTACAACTACGGAACACAGATAACCATCTCGGCAACCCCGAACATCGGATATGAGTTTACCCAGTGGAACGATGGCAACACGCAGAACCCGCGTACCGTCACCGTCACTGGCAACGCCACCTATACCGCTACGTTCACCGCCCTGTCTTACACCCTTACGGTAGTGCCCGACAACAACAACCACGGCAGCACGACAGGATCGGGCACCTATACCTACGGAGCTACCGCCACCCTGACGGCCAGCGCCGCCGAAGGTTATACCTTCCAGCGTTGGAACGACGGCAATACGCAGGCTACCCGCACCGTTACGGTCATGGGTGACGCCATCTACACAGCTTACTTTGTGACCAACAGCTACCAGATAACCGTGACCGCCAACAATCCGGCATACGGTAACACCACAGGTAGCGGCGCATACAGCTACGGCGAGCAGGTGTCCATCAGCGCAACTGCAAGTGAAGGTCACACCTTCAGTCAGTGGGATGACGGCAACACGCAGAACCCCCGCACCATCACCGTCACAGGTAGCGCTACCTACACTGCTATCTTCACCACCAACGCATACCAGCTGACGGTAGTGCCCGACGAGACCAGTCACGGTACCACCACCGGTAGCGGCACTTACGACTATGGCACACATGTGAGCATCTCGGCCACCGCTGCCGACGGCTACCGCTTCCGCGCATGGAACGACGGCAACACATATCCTATCCGCACCGTCGTCGTTGAGGGCAACGAGACCTATACTGCATACTTCGACGCCATCGAATATCAGGTAGAGGTGAGACCCAACAACACGATCTGTGGCAGCACGACAGGTAGCGGCACCTACAGTTACATGGATGAGGTGACAGCCACCGCCACCCCAGCGGCAGGCTTCGTCTTCGACCACTGGAGCGACGGCAGCACTGAGAACCCATACGTGTTCAACGTCACCCACAATATCACCCTCATAGCTGTGTTCGTCTCCGACGGAAGCAGTGAGGAAGGTATAGACGACATTGAGACACTCAACTACAGCATCTATCCCAACCCGACCACCGGCAAGGTGAACATACAGTCCACCACCGTGGAGAACGAGCCTATGAAGCTGTACAACCTCTACGGCCAGCTGCTGCAGACCCTGCCGGCAGGAAGCACCGAGGTTGACCTCAGCGGATACGCCAAGGGAACATACTTCCTGCGTATCGGCTCACATTCGGTCAAGCTGGTGAAGATGTAATATTGTGATATTACACTACATGGAGGGCACGGGCAAATACCTGTGCCCTCTGTTTTATCCGACTGTCAAACGATGCCCACCGCGACACATATCTCAGTAGCTATCCCTATGATGGACGAACTGGACAACCTCGATTGTCTGCTTTCGTCATTACGTGGGCAACGGCATAAGAACTTTACTATATATATCTGTGTCAACCAGCCAGAGGCGTGGCATACTGCAGACGACGAATACCAGAAGTCGGTGGTGGCAAACAACCTCGAAACGCTAAGGAGGCTCGCCGACATCAAAGACCTGGACATGGTGGTTCTCGACTGCTCGTCAGAAGGCAGAGGATGGAGTCCGAAGAGACAAGGGGTAGGTTGGGCGAGGAAGGTGCTGTTTGATAGGATAACAGCAAGTGTCGGGCAGCAGGCAGCAGGCAGCGAGATAATAGTAAGCCTCGATGCCGACACCGACTTCGACGAAGGCTATCTTGAAGCTGTGGACCGTTGTTTAAAGCAGAACCCGACACTTTCGGCCGTCTCCGTGCCCTATTATCACCCGCTCTCAGGAGACGAGACGACAGACCGCAGGCTGCTGCGCTACGAGTGCTATATGCGGCACTATATGATAAACATGCTGGAGATAGGGAGTCCTTACGCCTTCACAGCGTTGGGCAGCGCTATGGCGTTCACGGTGGCGGCGTATAGGAAAGCCGGCGGCATAACACCGTTGCAAGGCGGAGAGGATTTCTACCTTATGCAGAAGTTCGTGAAGACAGGCAGAGTGCTGGTGGGAGGTGATGATCAGGAACACCTGATAGTACGACCGCAGGGGCGGGTGTCGCGGCGAGTGCCCTTCGGCACAGGACCAGCGGTGGCGATGTTTCTAGAAGAACAGAGTGGGAAATATCTTTTCTATAAGAGAGAAGGCTTCGAGGCGGTGAGGGAGACCTACGAGAGGTTCGAAGAACTGTATGAGCACGATGTGGAGACACCGATGAGCGGATTTCTCCGCAGCCAGCTTGCCACCGACGACCTATGGTCGCCCTTGAGAAAGAATTTCAAGAATAAAGAACTCTTTGTGAGAGCCTGCAAGGAGAGGGTTGACGGCTTGAGGATTCTGCAATTCCTGCGGACCATGGAGAGCAGCGACCCTGTCGACTTCGCACACGTTCCCATTACACAACTACAATCGCTGCGAGAAGAATATTTCTCTCACGAGATGGCATTACGCCATCGGACGATCTCTCTTTAAATTTGGACTTAGATGCCCAGTGACTGCTTTAGGGCAGCGATCTTGTCGTCGAGAGCTTTCTCGGTCTGGTCGAAGTTTTCCTTGCAGCAGAGAGGAGCGCTGACGCTGAAGTAGAACTTTATTTTGGGTTCGGTGCCAGAGGGACGGACGGTGACCTTAGAGCCGTCTTCGGTGAAGAACTGGAGGACGTTGCTCTTAGGTTGTTCTATCTTGCGAGTGGCGCCGCTGAGCAAGTCGGTAGAGACACCTGTCTGCACGTCGTCAAGACGAACTACACGGCTTCCAGCCAGCTCTTTGGGCGGGTTCTCACGGTAGTTCTTCATCATAGATTCAATCTCTGCGGCGCCGCTCTTGCCTTTGCGGACCACAGAGACCTGAGCCTCCTTGAAGAAGCCGTAACGCTTGTATATGTCAACCAGAACGTCAAAGAAAGTCATGCCCTGCTCCTGGGCCCACGCAGCGATCTCAGCGATGATGGAGCAGGCGGCGACGGCATCCTTGTCGCGGACGAAGTCGCCCACCATATAGCCGTAGCTCTCTTCACCGCCACCGATGAAGGTCTCGATGCCTTCCAGCTCGCGGATCTTGGCACATATCCACTTGAATCCGGTGAGGGTGTCGTAGGATTTGACGCCGAAGCTCTCGGCTATGAGGCGCGGGAGCTCGCTGGTGACGATGGTCTTGACGATATATTCATTGCCGGTGAGGAGCTCTTTCTCTTTCCACTGACGGCAGAGGTAATAGACAAGCACCGAGAGGGTCTGGTTGCCGTTGAGGAGACGCCAGTCGCCGTCGGGCATACGGACGGCCATACCTACACGGTCGGCATCGGGGTCGGAAGCGAAGACCACGTCGGCATTGATTTTGCGACCCAGATCCACCGCCATCTTCATGGCAGCGGTCTCTTCGGGGTTGGGTGAAGGAGTGGTGGGGAAGTTGCCGTCGGGGGTAGCCTGCTCTTCCACCACGTTTACGTTGGTGAAGCCTAGTTCGCCGAGCACACGCGGAATGAGTGTGATTCCGGTGCCGTGAAGCGGAGTGTAGACAATCTTGATATCGTTATGTTTCTTTATCAGTTCGGGGTGGAGGCTGTTGCCAATCACACGGTCGAGATAGACGCGGTCCAGCTCCTCATCTACAAACTCTATTCCACGGTCGTCATCCTGAATGTGGACATCTGAAAGTTTTTTTATTTTGAGCACCTCGTCGATGACAGCCTTGTCGTGAGGCGGCACGAGCTGAGCGCCATCGTTCCAGTAGGCCTTGTAGCCGTTGTATTCTTTAGGGTTGTGGCTGGCGGTTAGCATCACACCCGTCTGGCACTTGTAGTGACGCACCATGAACGAAAGCACAGGGGTGGGTCTGAGTTCTTTCACCATGATGACATGGAAGCCGTTGGCGGCCAGCACGCGAGCAGTGATGAGAGCATATTCGCGGCTGTGGTTGCGGCTGTCGTGGGATATGGCAGCACGCAGTTCTTTCTCGTTGGAGAAAGCCTTTTTCACGTAGTTGGCCAGACCCTGGGTGGCCATAGCCACGGTGTAACGGTTCATACGGTTGGTACCGACACCCATGATGCCGCGCAGACCACCAGTGCCGAACTCGAGGTTGCGGTAGAAGCTCTCGTTCAGCTCCTCCGGAGTTTTCACCATGTCGGCAATAGCCTGTTTCGTAGTCTCGTCATAGTCGCCGTCCAGCCAAGTGATAGCGTTGTTCTTAGCCGAGTCGTCGATGCCCAGCGCCAAAATCTGTTTTTTTATTTCTGCGAAATCTGTCATATCGATATCTTTTTATGTTTTAACGTAAAAACGGCAGTTTTAGTATGTAAGGCTTAGGCAGCGGCGGCTTGGTTGACCCTTATCTCCGTGCCGCTGGAGAGCACGAAGATGGCCTGTTGCCCGTTCTCTTCGGCGAAGAGCAAAGCTTCGTCAAGTTCATCTTCGGAGAATATCCTCACGCTGTCAAAATAGTATAGCCCGTCTTCGCTGTTGAGCCAACCGCCAACATATCCATCATGAGCCAAGGCGTGAGCCACCACGTCATGCAATCCATCGCGGTCGTGGGTGTTGTCGGTGGCAGCATACGCTACACAGATGCCCACACGGGGCAAAGACATGTTGCGGATATCCAGGGTGAACCCGTCGGGATGCGACTGGCTGTAAGACCAGACCTTGTCGCAGATGGCTTCCAAGTTATCCTGATCCCTGTCACCTTTGACGGCACTTTTGCAAGAGACCAATAGCGAGGCAGCCATCACCGCCAACATAATGAGCACGAATCCAGATTTTTTCATATAGGGTACCATGACAAGTCTTTTAACGCCTACCACCTTCTATTTATTGCGTCAGATGCCACAATAAACCACGCTTTTGTGGCGTTAGTTACTAACAGATTATGGGACGTGAACGAGAGATATACAAAGTGACGCTGGTAGGCAGCGTGGTGAACGTGCTTCTCACGCTCTTTAAGTTCGTAGCCGGCGTGGTGGGGCACAGTACGGCCATGACCGCCGATGCCGTCCACTCCCTCTCAGACCTGCTCACCGATGCGGTGGTGATAGTGTTCGTGAAGATAAGTTCCAAGCCCGAAGACTGTGGACACGACTATGGGCACGGCAAGTACGAGACCCTCGCCACCACCATCATAGGACTTCTGCTGGCGGTGGTGGCTATAGGGATAGGCTATCAAGCCGTGAGCGCAAGTCTCTTCTGGATGCATGGAGGCAGTCTTCGAGCTCCAGGTATGCTGGCTCTCTGGGCAGCGGTGGTCTCGGTGGTGGCAAAAGAGGTGGTCTATCAATATACGATACGTCGAGCCCGCAAGTTAGACTCGCCGGTGGTGAAAGCCAACGCCTGGCATCACCGCAGTGACGCACTCTCGTCGCTCGGCACGCTGGCTGGCATAGGAGGCGCGATACTGCTGGGCGACCGCTGGACTATCCTGGATCCGCTCGCCTCGCTGGTGGTCACCTTCTTCATACTCAGGGTGGCCTACAAATTGCTGAGACAAGGATTCAGCGAGCTGCTCGAAGCCTCGCTGCCCGAAGAGGTGGAAAAGGAGATACTGGACATCGTGAACGGATTTCCAGATGTGAGCGACCCACACCATCTGCGCACGCGGCGTATAGGAAGTCGGTACGCCATAGAGCTGCATATAAGGATGGACGGTATGTTGCCGCTCTCCGTGGCACATGAGCGCACGCGAGAGATAGAGACAGCCTTGAAAGCCCGCTTCGGAGAGACGACCCATATCAACCTGCACGTAGAACCGACCAAGTGAGATGGACTACACCACACGCCACGAAACGCCGTTAGGTACGGTCTTGATAGCCTTAGACGGAGCATCGCTTGTCGGATTGTGGTTTGAGGAACAGCGGCATTTCGCCACCACGCTGAGAGATGCCGTTGAAGAGAAAGACGACTTGCCGTTTTTTGACGAAGTGAGACGATGGTTGGACCAGTATTTCGCAGGAACCGAGCCTGACTTTATGCCGAAGACAGAGCCGCGAGGGACTGACTTCCAGAAACGAGTGTGGCGGAGGCTGTCAGATATCCCATACGGGCATACCGTTACCTATGGCCAGATTTCCAGAGAGCTGGGCTGCCGAAGTGCCCAGGCGGTGGGAGGTGCCGTAGGACGTAATCCAGTGTCGCTGATAATACCCTGCCACAGGGTGGTTGGTTCAAACGGCACATTAGGAGGTTATGCCGCCGGAGAGGAGCGTAAGCAGAGACTGATAGATATGGAGAGGGCTTGCTCGATTGCGTGAGTAGTAATAAGACGAAATTGTGTCTTGACTGAATGGCAGATAAATCGATATCGTAAAGGGTCGTATAGAAATCGTATACAACTCGTATAGAAATCGTATACAACTCGTATACAAACCGTATAGAACTCGTATACAAACCGTATAGAACTCGTATACAAGTCGTATAGAAACCGTATAGAAAGTGAGAACTTGGTTGCTTGATTGACTCCTTCGGGGTGATTGTATGGATTTTGAAGAGTGGATTTTCTTTGTATAAATAGTTATTGATTTTCAGCGTATTGCGATTTTATTGTAAAAAAATATCAGTTTGGATGTCGGTTTTGGGCCTTTTTTTCTACTAACTATATAGAGGCGCTTATTATGTCCAACACGCAACGAAAGGAGGATGATTTTCTACGGATGGTCAACGAAAACCGTTGGCTTATACAGTCTTTGTGTACGGTTGGAAGTCATCGTAACGGTCTGAGCGTGGAGGATCTGATACAGGAGGTGGTGTCGAGGATGTGGGAGGCGTGGCCGAAATACAAGGGCCGTTCGTCGCAGGCCACGTGGGTGTATGCTGTGACACGGAACGTGACATCGAACCTCTCGAGGCGTAGGCTCCTCTCGATAGAGCTGAGACCGGTGGAGGAGTTGCACAACTACGTGGAGGTGGAAGACGGCGATGCGAGGATGACAGAGCGGCTGTATAGTCTGATTGATAGGCTGGAGGATGGGGAGAAGGAGTTGATACTGAGATATATCGAGCATGAGCCGCAGGCGGATATCGCCAGCTCGATGGGTATCACGGTGGATGCGGTGAACCGCCGCATAAGGCGCGTTAAGGATAAACTGAGAATGATGAACGAAAAATATATATAGCGATATGGAAGAAAAAAGACCTACGGTAGATGAACTCTTCGAGGCCTACTGGCGTGTGTCGGAAGAGATAAAGGAGAGTGGGCTGAGGATTCCTGAGTTTAGGAAGCCGACGCTCAGGGAAGAGATAAGGCGACGCTGGTTGCCAATGGTTGCTGACGTGCTGCTGACGGTGGCGTGCGGTGCTTGCGTATGGCTTATGACGCTCAAGATGAGTCAGTCGGGCGGCGACCTGGCGGACAACATAGCTTACCTGATTGCGATGGTGGGGCTGGTGATAGCGATGGTGTGCGGTGTGCGCAACATGAGGTACCACTACAAAAAGTTCCTATTGTTGCCTGGGACACCGATGCGTTTTCGGAAGCGTTCGTTAAGGCGCTACTGCAGCAATGTGGCGGCGGTGGCGGCGGCGCTGGTACTGCTTACGGTGAATGCTGGCTACAGCAAGAGCACCTTTGCAGGAGTTGGAAGTCGAGAGATAGCGGTGGCCGGCATTGACTACATCATGGCAAAGCAGCCGATGGCAAGGATAAACACGATAAAATAAGCGAAAAAAATATATGGAGATGAAAAAGACAATAGTGACATATCTGATGATGGCGGTGGCTTTCGTGGGCGTCGTGGCGTCGGTGCACATGTGGCCGCGAGAACTACCTGCCAGCAAGTGTGGCGAGGTCTACCAACGTTTCCAGGACATGGAGGACATCGAGGCCTCGTATGTGAAAGACTATGAGATAGACGACTCCACGAGAGTGGACGTCACAGTGCTTCATGCCACCTCCGACTCGTCGTGGCTGGAGTTGGTGAAGGCGTTCGGGTTCAGGCTCACCGAGACCATAGAGGACAACGGGATAGGCATGCGCCGGGCTCCGAGAATAAACCCTTACGCCACCATATGTAAGGCAGCTCCGGATGACTATGTGATTACGTACTTCCGTGACGAGCACACGGTGTATCTTTTCGACTCACAGAATGAGTCGGTGATTGAGCTCATCGCAAAAGCACAATTCAAAAGATATCTGAACAAGCTTGTGGAGAGTGGCAAGGTCTCGGCCGACGAGATGGAAAATGATTTATAACCAATAAAAACATAGCGCTTATGAAAAGGACTGTTATTCTGTTTTTGATGACGATGATTGCTTGTGTGGCGGTGTCGCAGGAGGTGACGCTGCGGTTCACCTGCCGTTATGACAACGGCACGTACCATCCCTTTGTCCGTGTGCAGGTGACGAACACCACGCAGGGCTGGAGTCAGACACTGACCTATCCCGACACGGTGCTTACTGTCACTTACACCGCTGGGAGCGGGGAGTCGATAACCATCGCAGAGCGAGGAAAGCCTGTCATCGGCTCGACCTATCCCAATCCATTTGACGGACAGTGCAGCAGCGTGCTGCAGCTCGCCGAGAGCGAGGAGGTGACAGTGGAGGTGGTGAGCCTTACGGGGGCGGTGCTGTCGCAGCAGACAGGCTATCTCGCCGCCGGTGAGCATAAGATAGAAATCACGCTCGGCGAGCCACAGGTGGCGATATTGCGAGTGCGCACCTCTAAAGGATCGGCCACGACAAAGCTATACAACACCGCGCGTGGTGCCGAAAACAGCATAGTGATAAACACAATGTCGCAGACGGCATCGAAGGCGGCCTGCACGGAGACTTTTACCTCCAGCGACGTGATGACATACCGCGCCTATAGTGTCGAAGACGGTGTGCCTCAGTCATCTTATACACGGAATGAGGCGTTGGGTGACGGTGGTGAAAAAATCCTTATATTCTCTACGGATCAGAACACGTCGGATGTCTTTGACGAGAACGGGGTTCATTTCAAGACCTTCTCGGTGTCGACGACCAGGTCGGTGCGGTTCTCGAAAGGCAACCTGCAGTACACCACCCTCGGAACCCACACTGTGGCTGGCGGTGGAGAGGCTGTTGGCACCTGGAGGTTTGCACAAAAGCAGTATCTCTTTGCTGGAGCCGACAACGCGAATATTGCATCAGACTATACTGGCTGGATAGATATGTTTGGTTGGGGCACCAGCGGCTGGAGTGGCGGCATCACGGCCTGCTATCCATGGTCGACCAGCAGTAATACGAATTATTACTGCATAGCTGGCAACGTAAGCAACAGCATGACTGGAAACTACGCAAATGCCGACTGGGGCGTTTATAATGCTATCTCGAATGGCGGCGACCACCCTGGTATGTGGCGCACGCTGACCAGGGAAGAATGGATATACCTTCTCCGTACGCGTAGCTGCTCTACGGTGGGCGACACTCCCAACGCACGTTATGCCAAAGCCACGGTGTGCGATGTGTGTGGTATGATGCTCTTCCCCGATACCTATATCCACCCCTCAGGAGTGGCGATCCCCACAGGAATCAATGTAGAGCCTACCACGTCAGGCATACAGTCGTTCTTTGCCGACAATGTGTACGACTCAAAGGCGTGGGAACAGCTGGAGCGTGCAGGCGTCATCTTCCTTCCTGCGGCTGGCCGCAGGGTGGGCACGAACACCGTTTCGGTGGGAGCGGGTGGTTTCTACTGGTCAGCGACCGGAAACGCCATGCCATATGACATAAGTTATACAGACAGCTACCTCTATATCTGCGGTACTGGTGACCGGTCACAGGGTCGCACGGTGAGACTGGTGTACGACGAACAGACGGATGGAGCTTCGCAGACGGTGGGGCAGAATAAATCGGCTTCAAGTCGCACGCTCTATTATGCTGTGGACGGAGAGGATAGGACCGTAAACTACAGTAGCGACGGCGAGCTGAACAGAATTATGCAGGAGATGACACGCATGGTGCGTAACGGTCATGTCGTAACATTCTCAAACAAGTCGAACCGTCCGCGTCCGCGACTGGGCGTGGAGACCATCACCTTCACCACCAGGCTGGAGTCAGAAGCGATAGCGTGGTGCAAGAAGATGTGCGACAGCGGCTATACTGTTGAGATGCGCTATGTCGTGGACACCAAAACCTACCATTGCACGGCAACACGTCAACACAAGCCATTCGACCATTCGGCGGTGCTCAGGGTGGACAGATAGGAGGGAAAGGTCAGGCGAAGAGTTTGCGGAAGGCGTCTTCGATGACTGCCAGTTCGACTATCTCTATGGGATACTTGTGCTTGTCGAGACCTTTGGTGTTGTAGCGTGATACGAATATCTTTTCGAAGCCGAGGCGGCCGGCTTCGGCTATGCGTTGCTCGACACGTGTAACGGGACGGATCTCGCCGTTGAGGCCCATCTCAGCGGCCATGCAGATGGTGGGAGGGATGGGGATATCGACGTTGCTGGAGAGTATGGAGCAGGCGACTGCGAGGTCGATGGCGGGGTCGCTGACACGGAGCCCGCCGGCGATGTTGAGGAAGACGTCCTTGGCACCTAGCTTGAAGCCACAGCGTTTTTCGAGTACGGCGAGGAGCATGCTGAGACGGCGGAAGTCGAAGCCGTTGGCGTTGCGCTGCGGTGTGCCGTAAACGGCGGAAGAGACGAGTGACTGCACTTCGATGAAGATGGGGCGCGCGCCTTCGAGGGTTGCGGAGACGGCAGAGCCGCTGAGAGTCTCGTCGCGCTGTGAGAGAAGTATCTCGGAGGGGTTTGGCACCTCGCGTAGTCCGTCAGACTGCATCTCGAAGATGCCGAGTTCGGCGGTGGAACCGAAACGGTTTTTCAGAGCGCGGAGGATGCGGAAACCGTAGTTTTGGTCGCCCTCGAACTGGAGGACGGCATCGACGATATGCTCCATCACCTTGGGGCCGGCGAGGGTGCCGTCCTTGGTGATATGTCCGATGAGGAGGACGGGGACTCCAGAGAGCTTGGCGTAGCGCTGGAAGAGGGTGGTGCACTCGCGTATTTGTGAGATGCTGCCAGCGGAGGAGTCGATCTCCTCGGAAGAGATGGTCTGGATGGAATCGATGATGAGGAGTTCGGGCTTGACGGCTTCGATATGCTCGAAGATGCGCTGGGTGGCGGTCTCGGAGACGACGTACATCTCGCCCTGGGGCTTCCCAATGCGGTCGGCACGCATCTTTATCTGCTGTTCGCTCTCTTCGCCGCTGACGTAGAGGAGCCGTTTGCCCTGCATGGAGAGGGCTGTCTGGAGGAGGAGAGTGGATTTACCGATGCCGGGTTCGCCACCGAGGAGCAGGAGGCTGCCGGGGACGATGCCGCCACCGAGGACGCGGTCGAACTCGCTGCAGTGGGTCTGGATACGGACGGTTTCGTCGTATTTGACCTCCTCAATGCGTACGGGTGCAGACTGACTGATTGCTTGATTGCTCGATTGCTTGAATACTTGAGTGGAGGCTTGGACCACCTCTTCATCGAAGGTGTTCCACTTGCCGCACTCGGGGCAGCGGCCGAGCCAGGAGCTGCTCTGGTAGCCGCATTCGCGGCAGAAGAAATATCGTTTAGCTTTGGCCATTCATTAAAGTCTTTTGTTTACGGATTGCCAGTCGATGACTTGCCAGAGGGCAGTGATGTAGTCGGCGCGACGGTTTTGGTAGTCGAGGTAGTAGGCGTGCTCCCAGACGTCGAAGGTGAGGAGGGGCTGGAGGTTGTGAAGGAGGGGGTTGTCGGCGTTGGGCTCCTGGGTGATGACGAGCTTGCCGTCGGCGTCTTTGCTGAGCCAAACCCAGCCGGAGCCGAAGAGGGTGGCGCCTTTCTGCTCAAACTCTTTCTGGAAAGCCTCGAAAGAGCCGAAGTCGCGGGCAATCATGTCAGCGATGGGACCAGTGCAGTCGTGGTTGGCGGTGCCGAACTGCTCGAAATACATGGCGTGGTTGAGCACCTGTCCAGCGTTGTTGAAGAGGCCGCCGGTGGCTTTCTTGACCACCTCGGAGAGGGGCATGTTCTCGAGGCCGCTGCCAGGGAGCAGTTTGTTGAGGTTGTCAACGTAGGCTTTGAGGTGTTTGCCGTGGTGGAATTCAAAAGTCTTGGCGCTGATTACGTTGATTGCGTCGGCGGAGTAGGGGAGAGCCGGCATCTCGAACTGACCGTTTTTAGGTGTAATGTCGTACATGATGGATGATTTTGTTGTGAAATTGTATGCAAAGGTAGCCATTTTTTTGGAAATGGAGGGCGTATGTTATAGATTTGAAAAAAAAACGTATATTTGCAAACTCGTTTGAAACGAAAGGAAATTAATCTAACATCTATAAATCATGAAAAAATTTGTCACAGTAAAAGAAGCAGCCGCCATGATAAAGGACGGCATGACCGTGATGGTCGGAGGTTTTCTCGGTGTAGGATCGCCAATCAAGCTGCTGGACCAGCTGGTGGAGAACGGGGTGAAAGACCTTAACGTCATAGCCAACGACACGGCGTACCCGGAGGTGGGGTTGGGCAAACTGATCACCAACCATCAGGTGAAGACCCTCACGGCCACTCATATCGGAACGAACAACAACACCATCGACCAGATGAACTCGGGCGAACTGAAGGTGACTCTCCAGCCGCAGGGCACCTTGGCAGAGCAGATACGCGCTGCCGGCGCAGGCTTGGGTGGCATACTGACGCAGACGGGTCTCGGCACCGTGGTGGAGAACGGGAAGCAGAAGGTGACGGTGGACGGCAAGGAATACCTGCTGGAGAAGCCGGTGCGCGCCGATGTGGCTATTATCGGAGCCAATATCTGTGACGAGGAGGGCAACCTGGTTTACAAAGGCACCTCGCAGAACTTCTGCCCGATGATGGCAACAGCAGCCGACATCGTGATAGTGGAGCCGCAGGAGATAGTGCCGACTGGTAGCATAGCACCAGAGAATGTCAAGACCCCGGGAATTTTCGTTGACTTTATCATCAAATAAAACATAAAAAACAATGGCAGTAAAATCAATGCTTCGCGTGCGTATGAGCGCCAAGGACGCACACTATGGCGGAAACCTCGTTGACGGCGCACACATGCTACACCTCTTTGGCGATGTGGCCACCGAGCTACTCATCATACAGGACGGCGACGAAGGCCTGTTTTGCGCTTACGACATGGTGGAGTTCAAAGCCCCCGTGTATGCCGGCGACTATATCGAGGCTTACGGCGAGATAACCCATGTGGGCAACACCAGCCGCAAGATGAGCTTTGAGGCCTACAAGGTCATCAAGACCCGCCCCGACATCAGCGACTCGGCCGCTGACGTGCTGGAGGAGAAAATCCTTGTGTGCCGTGCATCTGGTACCTGCGTGACCCCCAAGGATTGCCAGAGGAAGAACAAATAAATGTATCGTAACAATTAATGATACAGACAGAGGGAATCCACTAAGGATATCCCTCTGTCTTTCATAACAAACCAACAAACAAAAACACCAAGCAATGAACGTAGAAGAATATATTGTGGCGCGAGTGAACGCGCTGATGCACACAGAGGATGCCGCTATTGTGAAGCGGCTGGAAGGTGGTATGAGCAACTACACCTACGTGGTGGAGACCCGCGGTAAGAAATACACCTACCGTGTGCCTGGCAAGTTTGCCGAGAAGTTTGTGGACCGCGTAGAGGAGTGGGACAATATACAGGAGATAAACCGACTGGGGCTGAACAACGCCACCTCGTACGTGGAGGTCATCTCGGGTGAGAAACTGGCGGAATATGTGGAGGGCACCATCCTCTCTGAGACCGATATAGAGAGCTACAACGAGATGTCGGTGGCGGCGCTGAAGAAGATACACGGGAGCGACATGCGCTTCCGCGACTACAACGCCTTCGGGCGTCTGAGCGACTACGAGCGCTACTGCCGTGAGATGGGCTTCACACACCCCAAGGAATACCACGAACTGAGGGAGCAGCTGGAGCGTATGCGTGACGCGCATGCCGAGGTGCCGATGGTGCCATGCCACTGCGACTACCAGCCCACCAACTTGGTGGTGAGCGGTGACAAGCTCTATGTGCTCGACTGGGAGTTTGCCGGCATGAATGACCCGATATACGACATCGCCTGCTACGGCAACGCCGGCTTCGACAAGGCCCTCTCGCTGCTGGAGGCTTACGTGGGACATAAACCCACATCGGAGGAACTGAAGAGACTCTACTTCCACCGCTCGTTCCAGTGCCTGCAGTGGTACAACGTGGCCATCTTCAAAGACAGAGTGGGGCTGAGCCGCGACCTGAATATGGACTTCAACGCAGTCGCCGCCTTCTTCTTCAACATGGCGAAAGACCTCGCTACGAAGTATGATACGTTGTAAGATGGTCAACTATCACACTCACTCACGTTACTGCGACGGGCACGGCGAACTACGGGAGTATGTCGACTATGCGATTGCACACGGATTCACGGCTCTCGGTTTCTCTGGGCACGCACCTGTGCCGTTTGAGAACACGTTCGCTATTCCCGACAGCGACTATGAGCACTACTGTGACGAGGTGAGGCAGCTTCGGGCTGAATACGCAGGCCGCATCGATATAAAGCTGGGGTTGGAGATAGACTACATCCCTCACATGCTTGACGACTTTGGACCTCTGAAGGAACGTGGCAAACTGGATTACTGCATCGGGAGTGTGCACTTGGTGGCCAATCCCGACGGCGACCCCTCGGCGTTGTGGTTTATCGACGGCAGCAGGCGTGATGTCTACGACGAAGGACTGCAAAGGGTGTTCGGCGGCGATATACGCAAGGGCGTGAATGCCTTCTTCCGCCAGACCTGTGACATGCTGGAACGCAACAAACCCACCATCATAGGCCATTTCAACAAGATAGTGATGCATAACGCCGGACGCTACTTCTCGGAACAGGATGCCTGGTACCGCTCGTTGGTGCGTGACACCATCGACCAGATAGCTGCCTGCGGCACGATATGCGAGATTAACACACGTGGCATATACCGCAAGCGTCATGATGACTACTACCCGTCGCGCGAGATAATCAAGTATATGGACACGCTGCATATCCCCGTGGTCGTAGGCAGCGACGCACACAACCCAGAAGACCTCGACAACTTCTGTGGCGCCTACGATTACCTCAAAGAAATAAACTATCGCAACGTGCTGACAAGAATTTAGCGACTCAAACATTAACGCAATAACGCATTTAAAAAATATGCTTATCGACTTCGACAAAATCGAGCAGGAGGTTGTGCCGCATTTCAAAGGTGGCGACGGCGAGACCAAGACCCGCGCCTACTTCGACGGCGTGAACAAGATAATGAAAGGTTGCCTGGAACCAGGTTGCTCTATCGGCTATCACTGCCATGAGAGCAACTGCGAGATGATATACATATTGAGTGGAGAGGCCCGCTGTCTCTATGACGACGGTGAGGAATACCTCACTGCAGGACAGTGCCATTACTGCCCTAAGGGTCATTCGCACAGTCTCATCAACGCCAGCACGACAGAACCGCTGACCTATTTCGCCGTGGTTCCGGAACAGAAGTAGATGATGCACATGCTGCGATATACCCTGAGGCTTGCTATAAGTGTGCTGGCAATATGCTGTGCAGGAGCGGCCAGGGCGCAGTTCGAACCGCAACCGCTTTCGGCCAGGTGTCAAGCTATGGGCGGTGCCAGTGTGGCGGTAAGAGATTTCAGCGGATGCAACGTTAATCCAGCCACATTGGGATGGCTGCGCAAGTGGAGCGTAGCTATCGACTACAGACAGCTCATGGTGCTGAAAGGCATGGGTTACAAGAGTATTGCTGTAGGCATTCCGACAGGCAGTATAGGCGCTGCCGCAGTGTACTACACACATTTTGGAGATTTGACATACAACGAGCAGACTGCATCGGCGCATTACGGCATCCGGGTTGGCAAAGGTGTCTCCGTCGGGGTTGGAATATACTACCTGCACAGTGGCACCAACGACGGACACTACGAGCCGTTCAACTCTGCCACAGGCAGCGTGGGAGTGCAGTATGCGCCCAACGAGAAACTCTGTTTCGGTGCTTCGGTGTTCAACCCCTTCTTTGTGCGACGTGACGGTGTGCAGCGCATCCCTGTGCAGATGAACATAGGTGCGTCATACAATCCGGTAACTCCGCTGCTGATGACCGTCGAACTGGAGAAGAACATTTACGACCCACTGAGGGTGCGTCTGGGTGTGGAGTACTGTATCATCGACAGGATACTCATTCAGGCTGGATTCGCCACCAGTCCTATGGTCTATTCGGTGGGTGTGGGCTATAGACATTCTCACCTGCGTGCCAACATCTGCGTGGCGGTGCATCAGCGTGTGGGCGTGACTCCGGGCGTGACACTTGGGTATACTTTCTAGACTGATATGGTACGGCCGATGTTACTAAAAAGACTGTTACCGTTGCTGCTGTTCCTTGTGACAGGGGCGACGGTTACGGCTCAGTCGGTCGACGACATGATGGAGCGATACATGGAGCAGAACGACGATGAGGAGGCGTTGGAAGAGCTGATGGACGAATACTCTGACGCACTCGAAGACAAGATGAACCTCAACGATACTATGGCATACGTGCCTGAATGGCTCTTGTCGTCATTCCAGCATGAGCTTTTGCGGGCATATATTATGCAGCATGGCTACCTTCTCACATGGGATGAACTCTATCTGGTGAACGGCATGGACAGTTCGACGGTGGAGCGGCTGAAACGTTTTTGTACATTGGAAAAACCTACATCGCGGATACCGCACCTGAGGGATATGCTCCGAAGGGGGCGACATAACCTCGTGGTAGGAACGTCGCTGACGATGGAAAAGGCACGAGGTTATAAAGAGGATATCTATGAAGGCAAACCCTACCGGCTGTATGGGCGTTACCGTTTTAAATATAAGGACTATCTGTCAGTGCAGCTTTCGGTCGACAAGGACGCTGGAGAGGGTTTCTTCTATGGCAGCCGCAAACAGGGGTTCGATCTCTACAGCGGACATGTGATGATCTCTAATATAGGATGGTTGAAGGGAGCTGTGGTGGGACGTTACAGGCTGCAGTTTGGTCAGGGACTGACGCTTTGGTCGGGCAGCAGAGCTTTCCTAGGCTGGAATGCATCTGGAATACGTTATGGACGTGGTATATGCGCCAGTTCTCCTTTCGCTGAGAACGACTACCTGCAGGGTACGGCTGTAGCCGTCAGCCTGCCTTACGGCCTTGAGATGACTGCGTTTTATTCCTATGCTTTGCGTGACGCTTCGGTCGACTCTCTGTCGGGTAACGCAAGCTCGATAAGCAGTTCTGGCTACCACCGCACTACGACAGAGATTGCTAAACGTGGCAGTCTCGGAGAACACCTCTATGGCGGCAATCTGCAATGGAACCGTGCTTCGCTGCATCTGGGGGTGACGGCTTACCGCACTTATCTCACCCGTGACATACAACCGAAAGAATATGTGTATAATCACTACACCTTTCGTGGCAATACCAACACAAACGCGGGGTTGGACTTCAGCTACCGATGGCGGAAAGTGTTGCTCTATGGAGAGGGGTCCCTGTCTCAATGTGGCGGAAGGGCAGGCCTGGTGGGGCTGGACTTCTGGATAAACGCAGAGAACACCTTTTCGATAGTCTACCGCAACTATTCGGCAAAATACTACAACCTGCACTCCAGTACCTGGGGACATCAGTCGCAACCACAGAACGAGTCTGGACTGCGTCTGGCGCTGCAAAGCCGTCTGCCGCTGAAGATAGACATGCTCATACAGGCTGACCTCTATCGGCATCCGCGTATGCGTTACAGCTGTTATTCTCCCTCGACGGGAGCGAATGTGCGTACAGAGTTGACTCGGCAGTTCTCTGTGGGGACCGACAATCGTCAGTCGCTTCAGCTGCGCCTCAGCCATCGTTACAGCAACTTCATGCGCAATGACAGCCAGTCGTCAGCAGCAGAATACAGTGTTGAGACATATAACCGACATCTTCTCTATGGCGATGTTGACTATCGTATGCGAAAGGTGTCGTTTCGCACCCGTGTGGGTTGGTCGTCGTTTTGCGGAGAGTCGGGCGACCCATGCTATGGGGTTGTGCTACTTCAGGATGTACAGGCTCTGTTAGGTGATTTCTCCGTCGGAGCCAGGGTGGCCCTGTTCGATGTGGGGAACTATGATGCTCGCCTTTATGTCGCCGAACGTGGGCTGGAGTACGACAATGGTGGCACCTCGTTCTATGGCAAGGGCATGCGGTTCTATCTCTTGGCTAGGTATAACCTGAAAGATCGTATCATCTTCGGCCTAAAATATTCGGTCACCGCTTATGCCGACCGAGAGACGGTGGGTAGTGGATATGAGCTGATCGATAAACCTTACCGCCAACAGCTGCGCCTGCAGGTCAGGGTTAGGTTTTGAGCTGTGTTTGACCAATCAAAACTATTTCGTATCTTTGCAAAGTGAAAACAAAACGCTTAATATATATGATGAAAAAAATGATTTACATTGCAGCGGCAGCTTTACTGACCTTAGGTATTGTGTCCTGCGAGGATCCGGACGACGATCACGACACACCGATTGTTCCCGAAGGCTATGTTGACCTTGGTCTGCCGAGTGGATTGCTGTGGGCAGATTGCAACATTGGGGCTACAACGCCCGAAAGCTACGGTTACTACTACGCTTGGGGTATGGTAGATACGAGCAGCGAATATAGCTGGGAGGCATACATATACGGGGATTACAATTCGGAAAGTGGCTCGTATATTATGTATAAGTATAACACCACCACGATTTACGGCGCTGTGGATGGCTTGACCACCTTACAGTCGTCGGACGATGCAGCCACGCAGTCTCTTGGTAGCGGCGCAAGGATGCCGACTAAGGCCGAATGGCAGGAGTTGCTCGACAATACCTCGTTTGTATGGACATCGGTAAACGGTGTTAATGGATGCAAGTTCACCGCATCGAACGGCAACAGTATATTCCTGCCGGCAGCGGGTGGTCGTTTCGGCGAAGCACTTGACGGTGACGGCATATACGGCCGCTACTGGTCGTCGTCGCTTCTCGAGAGCGACGCTTACTACGCTTGGGGCATGGGTTTCATTTCGGGTTACCGAGATGTGTTCGACGGTAGCCGAGACTTCGGTCGCTCCGTCCGCGCTGTGCATCCTGCTATTCAGAATTAGCCGTTTTACAATACACAGTTGTGTCTCGTTGCGGAATATGTGTCCGCAACGAGAGATTCGAGGTGGGGTCTACAGCCTATATCCGAAGCGTATGGTGACGAACATTGGGGAAATCCGTCCTCCTGTAAATGCGATACTACCTGAAACAGGATTCGATGCATCACTGTTAGTGCTGTATCTGTAGTCCTCAAAACCTTCTATGTTAAGAGGTCCTGTATGCAGGTAGGCAAGATCGACAATCCAGTGTTCAATAAATACAAATCCGAGGGTCAAGCGGAATGCAAAAGAAAGAGATTTGTTGTACTTGTCTGTATAGGAGTACTCATATAGTGTTGTACCGTCGCTCAGCACTAGAGGTTCGGCACCACCTATCAATTCGGTTGTACGGTCTGTGATGTGTCTAAAGGTGGCTCCAACCTGGGGCTCAACGAACATTTTGGTTTTGTTGTTGATACCAAACTCATAGTGGTAACCAGCAAGTATTGGTACATTGATAAAATTCGGTGCGGTGATACGTACTTTTTCAAAATTATCCATCA
The DNA here is from genome assembly GCA_902774845.1 of uncultured Bacteroidota bacterium. Taxonomy (GTDB): domain Bacteria; phylum Bacteroidota; class Bacteroidia; order Bacteroidales; family P3; genus Colimorpha. Next base: position 159,177 of record CACYJU010000002.1, read on the forward strand.
GCTCTACTATAGCCTTGTTGTTGCTGTTGCGTACGGCATAAGATGAACTAGTCCAGACAAAGTCGGCGCTGAACACGAGGCTGGATTTCTCGCTGCTACCCAATGGGAGACGGTATGAAAAGCCGATGTTAAAGCCATATCCGGCTCCACCTTTTGTGCTGTTGTTGTAAGCAAAGGCCCAGTCGTTGTTCGGTAGGTCCACTTTGGCAAAGTTCCCTACAGCGTTGTTGTATCCGGCAAAGAAAGCCCAGTTGCTCTTCTGTGCCGATGCTGAAAGACTCAGAAGGGTCAGTAAGCTGAGAATGATGATGGACTTTTTCATGGTTATTCTTTTGTTGTTTAACAGTATAAGACATTTGTTTATTGCCTAAATTTGTGACTTGAGGTCAACCAAGAATGCACGCAGTTCTTTCAGGGTGTCGATGACCTGCAGGTTGTCTGTATCGTCGGAGTTGCGCAACTGCTCACGTGTACCTTCGAGGGTCAGGCCACGCTCTTTGGTTAGATGATGTATGCGGCGCAACAGTTCGATGTCTTCCTGTCGGTACATCCGCACTCCGCGTGCGTTCTTGCTTGGTTTAAGCTCGCTAAACTCGGTCTCCCAGTAACGCAGCAGCGACTGGCTTACGCCGAGCATCTCGGCTACTTCGGATATGGAATAATAGAGTTTCAAGGAGTAATGGGTTTAATGGTTGATATGTTGATATGTTCTCAGGTCTCTGGGTCACTACTCACTAATTAGTAGCTATAGTATCCTTGGTTGTCTTGATAGTTCTTCTTCTTCTCGTATTTCACATCGCGCAGGCTGGGTGCTTTGATGTTGATGACGAAGTTCCACCCTTTGTAGTAGCCGAAGGGTGTCCAGTTGAAGCGCATCTCCCAGCAGTGCAGGTCGCGGTAGATGTCGATGGAGGTGTAGGAGAGTCCTTTGTTTACAAAGTCGTAGCCTGTGGAGAAGGCTATCTTCCAGTTCTGTGTTATATTGAAGTTTCCTGATATAGAGAGTGACTGCACCACTTCGTTCTGGAGTCCGTATTGTGCCGCCACATAGCGTGACACGTAGCTGAAAGTATAGCTCAGTGAGATGTTCCACGGCACGGAGAAATCGACATATTCACCTACAAAAAGTGCCGGGTTGTCGTTATAGGGTGACATCAGCGTCGGCCGTACGGCGTGGCCTTGGTTCTTGATCTGCTCGCCTTCTTTCTTTTTCTTGAAGGTGTTAGGATTGAAACTCCACGACAGCTGTGCGCTCCATGTCGAGTTGTCGGTGCGGAACAGTCGGTGCTCGGTTTTCACCAGGAATTGGTTGTGCTTGTTGCCCAGCGAGTCTATTACATAGGGACAGAAAGAGCCTGAGTAGTTGAGCACCAGTGATTTGAATAGCGTGGTACGTCCTGTGACTGTGAAGTCGCTCCAGTTGAGCGAGTCGCGTGCTATGTCGTAGCTCATGGCCAGGTTCAGATTCTCCAGCAATGTTACTTTCTTGGGTTCCTCGTCGCTGTTCCATTTGCCTACCTTTATCTCCAGGTTGTTGCCGATGTTTAGGCGCACCATGCCCGATTGCCCGTCAGCGGGACCGCCATAGAGCGACTGCTCGAAGATAGAGTAGCGGTGCACGTAGCCTGTCTGGTCGGTATACTGCTTCCACCACCCTAATTTGTCCGAACCGAAGTTGGGACGGTAGTTGAACGAAAGTGAGGGGTTTATGACGTGACGCAACGCTTTCAGCCATCCTCGTTTGAAGTTGAACATACCATAGATGCGGGTCGAGAGCGACGTGGAGAAGCTTACGTCGCGGTTGGTACGGAATCCCCATACGGTGTCGATAACAAGGTCTCCTGTCGATGGGTCGATATCCTTGCGTATGGTGGAGAAATGCCACCGCTCATTGTAGGATATGGAGTTAGTCCAGTTGAAGTATTTGAATACCTTAACCGACAGCGACAGCGGTATCGACTGCTGGATGCCATACTGCATCTTGTTGAAGATGGTGCGTTTGAAGAGCTCTGAATCTTGTGCCGAGATATTGTTTTCGGCGTTGAGTTGGTATGACAACTGTATGTTTTCCCACCACTTGTAGCTGCCTGTAGGTGCTTTGCGGCGGAAGGGGTAGATGGTGACGGAGCTGAGCGATATCGACGGCAGCTTGATGTTCATCAGTCCAGTTTGAGCGTTGAACGACTCGCGTGCGGCGAGGGCTAGGTTGAAGTAGGAGCCCAGCTTGGTGGAATAGCTTATTGACGAGGTGGTGGTAGAGTTGAAGTAGTCGTTGCGGTTGGTGGTGTTCTTGCTGTAGTTGCGGCTCTGCAGGTTGACGTCGGCCGAGAAGCGGCTGTTGGGGTTGGCCTTGGGGTCCTGGTCGTGGCGCCAGGTGATCTTGAAGTCGCTGTATTTGTTGTAAGAGTTGCTGTCGCCGCGTATGCCCTCGCGTGTGATGCCGTAGCGGATGTCGATGTTGCCCTTGTATTTGTAGCGTTTGTAGTAGTTCGACTTGGCTTCGGCGGCCCAGCTGAGGTTGGTGTAGATGTCGCCGGTGATGGCGAGGTCGATGCGGTCGTTGATGGCGAAATACCAGCCGATGTCTTTCAGATAGTAGCCTTGGTTGTTCATCCATCCGTATGAGGGCATCAGGAATCCAGAGGCGCGGTCGTGGGTGATGGGGAAGAAGGCGAAAGGCACTGCTATCGGCGTCGGTACGTCTTCTATTGAGAGGTAGGCGGGCCCGGTCACTATCTTGTCGTTCATTATCAACTTCGACTTGGTGAAGTTGATGGCATAGTGTGGATGGGCGTAGTTGCAGGTGGTGTACTGTCCTTTGCTGAGAAACATCACGGAGTCGTTGACTTTCTTGATTTTCTCGCCGTGCAGGAATCCTTCGCCCTCCTGGGTTATAACCCCATGGATTATGCCTTTCTTTGTGTCGTAGTTGAACGCTATCGTGTCAGCGCTGTATTCGGCGTCGCCTTGCTTGAAGTAGGGTTTGCCTAGCGTATGTCCGTTGCTGTCCTCCACGCCTGAGGCTCTGATGAGGTTGGTGTTGAAGTCCACACTCATCGCGTCGGCTTTCAGCTCCATATCCTGGTAATACACTTCGCCTTCGTTATAGATAAAAGCCCTCCGGTTGTCGAGGTTGAAGGCCACAGAATCTTTCGCTTTGTATTTCAGGATGTCCTCCATGGCGTTGGGTGACAAGGGAAGCTCTGAACTCACAGAGTCTCTTTTGATAGTGTCGGTGACAGCGATGCTGTCAGCCTCTTGCTTGTCGCTGACTGCCGCCTCTTGCCCCCAAGCCTCAGACCAAGCGCCAAGCGTCAAAAGCAGTAGCACCGACACACAACGCAAAAACCTCCCGCGCTGGCAGGCTATCAAGTTATTAACAAGCAATATATCAAAAAAATCCTTTGTCAAACTCCTGTATACAGATTTTCAGCGTATCTTTGCACTTCGGTATGCAAAGATAGAACTATTTGCCCAATATGTCGAAAACAAATTCAAATCCATTGGAAATGAAACGTATATTTATATTATTTATTGCCTTGGTGTGTGTTGCTGCACCTCTTTCTGCACAAAAACGTGAGCTGGGTAAGGTGCGTACGGTGGTCATCGACCCAGGTCATGGTGGCAATAAACCTGGTGCTCGCGGCAAACATATTGACGAAAAAGACCTCGTTCTTTCCGTGGCTAAGAAAGTGGGCAAGCTTATCAACGACAACTACGAAGATGTGAAGGTCATATATACCCGCACCTCCGATGTCGATATCGACCTCTCCGAGCGCGCCCATATTGCTAACCGTGCAAAGGCAGACCTCTTCATTTCCATCCACGCCAACTCTCACCCCACATCCAATCCTACTGGTGTGGAGACTTTTGTGGCGGGTCTCTCCCAGAGTAAAGCTAACCTCGAGATCGCCAAGAAGGAGAACGCTGATATTCTTCTCGAAAACGACTATAAGAACAACGCAGACTATCAGGGTTTCGACCCTAACTCGCCAGAGAGTTACGTGCTCTTTGCCATGTATCAGAACGCCTACCGCGACAAGAGCCTCACCTTCGCCCAATACATCCAGAATCAGTACAAGAAACGCATCGTGACCATCGACCGCGGTGTCAAACAGGCTGAGTTCATGGTCCTGTACAAAACCACTATGCCTTCCGTACTTACCGAAATTGGTTTTATCTCCAACCCGAAAGAGGAGGCTTACATGATGTCTGAAGAGGGACAGAACACTATAGCTCAGTGTATAGTCAAGGCTTTCGCTATGTATAAGGCTGCCGAGGAAAGCGAGCCGGTGCCAGATCTGACATTCAGCGTAAGATCTGATGCTCAGCAGGCAAACGATGGTCGTACTGGTGAAATCACTATCCAGCCGGAAGGCGATAGTGGCCAGGTCGCTCCGCAACAGACAGTATCTGAGGGGAAGCCCGCCACTATAACTCCGGTCCACTCGGTGGAGATTCCAACCAAACCCGCTGTTCAGAAACCTGAGACTTCGAAAGACCCCAACGAGGGCAAGCCTTACGTGGTAGAGAAGAAAGAGCCCGCCAAACCCGCTCCTGACCAGGTGACCTACCGTATTCAGTTCATGACCCTCACCCGTATCCTCGAGAAAGGCGATCCCGACCTGCGTGGAATCGACGACTTCGACCATCACAAGCAGGGACAGTACTATTACTACCTTACTGGCAAGTTTGCCAAGATGAGCGACGCTACCGAATATCTTAACGTGGTGCGTGCCAAAGGTTTCAAGGACGCTATGTTGGTAGCTTACCTCAAAGGCTCTCGTATCAGCCTTCAGCAGGCTCGCAAGATGACGGAAAACCAATAAAATGCATGAATGCTTGATTGTGTTAATGCGTCAGTGGATGATGTAGTAGCAATAACACAGTAACAAATTAACGAAATAGCACATTCTTCAATGCTTAACATCCAACATATCACAAAACTCTACGGACAGCAACGTGCGCTCGATGATGTGTCGATCTCTGTCGCCAAAGGAGAGGTGGTCGGTCTGCTTGGTCCTAATGGTGCCGGCAAGTCCACTCTCATGAAGATCCTTACCTGCTACATTCCTCCTTCATCAGGTACTGCTTCGATATGTGGTCACTCTATCGACGAAGACCCCCTCGCTGTGCGCCGTTGCATAGGTTATCTGCCCGAGCACAACCCACTGTATGTCGACATGTATGTGCGTGAGTTCCTAACCTTCGCTGCTGGCATACAGAATGTGAAGCACCCGAAACAGCGTATAGAGGAGCTGATTGATCGTCTAGGACTCACCCCTGAAGCGAACAAACGTATCTCGCAGCTTTCCAAAGGTTATCGTCAGCGTGTCGGTCTGGCGCAGGCCCTTATCCACGACCCACAGATATTGATTCTCGACGAGCCGACTACGGGCCTTGACCCCAACCAGCTGGAGGAGATACACGAAGTGATACGCAACGTTGGAAAAGACAAGGTGGTACTACTCTCTACTCATATCATGCAGGAGGTGACGGCAATGTGTAACCGTGCTGTCATCATAAACCACGGACGCATCATCTCCGACCATCAGATGTCAAACATCTCGGCCGAAGAGCTCACTGCTCAGTTCCACAAACTCACCCTCTGACGCTCTTGTTAGCGGAATCTCACCATATCGATGAGCCGCACCCCGTCGAGCCAGACGGCTATGCAGCCTACCGACCCTTGGGCATCGTCCCAGTTTTCTATAGGTTGTAGTGTTGTGTCGTTGACTATTTCGAAGTATTCGGGTTCGAAGCATAGTCCTTCTTTCAGGTCGTTCACCTCGTGGAATGAGGCGAGGGTGTCCAGCACCCAGAGTTTCACGTCCTCGACGTCTTCGTATTCCGACATCTCCACCGCCTGCTGCAGGGTTGCGTAGATGGCGGGTGCCACTTTGCGGGCCTCTTTGCTGAGGCGCATGTTTCGGCTGCTGAGTGCCAGTCCGTCGTCGGCACGGACGATGGGGCAGGGGACGAGCTCTATCTTCGAGTTCATCTGGCGCAGCAGGTCGCGTATGATGGCTATCTGCTGGAAGTCTTTCTCGCCGAAGTAGGCACGGTCGGGTTGCGTCAGCTCGAACAGACGGCGCACTACTACGGCAACGCCGGAGAAGTGGCCTGGACGGAGCGGTCCTTCCATCACTTCTTCTATCTGGCCGAAGTGATAGACGGTGGTTACGGGTTCGGGGTACATCTCCTCGACCGAGGGGGTGAAGGCTATGTCGGTGCCGGCTTTCTCGAGCAGGGAGAGGTCGTTCTCGACGGTGCGGGGATACTTCTCGAGGTCTTCCTTGTTGTTGAACTGTATGGGGTTGACGAAGACACTGACTACGACGATGTCGTTCTCCTTGCGGGCACGCTCAACGAGCGAGAGGTGGCCTTCATGCAGGGCTCCCATGGTGGGGACGAGTCCTATGGTTTGGTTGTTTTTCTTGGCTTGCTGGATTGCGGATTCCAGTTCCGCAATGGTTGTGATTGTATTCATGATAGGTATGTTTTATTCCACTTCTTCGTATGGTGTGAATTCGTTGTTGTCATCGGTGGGGGTGTCGGGGTTGTCTGGCTGTTTCTTGAGGCGGTTGGGAAGTTCGAGCAGGAAGTTGAGGAGGGTGAGGAGTAGGCTGAAGAGTAGGGCTGTACCGAAGCCTTCGACCTTGAAGCCCGGCACTATGGCGCTGGCGAGAAGTATGATGACGGCGTTGATGACGAAGAGGAAGAGGCCGAGGGTGAGGGCTGTGAAGGGGAGTGTGAGGAAGATGAGTATGGGGCGGAGGAAACGGTTGAGGAGGGCGATGACGAGGCCTGTGAGTAATGCCGTCCATACGTTGCCTATATCGACGCTGGACATTAGCTTGGCGGCTATGATGACGGCGAGGGTGAGGACTATGGTCTGTGCGACGAAGCCCCAGAAGCCTTGGTGGTTGCTATTGCCTATGACTATTTTCATCTTGTCAGTTATCGATATCGACGTTGCCTTTGCCTTCGCGGATGATCTCGAGTGCGCCGCCGGAGCAGTTGACTACGGTGGAGGGTTCGGTATCGCCTATGCCGCCATCGACGACGATGTCGGCGAGGTTGCTGTACATCTCGTGTATTAGTTCGGGGTCGGTGAGGTACTCTTCGTCGTAGTCGGCATCGGGAATGCGGACCGAGGTGGCTATGAGCGGCTCGCCCACTTCCTCGATTATGGCGTGGGCGATGGGGTTGGCGGGAACTCTGAGACCTATGGTCTTGTTGGCGTTCTGGTAGTTGCGGGGTACGCTGTTGTTGGCGTCCATTATAAATGTAGGCGCCCCAGGTAACGCACTTTTCAGCAGAGCAAAGGTTTCTTTATCCAACGGACGCACATACTCAGACATCTGCGAGAGGTCAGCGCAGAGGAGCGAGAATTTGGCCTGCTTCAGCGTGAAACCTTTTAGCCGTGCTAGTTTCTCCACTGACTGTTTGTGCTGCATGGAGCAGACGAAGGCATAGAGGGAGTCGGTGGGGAGCACCACGATGCCGCCGTCACGGATGCAGTCTGCTACACGGCGTACATCGCGGGTGTTGGGGTTCTCGTCATAAATCTTGATTAGCATAATGCGGAGTATGAAACGAATGGCAAAAGTACATAAAAAAACAGATTTGTTGCATATCGAATTCAATGTATGTTAAAATTTCTTAAAATAATATTTGCCTTGTTAAGATTTGTCATGATGGATGGTTATTTATATATGCGTTCTGCAGAGAACTATGGTAGTAAAAAACTCTTTTATATCTTTGCAGATAGATTGAATTGAAAATTATGCCGGGCAGCACGGACAGACTTAATAACAAATATCGAGAAATTATCGCCACACACAGCGACCTGATAAGGAATATGTGTGTTGCTCGTTCTCGCGGTGACGAAGTTCTGACACGTGACTTGATTCATGAGTGCTACTTGGCAATCTGGAACCGACTTGGGGGTCTCAGAGAGGACTCGCATATGGGAGAGAAAAGGATGTGGGTTGTATGGCAGTGTCGGAGTGTATTTCTCAGACAAAAGAGCAAGAAAATAAAATCCCTCATGACCATTATGGGGGGAGACTTAGTAGACCAGGCTGCGAATGGATACGAAACAAATAGTAATAGTGAGCTGATACAAGAGCTTGCCGCAGACTTGAGCTCGCATGAGCATGAGTTACTCAATCTCATTTTACAGGGTTATAATACCTCTGAAATGGCTGACATTATGGGAATAAAGGCTGCTAGTGTGAGCGTGGAACGAAATAGGATTATCAAAAAAATGCGTCTCCGAGCTGAAAAGAACGGAAAAAGATAACACAGATTAACATATAATCACCATAGTATGACCGACAAAGACATTGAATTTCTTCTGCAGAGAGAAGCTTTCCTCCGTAGCCCTGAATATCAGTATGTGAAAGAACTGAGCGACAAGGCATGTGAGGGATTGGAGGAACGATGCCGTCGATATCGCCGCCGTTTTGAGGTGGCTCGGTATCTGCTCTTGCTTCCGTTGCTGACAGCCATCTCGTGGGGGGCCTATGCCGCCACCCCCAGTCAGAAATCGACGGCGGCGGTTACGGCAGAAGAACTTCCAGCCGTATGTGTAAAAATAGACAATATCATAGGATAGGAATGAGAAGCGACAGACGATATTACATTATTGCATCCCTGCTCATCGTCCTCGCCGTAGTTGTGCCGGTGCTGTTGAGATGTTGGCCTCGCATGAGGATGGAGGGCGCTCCTGGCGATGTTTTCCGTCGCTACAAGGACTACACTACCATAGAGGCATCGTACATAGGCGACTTCAAGCTCAACGACACGCTCAGTATTGCTGTCGCCCTGCTCGAAGCTAGTGATGAGTCTGCTTGGGAGACGCTGGTTAGGGACTTCGATATGCCGCCTTCACTGGCTGCATCCGAAGATGCAGAGAACGAATGTAGCACAATGTTTAGACTTGCACCACGCAACAATCCCTACGGGACTATTGAAGAACCACATAATGACGACTGTGTGGTGGCAATTTCCAAGTCGCTGCGGTCGATATGTGTGTTCGATACCAAGAACGAGGGTCAAGTGGAGGCGGTGCTGACCAGAAAAGTTAAAGAAATGGAATAGAAACAAATGTTTTAAAACAATATGAATAAGAAAATTATTACAGTTGCGCTTATGGCACTTTTGAGCATCTTGAGTGTCGGATGTAGTAAGCAGGAGGGCTTTTCTCTCAGTGTGGACGGCAACGGCAACGAATACAGGGTTCGCCAGAATCTCATGGTGTACTATACCATAGATGGAAGGCGCGGGGAGTTGGTTGAGATTATGAACGATGCCGAGCTATACCGTTTTATGGACAAGATGGTGGGCGAAGCCTATCGTGGACATGTGGTGAATGTCACTCCAGGAAAACAGATTAAGGTTAAGGGTGGGACCAAGGAAAAGACGTCACACACTACTACAAATAGAGGAGATGCGGTGTCGTGGAGTACCAAGAAGATGCGTGAGGGTTACAGTGTGGAGATTCGATACAACCGTGATACCAAAACCTACACCTGCACGGCAGTAAAGAAATAACCTTGACTATGGACTTAATCTTAGTTGTATGAAAATAAGATACCTGAAACTGAAAAATTGGCTGTATGTGACATTTGCAGGCTTGTTGGGAGTTAATCTCTCATGCACTAAAGAGCCGATGGCGCTTGAATATGGTACGCCGGAGGCGACTTATAGGGTATTGGGTAAGGTGACCGACGATGAGGGAAAGCCTATAGATGGAATACAGGTTGAGATGTATGGTTCTAAAGACACGACCGATGTAAATGGTGCATATAATGTGTCGTGTCGGGTAATTCCCTACGATACCATGACGGTGGAGTATTGCGACATCGATAGCACCGCGAATGGGCTTTATGCCGACACTTCTGTCGCTGTGTCGTTCCGAGAAGCACCGTATATTGGAGGTGACGGACATTGGTATAGCGGTACCGCCACGGTGGTCCAAAATGTAAAATTGAAGATGAAATAACAAAACCTTGATATTATGAAAAAGATAGAAGTTTTTTTGTTGATGATGGCAGTTTTGATTGTTTTTATTGGCTGCCAGAAAGAGGATGGGGCGTATAACCCAAAAAGGAAGGTGGTGGTTGAATATAAGCAGATGCAATGCACAAGCGCGACTTATGACAGTGTCCAGACTCGATGGATTGACAATATGCCGGAAACGTGTGGTAAATACAAGAGCAAGGAGTGGATATGGAAAGGAAATAGACTGGAACGGATAGATTTTTATTATAACGGCGAATATGTTGACCAGAAGAGGATGTTTCGATACGACGGCAAGAAACTGGTGAGTGTGGTTGACATGTTCTGCGACGAATCGGGTAACAGTATAGGGTATGAGGATTCACTTGTATTCGAGTATGACGACAAGAAACTCTCCAAGGCTGTTTATAGTGTCGATGGTGAGGAGAGGATTTTGCTGTATTATGGTCATACGGGAGACAAGATTACGCGTGTGGATGTTGCCATGGTGAATGTTGCAGTTTCTGGCAAAAACATTGTTAGTGGAGAACGGTCGATTTTGAGGATGGCCTTGCCGACTGGTTTGGTGGCACATCAGCTCGTGGCCGATTATGAGTCTGTGATGAGGGCTAAGAGTGGGGCGCAAATGAACTTTTCGATGGAATTTGGATGGACGGGCAACAATATCACCCGAATTATCACCATATTTCCAGGAGAAGAGTCCAGCCGAGAAGATATCACATACGACAAAAAGAGGAATCCACACTACGGATGTCTGGGTTGGTTTATGGAGTATGGCATGATGTTGAGCGAGAATAATATTGTGCAGCGTGGGGATGGATCGAGGTACTTCTATCAGTACGACAATAACGATTACCCAGTCAGTAGGACGTACGTACAGGGTTTCGAATCGAACACGTACCGTTCTGAGACGAAAACGACCGAATTTTACGAATATTCTAAATAAAACCGTGGGGAGATGAAAATGAAAGCTATCAAAATCTATGCAACTGTGATTGTTGCTCTGCTCTTGTTGACTTCATGCGAGGAGGGATACTCCGGCTATGAGTATCGTGGAGTGATGTACACCGACAGTACAATGACCGAAACTGTTGGCAACGCCAAGTTGTCGTTTTATGAGGTGGACGGAATGCCGTCGCCCGAAAAGCACAACCTGACACCTGTCGGAACCGCTGTGACAGACAACAGCGGCCGTTGGGCATTCAGCTATATCCGCAACCTTGACAATCCGTACACTTATGCCGCAAAAATGTCGAGAGACTACAGCAGGTTTTCATTTATGATAACTTCGGGTGGCGACACGCTCTATTGGGGCGAGGCGGGCAAATGGGATGGGGAGAACTACTTCGATATGTTGTATGTGTATCCCATCCATTTTGACTGGAGTGATTCAAGTTGGTGGTATGACAATTATGAAAATGATAACTATATATGCTGGTGATTATGAAAAAGATTGTATGCATAATTATGGTTTTGTTGGCAGCGTGGGTGCCGTCGGTGCGGGCGCAGCAACCTGAGGAGGGTGTGGCTCGCCATAACGTGAAGATGGGCCTTTCGTCAATGATATTCTGTATGCCGAGCGTGGGGTATGAATGCCGTGTTGGGCTGCGGTCGGGATTTGGAGTGAACGTGGCGTTTGCATTACCGAATAAGTTTGATTCCTTCAACGAGACGAATGCGGTGTTCGCGCAGGTGGAATACAGGTTCTATCCAGTGAGGCAGCGCCGTAAAGGTGCAATGCCATATATCGGTGTGGGGGCGAATTATGTCCATGCGTGGAGGAAATTTGACTGTTATGTGGGCAACGAAGGCTGGGATATTGTCACAAAACCATACATGTTAAGGCAGAACTGTGTCAGGCCGGTGTTCTTCACTGGTGTGAGGGTGAACATACCGTTCGGGCTGACGTTGGAGAGCCAGATGGGGTTCGTGGCGGAGAGAGAGCACCAAGGAGATCTTATTGGTAGTGGCAAGGTGGTGTTTCCAAGATATGCCTCAATGCTGTTTGTTACGCGGATCGGGTGGGCGTTTTGAAGTTTTTGTAGGTGCGGGGTGGTTTGGGTCTAAGGCGTTGAAAATTTTGGTGAGGATGCATTTTTGCAAAATAAAAATTGACTGGTTATGCGGAAAATGTTTTTTGTTTGTCTGGCAAAAAGCCATATAAGGTTTTGGCTCCTGCTGTTTTGTGTGATGGGGTTTGTGGACGTACTGGCTCAAAACGTAGAAACCTCAGATGCAAGTGAGACCTTAGACCGGCAAGTATGGTTTCAGGGTATGGGCAGTTTGGGGTTGAATATCGAACCGAGGCCGATACTGTCGCCCAATGTGCAGATGGCACTGGGCGTGAGAATAAAAGAGAGAGGATTTGTGGGTGGAGGCGTGGGTTTTATGATTTCGGAGATGAGCCAGCGTTACGGGGAAGGAAACCTAAGGTGGAGTCCTTTTTATTCGCCGTTGTTCTTTGTTAGAGGCGATGTGTATCTGCGTAATGATTTGAAGTGGACACCATATTTAACGTCGTCTGTGGGGTTGCAGCTTAATTTTGCAGCGTCGAATGTCTACGGCAAAATTGGGTTTGGCGTGGAATATAGGAATGCGTTTGTACAGCTTTGCTATAGTCCGTTTGTATATCTGCACAGATCGAATTATCCGCTTGGACACTCGTTCTCGCTTGACATAGGCTATCGTTTCAATACGCAGCGTTATCACCATGTGGTGTCGCAGAAAGAAGCCAGTTTGGCACTTGACACGGTTGTAGTTCGGAGGGAGGAAGAACCGGATGCTGCTGGAGAGGTACACTTCCAGGGAGTGGGCTATATGGGAGTGTATGCTATGCCGCTGCCGCTGCCGTCGGCAACGCTTACAATGGGAGTGATGAAAAATGACAGGTATTACTTTGGCGGAGGAGTAGGGCTGATGTTCTATATCAACAACTACCACGATGCAGACCCTTATGACAATAGTGTATATGCTATGCCGCTGCCGGTGGCGTATCTGCAGACCGATATCTATGTTAAGCGCAAACGAAAGTGCGTACCGTATTTCAGTCTGTCGGCAGGGACGTGTCTTCCGTATGCGTTCTATTTCAAGGCCGGCGTTGGGTTGGATTACAAGTCGTTTGTATGGCAGCTGTCATATAGTCCCGGTCTTTTTTTTAAGGCGCCCGACTATGTGATTCACGGTGTGACCTTTAACTTTGGCTATCGTTTCAACACGGCCAAATACAATAAGCGACATAAAACGAGTACAAAATAAATAATAAAATTGACGGATTATGCGGAAAATGTTTTTTGTTTGTCTGGTGGCGGTGGCGGCGTTGTGTTCATGCGGGGAGAGGTATGAGGAGTATGAGATGCGTGGAGTGGTATATACGGACAGCACGCGGACGGAGACGGTGAGCGGTGCGGAGCTGCTGTTTTTCGAGGCTGGGGTAGAGGCATCGCCGTGGGTGCATGAGTTCAAGGCGCTGGGGAGCGCGCGGAGCGACCGGAACGGACGTTGGGCGTTCGGATATGTACACAACCTTGAGAACCCGTACGGGAACGGTGCGAAATTCAAGTTTGAGAGGACTCCGTGGACGCTTCTGATCACGTCGGGAGAGGACACGCTGTACTGGAGCAACACGGGGCGGACGGACACGATGGAGGTGTGGCCTATAAAGAGCAGGTGGGATGACTCGACGGGGGCTTTCATGGGTTATTATTAAGATGGGAACTTTCATAGGCTATTATTGAGAAGATGAAAAAGATTGTATGCATACTGATGATGGCGCTGGCGGCGTGGATGCCGACGGCGCGAGGGCAGCAGCCTGAGGAGGGTGTGGCGTGACATAACGTGAAGATGGGGCTTTCGACGCTGATGTTCTGCCAGCCGAGCGTGGGGTATGAGTGCCGGGTGGGGCTGCGGTCGGGATTCGGAGTGAACGTGGCAGTGGGGCTGCCGAGCAAGCTGGACCTGTTTAACGTGACGAATGCGATGTTCGCACAGGTGGAATACAGATTCTACCCGGTGAAACAGCGTAGGTGTGGCGCGATGCCGTATATCGGCGTGGGTGCGAACTGGGTGCATGCGTGGAGGGAGTTTGACTGCTATGTGGGCAACGAGGGGTGGGATATAATCACGAAACCGTACACGCTGCGGCAGGACTGCGTGAGGCCGGTGTTCTTCACGGGCGTGAGGGTGAACATACCGTTCGGGCTGACGCTGGAGAGTCAGGTGGGGCTCGTGGCGGAGAAAGTGCACGACGGGGACCTGATAGACCGCGGCAGGGTGGTGTTTCAGAGATATGCGTCGATGCTGTTTGTTACGAGGATCGGGTGGGCGTTTTGAAGCTTTTGTAGGTGCGGGATGGTTTGGGGTGGTGGTGTTGAAAACTTTGATGTGGATGCATCAAGGTAAAGTTGTACTTTTGCAAAAAAATTGGATTGACTATGATGAAGAAATTGGTTTGCGCCTTGGTGGCGACGGTGATGGCTCTGGGCTGCTGGGGACAGGAGTCGGAGTTTGGGATGTGGTTCAAGAACAGGACTTTGCGGGTGGACTACCACAGGGTCGGAAACGCTGAGATGCAGTCGGTGAGGCTGGTGAGGTATGTGGCGAAGAACGGACAGTGGGGAGGGTCGCTGACACAGCTGATAGACCCGATGAACAACGGAGACTACCGGGTGGTGGTGAAGGACGCGGAGAGCGGGAAGGCGATATACAGCCGGACGTACGGGAGTCTGTTCAGCGAATACTGCGGTACGGACGAAGGCAAGAAGAAGATGGTGACGTATGAGGAAGTGGTGCAGGTGCCGATGCCGTTGAAGGCGGTGGATATAGTGATGGAGACGAGAGGGAAGGACCAAGAGTTTCACACTACGGGAATGTTCCATTTTGACCCGAAGAAAAACAAACCGGAACGGAGACAGTCGAGACATGCTAAAAGGCTGCAATACAAGGGGAACTCGAACTGGAAGGTGGACGTGGCGATAGTGGCGCAGGGGTATGAGAAAGAGCCGGCGAAGCTGAAAAGCGACTTCGAGCGAATGAAGAACGTCATCCTGTCGGAAGAGCCGTTCGCGAGCCGCAAGGATGACTTTAATATTTGGGGCATTGAGGGCGACGCTGGGGCGAAATATGGCACGCTCGGTGCGGACCGCTACCTGATGACGGACGAGCTGTTCAAGCTGCACGACCTGCTGGACGGAGTTCCGTTCGACCATATCTTGATACTGGTGAACAACGACAAATATGGTGGCGGCGGGATATACAACTTCTACGCCGTGAGCTCGACGAACAAGATGAGCGACATGGTGACGCCGCACGAGCTGGGGCACTCGATAGGAGGGCTGGCGGACGAGTATGTGGATGAGAATCTGAGCTACACGGAGATATACAAGGGAGAGTTTGAGCCAGTGGAGCCGAATATCACATCTCTGAAGGACTTTGAGAGCAAGTGGAAGGATATGCTGCCCGAGGGGACACCGATACCGACGGAGCCGGTGAAAGACCTGGGGAAGCGCGACTGCGGGCCGCTGGGGGTGTATGAGGGAGCGGGATACCAGTCGAAGGGGCTGTACAGGCCGGTGACGAACTGCATGATGAACCACTACGCACATTTCTGCCCCGTGTGCCAGAAACGGCTGAACGAGGTGTTTGACTTGTACACGCGCTGATGCTATAAGCGAGCTGCTTCCACAAGCACACTGGCACATTAGCGCAATAACATGTTACCATATATAATAAGGAGTTGAATTTGGCGTTACTTTAGTTGGCTATAGTAACGTCAAATCGTGAAACGACTAATATACATATTCCTTTTGCTGGCTGCGGGGCTCACTTTCTTTGTGGGCGGAGTGTCGTGTGTCAGAGAAGATGAACTGCTGAAAGAGAGCGATATACAGCTGACATTCTCTTGCGACACGCTGACTTTCGACACTGTGTTCACGACGTTAGGTTCCACGACCCGTCAGGTGAAAGTGTATAACCACGGAAAGAAGACTGTGAGGTTTAAGGCCGTGGGGCTGCGAGGGGGGCATGGGAGCCGATTCCGCACCAATATCGACGGAGACACCTCGATGCGGGTGCAGAACCTGGAGATTGCCGCAGGCGACAGCTGCTTCATCTTCGTGAGGGTGAACATCAACCCCAATGCCTCGACTGAGCCGTTTCTGGTGCAGGACTTCATAGACCTGCAGTATGAGCATACCGGCGGCGTGGGATGCAAGTCGATAGTGCTTACGGCTTACGGGCGAAACGCCGTCTATCACAACCCGCAGTCGGGCAGGAGCTATTCGGTGATAGACTGTGACAACTGGAACCACCAGCTGCCGCACGTCATCATAGGGCAGGCGGTGGTGGACTCGGCTACGACGCTGACCCTCCTGGCAGGCGACGAACTTTATTTCGCTCCCGACGCAACGCTGTGGGTGTATAACTGCGGAACGCTGAAAGTGCAGGGGACGGAGGAGCAGCCTGTGCTGTTCACCTCGCTGAGGCAGGACGAGTGGTACCGAGGACTTCCGGGTCAGTGGAATGCAATATGGCTCAGCGCCGGAAGCAAGGACAACGAGATAGACCACGCCTACATAGAGAACGGGACCATAGGCATCATAGTCGATACCAACGTGAACAGCAATCCGACGTTGAGGCTGTCGAATACGGTGATTATGCACCACTCAACCGCAGGCATCGTGGCGCAGGGCGCGTGGGTGGAGGCGGACAACGTGCTGGTGGCCGACTGCGGTACCGCTGCGGTCTCCATGCAGTATGGCGGCAAAGGAAGATTCCGCAACGCCACGCTGGCGAACTACTGGAGATATTCGGCGCGGAAGATGCCAGGGCTGGTGTTGAACAACTGGTATATGAGTTCCAGCGGTCAAACGGTGCTGCGCGACCTGAGCCAGGTCTCCTTCGAGAACTGTATCATCTATGGCACCTACGCCGAGACCGAGGTGATGGAGGACAAGAACGACGGCGCTGTCTTCGACGTGACCTTCACTGGCTCGGTGGTCAAGGGAGTGGGTCGGCTGAGTAATTCCATTGTGGTGGATTGTATCGACGTCGATCCTCAGTTTAAAGACACAGAGGAGCATGACTATCACCTCAAGGAGGGCTCTCCGGCCGAGGGCAAAGGGTACACCTTCCCGGTCGAACCCGAAGAAAAACGATGGAGACATTGACTTGCTAACTAACACAATAACGCATTAACACATTCAAAGGGATGTACGAATATATTTCAGGAAAGATAGCTTCAGCCACCGCCACGCAGGTGGTTATAGACTGCGGTGGGGTGGGATACTTGATTGAGGTGTCGCTCAACACCTATGCTGCGGTGAAAGAGCAGGAGAGTGCCCGTCTATGGGTGCACGAGATAGTGCGTGAGGACGCCTACCTCCTTTATGGATTCGCTACAGTGGAGGAACGTGAGATGTTCCGTCTGCTGCTCTCGGTCAGCGGGGTGGGTGCCGCCACCGCTCGCATCATGCTCTCGTCGATGACGGTGTCCGAACTCGCCTCTGCCATATCGACCCAGAACATACGTGCGGTACAGGGCGTGAAAGGCATAGGTGCCAAAACGGCCCAGCGCATCATACTCGAACTGAAAGACAAGGTGGTGGGTGGCCAGCTTTTGTCGTTGGCGGATGCCCAAGTGCCTGGTCAGTCGGGCATTCCGGCATTCAGCCAGAATAAGGCCGATGCTCAGGCAGCCCTCGTCATGCTGGGATTTCCCAAACCTGCTGTGGAGAAAGTGCTGCGCGACATCGATCCCGCCATCTCCGTCGAGCAGATGATGAAACAGGCTATGCAGAAACTATAATTATTGCGTGATTGCTCAAATGCGTTAATGCGTAAGTGGCTGTCACATCCAACTACTCAAACACTCAGACAATCAAACATTCAAAACATATCCGTTTTCTGCTCTTCGCACTGCTGATGTCGTTGTCGGCGGCTGTCTTCGCTCAGTCTGACAGCACCTCATGGCATCAGATGGGTAGCGACTATGTCCCGACGGCGATAACCACCACGGTGGAGTACGACGCCGAGACGGGCGACTACGTGCAGGTGCGCAAGGTGGGCAACGTGGTGTTGGGAAGAAAATATCTGACCTTTGAAGAGTATCAGGATTGGCAGATGGACCAGCTGATGAAAGACTACTGGCGCACCACCAACAAGTCGAGCGGCGAGGAGGAGTCGTCGGGCGGGTTCCTGAGCAAGATACCAGGGTTCAAGGAGATAAGCCGCAAGTTGGAGAGCCTTATAGGCAAGCCTGAGATAAAAATCACACCCAGCGGAAGCGCCGAGCTTACTTTCCAGCTGGTGAACAACTACCGCAAAGACCCACAGCTCGACGCTAACAAACGGAGCATCACCACCTTCGACTTCGACGAGAACATACAGATAAGCCTCAACGCCAAGATCGGCGACCTGATAAACTTCGACATCAACTGGAACACGCAGGCCACCTTCGACTTCGAGAACAAGATAAAACTCAAGTACGAGGGTAAGGAGGACGACATCATACAGCTCCTCGAGGCAGCCGACATCTCCTTCCCGCTCAACACCACCCTCATCAAGGGTAGTCAGCAGCTTTTCGGCTTCCACACGAAGCTGAAGTTCGGTAAGCTGACAGTAGACGCTGTGGTGAGCGAGAAAGAGACCAGCACCGAGAACATGCAGGTGAAAGGTGGTGCCAGCAGTCGTGAGTTCGAGATACGTGCCGACGAATATGAGGAAAACCGCCACTATTTCCTCTCGCAATACTTCTACGAGCAGTACAACAAATCCCTTCAGACGCTGCCTGTGGTCAACTCGCCGGTGAAGATACTGCGTGTCGAGGTGTGGCGCACCAATATTGGTGCTGCGGTGACGCAGAACCGCAACCTCCTCGCCATCACCGACCTGGGTGAGTCGAACCCCGCCGCTCCAGGTGTGGTAGGACGCGGTCAGTGGAGCGACCCCGACCGCCCGCAGTCGCAACTGCCTAACAACAACGTCAACAACCTGTTGCAGCTCATCAACCTCTCGGCCATCCGAAGCGTCAACAACGTTTCAAGCTATATGCAGGGTCTCGGGTTGACGGCTGCCTCCGACTACGAGAAGATAGAGAGTGCCCGCCTGCTTAACAGCAGCGAATATACCCTCAACGAAGACCTCGGATTCATCTCGCTCAGTCAGCCTCTGAGTAACGACCAGGTGCTGGCTGTTGCCTTCCAGTATCAGGTGATAGGAGATACCACCGTCTATCAGGTGGGTGAGATGACCACCGACGGTGTGAACGACCCGAACACCCTCGTGGTGAAGCTGCTGAAAGGTACTGCCATAGATACCCGCAATCCTATGTGGCGGCTTATGATGAAGAACGTCTACTTCTTGAAGAGCACTCAGATAAGCCGCGACAACTTCCGCCTGAACGTCATATACGAGGGTACTAACGGCGGAGTGGGCACGGGTTTCTTCGTCGACGGACCGAAGGAGGGTGTGCCTCTCATCGAGCTCTTGGGTCTCGACCGTATGGACGCATCCCGTCAGTACTACTATGCCGACGGAGTTATGGACTGGTTCGACTCGGCTGCTTTCCACGGTGGCGTCATACAGTCGTCTACGGGACGTATCTTCTTCCCCTTGGTCGAGCCTTTCGGTAAAGACCTCCGAGAGCTGTTGGGCAACGGCGAGTATGCCGATAAGTACTGCTACGACTCGCTCTACACCATGACCCGCACCCTCGCTCAACAGTATGCCGACAAGAACAAGTTCTACCTCGAAGGCTACTTCACCTCGAAGGTGAGTGGCGAGATATCGCTGGGTTACAGCGTGGCCCCGGGAAGCGTGACTGTGACAGCAGGCGGTGTGCCGCTCATAGAGAATGTCGACTACACCGTCGACTACACCATGGGTACGGTGCGTATCGTCAACGAGAGCATCCTGAGCAGCGGCACCCCGATAAGCGTGTCGAGCGAGAACAACTCGTTCTCGATGATGACCAAGCGCATGCTGGGTCTGCACCTCAACTATGAGTTCAAGCCCGACCTCAACTTGGGTGCCACCGTGATGAACCTCTACGAGAAACCTCTCACTCAGAAGAACAACTTCGGCGAGGAGCCTACGAGCAATACCATCTGGGGCATTGACTTCAACTGGAAGACAGAGGTGCCGTGGGTGACGAAGATTGTCGACTTCCTGCCAGGCATCAGCACCAAGGCTATGTCTAACCTCACCCTCACTGCCGAGTTCGCCCACTTCATACCAGGCATGACCAATACCGGAAGTGAGGACGGCAAGACCTCCTATGTCGACGACTTCGAGGGTGCGGAGAGCTCTATCGACCTGAAGGGCGTGAACTACTGGCATCTGGCCAGCACCCCGCAGGATGCCGACTCAGAGAACCCGCTCTTCCGCGAGACAGCTTTGGGTAGCGGTCTCGCCTACGGTTTCAACCGTGCCCGCCTGGCTTGGTATCGTATCGACAACCTCTTCTATAGCAGCAACTCGCCTCGTAATATCGACGCCGACGACCGCTCTCAGCCTTACGCTCGCCGTATCACCGAGCAGGAGGTGTTTCCTAATAAAGAGCTGGCGGCAGGCGAGCCTACGACTGTCTACGAGCTCAACATGGCCTACTATCCTGACGAGAAAGGTCCATATAACTACGAGACCGACGCCACCCAGTATAGTGCTGGTATGAACGCCGAAGGCAAGCTGGAAGACCCCAAGTCGCGTTGGGGCGGTATCATGCGCGAACTCGACTATACCGACTTCGAGACACAGAACATTCAGACCATCGAGTTCTGGCTTATGGACCCCTTCATCGACAATCCTGATCATACCGGCGGTAAGCTCTATATCAACCTAGGCGACATAAGCGAGGATATCCTCCGCGACGGCCGTAAGTCGTTCGAGAACGGATTGCCAACCAACTCCACCATCGCCAACGTCGACACCACCATCTGGGGACGTGTGCCTATCGCGCAGCCTGTGGTCAACGCATTCGACAACGAGGGCTCGTCGCGTAAGTATCAGGATGTGGGTTATGATGGACTCTCGAGCACTCACAATATCACTGACGAGCAGTCGTTCTTCGGCGACTATGTCAGCAGGGTAGGGGAGCTCTTCGGCACCTCCTCCAGAGCCTATACCAACGCCGCCGCCGACCCCAGTAGTGACGACTTCCGCTACTACCGTTCGTCATACTACGACGACAACAACGTGAAAATCAACGACCGCTATAAATACTACAACAACCCCGAGGGCAACTCCGCCGTCGACGAGGACAGCCCAGAGAACTACCCGACGGCCGCCACCAACCTGCCTAACGTCGAGGATATAAATAAAGACAACACCCTCAGCGACGCGGAAAACTACTACGAGTACATGGTGGAGATCGACCCTGAGCACATGAATATCGGCGAGAACTACATCGTCGACATACAGGACGCCCGCGATATCGAGCTCGCCAACGGCACCACCACCAACTGCCGCTGGTATCAGTTCCGCATCCCCATCCGTGAGCCGATGCGCAAGGTGGGTAAGATCAACGGCTACCAGTCCATCCGCTTCATGCGTATGTTCATGAAAGACTTCGAGGAGCCTATCATACTGCGATTCGCTACCCTCGAGCTGGTCTACGGCACCTGGAGAAAGTATACCGAAGACCTCCTGCAGCCAGGCGACTATCCTACCGGTTATGGCGAGAACACCAGCCTCAACCTCGGTACAGTCAATATCGAAGAGAACGGCAGCCGCGACCCCGTGCCGTATGTCCTGCCTCCCGGAATCGAGCGTGAGGAGTGGTACAGCACCAGCAGTTCTTACACCCAGCTTAACGAGCAGGCTGTAAGCCTCGACATCACCGACCTCGCCTCGGGCGACGCTCGCGCCATCTACCGCAACACCTCTTACGACCTCCGCTACTACGGCAAACTGAAGATGTACGCCCACGCTGAGAAGAAGTTCGCCACCGATGTGCTCGATGACGACGATCTCGTCCTCTTCGTACGTCTCGGAAGCGACTACACCAAGAACTACTACGAATACGAGATACCGCTCAAACTCACCGAGTGGGGTACCTCGGCCGACGACCCATACGCCATTTGGCCTACGGAGAACAACGTCGAGATCGACCTCCAGGCTATGACCGAGATAAAGACCAATCGCAACCGCAGTATACGCAGCGGTGAGGACCTATACAGCTCCACAATGCTCTACAGCGAGTATATCGACGGTAAGAAATACTCCGTGCTTGGACGACCGAACCTCGGCAAGGTGAAGGTAATCATGATTGGTGTGCGAAATCCCAAGGCGGATAGTGAAACAGGGATGGTGTCTCGCAGCGCTATCGTCTGGATCAACGAGCTGCGTCTGAGCGACTACACCAACAAAGGTGGATGGTCGGCTATGGCGTTGGCTCGCACCAACCTCGCCGACGTTGGTAACCTCTCGCTCTATGGTGCCTACACTTCGTCGGGATTCGGAAACCTCGAGGACAAGCTCACCGACCCCGAACTCATCAACCGACTCAACCTGCAGGCCACCCTCGACTTTGAGCTCGGTCGCATGCTGCCGGAGAAATGGGGTATGCACATCCCGCTCTATGTCGACTGGGCCAACGAGATAGGAAGCCCTGAGTACAACCCCCTCGACGAGGACGTCATACTGAAGAAAGACATTCAGACCTACCAGACAGCCGCCGAGCGTGACTCCATAAAGCACATGACTCAGCAGCGCAAGCAGACCACCAACCTCACCCTCACCAATATACGCAAGGAGCGTGTGGGCAAGGCCGCCCTCAAACCACACTTCTACGACTTCGAGAACTTCAGCTTCAGCTATGCCTATAGCGGTGAGCGCAGCTCTGACGACGATATAGAACACTACAAGAAAGACCAGCACCGCGGCGGATTCAGCTACAACTACTCGGTGCAGCAACCCAAGCAGTACCGGCCATTCGCTAAGGTGAAAGCTTTTAACAATAAGAATTGGAAGATATTCAAGGATTTCAACTTGATGTACCAGCCCAAGAACCTCTCCTTCTCCACTGAGATCTACCGCGACTTCGAGGAGACGATGTTGCGCAACAAGAGCGAGGCGCTCATCATCATGAAACCCACATATTTCAAGCAGTTCACTTGGCGTCGCGACTATGGCTTCCAGTACGATATCTCGACCAACCTCAAAATCCAATACGACGCCAACGCCAACGCACGTATCGACGAGCCTATCGGACGTATCGAGACCCGCTCGGGTTCCGACTCCATCTGGCACTCAATGCTGCGTGGCGGCACCATGCAGAACTATCAGCAGAACCTCCAGGTCACCTACGACATACCCATCAACAAGCTGCCTTACCTCGACTTCCTCCGACTGCCTGTGACCTACCGCACCAACTACAACTATCAGGGTGCCACCGAAGCCCTCAAGTCGATGGGAAGCGTGATTGAGAACTCGGCCACCTTCACCGCCACCGCCTCGGCCACCATGCAGACCTTCTACAACAAATTCAAGCTCATAAAGAAAGCACAGGCACCTCCGCAACCGAAGAAGGACAACAAATCCAAGAGCAAGGATAAGGACAAGAATAAGAACAAGCTCGACAAGAAACGTGGCATGGACCTCAACGACTCCCTGTCGAAAGCCATTGCCGACTCGCTCCATAAGGCCGAGGTGGCTGAACGCTGGCGTCAGGTGGGTTATTTCGGACTCCGTTTCATCACCGGTCTCCGCACGCTGAACATCCAGTACAGTCAGGCCGCCGGCGGACATATACCAGGATTCATGGGTGAGGCCACCATCGTGGGTCTCGATCCACGGAAGCGCGGCGCTCCCGGATGGTTTGTCGTAGGTCAGACGGAAAACGTGGCAGAAGAGCTTCTGAAGAACGACTTCCTCAGTCACGACACCCTGCTCAACCAGCCGCATTGGAATACCGCCAACCGTATCTTCTCGCTCCAGGCTTCCCTCGAACCGATACGCAACATGAAGATCGACATCACCGCCACCGAGAACTATTCTCGTCGCGAGGAATACTACTATAAGTTCGACAATGTCGAGGATGTAGTCAAAGGGCCGCTCTCGCCAATGATGACCGGCTCCTACACCACCACCGCCTGGGCGCTCGCCACCTCGTTCCGCGACCCCGACGAGCTCTATGCCGAGTTCCTACAGAACCGCCATGTTATAGCCGACCGCCTGGCGGCAGCCAACCCCGACCCGTACAGCAACGACCCGGTGCGCGACTCCATCACGGGCGAGTACTACCCCGCAGGTTATAGCGCCAACCAGCAGACGGTCCTCCTCACCAGCTTCCTGGCCACCTATATGGGCAAGGATGTCTCCAAGCACGGCTTCACACCGTTCCTGAAGATGCCGCTGCCCAACTGGAGCATCACCTACACAGGACTCGGGAAGATAGAGTTCCTCAAGAAGTGGTTTTCGAATATCTCCCTCTCGCATAAGTATACGTCCACCTACAGCGTGGGCAACTTCTACACCGACGCCGCCATCTCGGGCATCGACGGCTACGACTATGGCACCGAGTCGGTCCTCAACGCCACAGGCGACTATGTGCCGCCACTCAGCGCCGAAGGCATCTCCATAACCGAGCAGTTCAACCCCCTCATCAAGCTGGCGTTGAATATGGTCAACAGCTTCCAGGTCAACTTTTCCCTCCAGCGCAACCGCACCCTGGCTCTCAGCTTCGCCAACAACCAGCTCACCGAGTCCTCTCGCAACGGCATCACCGTAGGTGCGGGCTACCGCTTCAAGGATGTAGAGATGCACCTCAAGGTCGGACGTCTGCGTCACGACATCAAGAGCGACGTGGTGCTGCAGTTCAACCTCACCTACAACAGCAACAAGACCGAGATACGCAAGATAAACCAGAACGTGAGCCAGATCTCCTCGGGCAGCAAGGTCTGGATGGCAGAGATATCAGCCGAGTACGCGCTCTCCACCACGCTCACGCTCCGCGCTTTCTTCCAGACAAACATCAACACCCCGTTCATCTCCAACGCCTACCCCAACTCCACAACCAAAGGCGGCCTGACCATAAGATTCTCCTTCTAACATACTAAATCACTCAAGCAATAACGCAATCAAGCATTCAAGCACTAAAAAAGATGCAACTCGACCGATTCAAAAACTTCGATAAAGATACCCGCGAGGCCGTGCTCAACTATGAGAAACTCCGACGCAAGGGCGGCATGCAGTATGTCGACATGGACCAGCTCGAGATCGTCCTCGACTTCTACCTCGAGACCAACGATGTTGACTCTGTACAGTCGGCCCTCAAGTACGGCGAGCAGCTCTTCCCCAACGCCAACGAGCTCAAGTTGCGCCGCGCCCACATGTACAGCATACAGAACAACCCGCAGGCAGCTCTCACCCTCCTGAAAGAGATACTCCGTTCCGAACCAGGCAATACCGACGCACAGTATGCCATGGGGCTCGTCTACGGCATGCTCGACCAGCCGCAGAAAGCCCTCCAGTACTACCAGATGGCCTCCGCTGACGGCGTCGAGCTGGGACTCATCTACGGCAATATGGCCGACGAATACTACAAGATGGACCGCTTCGACAAAGCCGTCCTCTACTATAAGAAGTCCATCACCGAGAACCCCGATGAGGAGCGCTCGATGTACAACCTCCTCTGCATCTACGAAGACGAGGGTCTCCACCAGGAAGCCGAGGCCTATTTCCGCGAGCAGACGCAAGCCCATCCCTATTCATTCTCAGCGTGGATAGCCTACGGGCGCGCCTGCATGAACCTCGACATGTGGCAGCAGGCCATCGATGCATACGAGTATGCGGTCGTCATCGACAAGACCAGCGTCCAGGCTTACTTCTGTCTCGCCGACGCCTACCGTCAGTCGGGCGACCCGGGCAAGGCCGTCTCCGTCCTACACGAGTGTCTCGACTATTCCGACGACAAGTCGTGGATCTACTACTCCATGGGCATGATCTACCTCGAGAGCGGCAACGCCACCTCCGCCACCGTCTACTTCCGCAAGACCGTACAGGAAGACCCCTATTTCGGCGACGCCTGGCAGGTGCTGGGACAGTGCTATGCAGATCAGAACGATTTCTATACCGCCATCGAAGTCTCCGAGAGGGCGCTCTCCATCAACCCGCAGTCCTCAGCCTATATGCTCCAGCTCGCCATGTTCCAGGAGCAGGTGGGCGACTACGAGAAGGCAGAGACACTCTACCAGTGTGCCATCACCCTCGATGAGGTCTCCGACGAATGCTGGCTCCGCTATGCTGACTACCTCATTAGGCATGAGTCCTACATGGAGGCGGTCACCGTGCTTGAGAAAGGGGTCATCGAAGCCCTCGACCAGCTCGAGTTCAACCTGCGCCTCGCCGTCTGCTATTTCAAGACCGGGCGACGGGGACTCCTCCTGAACGCCATCCGTGCCTGCACCGCCGACCCGCAGTTCCACGCCAACGAGCTCCTCTCGCTCTGTCCCGAGATGTCGAACGACTACGAGATCATCTCCACCATCGAAAGCCGCTAAATCCTTTCCTCTATGAAAAAACTCATCATCTTGCTGCTCTTCCAGCCATTCGCCTACTCAATACAGGCACAGATCGACACCACTGCGACCGTCTCGCTTGCTGAGTCTGTGCATGGCGACGACAGTTCCTCTCACGGTTTTGTTGCCTCCGCCCTCCGCTGGTATGACGCCCACATGAACTACAGTGCCGTGGCGGTCCTCATGACCGTTGAGAGCTCGTTTGTGCCCTTCCCATCCGAGGTGGTCATCCCTCCTGCCGTCTATGTGGCGAGCGACCCGCAGAGCCGCAGTGGCATGAAAATTTGGGTTATAGTTTTGGTCGGCACCCTCGGCGCACTCCTCGGTGCCTATATCAACTATTTTCTCTCGCGCTGGCTCGGGCGTCCTATCATCTATAAGATTGTCGACAGTCGAGTAGGACACCTCCTGCTCCTCAACCGCGAGAAGCTCGAGCGGGCGGAGAACTACTTCAACGACCACGGCAATATCTCCACCCTCATCGGTCGCCTTATCCCAGTGGTGCGACAGCTTATCTCCATCCCCGCCGGCCTCGCCAAGATGAATATCCTCCATTTCACCCTTTTCACCTTTATCGGTGCCGGAGTGTGGAACTCCATACTCGCCCTCATAGGCTACCTCGCCTATAAGGCCGCCGACCCCTCGGTGATAGAGAAGTACAGCCATCAGTTCTCCATAGCCATCCTCGCCCTGCTGGCCGTGGCCGTCATCTGGTTCACGATAAAGATCATCCGTAAGCGCAAAAACAAGAAAAACACAACCCCATCAACCACCACCGAACCATGACCACCGAACCATCAAATACCAACCCTCAACCATCACCCAACTCCATCCCTGACAGGGAGGGTCGGGGAGGGTCTGATCGGGAGCCTATCGACTGGGGCCGCTTCCTGCGACGCAAAGACCGTCCGCTGCCACCCAAAGGATGCAGCATAGCTTTTTATATTTTCCTTATAGGCCTCTTCATCTTCCTGGCAGTCCTCTACATCCAGCACCGTTAGGAGTGGGAGGGATCGGAGTATAGTGTTATGACAGAAAAGAAACATATCGACGTAGCCCTCGTCTACGACTTCGACGGGACCCTCTCGCCGGGGAATATGCAAGAGTTCGGCTTCGTGCAGGCCATAGGCAAAGATCCCAAACAGTTCTGGGACAAAACCGTCAATATGGCTGTTTCGAATGATGCCAGCGGAATACTCTGCTATATGTATCTGATGCTTCAGGAGGCAGCGGCCAACAATATATCGCTGAAGCGGGAGTCGTTCCGCCGGTTCGGAGCCCAAGTGGAGCTGTATAAAGGAGTGACGGATTGGTTCTCCTTGATAAACGAGTATGGCAAGTCGGTCGGATTGAACATCAAGCACTACATCAACTCCTCCGGCCTCAGGGAGATGATAGAAGGCACACCGATAGCCAGCGAGTTTGAGAATATCTATGCCTGCTCGTTTCTGTATAATGTCGACGGAGTTGCCTTTTGGCCCGCCGTCGCGGTCGACTATACCACCAAGACCCAGTTCCTCTTCAAGATAAGCAAAGGCATACGCGAGGTGAGCGACAACAAGAAGATCAACGAATATGTGGCAAAGGAAGACCGACCCATTCCGTTCGAGCACATGATATACTTCGGCGATGGAGAGACGGATGTCCCCAGCATGAGTGTGGTAAAAGGGCAGGGAGGCCATTCTGTTGCCGTGTACGGCGACGCTAAGAAGCATGCTACGGCCATGCAGCTTGTGCAAGAAGACAGGGTGAACTACGCCTGCAAAGCCGACTATACGGAAGGCGAGGAACTCTGCAAAACCGTTAAAAAGATACTTGACAAGATAAGCACTGACGCCGGTCTTTAACCCATTTGATGTATATGCACTGTTTTGAATCATGGTGCAAAAATAAACCCAGGTTAGTTATCATCAAAATAAAGATAGTTATTATAACTAACTCACCCTCAAATAATCTCCACCACCCGTAACTCTCCCCCTCACTAACCAGAGAGGGGCAGGGGGAGAGTCTCAGAGAGGGAGCTGGGGGTGAGTCCAGCTAACTCCGCGCTAACTCCGTGTTAACTCCGTGCAAGCTCCGTGCAAGCAAGCTCCAATCCCCGCCCTGTCCGGGCACGGACCTCCAATCCCGCCCTGTCCGGGCACGGACCTCCAATCCCGCCCTGTCCGGGCACGGACCTCCGTGCAACCACCACCACATCATTCAATCAATAAATCACTGTGCATTTCAGTGGCGTTCTCGCCACTGCCTCCCCCCAAGACCTATTAGCCCTATTACTCCCATAAGACCTATCAACAAGTCCGACAAGTCCGACAAGTCTTACAAGTCCGACAAGTTCCACATTGACTCACCAGGGGGGGTGAGTCTTTTCGACGGTGAACACAGTGAACGGTGAATTCTTATATCTCCAGCCAGTGTGCTCTCAAACAAAATATATATAAGTAGTATAGTTA
>CACYJU010000003.1 GCA_902774845.1 uncultured Bacteroidota bacterium
GATGACTGTGTTCACACAACCCAGAATAAGAGTGTTTGTACTGCTCTCTATTATAGCATTGCAGTTGTTGCGGCTGTCGTACACACTATTTCCAGCATCTACAACAATACTTTCGAGGCCACTGCAGCCTCGGAAGGCGTATTCGCCGATGGAAGTGACAGAGTTGGGGATAGTAACGGAAGTGAGGCCGCTGCAGTTCCTAAAGGCATAACTACCGATGGAGGTGACGGAGTTGCCGATGGTAACGGATGTCAACCCTGTGCATCTTTCGAAGGCAGAGTAACCGATGCTTGTGACGGAGTTGGGGATAGTAACGGAAGTGAGGCCGCTGCAGTCATAGAAGGCATAGTAGCCGATGGAGGTGACGGAGTTGGGGATGACTGTGTTCACACAACCCAGAATAAGAGTGTTTGTACTGCTCTCTATTATAGCATTGCAGTTGTTGCGGCTGGAGGTGACGGAGTTGGGGATAGTAACGGAAGTGAGCCCGCTGCAGTTAGTGAAGGCGACGAAGCCGATGGAGGTGACGGAGTAGGTGGTGCCGTTATAGGTCACGCTGCTGGGTATGGTTAGTGAGCCAGTTAGGTTTGTATATCCTGGGGAAGCAGTATTTTGATATGTTACCTCTGCCTTGCCGTCAACGATGTTGTAATAAAGGGTCTGTCCCGAAGGTGCCACCGATGAGAAGTCATAAGCCATTGCTGACGGAATGTAAACTGCAAAAAGTACAACGACTGACAAAAAAGTAAAGAAATGTTTCATGATTTTGTATGTTTATAGGTTTAATGTCTTTTAATGAATAATACATAATTCACTAACACTGGCAAACTAGGCCATCCACCAACGTAGCACACAAGGATACCATCGAAACCAAGAGCCCCAGCAATGTGATAAAAAAAGATATGATTGCAAGGATTATTCCAATAAATGCGATACGGAAGGGATGCTTAACGCATGAGTCCTGATTGTTCCAAAGATAGCAAAACCAGTTGGTGGCAGAGACGGAAACCATCTCTCCATCATCAACTCCCAATTCTTTCCTAGTACGGTATCCCATCTGTATGGTCTCACCGTTAATACTAGATGATTTATACCTGCGATATACGGTCTTACATCCGTTTTTTATTTTCACCAATCCCTCAAGGTCTTCTTGATCGGCATTTGCCATTTTGTCACCAAAGATTTTTTCATAGCATCCACTATGCATTAGAACATACTTTTCCACATCCACCGCCGGGCATGGGGTTTTTGGCTTGGGTTCCACTTTTACTTTCATACGATTGGTTGTCGTTTTTGTCTATCCCCAAGTCTCCAACGGGACATACACACAATAAGAAAGGCATGAGACTTATGTGCTCATGTCCGTTAGTATTAGGTATCGCCAAACACCTTGCAGGAACGGGGTTTAAAGAACATATCTCACGCCTGTAGATATGCTAAGTTTTAGCATACACAACAAGCGAAAGCATAATGCTCAGTCCTCCTGCTTAAAATTGGCGATTTTAATACTAGGACAGTATCGCAATGCTTTTCTTGCATACTTACTTAACTCTCGTAAGCGACTGCAAAGATACGAAAAATATGTAAGATGGAAGAGGAAAGATGTTAGATGTAAGATGTTAGATGTTAAAAGCAAGAAGGTAGGTAGATGTGTCTTCTGTGGTTTGTTGGATATTGCTGTGAACTCCAATCCCGTTTCCATTCTCCGTCGCTCTAAATTCACCCTTTCGTCACACCTGCGATAACCCGTGTTAACATTGATTCCATAACGCCTCCCTAATGCCACCCTAATGACTCCCTAATGGCTATGCTATTAATAGCTGATTTACACTATTATACATTACCACGAAAAGCATTTTTCAATGTTTTCAATTAAATCTCTCACTGTGAGTGGTTTAAGAACTCTTGCAAAAATCAAGAGTCGGAACTTCCATTGCAAATGAAAGTGACAAGTGACATTTTTCGAAGTGGGTTCAAGATGATAGAAACAGCACGCAAAAGCGTTGTTTCTCATGCATAGTTCCCACCTAACAAGCAGAAATACATAAGAAACCGAAGCAGTTTCTTAGTAGTTCTTTTTCAGCCATTGTTCAAAGAAGTAATCTGAAACCTTTATTCCTTCAGGTGAGGATGTTATGATCTCTTTATCGTTCAAGCCTTTGATCGCCGACTGTACCGAACTGGCTGACTCGAGTGAATACTTCTTTATGAAGGATGCTGATGTGACCGATTTTGTAACCCCTTCGTAGGACAAAGCCTGCAACACCTGCTTTTGCTTGGGCGACATCATGCTAAGCTGTGAGATAAAGATGCCCTCTTGCAGGTCCAAAATATTATCTACCGCGGTTCCTATCATATTGGTCGTACACACTTCGCCTTCGCCCGTCATGGAGAAAAGCTCGTTCATCAAGATCTGTAAATAGAAAGTTGTTCCTTCGTAGGTATCATAGACCCTTTCCACAACTTCCGGAAGCACTTTTTTACCATAGTTGCGGAACTGCCTTTCCGAAAACTCGGTATATACCTCTTTGTCGAGTGGATCGAGGCTCATCATCTGTGCACTTTGATAAAACGGCTTAGATTTTGACTGAAACATGCGACTGATAGTGTGCTGACGGCTTCCGCTGAAAACGAAGGTTGTGTTGGAACAATTCTGGATAACACCCCTCAGTATTGCCTCAACATTCTTGTCTTGAAATTCGGCAATCTGCTGAAATTCATCGATAGCGACAATGCATGGTTTGTCGGCCTGTTCCAAGAACGCAATGATCTCCTCCAATGTGATCAGTGGCTCGTATATGGAACCTATGCTGACTTCGAACTTGGGGTCACCCGTAAGGTTATCTATCCTAAACCCTGCCCGCAACGATTTGATTATCTTGAAAAACTGCTCGAGTATCTTCTCTTTTCGATCTTTCAACCTTTCATATACCGCCCGTCCTAAAACATAGCTCATCTCACGCAAAGAGTTTAAGGCATAGATGTCGATAAAAAAGGTGTAGTAGTTATTGGCAATCTCACTTTGTCTGAACAGGTGGTGGATAAGACCGGTCTTGCCCATCCTACGAGGTGCTACCAACACCACATTTTTTCCATTCACAACCATTTTTATCAATGCGTCGGTTTCCTTCTCACGATCACAAAAACACTCATCCGGAATACTTTTTGAAACAACAAATGGATTATTTAAAACTTTGGTATTCATTAATATAACTCTTATTAGATTTATAATTATTACTTTTATAATAATTGCAAATATAATAAAACATTTAATATTGGAAAAACAAAACTTAAAAAGGTAGGAGGTTAATGGGAGTTAAATGGGAGTTAGATGGGAGGCAAGACATGAATGCGTGAATGTGTTAATGTGTTAATGTGTTAATGCGTGAGTGGGCTGGCGCGGTTAGGTTTGAGTGACGCTTATTTTCTTTTTAACCCTAAAACACAAGCAATTAACTTATCCATATTGTCACCCGTCACTTGTCACTTGTCCGTGCCCGGACAGGGCGATTGTTTTTTTGAAGTATGGATTGTAGGCTATGGTTTATTGCCATATCGCTCCATATCTTGGGTTGAAACTTCCTTTGCAAACGAAAGTGACAAGTGACAAGTGACATTTATATTGCTTATACATTATAAAAAAAGAAAAAAAACGTAATTTTGCACTTTATTTTGAAGCTGTTTAATTTTGATTGATGGATTTTATTGTACATATAAACGAGCAGATTTTTATTCTTACCGAAGGCGCAATGGGGTTCCATTGTAACTGAGGAAAGAACGAAAAGATGCCGCTTAGATGCTTCAATAAAAACATTGAATTAAATCTAAACAACTTCTTATAAACCAACTTTAACCATAACATACTGAATATGCAGAAGTTCTTCATAGCGACGTATCATTTTTTCAAGAAACACAAGGTCCTCATGTGGGTGACGATGACGGTATCGTTCGTCATCTTCGTGGCCCTCGCCTCGCAGCTGAAATACGAGGAGGATGTCACCAAGCTGCTGCCCGAAACCGAGAAGTCGAAAAGCAGCCGTCTGGCTTTCGGCCAGATGAGCATCAAGGACAAGATCTTCATCCAGATAGAGCGTCTGAACGACAGCACCTCTCCCGAGGAGATGGCTATGCTCTGTGACGAGCTGATAGACAGCATCGTGGCTCCCGACTCTTGCGGCGGCCTGATAAAACATATCCTCTACCGCATCGAGGACGACTGGATGGTGAACGGCCTGGATTACGCTCTGGAGCACTTCCCCTCGCTGCTGCCCGAATCGGTATATGCCGGCTTCGACTCGCTGCTCTCCCCCTCCTCTCTGAGTGTGACGATGAAGCAGAACGCCGCCACCCTGGAGGAAGATCCCGAAGGCACGCTCTCGAACGTGCTGCCCTACGACCCGGCTAACCTGCGTGAGGCTATGAAAGGGGCTCTGCCGCAACGCTCGATGATGAACACCAAGACCATCGAGCGCCATTTCTTCTCGACCGACTCGACGGTGGTGATAGCCTACCTGACGCCCAACATCGGATCGTTCGACTCGAAAGGCTGCGCCAAGATAGTGAAGCGGCTGGACAAGTGTGTGAAAGAGTTCAACGCTGCCCACCCCGAAACCCAAGCTGTATTCCACGGGGCGTCGGTGCTGAGTGCCGGAAACTCGAACCGCATAAAGAAAGACATCGTGATAACCGTAGCCATCTCGCTGCTCATAGTGCTGGTGGTGCTGCTACTCTGCTACCGCACCCCCTCGACGATAGCGATGATAGTGGTGCCTCTGCTCTACGGCACAGCTATGGCTATGGCCTGCGTGTTCCTCATCAAAGGGCGCATGTCGATTATGGCATTGGGACTCGCAGCGCCGATACTGGGTATCGCGATGAGCTACATACTGCATGTGCTGACCCACTACAAGTATGTGATTGACCCGATAGAGGTGCTCCGCGAGCAGGCCACCCCCGTGGTGCTGAGCTGCCTGACCACGATAGGCGCTTTCGCAGGACTGCTTTTCACCACGAGCGAGCTGCTGAAAGACTTCGGCATCTTCGCCTCGATAGCGCTGGTGGGCACAACCCTCTTCGCGCTGATATTCATGCCCCAGTTCTTCAACGAGACGAAACAGAGCCACAGCCGCAAGGCGTTCGCCCTGCTGGACAAACTAAACACCTTCGCCCCCGACCGCAAACCCTGGCTGGTGGGCGCCATAGCGCTGCTGAGCGTGGTGTGCATAGTAATCTCGGTGAACCCGAAGACCAAGGTGCATTTCGACAACAACCTGCAGAACATAGGCTACCGCAGCGACATGGTGCGTCACTCGGAGACAATATACAAAGAGGTCATAAACCACGGCTACAACGTGAAATACTATGCCGCCGAGTCGAGCTCGTTCGACACAGCGCTGGCTATGAACAAGGCGATGCTGCCCAAGGTAGACTCCCTCTACGCAGCCGGCGCGATAGTGCAGTATAACGACATAGCCCGCATGGTGCTCACCGACGAGGAGCAGCAGGCCAACATCGACCGCTGGAAGGGCTACTGGAACGAGGAGCGCGTGGCACAGACCCGCCGCAACATAGGCAAGGCTGCAACCGCCGAAGGGCTCGACCCAGAGATGTTCGACCCGTTCTTCACCCTGGTGGAGGCCGACTACGAGCCAGATCCGATAGCGGAGAGCGGCATCGTGCCAGACGAGCTGGCTTGCAACTTCATGGAGCGTATACCTCTCAGCGATCAGCAGGACAGCGCCAAATACCTGGTGTTCACCTCGGTGCTGACCGACGACTCTAACACCTACAAGGTGGCCGACGTGCTGACAGCCCAACCTGGCGTCATCGTGGCCGACCCATTCTACTATACCGGCGACATGGTGAACATCGTGCACAAAGACTTCAACATCATCCTGCTCATCTCGTCGCTCTTCGTCATCGTGGTGCTGCTCATCTACTACCGCAGCATACTGATGGCGCTGCTCGCCTTCCTGCCCATGTTCCTCAGCTGGTATATAGTGCAGGGCATCATGTCGATATTCCATATCGACTTCAACCTGATAAATATCGTGCTCTCGAGCTTCATCTTCGGCGTGGGCGTCGACTACTCGATATTCATCTCGAACGGACTCATCTCAGCCGTGCGCGGCAACGACAACACCATACTCTCCTACCACAAGACCGCCATCACCTTCTCGGCGTTCATATTGGTGGTGGTGCTGAGCTCGCTGCTGCTGGCCGCCCACCCGACATTGCACTCTGTAGGACTCTGCGCGCTGATAGGCATGGTGTCGACCATCTCGATATCCTACTGCCTGCAGCCCTACCTGTTCCGCCAGCTGATGAAGATACCTTTCTTCAAGAAAAAAATAGCCAAAACGAAATAAAACAGCCGTTGGGCAGACTAAAGTATTGCAAACCCAAAATAATGACATACGAATGAACATCAAAAAACTCATCCTTCCGATAGTACTCTTTTCTCTGTTTGGCTACACTAACGCAGCCTTCGCCCAAACTGGCGACAAGGCTCTGGACAAGATAGAGACAGTAGGTAAGAAACACACTACGATAACAGGCAGCCTGACCCAGTTGCGCACCACAGCAGCCAAAGCCAAGATAGACATGGCTGGCACGCTCTACTATACCGACAAAAACCAGTTTGCCATCAACTACAGCACCCCTGCCGGCAACCGTACTGTCATCAACGGACAGAACATGCTGCTCATAGCCAAAGGCAAGAACCAGAAGTTCAACCTGCCCAAGAGCCCCTCGATGCAGAAGCTGGCCAGCTTCCTCATAGACGCAATGGCCGGACGGGTGAAAGAGATAGCCACCTCGAACAACGCCGACTATACTGTGAAAGAGAGCGGCGGCACCTACACCGTGGAGATGACCGCACGCAAGAAAGCAGCCAAAGGCTTCTCGTCGATACGTCTGGTCTACCGTCAGAGCGACTGCGTGATGACCGAGATGGAGACTGTCGACTTCAGCGGCGTGAACAACCTCTACAAGATGACCGACATCAAGGTGAACGGCCCCGTAGACGACTCTGCGTTCAAGTTTTAGATTCCTTTCTCGCGGCAGAACTGCTCAACCAGCCCTATCAACTCCTCGCCGAAAGCGCGGAGTTTTATTTTTCCTATGCCTTTAACCTTTGAAAGCTCGTTCATGGAACGAGGGAGCGACTTGGCTATACCCAACAATGCCTTCTGAGTGAGGATCTGGAATGCCGGCACGTCGGCCTCCTCATATTTCTCTCTACGCCAAGCGATAAGGAGAGGCAATATATCAGGATATTCAAGGTCATAAAGATTGGCCTCCTCCTCCACTTTCGATTTGCGAGTCCTGCCCTTCTCCTTCCTTGAGGTCTCCTTGGCAGCAGGCTCATCTTTCAGCAGATAGTCGTATTTGGCTTTCTGGTAAACCTCCACCGAGTAGCCCTTCTCCACCACCCTCTTGAGGCAGGCACACTTGAGACCGATAACCGACGTGAACGTCTCAGACATATCCTTGAACTTCGAGGCATGCTCTTTGTTGTCTATAGTCACCTCCAAGAGCGGAGTCATCGCCTGCTGAGCGGCAGCAATCTGAGTGTCGAAATAGGCGGCAGCCTTGCTCATACGCTCTGCTATCATCGTCTTAGCCTCGTCGGCAGAGGTGGCGCCGGCGGTCATGCGCGCTATCTGGCTGCGGAACCTGCCACAGACCTCATCCAGGTCTGCCAGACGCGGCATCCACTCGTTCCACTGAGACACAGCCTTAGGTGCGATTTCGGTGAGGTAGGCACGGTTGAACTGGTCTATCTTGAGTGCGATATCATAGAGCTGCTGGACGGAGAGCAGTTCGAAAAACATGTCGACATAATAGTTGAAGGCGTTGCTCTCATAACGGCTGCGGGTCTCCTGCTCAGAAGGCTGCGCACTATTGAAAGCCTCCACATCGTGGTTGTCGAACGAGCATGAAGAGGTGATGCGGCTGCTCAAAACCAATCCCTCAAGCGAGCGGCAACGGCTTAAAGCCACATAGACCTGCCCGTAGGCGAAAGCATCGGCAGCGTCGACTATCACGTTGTCGAAAGTGAGCCCCTGCGCCTTATGTATAGTCACAGCCCAAGCCAGCCTCAGCGGGTACTGGGTGAAGGTGCCGTCGACGGTCTGGCGTATGGTCTTGTCGTCAGGGTTAAGGTCATACTTCACGTTCTCCCACTCGACACGTTCCACCTCTATCGTCTCCCCCTCGCTCTCCACGACAACCCTCTCCTCCTCATCGTCGAACGCGCTCACCACACCTATCCTGCCGTTATAATACCGTCCCGCACCGGTAGGGTCGTTCTTCACAAACATCACCTGGGCACCGATTTTCAGCCTCAACGTCTTCTCTGCAGGATAGGAGCCCTCAGGGAAGGTGCCTGTCACCGTAGCGTCGAAATGGAGTTCCCGAGAATCGAGCCTCTCCAGATTACGACGGTTCACCTGGTCGGCCTGAGCATTGTGGGTCGTCAGCCTGATAGGTATGGACTTCTGACCCTTGAAATGAGCCTCTACATCAGGGACAAATCGGCTGTTGAGCAGCTGCAGGGTCTCGTTGTCATAGTGGTTGTCGCGCATCTTGTTGAGCAGCGAGAGAAAGTGCTCGTCCTGCTGACGGTAGATGGTACGCAACTCGACGGTGATATATGAAAGCTTTTTAAAGGCCTTACTCTCGAAGAAGAAAGGTGAGTTATAGACCCGTTTCAGGTAGGGCTCCTCGTCAGCGGTGACCACAGGCGGCAACTGATGGATATCGCCTATGAGCAGCAGCTGCACACCCCCGAACGGTTGATTGTTGCGACGGTAACGCCGCAATGTGTTGTCGATAGAGTCGAGCAAGTCGGCCCTCACCATAGAGATCTCGTCGATAACCAGCAGGTCGAGAGTACGTATGATGTCGATACGCGATTTACGCATCTGCTTCTTCCCCTCGGGAAGCTGGTACTCGGTTATCAAGTCAGGCACATCAGGAAGATAAGGACAGGGAGGCAGCTGGAAGAACGAATGTATCGTGACCCCGCCAGCGTTGATGGCAGCCACACCCGTTGGCGCAACCACCACATACCGTTTGTTGAGAGACGGCAGCACATGTCGTAGGAAGGTGGTCTTGCCAGTTCCCGCCTTCCCCGTAAGGAATATAGAGACCCCCGTGTTGCGAAGATAACTCTCCGCAAGCTCTAATTGAGGATTGGTCTTATAAGACATTCTTTTTACGTCAGCTTATGGGAACCCTGCGATCCAAGCCGAAACTCATAGGCGACACCTTGAGCAGCGGAGCGAACTGAAGGCGCTTCCACTCGTTGATGCGCACCTTGCGGAGCACTTCTTTCACCACCTCCTCGTCATAGCCTTCAGCCACAATCTCCTCCTGACACATCTGCTCTTCGATATGGAGGTTCAGTATGGCGTCGAGCACCTCATAGTCAGGCAGCGAGTCTGTATCTTTCTGGTTGGGACGCAGTTCGGCCGACGGAGCCTTGTCTATGGTATGCTGAGGAATTATCTCCTTCTCGCGGTTGATATAGTTCGAAAGCTCATACACCTCGGTCTTATATAGGTCTGCGATAACCCCAAGCGAACCGCAGCTGTCGCCATAGAGTGTACCATAGCCCATAGCCGCCTCACTCTTGTTGGTGGTGTTGAGAGCCAGCGCACCGAACTTGTTGGCATACGAC
Source organism: uncultured Bacteroidota bacterium (assembly GCA_902774845.1). Lineage (GTDB taxonomy): Bacteria > Bacteroidota > Bacteroidia > Bacteroidales > P3 > Colimorpha. The sequence goes on from CACYJU010000003.1 coordinate 9,686, forward strand.
ATTACGAGGGTTCCGCGTATACGAGCCTGAAGGTTCTCTTCAGTCACATCCTCTGCACGATCACCGAAGACAGGTCTCAAAGCCTGCTTGAATGCGTCATACATAGGCTTTATCGGCACGATATCATAAGCCACACCCAGGTTGTTAGCCAGATCTTCTGCATCTTTCACCGAGTGGTCGGTGGAATACTGCGAAGGCATCAGCAATCCGTGAACGTTCTCAGGACCTATGGCTTCGGCAGCCAGTGCACAGACCAAAGCAGAGTCGATGCCACCCGAAAGACCCAACACCGCACGCTTCTGTCCGTTCTTCTCGAAATACTCTCTTATACCCAGAATGAGGGCTTTGTGCACCAGATCCACCGCTTCAGGTTTCTCATCCTCACACTCCTCAAGGAGCTGCATGTCGACACTCTGCGACCACTCCTCAAAGTAGGGGAACTGTGTAAGAAGTCCACCGGCGGCGTTGAGTGCCAGCGATCCACCGGCAAAGAGATAGCTACCCTCGCCGCCAATGCGGTTGACATATACCAACGACGAGTTGAGGTTCTCCACAATCTTGCGCATACGGTAACGAGTACGGTATGGACGGTTGTAGTCGAAGACGTTACATCCACAGCACACCACTATGTCGGGTTGCTCGATATTATGCTTGCTCAACTCCTTCAGATCCTCATAGAAACCGATGGCTATGCGCTGTTCCTGGAACTGTATGAGCTGCACACCCTCACCACGAACAAAATACTTCTGCTCGTCGGGTGAGAGATATTTCTTCGTGATGATAGCACGGATAGCGTTATTCTGCACGAAGACTATGGCGTTACAGAGACCACGATCCTGCAGCTGCAGAGGCATGCCCACCAGGAAAGCACGGTGTTCCGACTGCGCTATAAGCTCCTGAAGCACAGCCTGTGCACGTTTCTGAATGTCGGTGTAGCTTACCGACCCAAAGAGAGGATAGCCACAGAGGGTGCAGGCCGGAAAGACAGTAAGCAGAGCCGACTTCGACTCAGGACGGTCCAGCTCTTCAAGTATCCACTTCAGATTCTCTTCAGGATTATTAGTTGCAATATTATGCTGTACGATATGAATGTTCATGATACGATTGCTTGATTGTATAATTGCTTGAATGTTTTAAACTCTTAAACCTTACAGCCCTTTCTGTGAAACAAAACACTTTTACTTTTCACTCACACAATAACGCATTCATGCATTCTCGCATTCAAAAAAGGTATCTCACACTGAGGGCTCCGCTTCCGCCGAGTCCGACCGCATCGGTGGCTCCGAAGATGTTATATCGTGGGAAGATGTCGATGGAGAACTGCAACGGGAAGGAGAAGTTGTATTCGATACCCAGCTGGAATCCAGCACCGAGGCCGAAGTGGTAGTCGCCAAAATACCATCCCAGATTCACACCAGGACCCACATACCATGCAAGCCCTTTGACTATATACCAGTGGAAATGGAAAGCGGTGGATATGTTAAGGTAACCCCACTGATCATTCTGAGCCCATCCCAGGTCCACTTCCAGACGGTAGCGACCAAGCATCTTCTGCCAGGTGACATCGAACTCGCCCGAACGGTCAGGACCAGCGCCCAAACGGAAACCGAAAGCGTCACCCGAACGGCGGCTGCTGTCAGCCACCTTTTCAGGTTCAACCGAGATGCTGTCAACCGACTGCGACAAGGCATTGAACGACAACAGCAACAGTGTTAATATGAACAATATACGCTTCACACGATTATCCTTAAAGAAGTGCAAAAATACGCAAATAAACTGACAATATATGTACTATAGATAAAAAAGAAACGCCACCCCGCAGGATGGCGTTCCATATCGAGTATGCTTAACTCTTTATCAGAAGCGATAGCGGACGCTGAAATTGGCCCATCCACCGTAGTAGTAAGGATGTCCCGGAATCATAAAATTGATCGACGGACGATAGTCGAGAGCAAGCTGCAAGGGGAAGTCGAAATCATATTGAACACCAACCTGCGCACCAACACCAAGGCTGAAACGAGCCCTGTAGAAATTGCCAGTGGTGTAATAGGCACCGTAGTAAGAGCCATCCCATGTATTGAAAAACACGCCAAGATTTGCTTGAGGTCCTACAAACCAACCCAAACCTTTAATGATGTTCCAATACCACTGATAACTGCCTGCTACATGCAGATAACCACGACTATAATAACGGTAGCCATCGTACCAACGACCGTAGCCGTCCCAACCGAAGTCAACCTCAATGCGATTGCGATCACTCAATCCGATTATACCGGAAGCTTCAATTCCATAACCCCATCCACCATAGTAGCTGGTGTACGCATCACCCACTCTGAGACCGAGCGAGAAACCATCCTGTGCCTTTGCCGTCGCACCCAAGGCGACAACAGCAAATAGCATAATAAAAAATCTTTTCATCTTTGTGTGTTTTAGTTATACATATATGTTTATCATTCAGAATGTTTTTTTCGACACCTAGAAATGGTGCAAAATTACCACATAATCTCAAAGACTCAACTCCCCTTTCGCAATATAAATCAACCACCATGTGTTAAGAACAAAAAAGGAGCGTCGCCATATCCGGCGACGCCCTTCTTATATAGATATGTCTTTCAGCTTAGAAACGATAGCGGACGCCGAAGCAGAACGAGTCGTTATAGTGGCCAAAGAAGTTGTTTTCCCAGGGATGGAAGTTATACATAGGCCTGTAGTCGAGGGTCAGCTGTACCGGAGCGTCGAAATCGTACTCGATACCAACCTGTCCTCCAACACCGAAGCTGAAGGGGAGGTAGCTGAACTGAGTGGAGATATTTGCAGCGGGACCCACATACCAGTGGAGACCTTTCACGATGTTCCAACGCCACTGATAGGCAGCGGTGAACTGGAGACCAGCATAGTTATAGCCAGCATAATGCCAATAGTGGAAACCAAGGTCCATTTCAAGGCGGTTCAGTTCAGGACCAATACCCCACATGAAGGAAACTTCAACAGGAAAACCTGCGTAACCATAACCCACACGGGCACCGATAGCGTACTTCTCGCTGCCAGCCTGTGCCATTGCTGATGCGCTGAGCGCAATCACAGCAACCAACATGATAAAGAATTTCTTCATTTTCTTTTTGATTTTTAGTTATACAATTAGTTTGTTAACCTTACTTTTTGACACGTGTGTAATATGTTTATAACGTTGCAAAATTACATCTATTTTGCAAAACAGCATTTTTTCCACTTCATTTTTAAATCAACCGACCGATGTTAAGAACGATAGTCGCCCCTGTCCACCACCGTCTCGTAGCCTATGGCACGCATGCGGTATTCGGTACAGTTACGACACTCCGCCGCCTCATCGCCGGTGCAGATCTTGTTGTCGTAGATGGCATAGTCTTTGCGGTGTTCGGTAGGCGAAAGGTTAGGCATCACCACGTTGGCTCCAGCCATTATTCCCCTCTCCCGCCCCAGCGGATGGAGCGTACCCAGCGCCGTAGTGGCAGGAAGCAGCACATGAGGGTGTATCAGTCGTATGATAGAGAGGAGCCTCAACGTGGTCTCCACACTGCCCTGTGGCTGGTCAGCGAACGGGGTGTCGTGGGCTGGTATGAACGGACCAATGCCGACCATGTGAGGCTTGAACGTGCGTATGAACTGAAGGTCTTTGAAGATGGTTTCCACCGTCTGGAACGGAGAACCCACCATAAATCCACATCCCACCTGATAGCCAATCGTCTTCAGAGTCTCGAGGCAATGCATCCTGTTGTCGAATGACATATCCGACGGATGTAGTTTCTCATAGTGCTCCTTGTCGGCCGTCTCATGCCTCAGCAGGTAGCGGTTGGCGCCGGCGTCAAAGAGACGCTGGTAACTCTCGTCGCTGCGCTCACCCAGAGAGAGCGTTATGGCACAGTCGGGATAGCGATGACGCACCTCCGACACGATGCGCACCATCCTCTCGTCGTCGAACCAGGCATCCTCTCCACCCTGCATCACGAAAGTGCGGAATCCGAGCCTATAACCCTTCTCGCAGCAGTCAAGTATCTGCTCGTCGGTGAGGCGGTAACGCACCGCTCCCTTCTGACTGCGTCGCAGACCGCAGTAGAGACAGTCGTTCTTGCAGTGGCTCGATATCTCGATAAGCCCACGAATAAAGACCCTCTTCCCATATATCCCGTCAGCCACCTCACGAGCCTGCTCAAAGAGATTTTTTACCAACGCCTCATCGTCGGAGGCGAGCAGCTGACGCAGCTGACCGAGGGTGATGTCGCCATTGCGACGGATTTCAGATACAACCGAGCTCTCCATCAATCTTCAACGTTAGGGAGGTTCTAAAAATTAGGTGTTGTGAGATTTGATTGCATTTTGTGGTAGATTGGCCATTTGGACGATGGCGTAATATGGTGTATTATAACTGAGTACAAATGGTCAATATATTGTGAAAGGTGATTAAATATCATTATATCTAATTTATAGAACCTCCCTTTATTTAATCACATAGTCGTAGACCTCTTCCTGAGGCAGACCGTTGAACACCGAACGCAAGCGGAGCGTCGTGCCCTCTTTCAGAACCAGCGGCTCAACGTAAGTGGCCGACTCCAGCGTAGGCATAGTGCCGTCGGTGGTGTAGTAGACGAAGGTACCCTCCACTTCAGAGCTCACGCTCACGATGTAGTTGTCACCCTGATGGTGAGAAATCTTCACCGACGGCTTGAACGACCCCTCGCAGAAGTTGTAGTCCAACGCCTCGAAACGCAGCTTGTGACGCTGCACCTTGCTGCGGAAATGGCTCCAGTCACGGCGGCCAGCAGGAGTCCAGAGGACCTCTGAGACAGCACACAGGCGAGGCAGCAGCATATATTCAGCCTGCGACCAGCGGGTGATATATTCAGTCCAGAGCTCGCACTGGCCACCTGCCACCTTCGAAGCCACTCCAGCAGGGGTGTCTTTCGGCACCAGCTCCAACGAATAGACTTTTTCCAATGTGATAGGCTGTCCGATAGCCTGAGGCTGGTATTTCGGGTTAGCCTGGTAGTAGTCGAGCGAGCAGAAGTCAGACGGCGTCATGATGACCTTCCTGCCTTCGGCAGCCGCCTCCATACCACGCTGTGTACCACGCCACGCCATTATCATATCGTCGTCGCCCACCGAGGCAGCATCCACCTCATCCCAGACTACAGCATGACGGCCCAGTTCCGCCAGATGGTCACAGAGCTGGCGAGCCAGCCACTGCTGCAGGTCGCCCTCATTCTCCAGATGCAGGCTCCGCATCTTGGCCTGACAGTGAGGACAGAGCTCCCACTCGTCATAGAACACCTCGTTGCCGCCGATATGTATGTACTCCGACGGGAACATCGACACCACCTCGTCCAGAATGTCAAACAAGAAAGCCAGCACGCTGTCGTTGCCAGCACAGAGCACGGCGGTAGGAGGCCAGTATGGGCCCGTCTGCACCGCTATCTCCTCATCCCTCCCACACGACAGATGTGGATAGGAGGCGAGGATAGCGCTCGCATGACCCGGAACGTCTATCTCTGGCACTATATCTATATGCAGCTGTGCGGCGTATGCCACTAGTTCTTCCACCTCGTCACGGGTGTAGAATCCACCATAGTTCTGAGCCTCACCCTGTATCGGAGGCAAGGCATCTTGCCAAGCCATACCGCTACGGTCGCCACGCCACGAGCCCACCTTGTTCAGCAACGGATAGCGCTGGCTCTCCAGCCTCCATCCATGGTCGTCGGTCAGATGCCAGTGGAACTTGTTCATCTTATAGGCAGCCATCACATCCAGCAGCCTTTTGATATACTTCACCGAGAAATAATGGCGCGACACGTCGAGATGGCAACCACGCCACGCATACTGAGGGTAGTCGACCACCGTGCACTCCGGCAACGTTACCTTCGAATAGCGCGTCTTGGAGATATCCTCAGGCAACATCTGCACCAACGACTGGAAACCATAGAAGAGGCCCGTCTCGCTGTTGGCCGACACTCGTATGCCCGACGGACGTATCTCAAGCACATAGCCCTCGTCGCCGAGGGTGTCATCGACCGAGTCGTTGATTGTGAACACAATGGAGTTTCCCTGTTCCCGTCCCGAGAGCTTCAGGTGGAAATGCAGCTGGCGGAGCGACTTCGTGATATATCTGGCCGTCTTGCTGTTCTGTCCAAGGTTTGGGAAGCACACCTTCGTGTGGTTAGAGAGCGTGAAAGAGCGCGCCTTTGTGGTCACCGACACTGGTTCGGGTATGATGCTCACCTCGCTGGCAACGTAACTGCGACCGCACGACGAAAGCATCAGTATCAGCAGAATAGCCACCATCCAAAGGGGAAAACCGATATGTAAAGACAACCGTTTCACACTGCAAAAATACTAAAAAAAACAGAATCCCCCAGTGAATACAGAATGCGAGAATTTCTTAATGCTTTAATACATGTGAGAAAAACCAGTTTGGGTTTATCTTAGGTTTATCTTAGGTTTATCTTGACTTTACGTTGACCTTACGTTGACCTTACGTAAACATTACGTTGATGTAACGTTAACCTTGACCCTAATTGTCGTACAAGAGTGAGAGCAATGCTGAGCTCGCTCAAGTATTGCCGAGCCGCAGAGACAATGACTCTGAAGGAGGCAATTGTCGTACAAGAGTGAGAGCAATGCTGAGCTCGCTCAAGCATTGCCGAGCCGCAGAGACAAAGACTCTGAAGGAGGCAATTAGACTCTGAAGGAGGCAATTGTCGTACAAGAGTGAGAGCAATGCTGAGCTCGCTCAAGTATTGCCGAGCCGCAGAGACAATGACTCCAAAAGGAGGCAACCATGAACTATGAACCATGAATCATTAACCCTGAACCCAAATTACCCCCCACTAACACATTAACACGATTACACCAATACACCATTACACCCGCGCCAGCCCCACTAACACATTAACGCATTAACGCATTAACACATTAACACATTAACACCTCTTACTTCTTTCATAGTTATGTCATAGTATAGTCGTGGTATAGTCGTGGTATAGTCGTGGTATAGTCGTGGTATAGTCGTGAAAATACACAAATAATGACGAATTTAACTTTTTTTAAGGCAGTCCGTGACGAATTTAACATTTCGCAGGGTCATTACATAGGTGAGAATGCCTTACGTACTAAACAATAGGTGTTCTGCGTTATAGTTCTACTATGGCAAATACATCATTGAAAAGGCTTCTTTCGGACTCGGTCATCTACGGATTGAGCAGCATCGTCGGACGTTTCCTGAACTACCTTCTGGTTCCGCTCTACACTTACAAGATAGCTGCCGCATCGGGTGGATACGGCGTGGTGACGAACATCTACGCCTACACGGCACTCCTGCTCGTGCTGCTCACCTTCGGCATGGAGACCACCTTCTTCTACTTCGCCAACAAGAAAGAGCACGACGCCCGCCGTGTGTTCTCGACGGCACTGACGGCAGTGGGCGCGGTGTCGGCACTGTTCGTGGCACTGGTATTCGTCTTCATAGGCCCCATAGCCGGGGCGCTGGACTACACCGCCCATCCCGAATACATAGAGATCATGGCCTGCGTGGTGGCGATAGACGCCTTCCAGGCCATCCTCTTCGCCCAGCTGCGCTTTGCCGGCAAGGCGTGGAAGTTCGCCTTCCTGAAGCTGGCGTTCATCTTCTGCAACATCGGACTGAACCTGTTCATCTTCCTCGTGGCCCCGTCGCTGGCCGAAAGCCACCCAGAGCTGATGGGATGGTACCGTCCCGACTACCAGGTGGGTTATGTGTTCGTCATAAACCTGATATGCACCGCCTCCATCACGCTCGGATTCCTGCCTGAGCTGCGCAACCTGCGCTTCGGCGTGGACTTCACGATGCTGAAGGCCATGCTGAAATACACCTGGCCGCTGCTGCTGCTCGGCCTGATGGGAATACTGAACCAGGTGGCGGACAAGATATGCTTCCGCTTTCTGGTGCCGGGTCAGGAGGGCGACGTGCAGCTGGGCATCTACGGCGCCTGCGTGAAGATAGCGATGATCATGGCTATGATAACCCAGGCGTTCCGCTATGCCTACGAGCCATTCGTGTTCGGCGCCGGCGGCGGGAAGGAGAGCAAAGAGAGCCAGGCGGTGGTGATGAAATACTTCGTGATGTTCACCCTGTTCGCCTTCCTCGCGGTGGTGGCATACATGGACGTGCTGCGATATATCATCAAGTCAGACTACTGGGAGGGTCTGCGGGCGGTGCCTATAGTGATGATGGCTGAGATCTTCATGGGCATCTACTTCAACCTGTCGTTCTGGTACAAGCTGATTGGCAAGACCTGGTGGGGGGCTGTGATGTCGGCCATAGGCTGTGTGGCGCTGCTGGCGGTGAACTTCGTGTTCGTGCCGAAATACGGCTACATGGCGTGCGCCTGGGGTGGCTTCGTGGGCTACGGCATCTGTATGGTGCTGTCGTACTTCATCGGCCAGCACCACAACCCGATACCCTACAAGCTGAAACCCATATTCGGCTACTTCGCCGCCGCGATGGTGCTTTTCGCGGCGATGCAGCTGCTGCCGATAGAATCGACTGCGTGGAGCCTGGTAGTGAACACCATGTTGCTCGGCCTCTTCGCCGCACTGATAGTGTACAACGAACGGAGCCTCTTCAACAAGATCATAAAGAAACTTCTGAAAAGAGGTTGAACTTCTATCCCTAAACCAGGTTTAGTAGTTCGTAAAATCATACTCGCAGATAGAGTACAGAAGTCCGTTCATGTAATACTCCATCTGGACACAGTTTTTGTCGAGTGCCTTCAGCTGTTCCTCGCTGTAGTAGGTGTGCGATCCGTCGTAGCCTGTGCAGTGGCAGCGCCGCTGACATGAGGAGAGTGCTATGAGCATAATCAACGCCAGGGGGAGTATTATCTTTTTCATGGTTGGATGCTTTATTGTTTTTCCGGTTTCACGAACTCCACGATTTTCGACTCCGAGATAAAGCCGCTGCCGTAGGTCTCGACAATCTCGCCGTCGTCGAGCAGCACCACCAGCGGAGCGTTGCCGTAGGTAATCCTGAGGAAATCCTCAGACGACACAGAAGAGAGGGGGAAGCGAACAGCGTAGGGTGTGTCGTAGAAGCGTTCCAACCCATGGATGGTGTCACCCGGGAAGACCGTAACGAAAGCCTCCTTGGGCAGGTCGTGCCGCCGCTGCATCATAGAGAGGGTTTCGGAGGTTCGCTTGCAGTACTGGCAACTCTTGCTGAAGAAGGTGACCACCTTGTGACCTTCGGTCAGGTGTTTGTCGGCGAGCGGTCCCCTCTCCCCTATCACGGCGTTGAGAATCTCGCTGTTGACCGGCACCGATCCGCGCACCGGAGCGAGGCAGGCGGCGGTGGTGAGGATGAACACAGTGACGTAAGGCACCAGGCACATCAGCAGCTCAACCCAACGACGCTGGGCGAACCTGAAGGTGAGCAGCACCGCAGCCACAGCAAGCACGGCAGCCAGTGTGGAGGAGTACTGCAGGTCGAAGAAATTCATCCTTATCCATCCGCGAAATCCGCACAGGACGATGAGCCCCTGAGCCAAGAGTATGGCCGGAAGCACGATCCACCAACGTGAACGCCACCCTGTGTCGGCATACCGCCATGAGAAAAGGACGAGGAGTATCAGGACGGCATTCTTCATCACCGACCGCATTGGGTCGAACGGCAGAAGGTCACCCATACAGTGGCAGCTGTCGGTACGGCCTATGAACCAGGCGTATATAAGGAACAGTGTGAAACCCAGAAGCAGCAGAGTGCATAGGAGCGACACCAGCCGGTGGTGCCGGTTGAGCAACAACGCCACGCCCAGCAGCAACTCGGTCGAGACTGCCAGCCACCCTATGATGACGGAGAGTCTGAATGAGAGTATGCCGAAACTGAACACGTAGATATTGAAGTTGTCTATAGATACGAACTTCGACAGCGCGGAAATAATAAAGAACGCACCTAAGCAGCATTTCAGCACCGTTGCGATCACAGTCACAACATGCTGACATTTGGGACTAATCACAAGTTTCATCGTCAGAAAAAATATTCAGCAATAGATCAATTCTCCTCCATCTGCACACAGTCGATATTGTGCATCGAGCGGATGAAGAGAGTGTCCTGTTGACGCTCATAACCCGCGCGGTTGAGGTCCTTGCAGTGGAACGAGTGCTCGACATTGTAATAGAGTACCTCAGGCTTACCGTTGAGGGTACCGTGACATTCACACACCTTGGTGCGACGGCAGGAGGTACAGAGAAGCGTCAGTACCGCCACCAGTGTCATGGTCATATATATCGTCGACTTTCTCATTGCTTGGATCCGTTTGAATGGGTAACCGTGCTGTCGACGACAGTCACATCAAAAGCATAGTCAGTACAATAGAGCGAGTCGACCAATCCCTGATCCTCGGGCAGGTCGCTCCCGTTATAGACGACATAGTATATATCGCGGCAGTCGGAGCGTGATTTCACCGTCACCACCCGCACATCAAGATTGTGGGAGGAACCCGACACCCCCTTGACCGCACAGCGGCAGTTGACGTCCTTGGAGCAGCCTACGGTCATAACCATAGAGCCCAACAGACAACAAATCAACATTATATACTTACCTAAACGTTTCATTGCGACCGCAAAGATACAAAATTAGTTTTAATCAGGGATGAAAACTATGCAATTCGACATCGTAATAGATAGCCGTGTAGGGAGGGATGACATCCGTACCTTTGGCACCGAAAGCCAGCTTGCTCGGGAAATAGAGACGGTAGATGCTGCCAGCGTTCATCATAGCCATACCCATCTGCAGACCTTTGAACATTCCGCCGCCCACGAGGGTCTCGATAGAAGGACGGACACCATAAGTCTGGTCGATGAACTGATCGTCTTTCAGCTGATAACCCTTATAGTCGAACACCGCCACCTCTCCGATCTTCACATTGGGCCCTTTACCCTGTCGCAGAACCTTATAGTAGAACCCCTCGGGCGCTTTCTTCACCTCAGGGTCTTTAGCCATAAGAGCCTCAAAGAGTTTGGCTTCCTCTTTTTCGACAGCCTCGGCGGTCTTCTGCTGCTGCTCCATCAGATTTTTCTGCATTATCTGCGTAAGCTCAGCCAACAACTCATTATAAGATTCTTCTGTGATGGGCTGTTTCTTGTTTTTCAGCGTATGCTCGATGGCTTTAAGCACCATCTCCGTATTGAAGTTATAGCCGATATTCTGCATGCCGATGGCGGTGTTCTCACCCACGGCCCAGCTGATAGAATCCCTCTGGTCTTTCAGAACCACATTGTCGCCGCTATGCTTGCACGACACAAGCATCGATGCAACCACCATTAGCAGAACAAAGAAACAGATTTTAAAAGTTTTCATATTGATTAAATGGGTTATTGTTTTTGTTGATACGTTGATATGTTGATACGTTGATATGTTGATATGTTCGCTTCGCTTAAACTTCTTACATCTTACATCTAACTTCTTACATCTTCCATCTTCCATCTTCCATCTTCCATCTTACATCTTCCCTCTCACTTCCCTCTTCCCTGCAGGATTATCAGCACCGTGTAGAGCATTATCTTCACGTCGGTGGCAAGCGACATATTTTCAAGGTAGAGCAGGTCGTAACGCATGCGTTCAAGCATCTCGTCGACATTCTCAGCGTAGCCGTACTTCACCTGGCCCCACGATGTGATGCCAGGTTTCACCCTCTGCAGCAGGAGGTATTCAGGACTGCGCTGCACAATCTGGTCTATGTAATACTGTCTCTCCGGTCGCGGCCCCACGATAGACATGGTTCCTTTCAGCACATTGTAGAACTGCGGAATCTCGTCGAGACGCACCTTACGCATAAAACGGCCGAAAGGCGTTATCCTCGGATCGTCGTCACTCGCCAGTGCCGGCCCGTTGGCTTCGGCATCGACATACATGGAACGGAACTTGTGCATCTTGAACGGCTTTCCCCTGAAGCCGATGCGCTCCTGTGCGTAGAATACCGGTCCACGGCTGGTACATTTTATTATCACCGCCGTAATAAGGTAGACAGGAGAAAGGACTATCATGGCGAACAGCGACGCCACAATGTCGAACATGCGCTTGACATTATACTGCCACTCCTCCATCAAACGGTTGTTGATAGTGATAAGTGGCGAATGGAAGATGCTGTTGATCTTCACGCTACCAATGATAAGGTCACGTGCGTCAGGGGTTATACGGATGGTGAGGTCACCGCATACCCTCGAGGTCTGCACTATCACGCCTATCTGATCGCGGTTGGTGTCCTCCACAGCAATAATCACCTCCTCCACATTATGCTTTTCCACCAGCCTACGAAGGTCTGCTATAGTACCGAGACAGGGCATGACCACGCTCAGGTTCGCATCCGTCTCACCCTCGTCCACGCTCACATAACCCACAAAACGCTCTCCGCTGTAGGTCTCCTGATGCTCAAGGTCGAGATAGGTCTTGTAGGCCAGCTTGCCCGAGCCTATCATTATGGTGGGAAAGCCTATCTGGCGATGGTGTACCTTATGTACGGTGTTCGAGGTGATAGCCAGCCTGATGACGTAGGTGATGGCAAAATGTACTGCCAGAAGGAAGATGAACGAGACGTAATAGTTGCGGTAGGAGCGTATCTCGTCGTCGAGGATCAGTGCGAAGAAGAGTATTATCACACCTATGATGGTGGCAATGGCTGTCTGCTGCAACTCTTTCAGGCGCGACTTATGTAGCACGTTGCTGTAAGCCCCCTGCATAAAGTAAAGCACCAGCCAGCAAAGCGGCACGAAAGCCACCCCATACCAATAGTTCGAGTCTTGGAACGAGTCGAAAGCAGCCACCATCCCACCCCCTTCTATCGCAGCCTTGCGGAACAGGAAGAAGAGAGTCCACGCAACCACCGCGGAGATCCAATCGCAAACCAGATATTTTATAGTCAAACGCTTCTCCACCTCTTACATCTGCAACAGTTTCACATTATCCAAATAGACATTGCCCCCGTTGCCGCTGGTGTTCAGTGCGGAGAAGACCACACGGAAGGTGCTGTGATAGTTAAACTGCGACCAGAGGCGGCCCAAGTTTATGTATATCTTCTTCCACTCCGTAGTCTCGTAGAGCGTCATCGCCGACTGGGTCGACGTCGTACCACCGTCGTAGTATGCACTCTTCATGCCCACGCTGAGACGCACGTCGGTCTTATAGTCCATCTCAAGGTAGAGGTAAGCGGTTGGGTCGTTGCACACTATGTCGTTGTTTATCTCGAAGTCGAGCGTCTGCTTGTCTGCCGGCACCACGATGACGCCGCTGCCCGTGCCCGACCTAATCAGGTTGGGGTCTGTGGTGCGGTCCACCTTGCTGCTGTCGAAGATAGTGGTAAACTGTATCGCCTCGAAATACTCCTGAGCCAACACCTTCAACACAGTATCAGAGGTGGTGAGTATCTGACCGTCAACTATCTGCTGGACCGTCCACGGACGGTAGCAGGTCTGCACCTCCCACTCCCCTTCGGCGTTCTGCGTGCCTATATTCGTGGTCGAGTCGGTCACAAGCGGCACGTCATTCAGCACAATACGCTCATAATAGGGATATTCTATACGGGTAGCAGCGATGCCGTTCTGTTTGATTACAGGCACCAGAGTGAGGCGAGTGATGTTTTTATCACGCAGCACCGGCAGCGTGCAAGGCAGCTGGAAGGTTCCGAGCACCGTCTCTTTCTCGTCGCCGCTCCAGTAGGCGATCAGCTCCACCGCGTCGATGTCGCATGTCATAAAGCCCTCAGGCGACGCAGCGTTGGCGTCAGCCCGTTCTTGCAGCCCAATCTTGTCAAGGTGCAGATATCCAGGCACCTTCACCTCGTCTTTCTTACACCCACACAGCAACACGACAGCCACCCCCACTATCAGAATTATCTTGTTTTTCATCCCTTTTTTGTCAATACTTTATTTATAAACGCAAAGAGGGATTTTTTATTGCTTGATTGCCTGAATGCTTGATTGCCTGAATGCTTGAATGTGTGTTATTGGGAGTTGTTTATGGTTTCTTTATGGTTTGTTTATGGTTTGTTTATGGTTTCTCTATGGATTCTCTATGTCTTCTCTATCATTTCTCTATGTCTTCTCTATGGTTTCTTTATCATTTCTCCATGTCTTATCCATGTGTTTTCTATCACACCATCAAGAGAAGATACAAACCATTTCGAGGCGGGATGCGGGAGTGGCCAAAGGGCAGATGTCTATTTTCTATTCAACAGCCCTGTGCGGGCACGCACTCTATTTTCAACTTATCATACTCCATTATCTCCAGGTCTTTAACGGTACCGTCGACCACCATCCTCACCAGCGTAGCTTTCTGATGGAAACCCTGACGTCCTGCCGCACCGGGGTTGATATGCAGGAAGTTGAACTCTTTGTCGTACATCACCTTCAGTATGTGACTATGTCCGCATACAAAGATGTCGGGCTTGGCCAGCTCCAGCATCCAGCGTATCTGGGGTGGATAGTGTCCTGGATAGCCTCCAATATGAGTCATCAACACCCGCAGCCCCTCGCAGTCGAAGTCTGCCACCTCCTCCGTGTCGCTCCGCAGGTCCCATCCGTCAGTGTTGCCATACACAGCCCTCACCGGCTTCCACTCTTTCAACTCCTCCAACACTCCTGGCCCACAGTCGCCGGCATGCCACAACTCGTCACACTCGGCAAAGAACGACCACACCTGCCTCGCTATTGTTCCATGTGTATCTGAAAGTATACCAATCTTTTTCATTGTGAATTGTGAACTTTGAATTTTGAAAGAGGCTCTGCCGCTTGACTTGGCCAAGAATTATCGCCTTCGTCATCAAACCACTAACCACTAACCATTAACCATTAACCCTTAGTTGCACTATCACCACCCCGACTATAACTATCGCCATACCGGCGACCTTCATCAAAGAGAACTCCTCCTGCCCTATCGCAACAGCAGCTATCATGGAAAACACTGGTATCGTGTTGGTGAAGATACACGAGGCGGTGGCACCGATGTTTCTTATTCCGTAGTTATAGCAAGCATAAGCCACTGTGCTACAAAGTATTCCGAGAGCCAGTAACAACAGCAGCACCTTAGGTGAGAACTCGAGCCCGCCCAATTTGTCACCATCGAAAATAAGCATCACAGGAATATAGTAGATCAGCCCTATAAGGTTCTGATAAGCAGTGATGGTTATGGGGCGATAGTGGTCCACCACCTTGACAAGTATCAGGGTGTAGATTACTGCCACCACCACGGCACCAGCCAAGAAAAGCAACCCTTTCACTACAGACTGATGACCGCTGGCCGCAGTCCCATGTCCAATAAGCATGACTCCTATTCCCACCAGCGACAGCACTATACCCACCATGGTAAGCAGTTTTATCTTCTCCTTATACACCACCGCCATCCCGAATGGGACAAAGAGTGGTATTGTAGCCACCACCACCGCAGCCAGACTGCCGTCGACCGCCAAAGTACCGCTGGTCTCCAGAAAACTATAAAGGAAAGGCTCAGAGAAACTTAATAGGAGAAACCACTTGATATCTTCCTTCCGGATTCGCTCTAACTTCCTCATTGCCGCCAACAGCGGTATCATCACGGCCGATGCCAAGAACATCCTGAACGTGATAATATGCAACGCCGTCATATTAGGCGCTGTCGCTGCAATCTCCTTGGTCATGATAAAACTCACACCCCACAACACCGCGGCGAAAAAGAGTGTACTGTAAACTATCAGTTTTTTCATCGCAGATAATAACGCATCCTTGGCTCTTTTATTTTTTCAAAAAAAATGACACCAAAAAGACTAAAGTCACAATCTTTACGTTCTTAAAGGTACTAAATATAAGAACGAGCGCTTAGACGTTCGAACATTAACGCAATAACGCAATCAAAATATAACACTTATGAAGAAATTTGCAATTCTGGCAACCATCCTTCTCACCGTTGCCTCTTTGTCGGTTCAGGCTCAGAACAAATTCCGTGGCATCGTGAAATACAAACTCGAAAGTACGGGTACGACTTCGTTCCAGATTCCTGCCGAGCAGTCGACCACCGAGTTGAAAGTCTATGACGACCAGCTGCTTATGAGCTCGAAAGTGCAGAACGGCTATAACGTGACCACCAACGCTGACTTCAGCCCGTATATCTCGTATCTGGCCGCCAACGACATAGAGCTGGAGACCTACACGGGCGACGGCAAGTTCCTCATCCGCGAGAAGCACACCAAAGCCGAGGCCGACAGTCTGTCGATACCCGACAAGGAGCCCGGTCACTTCTATTTCGAGTATGTCGATGGCGAGACGCAGGAGATGGTGGGTTATACCGCCAAGAAAGCCATCCTCCATGTCTTTGACGAGGACTCGGGCGAGGACAACCCCATCACTTTCTGGTACACTGACGAAATCGGTCCCGAGTACAACTTCCTTTTTAACGGCATCAAGGGCGTGCCCCTGAAATTTGAGCAGCAGCTCGGCGAAGGCAAGGCCGTAACCTATACCTGCACGGAGATTGTTAAAGGCAAGGTGAAAGACGTTGACATGCTCCTCCCTGCTGGATTTAAAGAAGCCTCCGAAGAAGAGTTCAACCAGTTCATGAAAGAGCTCAAGGAAGCTATCGAACTCCTCGGCGACGAATAATCATAACCAACACTCTACAAGCACACTTAGGCTATCATAGGCGCGCCTATGGTAGCCTTTCTTACCAAAAATCAGAATACATCAAAGAATGTCCAAAAAGAAGAAAAGCACCTCCGACAAGACTAAGGCATCCGGAAAGAACCGTATATCCGACATAAAGAAATTTCTCCACAGCGAGACATTCTCCCGCCTCTGTGGAGCTTCGCTTATACTACTTTCCGTATACCTCTTCATAGCTCTCATCTCGTTCTTTGTCAAAGGGGCACCCATCGACAACGCACACGACAACTGGATGGGCGTAGTAGGAGGATGGTCTGCCACCCGTCTCTCCGCTGAAAGCTTTGGCATCGGTGCATTCGGCATTCTTATCATTCTCTTCCTCTTTGGCATCCGCCTCTGTGGACGCAAGACACATCTTGTCAACACAGTATGGATAATCCTCTTCTGGATGGTTTGGATTGTAACACTATTCGGTTATATCGCAGGACACTGGTTGGGCAATAACTGGGATGACAAGAATCCAATTGATACGCCTCTTGATCCATATGCAGGTGTTCTGGGGGACTTCATCGCTAACACTTTATGGGATCTTATTCGATGGTTCACCTTCATCATCCTCCTCTTCTCCGCCGCCGCCGTACTCTTCTTCGTCCACAAGGTGCGCATCCACTTCAACCGCGAGAAATGGCAGCAGCGCTTCGCCGACTGGTCCAAACGTCGTGAGCTGCGACGTACCGAGAAAGCCAAACTGAAAGCCGCAAAGGAAGCACAGAAAGCTATACAGTCAGACTTATCTAACCAGTCTAACCAGTCCGACACACCCACCCAACCCAAAGATGATTTCGCAGATTTCGTAGACCAAGTCAACACGCCCAAAGAGCCTGTCGAAATAGACCTCACCGATCCCCTCGACTCTGAACCAGATTCCCAGGAAGAGCAACCAACCAAGCAATCGGACGACGACATAGAACTTAAAATCAACGAGCCATCGAACATGTCGGACCCGTCGGACTTGACAGACCCGTCCGACTCATCTGATCAAGACACTGACTTCGACTCCGAGGACTACTCCAAACACTTTGGTGTCGACGAGCTCTACGACCCACATCTCGACCTCGGCGACTTCATCATGCCTTCAACAGACATCCTCGAAGACTGGGAGACCTCTAACGTGAAGGTCACGAAAGATGAGCTTATTGCCAACAAAGACCGTATCGTCCAGACACTCAGGGACTATGGCATAGAGATTACAGAAATCACAGCCACACCTGGACCAACTGTCACCCTATATAAAATCAAACCGGCGGCCGGCATTCGCATCAGCAAAATCAAGAACCTCGAGGACGACATCGCGCTCTCTCTGGCAGCTCTGGGTATCCGCATCATCGCCCCCATTCCAGGCGAGAGCAACATAGGTATCGAGGTGCCTAACGCAAAGCCTCAGATCGTCGCCATGAAGACCATGCTTGAGAGCGACGCTTTCCGTAACGCCAAGATGGAGCTCCCCATCGCCTTCGGCAAGACTATCAGCAACGACGTCCTCGTCGCCGACCTCGCCAAGATGCCTCACCTCCTTATGGCTGGTGCCACCGGCACGGGTAAATCAGTAGGACTCAACGCAGTCCTCGCCTCGCTGCTCTACAAGAAACATCCATCAGAACTCAAGCTGGTTCTCGTCGACCCCAAGAAAGTCGAATTCTCCCTCTATTCCGCCCTCGAAAGACACTACCTTGCCAAGATGCCTGACGAGGAAGAGGCTGTAATAACGGACACCAAGAAGGTAGTGCGAACACTCAACTCTCTCTGCATTGAGATGGACGCCCGCTACGACCTGCTCAAACTTGCAGGCGTCCGTAAGATAACAGAATACAATGACAAGTTCATACATCGTCGCCTCAATCCTGAACACGGACACCGTTATCTCCCTTATATCGTTGTCATCATAGACGAGTTCGGTGACCTCATCATGACCGCAGGCAAGGAGGTGGAGCTCCCGATAGCACGTATAGCCCAGCTAGCTCGCGCCGTAGGCATCCATCTCATCATCGCCACCCAACGTCCAACGACCAACATCATCACCGGAACCATCAAAGCCAACTTCCCGGCCCGCGCCGCCTTCCGTGTCACATCTGGCATCGATTCGAAGACCATCCTCGACACCGGCGGTGCTCAGCAGCTCATCGGACGAGGTGACATGCTCATATCCCTTGCTGGCAAAGATATGATACGTCTCCAGTGCGCACTCATCGACACCCCAGAGATTGAAAAACTGGTTCACTTTATAGGCGACCAGCGTGGTTACCCTGAAGGATTCCTCTTGCCTGAATATCTCGACGAAAACGACGAGCCCACCAAGGACTTCGATCCTAAGCAGAAAGACGAGTTCTTCAACGATGCCGCCCGTCTGGTGGTGGCCAGCCAGTTCGGTTCCACATCGCTGCTGCAACGCAAGCTGCAACTCGGCTATAACCGTGCGGGCCGTATCATCGACCAGCTAGAAGCCGCCGGCATCGTAGGCCCCTACAAGGGCAGCAAAGCCCGCGACGTGCTGATTAAGGATGAAGTCGAACTTGAAGAAATACTCCGCAACCTGTAGTGTCAAACTTAACCATCGACAATCAGCTCCCCTACGCTGAATCGCACACCAGTCAGCCAGACAAAGTGCTCTACGACATCTATCGTAGCATCTGGCTTCATACCTCCACACCCCATCAAGCTTCCTCTCCCTATCAAGGCACTCTTCTGCAACTGCTGGCGACCATCAAACAGCCACACCTCGCTGTCGAAGTGGGTTCTTTCATGGGCTACAGTACCATATGTCTGGCTCGCGGACTTGCCAAGGGGGGCATACTCCACGCCATCGAAGGAAACGATGAACTGGAGATACCTCTGCGGGACAACATCTCAAAAGCGGGTGTCGACGGCTGTACATATCTGCATATTGGAGATGCCAAAGATATCATACCGACACTACCAAACAACATTGACCTCGCTTTCGTCGACGCTGACAAAAAAACATACGTAGACTACTATCGTCTACTTATGCCGAAACTCGCATCCGGCGCTCTGCTTATCTTTGACAACGTCCTATGGTACGGCAACGTCAACTCAGACCGGAATGACCCAGACACCGAAGCTATACGTCAACTCAACGACCTCGTCACCGCCGACCCATCCCTGCTAAACCTACTACTCCCTGTCCGCGACGGTCTGATGATATGCGTAAAACAATAATTGTTGACCTTTCAAAAAAATAAAAGGGGACTCCGAACTGGAGTCCCCTTCCTTATAGCTCTGTCCGAGCCCGGACTTATTTCTTATCCTCGGGCATCAGCATGATGACTGCATAGTTCTTCATATTGATGAACTTGGCAGCAGCATCCTGAATTTCCTTAGCGGTGACGGACTTCACCAGTTCGGGATACTGGTCAACGTCATCGCGATTCTCGTTATACTGATAGCTTCCAACGATCTGACCCATCCAGAAGCTGTTCTCCTGACGAGCGTTCTCGCGGTTGATAATCTGCTGTTCCTGGACCTTTCCGAGGGTCTCGGCGCTCGGACCTTCGCTGATGTACTGGTTGAGGATCTCGATAGCAGCTTTCTCCACGTTGGCAACATTATCAGGATCGCAGGCGATGTAGAACATCCAAGACACCTTGGTGCCCTTGCCGTCGCCGTCAACATCGTAGCTTACGTTCACGCTGGGGCTGTAGGTGCCGCCCATCTTCTCACGGATGATTTCGAGGGCGCTGATTTCCATAGCGTCGCTCAGCTGGTTGATGATAACCTTGTTCTTCTTGGTGTTCTCGAAGCCCTGGGTCTCACCGTAGATCATCAGCATGCCCTGGTTGTCAGTACCTTTGTAGGCAGTAGCACGCGGAGTGCCGCTGACAAATTTCGGCTCGCGATCTTTCCAGGTCTCACCTTTCTGCTTGCCAGTGCAAGGCAGTGCGCCGATGTATTTGGCAATGAGGTCGACATCCTTGTCGCTGATGTTACCAACGAAGAAGAAGGTCTGGTTGCTGGCGTCGTTGAAGCGCTCTTTGAAGATCTCGTAGGTACGGTTGAGGTTGAGGCTGTTGATATGCTGCTCGGTGGGCAGGATGACGAGACGCTTGTTGTCGGGATAGACGGTCTCGATGTACTTCTTGATGAAGACAAACTGCGGGTTCTCGCCCATGAACTTAATCTGGCTGCGCAAGGCGTCGATGTTCTTGTCGAACGACTCCTGATCTTTGCGAGGAGCATCGTAGTAGAGGTAGAGAAGTTGGAGCATGGTCTCCAGGTCTTTCGGCGAGCAGTTGCCGCTGAAGCCCTGGGTTTCACCGTCGATTGACGGGCTGATACTCAGGTTCATACCTTTCAGTTTCTTAGTCAGCTGGCTGCTGTTGAACTGAGCGATACCGGCGTCGTCAATCAGCTGGGCTGCTGTCTGAGCCATGTAGGCCTCGTTATCCTCATAGATGGAGGCACCACCCTTGGCGAACGAGCTCATGCGGATCTCGTCGGCTTTCAGTTCGGTCTTCTTCACGATGAAGCGGATGCCGTTGGGGCAGGTGTATTCTTTATAGTCAAGAGCTTTGTTCTCTTTGGTCACCTTGGCAGCGACGGCGGGGAGATCCTTGCTGAAGAGAGGCTCGTCCTTGAAGTTGTCAACCCACGGAGTGGTCTTGGCGCTCATAGCCTTCTTGTAGAGTTTCAGGGCAGCCTTCTCGCTGGGAACCTTCACCTGGCTGTTGGCGGTAAGCCAGAGGACGAAGTTCTCGTCGGTAATCCAGCCCTTCACCATAGCGTTCACCTCTTCGAGGGTGATCTCAGGCACAAACTCGTTGGCGTAGCGGTATTCCTGACGGATGCCGGGGATAACCTCGTTCTCGAGGAAGTTGTTGGTGTATTCCTGAGCGAAACTGACGCTCTGGGTCTTGTTCTCCTCTTTAGCCATCTTCTTGTAGTTGCTCAGCAGTTCCTCTTTCTGACGGTCGAGTTCGGCCTGGAGGAAACCGTGCTGATCGACGCGGCGCATCTCGGTGAGAAGCACCTCGATAGCTTTATCGACTTTACCGTCTTTCGGGGCACCTTCTACTGCGAAGGCGTCGCACGAGCGGCCGAGGAAGGTCTCATAGCCGGCGCCGGCCTGGATGAGGGGCGAGCTTGCCTTCTCACATATTTCGTCGAAGCGGTCGCTCAACATACCGTTGATGAGCTGGCGGATAAGGCTGTTGCGGTAGTCACCCACGGTGCCCTGCGGAGCCTTGTCGTGTTTCCAGAACATGGCGAGAGTGGTGCCGGTAGCCTCCTTGTCGGTAGCGATAGCGATAAGAGGCTCTTTGTTCTTCGGGATGTCGTAGTTGGGACGCGGACGCGGGTTCTTCACAGCCTCGCGGCTCGAGAAGTACTCCTTCACTTTAGCTTCCATCTTGTCGACGTCGATGTCACCAACAATGATGACGGCCTGCATGTCAGGACGATACCAGTCTTTGTAGAAGCGCACGATGACGTCGCGCTTGAAGTTGCGGATGATCTCCTCCTTGCCGATGGGCAGACGCAGCGCGTACTGCGAGCCTTTCAGCAATGTGGGGAAAGTGGCTTTCTGCAGACGCTCCTGAGCGCCAAGTCCACCACGCCATTCCTCGATGATGACGCCACGCTCGTGCTCGATCTCTTCGGGGGTGAAGAGCAGCTTGCCGGCCCAGCCGTCGAGGATTTTGAATCCCATCTCGACCATCTCGGGCTTGTCGCTCGGCAGGTCAACATAATAGACGGTCTCGTCGAATGCCGTCCAGGCGTTGATGCCACGACCGAATTCGATACCGTTCTTCTGGAGCTCGCTGATCATCTCGTTGCCCTTGTAGTACTCGGTACCGTTGAAGGCCATGTGCTCGCAGAAGTGAGCCAAGCCCTGCTGGTCGTCGTCCTCGAGCACCGAACCGGCGTTGGTCACCAAGCGGAACTGCACGCGGTTTTCGGGCTTCTTGTTGGCACGGATGTAGTAGGTCAACCCGTTGTCAAGCTTACCGATCTTCACTTTTTTGTCCACAGGAACCTTGGCAGTAAGGTCAGTCTTCTTTTCCTTACTCTTCTCGGTCTGTGCAAACACAGCGGTGCAACCCAACAGGGCGAACAGCACCACTAAACTAAGAAGTTTTTTCATAACTGAGAATTTTGATTAATTATTATTATCTAATGATTTATATATTTATTCCTTTTTTCTCGCCGAGCGAAAGAGATTGCAAATGTACAATTTTTATCCTATTCCATACTAAAATCACCTCCTATCAGTCCTTCTTTTAACCTTTCCTCTTTCATAATTTTACAATACAATATTCTTTTTCAATATATTGCAGTTATACAATCTAGTGTTTTAGCTAACTAAGACACTGCAAAGGTAAAACAAAAAATCAAATCACCAAATTTTTTCTCAAAAAAAATGAAAAAAAGTGGCGGAGGGTGTTCCCTTCCGCCACTGAAAAGTTGTTGTTGTGACTGCTGACTACGGTCAGCTATCTGCTACTTGAAGGCGTTCTCGCTCAGACCTTTACCTTTGATACTAAGGTCGTTCATGTATGACGGAGTCTCTTTGCCGAGATACTTATCGACATACAGTTTGGCCAGATACTGTCCCAGCATGAAGCCGTGTCCACGCAAGCCGACGAGCAGACCCACTTCGGGATCGACAATATAGCGCGGCTCGGTGTACCAACCTGCCCACACAGCGTGGAAGCCTACCTCACGCAGGTTGGGTATCCACTCAGCGAACACCTCGGAGACTATCTCCAGGAACTCCTTGCTGTTGTATTTCAGGTTCTGGCGTGCCTCGAAGCTGTCGCAGTCGGGTGAAGCACAACCGATTATCTGACCTGTATGTGCAAACTGCTGTCCATAGACGGCGCTGAAGCCTTTATAATGACGGCGGTCGATAATCATGTCGAGTGCGTCACCATTAACACCCATCATGGGTAGACGGCGGGTGATGAAGGCTTGGTGCTTCACGGGATAGAGACCGGTGTCGATGCCGAGCATGTCGGTGAAACGTTCTGCGCCCCAACCCATAGCGTTGACGAAGTGGGCTGCGGTGAACTCGATATAGTCGCCTTTATGAGCGCGTACAAGAGCTTTGAATTTCTCACCACAACGCTCAACATGGAGCAACTCGCAGTCTTCGAACACACGTCCGCCGAGGTTTGTACCGATACCGCGGATGTAGTCGATGACCTTACCCGGAGTTGCCTGCCAGCAGTCGCGTGTCATAAGAGCATGGCTGTAGGTGGTGCGCTCGGTGTCCCACAACGGCGAAATCTCTTTCTTGAAGTCTTTGCGCTCAACCATGTAGGCATCACTCCAAGCGCGCGAGGCATCGAGAGACTTGTAAGTCGCCTCGTCGTGCACGAGGTTTACATAGCGTGTGGGCTTGTAGTTGATATTGTGCACCTGCTGGATGGACTTGAAGATCTCGTGGTTGTGGGTGGCAATGTCGGCAATGTCGGGATTGGAGAATGCCGGACGGCCGCCGCCGATGTTACGCCAGGAGGCTCCGCGACTGTAGTTCACCAGGACGGGTTTCTTGCCAGCTTCGGCAAAATAACGGAACAGGCCGCTACCTGCAATACCGCCACCGGCGATGAACACCTCTACCTCTTCGCGCTTCACGTCGTTGGCCTTCGGGAACACATACACCTCTTTGGCTTTCTCGTTATAGACGTCACCGAGGGTCACCTGGCTTGCCAACGGCGCGCGCGGTGTGGCGTCGCCAACCACTTCGATGCCGTGGGCGCGCAGTATCTGACGTGCGCGCGGTATGCAACGCTTTCCGCGGCAGGGACCCATCCCAAGACGTGTGATATGCTTGATTTCATCAACCGAGATATACTTGCGGTCGCCGATGGCAGCCAACAGGTCTTCTATTGAGACGTCCTCGCAATGGCAGACGTAGGTCTCGCCGTCAACCGGCTGCACGGGTTTCATCTGCAGCGGTTCCGGATAACGCTCCTTCAGGATGAATCCCTTCACTTCGGTCATCGCCTCGCCGACGATGTCGTTGGTCTTCACTCGGGCGATATTGGTCTTGTTGTCTTTCTTCTGTATCTTCTCTATCACGCCCTCGCCGAGTTTCTTGCCGTTGTTATCGACCAGATAGACCTCTGCACCTTCGTTGGCCTCGTATTCGAACGGCAGGAAGCACACCTGCTTCAACAGGTCGTAACCGAAGATGGCCAATCCCGGACACTTGGCGACACACTGCATACATCCGATGCACTTATCGTAGTTGACCGTGGGAGTCGATGATGTGGTGGGTTTGGTGATGGCACCCTGCGGACAAGAGAACGAGCAGGGGTTGCAGGCGAAGCCGTACAGACAGTCGGTCTGCACGAACGGCTTTGCCATCATGCGTTCCTTTGTGGGCAGGTTGGGTTTCTCGAGTATGCGGACAGGTCGCTGCTGGGAGTCGATATACTGACGCGACACTTCGAGATACTCCTCGTAGTTGATACGCATTCCGAGATTCTGTGCCACTTCGTAGGCTGCCTGCTTGCCTCGCAGCACGGCGCTGGTGCCTTCGCCGATTCGGACAGCATCGCCCACACCGTAGGTGTTGAGGCCGAAGACCGACTTGCCTTTGGTCAGTATCTGGTCGTCGGGCACAAGACCTGTGCAGATGTTTATTATGTCGATGTCGTCTATCACCTGTTCTGTACCAGCGATAGCCTTGAAGTTCTCACATTTGGCGATAACAGCACCCGTGACACCCGTGCGGTCGGCATTAGGAATGGCGCGCACAAGCGTGTAGCCAGTCATGATGGGTATTCCGAGACGGCGCACACGGTTGGCCTGCACGGGGAAACCGCCCTCGTGCGGCATAGCCTCGATGATGGCTTTGATGGTGGCGCCTGCCTGCATGCCCTGATAGGAGGTCAGGTAGCCGATGTTGCCGGCTCCGACGGTCAGCACTCGCTTGCCGAGCAGGGTGTGTTCCTGATTCATCATCTTCTGGAATACGGCGGCGGTATAAACACCCGGAACGTCGTCGTTCTCAAACGACGGCATGAAGGGCACCGCTCCAGTGGCCACCACCAAATGCTGTGCATCAACGTAGCCGATTTCCTGTGTCTCGATATTCTTTATTGCTATACGTTTGCCTTCAAGCAAATCCCAAACGGTGTTGTTGAGCAGTATGCCGTCGTGGTTGTCACCGGCGAGGGTCTTGGCGATGTCGAATCCTCGCATGCCGCCGAACTTCTTCTCTTTCTCGAAGAAGAAGAACTGGTGGGTCTGCATGTTGAACTGACCGCCTATCTTGCCGTTATTATCTATGACGAGATTGTCGATGCCCAGTTCGTTGAGTTTCTCGCGGCAGGCCAGACCTGCAGGGCCGGCACCTATGATGGCCACAGTGGTCTTGTATATCTTCACCTCGCGCTGCGGGTTCTCGCCGACGGCGGGCTGGTAGTCTTTCGAAAGCTCACATACCTCGTGCACATCGTCAACCTTGGTGATGCAGATACGGCGGATTTTGCCATCAACCAGCATCTCGCAGGCACCGCATTTGCCGATGCCGCATTCAAGGCTGCGGTTGCGTCCGGCCAAACTGTGGCTGTGCACCGGGAATCCGGCCTGATGGAGTGCAGCTGCGATGGTGTAGCCTTTGTGTCCTTTTACCTTCTGTCCGTTGTACAGAAATTCGACCACCTCGCTCTGCGGGATGTCGAGAATCGGGTGTTGTTCAATGGGATACATTGTGTGAAATATTTAGTTGTGTGGATTAATCGTGTTTTTATTTCAATTCTTTTTCAGGTATTCGTCGATTGCTTGTGCTGCCGTTCTTCCAGCACCCATGGCGAGGATTACCGTTGCGGCACCACTTACGGCGTCGCCGCCGGCGAAGACCCCCTTGCGGCTTGTAGCACCATGCTCGTCGGCGATAAGGCCACCCCAGCTTTCGGCATCAAGCCCTTTGGTGGTTGACTTGATAAGCGGGTTGGGGCTTGTACCCAACGACATCACCACGGTGTCGGTCTCCAACAGGAACTCCGAGTCGGGAATGACGCTGAATTTGCGGCGTCCGCTCTCGTCTGGCTCTCCCATCTCCATGCGCACACATTTCATTCCCGACACATAGCCTCGCTCGTCGCCGACAATCTCGGTGGGGTTGGTTTGGAAGGCGAACACTATGCCTTCCTGCATGGCGTGGTGTATCTCCTCGCGGCGGGCGGGCATATCCTGCTCGCTGCGACGGTAAACCACCGTCACTTCGCTGCCCAATCGGCGTGCGGTGCGTGCGGCGTCCATCGCCACGTTGCCACCTCCGATGACTGCCACCTTCTTTCCGAGAAAGATTGGCGTGGCGTACTCCTCGTCGTAGCCGTGCATCAGGTTGGCTCGGGTCAGCAGTTCGTTGGCGGAGATGACGCCTACCAGCGTCTCGCCTGGTATGTTCATGAATTTCGGCAATCCGGCGCCGCTGGCGATATAGACAGCCGAGTAGCCGTGTTTCTCAAAAAGTTCGTCGATAGTGACGGTGCGGCCAATGATGACGTTGGTCTTTATCTCCACACCGAGACGACGCAGGTTCTCTATCTCAGGTTCCACTACCTTCTGTTTCGGCAGACGGAACTCAGGGATGCCGTAAACCAGCACACCGCCGGCATGATGCAACGCCTCGAAGATGGTCACCTTGTAACCCATCTTCACGAGGTCGCCAGCACAGGTGAGACCCGAAGGGCCGCTTCCGATGACGGCAACCCGCTTGCCATTGGTCGGACTTGTCGGACTCGTCGGACTTGTCGGACATTCTCCATGCTCGCGTTTCCAGTCGGCCACGAAGCGCTCCAACGCTCCTATCGCTATAGGCTCGCCTTTGCGACCAAGTATGCAGGCTCCCTCGCATTGGGTCTCCTGCGGGCAGACGCGTCCACAGACGGCAGGCAGGGCCGAGTCGTTGGCGATGATGTCGGCCGCTTCGGCAAACTGCCGGTTGGCCACCGCCTGTATGAATTCCGGGATATGAATTCTCACCGGGCATTGCCCCACACACATAGGCTTCTTGCAGTTGATGCAGCGTTTGGCTTCTGCCATTGCCTGTTCCTCTGTAAGAACCTTGGTCACCTCCTCGAAGTTATGTATGCGCTGCAGGGGATCCTGCTCGGCTGGGCGCTGACGCTTCGACGGACGTCCGTCCTCGTTCTCGGTCATCGCCGCATCCACAGCTGCCGCCAGATTGCACGAATGGTTCTTGTCGGCCGTCGCTATGGGGTATTTCTTGGCGTCGGGCTTGGCGAGACGGCGCATCGCCTCGTCGAAATCGACCTCATGACCGTCAAACTCGGGTCCGTCAACGCAGGTGAACTTCACCTTACCGCCTACCGTCACACGGCAGGCTCCGCACATACCTGTGCCGTCGACCATCATCGAGTTGAGGCTCACGATGGTCTTCAAGCCGTACTGCTTCGTCATGAGCGACGTGAACTTCATCATCGGAAGCGGGCCGATGGCGACACACTCCGAGTACTTCTCACCTGCTTCCATCAGATGCTTTATCTTCTCGGTCACCAGCCCTTTCTCGCCGTAGGAGCCGTCGTCAGTCATGAGATAGAGATGGTCGCACACCTGACGCATCTCGTCCTCGAAAAAGAGCAGCTCTTTATTGCGGGCACCGATGATGACGTCGCATGCGATTCCGTTCTCGTGACACCACTTCGCCTGCGGATAGATGGGAGCGGTGCCCACACCACCTGCAACGAAAAGCACACGGGTGTGCTCGTTGTGGTCGGCTATCAGCTCGCTTGCCCGGCCGAGGGGGCCGACGATGGTGAAGATAGTGTCGCCCTCGTTCATCAGCGAAAGCTGGCGGGTAGAGTCGCCGACAACTTGATAGACAATCGTCACGGCGTTGCGCTGGCGGTCGATGTCGCATATCGTGAGCGGCACACGCTCGCCTTTGGCGTCGGGAATCACTATCACGAACTGTCCGGGAAGGCCCGATGAGGCGATCCAGGAAGTCTCAATGTCCATCAGGAAGATGTCGGAAGTCAGCTGCTTTTTTCGGAGAATTTGATACATCTGTTTGAATTCGTTAGTTTGTAAACGCGTTAGTTACTCACGCATTCAGGCATTCAAGCTATTACGCAATCCCTTCGCTCATTTGGGCAAAATTCTCGTAGAAGTAGGGGATGGTTTCGATGCCGTTGAAGAACTGCTCGAGCGGGTAGTTCTCGTTGGGAGCGTGGATGTCGTCGCTACCCAAGCCGAAGCCCATCAGTATGCTCTTGATGCCCAATATCTTCTCGAAGCCGGCCACGATAGGAATCGATCCGCCGCTGCGAGTCGGGATGGGACGCTTGCCATAGACGGTCTCCATCGCCTTCTCGGCTGCCTTGTAGGCAGCGAGGTCGAGCGGAGCCACGTATGCGGCGCCACCGTGACAAGGAGTCACCTTCACGGTCACATAGTCGGGGGCAGCCGCCTCGAAGTAGTCTTTGAACATCTTGCTTATCTTCTCGTAATCCTGGTTGGCCACCAGTCGGGTCGAAATCTTGGCGTGAGCCTTGCTGGGCAGCACGGTCTTCGAACCCTCGCCGGTATGACCGCCCCAGATGCCGCACACGTCGAGGCAAGGACGTATGCCGGTACGCTCTTTCGTAGAGTAGCCTTTCTCGCCGCGAACCTCCTTGATGTCGAGCTCTTTCTTGTATTTCTCCAAGTCGAAGGGTGCCTGTGCCATAAGGGCTCGCTCTTCGTCGCTTATGACCAGCACGTCGTCGTAGAAGCCCGGGATGGTGATATGGCCGTCCTCGTCGTGCAGATCGGCAATCATCTTGCAGAGCACATTGATGGGGTTGGCCACCGCACCGCCGTAGATGCCGCTGTGCAGGTCGTGGTTGGCGCCGGTCACCTCCACCTCCCAGTAGCAGAGGCCGCGCAAGCCGCTGGTGATGCTCGGCACATCGCGTGCAATCATGCTCGTGTCGCACACCAGTATGATGTCGGCCTTGAGGAGGGTTTTGTTCTTCTCGCAGAACCCGTAGAGGCTGCCGCTGCCGATCTCCTCCTCGCCTTCGAGCATGAACTTCACGTTGCAAGGCAGCTGGTTGGTCTTCACCATGAACTCGAAGGCCTTAGCCTGCATGAAGCTCTGACCCTTGTCGTCGTCGGCGCCGCGAGCCCAGATCTTGCCGTCTTTCACGACGGGCTCGAAGGGGTCGGTACGCCAGAGGTCGAGCGGAGCCACCGGCATCACGTCGTAGTGGCCGTAAACCAGCACGGTGGGCTTCGACGGGTCGATAGTCTTCTCACCATAAACAACAGGGTTGCCGTCGGTGGGCATCACCTCGGCCTTGTCGACGCCAGCGGCCAGCAGGAATTCCTTCCATTTGTTGGCGCAGCGCACCATATCCTCCTTATGCTCGCTCTCGGCAGAGATGGAGGGAATGCGGATAAGTTCAAACAGTTCGTTCAAGAAGCGCTCCTTGTTGGCTTCGATGTAATTCTTCAAGTCTTTCATATTGTTATGTGTTATTGTTAACGATTAGAAGACCGCAAATATACAAATATTTTTTGAATTTCGCTTCGAATGGGGAAGAAAATAAATTAGTTTCTGGTCAAATGGTTGGTAGATTGACCAGCGATGGGTTGGTGAAGAAAGAAACCTGAGAAGAAGATGGGAGGAATCAGGGAGGTAGATGGGAGGTACAACCGAAGAAATACGTTTGTAATTCGGCTGAAATTCGGGCTTATGACGGAGGAGATTATTTTATCTGCTTATTGCCAGATGATTATAAATGATATAAATTGGCGCAGTATAAAATAGGAGAATCATTGGTGAAGTGTCGCGGTATTAGGTATCAGAAATGCGGAAAAACTTGCAGATTTTGGGGATTATTTTTGATGGTTTAAGGGTTTATCACTTTACGGTATCTACAACTTCGGGAAGGGGCGGTTCTGGTGGGGTTGCCTTGTGGGGTTTTACCGCTATATATATAATGAGAGCGACGGCGGCAAGCATGCAAGGAGTCACCCCAAGATAAAGGAGGTATACCCAGATGGACTTCTTGTCGCTGTATTTCGGCTTTTTATCACTCTTTTCCATATCGAGATGCAAAGATAGGAAACTTTTTTGTATCTTTGCACTTCATAAAATCACTTTAACTAAAAAACAAGGGAGAACGAAATATATGACCAAACGTTTATTCTCATTACTCACAGCCTTGATGCTGACCTTCATTGCGTCGGCACAGGTGCAGAACCCGGCTCATTGGAACTATAGCGTGAAAGAACTCTCTGCCGACGAGGTGGAGCTGCGTTTCACGGTGAAGATCGACGAGGGCTGGCATCTCTACTCTCAGAAATCCGATCCAAGCGGCCCCATTCCGATGGAGGTGACCTTTGACGAAAGCAAGGACTACAAGCGCATAGGCGGCGTGGTGGAACCCAAATACCATGAGGAGATGGACGACGTGTTCAAGGTGATGGTGCGTTCGTTCTCGGGCACCGCTGTGTTCCGCCAGAAGATCAAACGCCTTACCGACAAGCCCTTCAAGGTGACGGGATCGCTCTACTACCAGCTCTGCAACGAAGGCTCATGCATTGCCCCCGACGATGTGGCGTTCACCTTCAACGTGAAAGCCGGCGAAGTGGTAGCCGCCAGCGAGGAGACAACCGAAACTGTCGAAACCGACACCGCCAACGTGGAACCCACGCCGATAGCATCCGACCAGTCGGAACAGCCAAACCTATCCGACAAAACGGAAGATTCCGACACCCCTGCCTCTTCAGACAAGAAATCCCCCTCTCTGTGGGGACTTTTCTTTGGTGCGTTGCTGGCAGGCATCGTGACGATGGTGACCCCCTGCGTATTCCCGATGATACCGATGACGGTGAACTTCTTCATGCACAGCAGCGAGAACAAGCGTAAGAACCGTCGCCAAGTATGGGTGTTCGGGCTCTCGATTATATTCATATTCACCGTCCTCGGTGCCATACTGTCGCTCTTCTTCGGTCCCGAAGTGCTGAACCTTATCGGCACACACGGAATACCGAACCTGATATTCTTCGCCATCTTCATCACCTTCGCCCTCTCGTTCTTCGGTCTCTTCGAAATAAAGATGCCCGAGAAGTGGGTGAACAAGTCGGACGCACAAGCCGACAAAGGTGGGTTCATGGCTCCGTTCTTTATCGCACTGACTACGGTGCTGGTGTCGTTCAGCTGCACCGGTCCCATCATCGGAGCCGCATTGATAGAGTTCTCGACCTCCACGACCAACAGATGGGTGTCGCTCATCTCGATGTTGGGATTCGGGTTGGGCTTCGCGCTTCCTTTCACACTTTTGGCTATGTTCCCGTCGATGCTGAAGAACATGAAGTCGGGCAGCTGGCTCAACTCGGTGAAGATTGTGTTCGCCTTCCTGGAGCTGGCCTTCGGACTGAAATTCCTCCAGATGGCCGACCTCTACTGGGGTTGGGGACTTCTGGACAGAGATATATACCTTGCCATCTGGATCGTCATCTTCGCCCTGATGGGCGTCTACCTGCTCGGTAAGATAAAATTCAAAGGCGACGACGACGTACAACATATCGGTGTGATACGACTGTTCCTCTCCATCGCCACCTTCACCTTCGTAGTCTATATGATACCAGGCCTGTGGGGAGCCCCGCTCAACGCCATCTCAGGTTTCCTGCCTCCGATGGACACGCAGGACTTCAACATCGAGCGCATCGTGGTGGAGAACCAGCAAGCATCAGTCGGTGGCGAGCAGACGGTAGTCTACGGGTCGAAACTTCCTGCCGACCGCAAATATGCAGACAAGCTGCACATGCCCACCGGCTTCGAGGGATTCTATGACCTGGACGAGGCGAAAGCCTACGCCAAAACCGTCGGCAAGCCAATCTTCATCGACTTCACAGGACGCAACTGCGCCAACTGCCGCGAGATGGAGCAGTCGGCATGGAGCAAGCCCGAAGCCAAGAAACTGCTCAACGAGCGGTTCGTGATGTGTGCCCTCTATGCCGACATGAACGACATCACCCTGCCCGAAAACGAGTGGGTGACCGACGAGCACGGTCGAGTGATAAAGACCCTCGGAAGACGAA
Source organism: uncultured Bacteroidota bacterium (assembly GCA_902774845.1). GTDB lineage: Bacteria > Bacteroidota > Bacteroidia > Bacteroidales > P3 > Colimorpha. The sequence continues at coordinate 42,398 of CACYJU010000003.1, forward strand.
ACCTCAACTATCAAATAAAGACCTTCAACCAGAACGCCCAGCCCTGTTATGTAGTGATCGACGCCGACGGAAAGGTGCTCTCGGACGGGGTGTTCGTCTACGACCCCAAAGCAACGGCATCGACCAAAGCCGAAGGGTTTGTGAAGTTCCTGGAGAAAGCATTGGAATAGAAACCATCAGATCCACCTATATAGACCGATTCAATTATCAATAACAAAATCTAAAAACAAAAAACTACTATGAAGATTCAAAACAAAATGATGGCCGAATGTCTTGGCACATTCTGGCTGGTGTTGGGCGGCTGCGGCACAGCCCTCTTCGGACATGTTGGTTTTCTCGGTGTAGCCATCGCCTTTGGCCTCACCGTTATCGCAATGGCCTACGGTATCGGACATGTGAGCGGAGCACACCTGAACCCCGCCGTGTCGTTCGGTGTCTGGATTAACGGTCGCATGTCGATCAAAGAGATGCTTCTCTACTGGGTGGCTCAGTTTGTGGGAGCCATCATCGCCAGCGCCATCCTGCTCGTTATATGGAATGCCGCCGGGCTTGGAGAGACTGGTGTGTTCGCCGCCAACGGATTCGGAGCCGACTTCCAGGCCGCAACCGGAAATGACGACTACCAAGCCATCTCGATGGGTGGTGCCTTCCTCGTTGAAGCTCTGCTCACCTTCATCTTCCTGATTGTCATCCTCGGCGCCACCGACGAGCGCAGCAACACCAAAGCCGCTGGTCTCGCCATCGGTCTCACCCTGACCCTCATCCACCTTATCAGCATCCCGCTGACCAACACCAGCGTCAACCCCGCACGCAGCCTCTCTCAGGCCCTCTTCGCCTCTTGGGACGGCGCCCTGCCACAGGTGTGGCTCTTCATCGTAGCTCCGCTGGTTGGTGCAGCACTTGCCGGACTCTGCTACAAATGCATCGCTCCTGCAAAAAAGAAATAATTTTTGCGACATAAAAGCATTACGGAGGATGTGGCACCACTTTTTCGCCACATCCTCTTCTTATTATAAAACAGCATATTACACATCTGCTCCTCAAAAAATTTTGTCATTTGAAATAAAAGTAGTACTTTTGCAAACCGAAATAAGACAGTGCGGGGTAGAGCAGAGGTAGCTCGTCGGGCTCATAACCCGGAGGTCGTTGGTTCGAATCCAGCCCCCGCTACCGAAATCAAAAAGGGAGCAGGACTCAGTCCTGCTTTTTTAGTTGATACCTTGATGAAAGGCTGATTAATTCCAAGATATCATAACCCGAAAAAAACATGAACCACAATCTTCTCTTCCCCATATTAATCACACTTCTCTGCACCAGCTGCAGCCTTAACGCTGACTACAGCCAGATGCCTACGCTCTCGAGCGACACAACAATCACGGAACCGATAGAACTCCCCTCCTACTCTACCGACGAAGATATTATAACCTACAGCGGCTTCACCACCTCATATAACCACAAAACCCTTATCCCCAACTGGGTAGCCTACGAGCTGACATCTGAGGAATTGGAACCCGTCTACACCGACCAATGCTCGACTTTCAGTATGGACTTCAGCGTAAAAGGTCGCCAAGCGTCACGCGAAGACTATTACCATTCCGGTTGGGACAAAGGACACATGGCCCCCAAAGCCGACCTTCGCTGGTCAGAGGACGCCTTCTGGGAAAGCTATTACTTCACGAACGTATGTCCACAGGACCATGAACTCAACGCTGGAGATTGGAACACTCTGGAGAAGAAAGTGCGCAGCTGGGCCAGAGAGTTCGGTAGCGTTTACATCGTGTGCGGCCCCATCATAGAAAATGGCACCTATGGAACTATCGGACAGAAAAAGGTTGTGATACCAGACAAATTCTTCAAGGCCGTAGTAGTACCCACAAACGGGACCTACACCGCAATAGCTTTCATCATGCCGAACAACGGGCAGCACCACAAACTGAGCGAATACGCCTGCTCCGTTGACGAGTTAGAGGACCTGATTGGGAGGAACCTGTTTTACGCACTCGACAAAATGGGCATTGAATCCATCGAAAGCAATAAAGACCTCACTTCTCTGCACATAAAATAAGAAAACAGGCCTATAGATTCACCCATAGACCTGTTTTCAAATACCGCAATAGAACTATTTTAGAGCCTTAAGGATTGCGAGAGTCAAATCCCAAAACATCTGGACAGTCTTTATCTCGATCTTTTCATCCGGAGAGTGCACTCCACGTAATGTCGGACCATAGCTTATCATATCCATCTTGGGATATTTCTCTCCGATAAGGCCACACTCCAATCCGGCATGGATGGCACGGACAATAGGATCATGCTTGAACATCTTCTTGTACGTGGCGACACCCACTTTCAGCACACGGCTTTCGGGGTTGGGCGTCCATCCCGGGTAGCCGTCTCCGTGGCTGACTTTGGCGCCAATCATGCGGAAGGTAGCCTCTATCTTCTGTGCTGCTGCATGCTTGGCACTCTCAACAGAGCTACGCTGGCTGGTGGCAATCTTAATACGGCGGTCATCCATCTTGATGGAAGCAAGGTTGGTGGAAGTCTCCACAAAATTCGGCACCTCACGGCTCATCGCCAGGACACCGTGAGCGCAGGCATAGATAGCGTTGAAAAGTTTTTCCTGGGTGTCGGCATCGACGAGGAATTTTGGCTTATCACATTCCGCTATCGAAATCTGCATTGAAGGTTCGGTGGTACGGAACTCAAAACAAATATGCTCAGCGTATTCCTTAACCAGTTTTTTCAGCGAGTTGCGTTTGCGGTTAGGAACGGTAACGACAGCATACGCCTCACGAGCTATGGCATTGCGCAAGTTGCCTCCGTCGATATAAGCCAGCCTCAAGCCAGTTTTCTTGGCCCCATTCCAAAGGATGCGGTTCAATATCTTGTTGGCACAACCACGACCACGGTTGATATCATCACCCGAATGGCCTCCCACAAGGCCGCTTACGCTGATGCGGTAGGCGGTGGTGTCTTTCTCTACCCTTGCGTGCTTGAACGGCAGCTCGACCGTAGTGTCGATACCACCCGCGCAACCGATGCAGAACTCCCCTTCGTCTTCGTCGTCGAAGTTAAGCAGGATGTCACTTTTGAGCCATGTGGTGTTAAGGCCCGCAGCCCCCGTGAGGCCCGTTTCCTCGTCCACAGTAAAAAGAACCTCCAATGGACCGTGTTCGATGGTCTTGTCGTCGAGTATGGCAAGAGCGGCAGCCACACCAATACCGTCGTCAGCACCAAGGGTAGTACCGTCGGCGGTGAGCCATTCACCATCTCTTATTGGCTGAATGGGGTCTTTCAGGAAGTCGAACTTCTTGTCGCCGTTTTTCTCACACACCATATCCATGTGCGCCTGCAGGCAGACACCTTGCGACTTCTCGTAGCCTTTGAAAGCAGGCTTACGAATCAACACATTACCCAACTCGTCGTGTAGGGTCTCATACTTGTGATCCTTGCCAAATTTCTGCAGATATGCGGAAATCTTGGCCTCATGCTTCGAAGGACGCGGTATGGCCATTATTTCTCCGAAATACTTCCACACCTTTTCCGGTTTTAAATTTTCAAGTGCTTTTTGCATAGTCTTTATGTTTTTTATTTGTTCTGTTTCACGTTAATTACTAACCAATGACACCACCGTCTGGTGTTTCTGTTTCTTTCCATCGGTGTTGTATGCCTCTACGGTCAAGACATAACGTCCTTGACGGCAGCGCTGTCCTGACTCATCCAAGCCATCCCAAACTATCAATCCGCTTGTGCCCAAAACGCCGCCTTTCAACAGATATCTAACCACCCTGCCGTTTTTGTCAGACACAAACACATTACCACTGAGATCCTCATCTTTGAGGTTATATGTTATGTTCAACAAGTCGTCATAGCCGTCATTATCTGGAGAGAACAGCACAGGCTCAACAACAAAATCGTTCTCCTCATAGAGGAACTCTCGGCTCTGCGAATTGGCGTATGTAGGCGTTCCATAGCCAGAAACCGACGACGCCGAAAACCAATTTGAGCCATCTTGCGTAGGCCTGTCGAACGACCGACGTTCAAGCGACACACCCTCGACATCCTTAAGCAGCCGACTGTGCATACTCTCGGCATAGTCGAACCGATCGATAACGGTTGAATCGACGCCACAGACAACAACCGTACCCGCCGCGTTGTTATATGACGGCATGGATTTCACCTCAATAATCTTTGCCGGAAAACGTACAACATAACTTCTCTTAACCCACTCTGCATCGGTGGTTATCACCACATAATCCTTTGGGGATACTGTATACAATGTGTCAATAACGTACAACTTGCTTATAGATTCATTTTTCCACTGAGCCAAACGCACATCGTGTAACGAAACAAAATCATCGCCGTCGTTATATAGTTCAACATAATCCGAGCCATCAGCAACAGGATTGAATAATATCTCACTTATTTTGATATTCTGCTGCGCACACACAACTCCGTCAACCATCATCATGATGGAAAAAAATGTCAGCAAATTATGTATCTTTCTGCCCATTCGTTACATTTTTTTTGCCCCACAATCCCCCTCATTTCCGCTCTACAAAGGTACACATTTTTTTTTAATGCAATTTTTTGCAAAATTTTGTATCTTTGCAACACTAAATAGAAGAGATATCTATATGTAAATATACCCGACTATGAAAAAAATCATCCTGTATATTTGTGCAGTTCTAATCTGTTTTTCCGCTTCGGCGAAGCCCGTATCCAGTAGCGATGCCCACCGAGTGGCCGTGAACTTCTGGAGCCAAAACGTCAAGGGTGATTGTCCCGAACTCATCGACATGACGGCCTTTTTCGGCCTCTCCGAAATGTATCTGTTCTGCACCGTCGACAACAATGGATTCATCATCGTTGCCGCCGACGACATCGCAACCCCAATACTCGGGTATTCCACTTCAAACGGCATCTTGCGTGATGATATGCCTGAAAATCTGACAGGATGGCTCAACCACTACTCAAACGAGATATCGTCGGCCCGTGCCAATGGCTATAACGGCGACCAAAAAACAGATGAATTATGGCATAAACTGCTATACAGCACATCTTCCCCAAAGACAAAATCAACCAAATCGGTGGAACCGCTTATCGCCACCCAGTGGGATCAGACGGCTCCCTATAACAACAAATGCCCATACGACAAGAACGGCAATGGCCAAAGCGTAAGGTCCGTTACAGGTTGTGTCGCCACTGCGATGGCTCAGGTTTTAAAATTCTGGAACTGGCCCATAAAAGGGTACGGCTCAAAGACATATACTTGCACCACCCTCTCACCAAACGCAACAACCAACAGTATATCCGCCAACTTTGACACTATATACCAGTGGAATATGATGCCCGCTGGAGGTACAATAACTCCGACGAGCGGTTGGAATTCTCAGCAAAAGAGCGCTGTCGCCCTCCTGATTTTCCACTGCGGCGTAAGTGTGTCGATGGGCTATCGCTACACTTCCAGTTCGGCCTCATCATCAGACATACCCAATGCCCTTAGACAATACTTTGGATACACATACAACATAAGCTTCAAGAAGAAATCGGCTTATACCGAATCCAACTGGAAAGATATGATTGTGGCCGAAATCGACGCACGCCGCCCCGTTCTGTATCGTGGTGAGGGCTCGGATGGAACAGGAGGCCACAGTTTCGTGTGCGACGGATATGACGCAGAGGGCGTATTCCATTTCAATTGGGGATGGAGCGGCTCTGGCGACGGATACTACCCACTGAGCAGCCTCACCCCAACATCCACCGGCACAGGTGCTGGATTGGGCGACTTCACCTATGACCAAGGCGCCGTGTTCGGCATCATGCCTGGAATCCAAACCAATAACAGCTTCTCGGTGAACAACACAGTAGTTCAAGGCGGAACGCTGACAGGAACCTGCGGATTGAGAAACTCCGGAATGAAGGTGTTCAGCGGATACTTCGGCGTTGCCGCATACAACGATATGGGTGAACTTGTTGCCATGCTCGCTCAAACAGAACAGACCTCCGTCAACGGAAACTCTAACAAAACCATCTCTATCAACTATCCCATTGACGAATATTGGGAGTTGGGGACATACACCGTCAAAGCCGTGTGCAGCTTGGATGGTATAGATTGGCGCCCAATAGAAACCGGCTATAACGGATGTGCCACCGAATCATCGTTCACGGTAATAGAGCCCCTATCGATAAACACCACTTCCGAAACCAAACCTTTCACCTTCGCTGGTAAAAAGGCGATAGTGATATCCAATGCCGAGGGGTGCAACGTCTCGATAACAGACATCATGGGACGTATCGTATATCGTGCGTCTTGCAATGCCTCCACCACAACCATTCCCGTTGCCAAATCGGGCGTCTACCTTGTCAAGATAGACGGAAAGCCGGCAACAAAAGTATATGTGAAGTAAAACAAGTTTAAGTATCTATAAAAGCGATAAAAACAATAAAAAATTAAGATAATGAAAAGAGTTTTTTTGACAGTATTGTCGGTAACCCTGTGCTTTGCCTCTTTCGCAAAACATGTATCAATCGAAACAGCCCAGCGTGTGGCTGTGAACTTCTGGAAAACCCAGACAGTTAAGACTCCCGTGTTTGAGGAGATATCCAACACCCTCGGTCTTGACTGCATGTACTTTTTCGTAACATCTGACAACAACGGATTCGTTATCGTTGCTGCCGATGATGCCGCCACACCTATTCTCGGCTACTCCACCTCCAACGGAATATTCCACACTGCCGAATTGCCCGACAACCTCCGTGGCTGGCTCTCACATTACACCGAAGAAATAAAGTATGCACAAAAAAACAACCTTGAAGCCGACCAAAAAACCGCATCCGAATGGCAGAAACTGATAGCAGGGGTTTCGCCAAAATCCACGAAAGGCGCCAAGGCCGTTGAGCCTCTCGTGGGAACCCAATGGGATCAGGATGCCCCCTACAACAACAAGTGCCCTTATGACAAGTACAATGGTCAAAGCGTTAGAGCTGTGACAGGATGTGTCGCTACGGCAATGGCTCAGGTCATGAAATACTGGGGATGGCCCATCAAAGGTACAGGCAGCAAGACCTACACCTGCACCAGCCTCTCTTCCCAAGTTTCAAACCGCACCGTAACTGCAAACTTCGATACCCTGTACTATTGGGACAGAATGCCAGCCGGCGGCACCATCACTCCGACCAGCAACTGGAACGCCCAGCAGAAAAACGCCGTTGCATTGCTGATGTTCCACTGCGGAGCCAGCGTAAACATGTCCTATAGCTTCGGCGGAAGCGCTGCCATTCAGTCAAACGCAGTCAACGCTTTCAAAAACTACTTCTACTATGCTAAAGAGGCAACCTACAATTATAAGTCAAGCACATCTGATAACGTATGGAAGACCACGCTTAAGAATGAACTGGATGCCCGCAGGCCTATGGTTTATGGCGGCGCCGCATCTGATGGTTCCGATGGTCACAGCTTCGTCTGCGACGGTTACGACGCAAGCGAGAACTTCCACTTCAACTGGGGATGGAGCGGTTCTGGCGACGGCTATTTCGCGCTGAACTCTCTTAATCCTGGATCAGGCGGCATCGGCAGCACCGGATATAACTTCACCTATTACCAGGACTGCATCACCAAGATCATGCCCGGCATACAGACAACAACGTCGTTCACCTTGACGAACAACTCCTTCGCAATGGGTGACCGCATTGCGGGTGCATGCTCCTTCCGCAACGCCAGCCAGAAGCCCTTCAATGGATATCTTGGCATTGGAGTCTATGACGAATACGACATCCTGGTCGCTGTGATAAGTCAAACTGGATCAACAACCGTTAACGCCAACGCGACAAAAGACCTTAGCATAAGCCATATCGTTGACTATCCTCTCGCTCCTGGTTCCTACACGGCAAAAGCAATATGCAGCGTCGACGGAGAGAACTGGGTGCCCATCGTGATAGGATACAACAACTGCCCCACCGAGCAATTCATTATGATCACCTCGGGTCATAACGGCATCAACGACATAGACGCTACCCGTGGACACGTTTTTGCCCAGGGCCGCAATATCGTCATCGACGATGCTCGGAACATGCCTGTCAGCGTGGTTGACATGATGGGTCGCGTGGTGTACAGCTCTAAGGCCACCAGCGAGAATGTTTCCATATCTCTCCCCAAGAGCGGCATCTATCTCGTAAAGATCGGCAACGAGCCTGCTCAGAAAATAATGGTGAGATAAGTCCACAAAAAACGTAACCAAAACAAAAAGCCCATAGAGAACTTGTTTGTCCTGTGGGCTTTTCATAACCCACCTGATAACTAAAACCTAATACATAATGAAGAGAACTCTTTTATTCATTGTAGCCTTAGTGGTTTGCGGATTATCGTTCGCCAAACCCGTAGACGTCAACACCGCCCGCCAGGTAGCCGTGAACTTCTGGAACCTCCAGACGACCTCAACCTATGATGGATTCACCGTCACAAGCATTGTGAATCCGAATTTCGAGGAGATCTCCGCAACCCTCGGCGTTACCGGAATGTATGTATTCAACACCGTAGACAACAAAGGATTTGTCATCGTATCATCCGACGATGCCGCACTTCCTATCCTCGGCTATTCTTTCACCAACGGAATAAACCGTTCCAGAGATCTGCCTTCCAACCTCAAAGGATGGCTCAACCACTATAGCGAAGAGATAGCAGCTGTGGCCGGTTCAACAGCTGATGAAAATACCGCAGAGCAGTGGAATCAGCTTCTCAACAACACCGCAGCCAAAGCGGCTCCTGGAGCCAAAGCCGTATCTGCTCTCATCCAGACAAAGTGGGATCAGGACACACCTTACAACAACCTCTGTCCGCTTGACGGTGGTCAACGTTCGGCAACGGGATGTGTCGCCACCGCTATGGCTCAGGTGATGAAATACTGGGCTTGGCCGACCACCGGTACCGGAAGCCACTCATACTACTGCTCGAGTGTGAGCCCCGCCCAGACGTTGTCTGTGAACTTCGCCAGCACCACCTACGACTGGAGCAACATGCCTGTTGGTGGCGGCTACACAACTTCTTCATGGAACAACACCCAGAAGACCGCTGTCGCCACTTTGATGTACCACTGCGGCGTGAGCGTGGATATGGAATACACCTACGAGTACGGCAGCGGTGCCTATTCAAGTGATGCCGCATCGGCACTCCGCACCTATTTCGGCTATGACAACGGCATACAGATGCGTTATAAGAGTTCCTACTCCGATGCCAACTGGATGACATTGCTCAAGAACGAACTCGACGCCGGACGTCCTATGATGTACGGTGGAACCAACTCAACCAACGACGGCGGCCACAGCTTCGTTTGCGACGGCTACAATGCCAGCAACCAGTTCCATTTCAACTGGGGATGGAGCGGATATGGCGACGGATTCTTCTCTCTCTCATCCCTCGCCCCCGGCAGCGGCGGAATAGGTGGTGGCACCTACGACTTCACCTATCTGCAGGAAGCCATCACCGGCATCTCCTCGCCCAACGGCAATCCCGACACCACCTCATCGCAAACCAATTCCGACCTTGCCACCTATGATGAGTTTACCGTTTCCTCACCTGTGGCCTACGGCAGCACCATCACCGGTTCCTGCGGATTTGCAAACCTCGGCTCAACCGATTTCACCGGATACCTGGGCGTCGCCGCGTACAACAGCTCGAACACCCTTGTTGCCATGCTGGTTCAGACATCTTCCGTAACCCTCGAATCAATGAGTGGCGGTAGCATCGATATCAGCAAGGTGGCCACCTCACCTCTCGTTGCTGGCACATACACGGCAAAGGCCGTATATAGTACTAACGGTTCCACCTGGATTCCCATCACAAGCGGCTATGACGGCTGCGCCACAGAGGTCTCGTTCACCATCACCAGCAACGGCGGTGGCGATCCCGATCCCGGCACTCAGACCTTCACCCTTCAGACCTATGATAGTTTCACTCTTAACAACACGACCGTAGCCATGGGTGGCACTCTGACGGGAACATGCAACATACTGAACACCGGTACCGGCACCTTCAATGGCTATGTCGGAGTAGCAGCTTACAACAGCTCGAACCAGTTCGTTGCCGCACTGGATTACGGCTCGGTCACCGATGGTTTGGAAACCAACCATTATGTCTCCTTTAATATAGACGCCACCATTTCCTCACCGCTCACAGCTGGTAACTACACTTTGAAAGCTGTCTACAGCACGAACAGCGGCGCTTCGTGGACACCCATCACTTCTGGCTACGGCGGTTGTGCGACTTCTGTTGCGTTCACCGTCACAGGCGGCTCTGCAACAACTTATACCATCAACGTCAATTCTGCAAACACCTCGATGGGTACAGTATCTGGTGGTGGCATCTTCACATCGGGACAGCAAACCACCATCTCCGCAACTCCTAAGAGCGGCTATCGGTTCGTGCGCTGGAACGACAACAACACACAGAACCCGCGCACCATCACCGTCACCGGCAACGCCACCTACACCGCCTATTTTGAAGCTATCGGCACCAACGCCATCGACGACGTGGCCGCTGCCGACGTGCGGCTCTACCCCAACCCGACCAGCGGTATGCTGACCGTCGACATCGAAGGACTCCAGAAAGTTGAGGTCATCGACGCCGTGGGTCGCATCATCATCAGCCAGAACAACGGAAACCACGTCGACATGAGCCGTCTCAACAACGGAATCTACTCCGTCCGCATTACCGTTGACGGCAAAACCATAGTCAAAAAAGTGGCTAAACAATAAGCAAAAAAAATATTTAGCAACAAAACAAACAATTATATTATAATTCTTTGTATTTTTGCACCTGTTATTAACCCTAAAACAAAACAAAAATGGCTTACAAAATCACTGATTCTTGCGCTGCTTGCGGCACATGCATTGACGAATGCCCCGTTGGAGCAATCTCCGAAGGCGACATCTATAAGATCGACCCCGACACTTGTGCAAGCTGCGGCACCTGTGCCGACGTCTGCCCGACCGGCGCTATCGTTGAGGCTTAATCAGAATTGTTGATTACTCACAAAACGAAAAGCGGGACATTCATCCGAATGCCCCGCTTGCTTTTTATATATAGTATCCTTTTTAGATACCGTATCTCACCAGTAGCTCTTCAAAATCCTCAGCCCCTTTAAGACATTCCTCATAGTGCGAAGCCCTGTGGTTGGCGGCGCTGTTGCGCTCGTTCTGCACCGCCTTCGAGAGAGCCTGCAACGCAGCCTTATACTCTGGGTAACGGTTCAGGTATACCTGCTCACGGATGGTGGATTCAGGCGTCTGAGGTGAGTAGTTGCGCAAAGCCTTCAGAAGCTTCTGCGACGGGGTCTCCACTATCTCTTTCTCCTTCGGCTCGCGAGGGGCGCGGTATTCCGGCTCCGGCTCTTCCACCTGAACGCTATCCCACGCCGTGCTTATGGTCGAGAAATACATACCCGGAAGCTCCTCCTGATAGAGCGAGTAGAACTCTTTGAAACGCGCTTCCGACTTATAGTTGGCCATCTCGCTCAGAAGAGCGCCACGCTCGTAGAGGTTGGTGTCATACTGCAGATCCGACAGCGACTCACCCAGAGGCTCGTTCCACTGGCCGTTGTTCAACCTGTAGCGGAAGTTGTAGTTGGCCAGAAGCTGGTAGTATATCGGCATCTGCTCATCGCTGAGTTCGCCAGCATGCTGGTCGAGATAATCCTTATAGACGGTGAAGCGATCCAACGACCACTCGTCCTCAGCCAGGTAGCGTTTGATGATGTCGAGGTTGAAAGCCAGATCTTTCGTAAGGTCCAGATCGAACGGGTCGGTAGGAGCCGGCGTGCTATCCACCACCACAGGCTCTTCTTTATCGCCCGAATGCAGGGCTTTCAGCGCCAGGAACACGCCTCCGCCGATAAGCAGGAGTGCGATAAGGGCGACCCACCAGAATTTTTTGAAGAATTTTTTCATGTCTATTTTTAGTTGATATGTTTATACGTTGATATGATGTACGTGTAGGGGTGTAGAGGTGTAAGGGTGTATTGGTGTATGGGTGTATGGGTGTAGGCGTGTTTTCGTTATCGTTAAGGTTATCGTTAAGGTTATCTATTATCTATTAACTTCATCCATCTTCCATCTTACTTCTTACTTCTTACTTCTTACTTCTTACTGGTTTTCGTATTGCTGTATGTCGTCGTGGAAGAACTCCAGCTTCACGCCTGCTTGGCGGAAGAGCTCCTCGCTTTCCTCACCCGAATGGTATTTGCGCTCACACACGACACGCTTGATGCCACAGTTGATGATCATCATGGCGCACGTGCGGCAGGGGGTCATACGGCAGTAGAGTGTGGCGCCGTCGAGGGCGATACCCCTTCTGGCGGCCTGGCAGATGGCGTTCTGCTCGGCATGTACGGTACGCACGCAGTGGTTCGACACCTTCCCGTCGGCATCGATGCTCTGGCGGAAGAGATGTCCCACCTCGTCGCAATGTGGCAAGCCCGCGGGCGAGCCCACATATCCGGTGACGAGCAGCTGCTTGTCTTTCACTATCACGCAACCCGAGCGGCCGCGGTCGCAGGTGGCGCGTTTCGACGCGGTGTTGGCGAGCTCCATGAAATACTCGTCCCACGACGGACGGTGATAGGTTATCTTCTGCAGCACCTGCTCCACCTGACGGTGCAGCTCCTCGATAGAGCCGCCGTTGTCGAAGTGGAAGTCCGCCTGCTTGATGCAGACGCCGAGGTTCTGCTTGTTGGGGTCGGTGTTGTCCATCTCGCGTTTCTCGTTGGCGAGGAAGGTCTCGTAGGAGATATGGTCGGTCTCCGAGCCACGCAGCACCACCCTCTCGTAACGCACCTTCGGGTCGGCGTCGACGGCGAAGAGGAAGAAGTTAGGTTTGCTGCGCAAGGCCTCCACCTCGCCGGGAGTCCTCACGCTCTCGATGATGCAGTTGCATCCCGAAGCGCTGGCCTGCTCATAGAGCTGCTCCACGATATAGGAAGGGCCGTGCTGACTGCGCAGGGCGTTGCCCACAGCCGTCATGCTGTCGCGGTCGACCGGGAGCCCGCGGCGGTTTATCTCCTCCGTGAGGAAAGCGCGCACCGAGTAGTGCTTGAAACCCTTCTCCTTGAGCAGATAGTCGACGATAGTGCCTTTGCCCGCACCTATGGTGCCTGTTATGCCGATGGTGATCATTGTTGAATGTGTGAATGCGTTAATTCGTTAATGCGTGAGTGGTGCGTGCCCGCACAGGGCGTTTTTTAATGTGTGAATGTGTTATGCTTAACTGTAAATGTCGTGCGAGAGTGAGAGGAATGAAAATCTTGTTTTCATTGCCGAACCGAAGCCGACATTGACTCCGCAAGGAGTCAAACCGTAAACTCTAAACTTTAAACTTATATTCCAGTTTGGCGAGCTCTTCGTTGGCCTTCACTATTTTCTTCTTGAGGCCAGCCTTGTATTCTATCACCTTCTGCTGCATGGCGGCATCGCCGGTGGCCATGATCTGCATCGCCAGGACGGCGGCATTCTGGGCGCCGTTGATGGCGACGGTGGCGACGGGTATTCCCGGAGGCATCTGCATGATGGCGAAGGTGGCGTCGAGGCCGTCGAGTACGCTTCCGCTGATAGGCACACCTATGACCGGCAGCGGAGTCTCAGCGGCGATCACACCAGGCAATGCGGCTGCCATTCCGGCGCCGGCGATGATCACCTTGATTCCACGCTTGTGAGCGTTGCGGGCGAAGTCCGACACCTCCGCAGGTGTGCGGTGGGCCGAGAGGGCGTTCACCTCAAACGGGATTTCCATCTCTTCGAGAAACTTGCAGGCTTTCTCCATGACCGGAAGGTCGGAGGTGCTGCCCATGATGATGCTTACTAAAGGAGTCATATGATTTGAAAGTTGAAAGTTGAATGGTGCGTGCCCGCACAGGGCGTTTTTTTTATTGCTTGATTGCTTGATTGCTTGATTGCTTGATTGCTAACCGCTAACCGCTTATATCAACGCTATGAGTACCCAGAGCCAGTGGGCGGCGATGCCGGCGATGAGGCCGCCTATGGTATGCGCGCCTATGGCCTTGCCTATGAGCTTGCGGTAACCCAGCGAATCCAGCATGGCCGTGTGGGTGGAGAGGAATCCGCTCCAGCACATGCCCATGGCGGTGAAGACAGCTATGGCGTTGTTGTCGATGATGCCCTCGGCTATGAAGCGTGGCACCAAGCCTATGGCGGCGCCCACGGCACCCAGCGCCGTGATCGGGAAGGAGACCAGCGCGCCGTGTTTGAATCCGAAGAGCCAGTCGAAGATGAAGTTCACCTTGTCAGCCACCCACGTGATAGCCGGCACCCCCTCGTAGGCGGCGCCCGTGTAGGTGCCCGTCTCCGACGAAGGACCGAAGGTGAGCATCATCACTATGGTCGAGATGCAGAGCACGCCCGGAATGATAGCCAGCCCTATGCCCACGCCGTCCTTGCCGCCGTCGAGGAGTGAGTTGAGGAATCGCTGTCCGATCGAGCCCTCGCTCTTGAACGAGATCTGCTGTTCGTCGCCCGTGTCGGTAGCCACCGGCTCGGCCATCTCAGGATAGGACTTCAGGGTGAAATACTGCATCAGGCGCGTCGAGACGATGCTCCCGATGAAAGCACCCACCAATCCCACCAGCGCCCCCTTGCCGAAGCCCAAGCCCGTCATGAAGGCAATCACCACCAACCCCATGCCGAAGGCCGTTCCGAAGTTGGTGAGCGACACCAGCTGGTATTTCTTGAAGTATTGAGAGAAATTCTTGTCTTTCGCCAGCGAGATGATGGCGGGGTTGTCGCTCAGGAAGGTCATCACCGCACCCAACGCCGCCACTCCTGGCAGGTTGAAGAGCGGTTTCATCAATGGACGCAGCAAGTTCTCCAGCAGTCGCACCACGCCGAACTCCGTGAGCAGCTTGCTTATCGCGCCCATCAGCACGCAGATGGCCATGATGTAGAATACCGTCTCCATCAGCAGGTGATAAGCCGTCTGCATGAAGGTGTTGAGCATGTGAGGCAGCGTCATCTTGTAAGAGAGGGCTGCGAAGAAACTCACAAAGAGCAGTAGGAAGATGAAAGCCTCGATGGAGCGTTTGCTGGTAAACTTCAACGGTCCACGCATGCGGAGCGAGATAGCCAACCGCTCAAAGAGGTTCTCGATCTTGGGGGTGTAGAGTATTGTTTTTTTGCGGTTATTGTTCATCTTTTTCTATTTTTTCTTTAAAGACTCGCTCTTTCAGTATCTTGTGGATATTCATGTTCCAGGTGATGCCGATGTTGGCGTTGATGCAGCTCGAAGCCTCAGGACGGCCGGTAGCCGAGGTGAGGGCGCTCTCGCTGTCGCGTCGGCAGGCCACGAAGCCATGCAGGCGCACATCCTTGTAGAACGACGGGCGCCACTCGAAGCCGAGTCCGTAGAGCGTGTAGCTGTGGCCTGCGGCCACCAGACAGTCGAGGTTGTTGCCCGTGGTGTTGTAGCTCAGTATGTCCGCCTCCGAGCGGTTCTGCTCGTAGGCAGCCTTCGCGAAGAGGTTCAGGTCTTTGGTTACGAGGAAGTTCACGCAGGAGACTATGCCGAAGTTCTTGCCCCAGTCGTCGATGGCCATCGAGTGGTGCAGCAGGTCGAGGTATATGTCCCAGCGGTCGTAGGTGAGCTTGTGTCCCAGCGCGATATAGCCCATGTAGGTGCCCCGCTGGCGCTCGAAGAGGTTGACCGAGTAGAGCGTCTTGAAGTGGCCGTAGGTGCCCGACCAGAGGATGTTATACGACATCAGGCCGCTCTTCCACTCCTTGCCCAATCCGGTGCCCACGCCCGAGCCGTAGTAGACGTAGGGCGAGTTGGCCACCTGCGCCACGATCATGTTGCGGCCGTCCTTGGTCTTATACACCCCCGAGGCGCCCAGCTGGAAGCAGTAGAAGTTGTCCCAGTAGGTGGTGCTGAAGAGCACGTCGATAGGAGGCGCGTCATATTCGAAGCCGCCCACGGCTATGGCGTCCTTACCCAGGCGGACGGTCCACTGCTCGTTAGGGTTGAAGTTGAGGTAAAGGAAGTCCGTATTGTCGAAGAGCGAGGCAGTGCCCGACTTAGCCACTATACGCTGGCGGAAGAAGTAGGAGAACTTCGTGCCCAGGTTGCCGCCGATGAGGAGGTTGAAGTAGCGGCCGTTGAAGCCATAGTGGTGGTAGGTGGTGTCGACCAAGCTCGACTCCGACGCCATGTAGTCGAAGTCGGCGCGAGCCTCAAGGCGCAAGGTGGTGAATATAGGCGAGTAGTCGACCTGAGCCGAAGCGCTGAGCGGCAGAAGCGAGAGAGCCAAGAGAGGCAGAAGCTTGAGTAAGCAATTATGTTTCAATTCCGTGGTAGTTAGAGAGTGTATCATTACAATTTGCAAAGATACGAAAAAATGTGTGAATGTGGTGCGTGCCCGCACAGGGCGATAATTTTATTGCTTAAATACTTGAAAACCTTCACGCAATCATTCCTGATATTTGCATTTGAAGCGCCGTTCGTATTCCTCAATCAGCTCGGGACGGAAGTCGGGGTGCGCAATGTGAATCAGGTCTTCGGCACGATGTTGCAGCGTGCGTCCTTTGAGTCGTGCTATGCCGTATTCCGTCGCGATATAGTCCACGTCGTTCCGAGAGGTGCTCACCGCCGCTCCTGCCGTGAGGAAGGGTTTTATCCTCGATATCTTGCCACCTGCGGCAGTACTGCGCATGGCTATGATGGCCTTACCTTCGCGAGCCAACGACGCACCCCTTATGAAGTCCACCTGTCCGCCGATGCCGCTATACTGCCTTATGCCTATGGTCTCGCTCGCCACCTGTCCCTGCAGGTCGACCTCCAGACACGAGTTTATCGATATCATGCGGTCGTTCTTGGCAATGACAAGAGGGTTGTTCACGTAGTCGACGGGGTGGAACTCGACGTCGTGGTTGCCGTCGACAAACTCATACAGCTCGCGGCTGCCCATGATGAAGGTCACCACCACCTTGCCCTTATGCAGGGTCTTGCGGCTTCCGTTGATGTTGCCGCGTTTGACGAGGTCTATTATGCCGTTCGATATCATCTCGCTGTGAATGCCCAGGTCGTTCTTGTCACCCAGCGCCGCCAGCACCGCGTCGGGTATCGCACCAATGCCGAGCTGCAGGGTCGAGCCGTCGGCTATCAGCGAAGCGCAATTGCGTCCTATAGCCATCTCCACCTCGCCGGCCGACGGGAGCAGGAGCTCCTGCAGATGGTAGGCGCAGGGGATGATGTGATCCATCTGCGAGATGTGCACCAGCGTGTCGCCGTAGGTGAAGGGCATGAGCTCGTTGGTTTCGATAATCACCGTCTTCGCCGCCCGTATCGCAGCTTTGGCATAGTCGCAGCTCACCCCTAACGAGCAGTAGCCCTCCTCGTTGGGCGGAGTGGCTTGGAACACCGCCACGTCGCAGGGGATATCACGCCCTATCATAGCCGGCACATCCTTGAAGTAGGCGGGGAAGAAATCGCCCTCCCGTCGCTCCACGACATCTCTCGAGTTGGCCGAAAGGAAGTTGCTCACATGCCTGAAATGTCCGAAGCAGCGGGGTTTGTAGCATGGATTGTCACCCAGCGTCGTCATGTGGAATATCAGCACGTCGTTGTAGTCCTCGCAGTGTTTCGACAGTTCTTCCTGTATCAGCCGAGGAGCCGCTGCCGCATGGCCCATAACCACACACTGACCGTCGTGGATGTCCTTTATCGCCCTCGCGGGGGTCGACACTTTTCTTTTGTATTCTTCTTTCCAGTTCATGGTATATAATGTTTTTATGTTCGTCAGCATTTATCCTAACGACAATGCCAACGACAAAAACGTCTGTCATGAACCAAGGGAAAGGGAGTTTTGGGATTTCTGGATGTCCAGATGACCGTGAAACCGAATTTCAACAACCGCCTTTGACGCGAAAGCATTGCCGAATCATCCGAGGCAGGTCTCCTGACTTATCACCTCTTGGCCGACACCTTCTCAGGGGCTGCGCCCCCAATGGCATGTCATCGGCCCGTCGCTGGTGAATTACAGTTGCGCGACAGCTCACGATTTGCACGTGATTCCCTCTTGGCGACCCCATTACAGGGCCGACCACGGTGATCTGTTATTATTCTAAAGAACTGTCGCTGTGGGTTTTCAACGGTATTCGTCCGTCCCCATCAGCCGCACAAAGATACACTATTTTTTGAATTGTGAATAGTGATTAGTAATTCGTGATTAGACAAATGTATTTGCTACCTGCCATCGGATGGCCACTTAAAACTTACAGTTTAAAACTTAAAACTTTTTTCGTACTTTTGCACCCGGTTTGGTCACCCGACGAGGGTGCCAAGAGGGAAGCCGGTGAGAGTCCGGCGCAGTCCCGCTGCTGTAAGCTCGAGAGTTGAGGCTCAGATGACAAGTCACTGTGCGGCGCGATAGTCGCATGGGAAGACGGAGCCGATGGGAGCAAGCCAGAAGACCTGCCAAACCGTATAGCTATCGGTGAGACTTTCGAGGAAAAGCAACCCGACCCTCCGGAATTCTGGAAAACCCCAGACATCCGGACATCTGGACATCCAGAAATCTGGACTTTTTTCTTCCCCGTCAGTTTTTTTACCGATGCATGAGTGCTTGATTGCATGAGTGCTTGAATGCTTGAATGATTAAAACTTAAAACTGATAAATCATGGTAAAAAAACTCTTAACAATCACTCTTGGGCTCGCGATGGCCTTTGGCGCGTTGGCCCAGCCATCCAGCCATACGGACAACCAGAAATCCGGACGGACGAAGGACATCACCTTCTGGGAAGGCGATATCGAGTTCTGGGTGGGGACAGGCAGCAACACCTCGATGGTCATCATCGCCTGGGACGAGAACACTCCAGGTGGCGACTTCGCCCTCGTGTGGGGCGTGCGCTGGAGCGGCAACGTCACGGCGTTGTCATTGCTGGACTCTATCGTCGCGTATGACTCACGCCTCACCTACACATTCCTCACGGCGCAGGGCGCCAATTACATGGATGACATCCTCTACGACGACGGCGCGCTTGTAGGTCCGTCGGGATCGGGATGGTGCTACCTGCATAACAACGCCTGGGCACAAAATCCATACAACATGGAATCCATCGAGGACGGCGACATCATAGAGATCAGCTCCAGCTGCATGTTCACCCTCACTGAGGCGACCGCCGCCACCAATCCTAACAACGACCCCAATCCTCCAGTAAACCCCGTTGACGCCACCATCGCACACTCCGAGATCCTCTATTGGGTCGGCGAAGGCAGCAACGAAGCCCTCTTCATCGTCAGCTACGCCCAACCCGACACCGCTTTCGCCTGGGGCTACCGCACAACCCCTCGAACGGAGGCGACATCCACTTTGCACTCGATAACGGCGACACCCTCGCACTCTCGCCCGTCGACCCCGTGCGCGGATATAACTTCTGGTGGACCAACCTCAACGGCCTCAGCGTCGCGAGCATGACCACCGTGCTACAGAACGGCGACTACTTCAAGTATGGCGACCTCAACTCCGCCACCGACTGGGACTTCCAGTATGGCTACTATCTGCAGGAAGCCTGGACGAAGGTGCCGGCGTCCCCAACACCACTAACCCCGAGCCGCCCACCGACCCATGCGCCACAGCCATGTCGCTACCCTACGAGGAAAACTTCTCGGGTTATATCGACAACACGGCTATACGTCCCTATATGGCAGGTGCGAAGATGCCCGACTGTTGGACGGCTTTCGGCAACGGCACGACACAGTATCACTATACCGCCAACTCCGAGACCTCTGTCTACTTCGGCGGTGTGGGTTATTCCACCAGCACCAATAACTTCGGCGCCATCGCAGTCAACGACGCCTTCCTGTCGCTTATCGGCAGTCAGATCTACACCGGAACCAACGCTTCGCATATCGCCAGCATGAACTCGACAGGCACCTGCCGCTACGCCATCCTGCCTGCCCTCGACCAGCCGCTGAGGCAGACGATGCTCACCTTCGACCGTCGCACCAGCATGGGCGGCGCACAGCTGGTGGTCGGATATGTGACCGGCGACACCTCGACCTTCGTAGGACTCGACACCCTGGAGGCGGACAACCGCGTGCTCCATAACGACACCGTGCATTTCAACCAGTATGCCGGCATGCCCGACAACGCACGCCTCACCTTCAAGTGGGAGGTCACCAGCAGCACTAACAGCAGCACCGGTCCTGGCTACCGCTACTGCGGCATCGACAACCTCACCGTCGCCCTCGACACCACGTCGAGCGACCCCAATCCTCCTGTAAACCCCGTTGACGCCACCATCGCCCACTCCGAGATCCTCTATTGGGTCGGCGAAGGCAGCAACGAAGCCCTCTTCATCGTCAGCTACGCCCAACCCGACACCGCTTTCGCCTGGGGCTACCGCAACCCGACACCGCTTTCGCCTGGGGCTACCGCTTCAACTCCGAAGCCACCATACAGCAGATGGTGAACGACATCGACGCCGAAGACCCCCGACTCGAGATAGTAGGCAACCCCTCGAACGGCGGCGACATACGCTTTGCACTCGATAACGGCGACACCCTCGCACTCTCGCCCGTCGACCCCGTTCGTGGATATAACTTCTGGTGGACGAACCTCAACGGCCTCAGCGTCGCGAGCATGACCACCGTGCTCCAGAACGGCGACTACTTCAAGTATGGCGACCTCAACTCCGCCACCGACTGGGACTTCCAGTATGGCTACTATCTGCAGGAAGCCTGGACGAAGGTGCCGGACGAAGGTGCCGACGCCCGTCAGCGTCCCCGACACCACCACCCCCGGCCCCGGACCGGAGCCGCAACCTGAGCATGGTCCCTTCTGCGGAGCAGTAGGCACCGTAGGATGTGATGCCATAGCCGCCGACAGCAGCGCCATCGTCGCCTGGGCGACCGGATGCTCGCTGAACCTCGCAACTCAGAATATCGCCATCGATGGTTCGCCCTTGGTCAGCTATGGCAACTCATTAGATGCAGTAGGACCTTGCTCCATGACCGACAATCTCTCGGTCGTCAGCCTTGGCGACGGCGGGTCGGCCATCCTCTCGTTTCGACGCCCCATCCGCAACGGTTTAGGACCTGATTTCGCTGTCTATGAGAACAGCTTCGACGACCACTTCCTCGAGCTGGCTTTCGTCGAGGTCAGCACCGACGGAGAACACTTCGTCCGTTTCCCCGCCACGAGCCTCACTCAGACAGGAACCCAAGCATCAAGCATCGACCCCACATATATCAACAACCTGGCCGGCAAATACCGTTACGGCTACGGTACTCCGTTTGATTTGGAAGAGCTGCGCGACAGCACTGGCATCAACATCGACAGCATCGTCTATGTGCGTATAGTCGATGTGGTAGGCAGCATCAACCCTTTATTTGCCACTTACGATGCCTACGGTCATATCGTCAACGACCCATGGCCAACCAACAGCTACAGCGGCGGATTCGACCTCGATGGTGTTGCCGTATTGTACGAGAACATCACCACTCATGATGGGATAGACGACGTTGTGAATGTCGTTGAGCACCTCTGGCCCAATCCTGCGACCAGCCACGTGAATGTCCAGCTCAGCCGCCCCTGCGAGGCAGTCCTCTACGACCTCGCTGGACGAAAGATGGTCACCTTCACACTCCGAGAAGGCCACAACACCCTCGACCTCACCAACCTGAACAACGGCATCTATATGCTCCGCACCGAAGGAACGGTGAGCAAGATAGTGAAGAACTAACAAAAATGAACTCTGCGATTAAGGTTCGGAAGAACAAGCTCGCTTGTTTTTCCGAACCGAAGCAGAATGACTCCCGAAGGGAGGCAAAACGAAGAAAGGCACTCCTCTTGCGAGGGGTGCCTTTGTGTGTGCCCGCACAGGGCTGATGTGAGACTCTCCCCCAGGCCCCCTCTCTGGTTAGAGAGGGGGTGTTAGGATGAGTGAGGGATTAGGGAGTGACCAGGCAGTTAGAGAGGGTTTCATTTGCAGTTTGAAAATATAGTAAAAAGGTTGTATTTGTATACGGTTTCTATACGAGTTGTTTACGAGTTGTATACGGTTTCTATACGAGTTGTATACGGTTTGTATACGGTTTGTATACGACTTCTATACGGTTTCTATACGAGTTGTATACGGTTTCTATACGACTTCTATACGCGAGTGCCTCCGGTGGAGGCGCGAGACGTACCAATCACCATTTGCCGCAGCATGAAAGGTTATGAGAGTGGCCTGCGAGGCAATAGGCGCCTGCCAGCGAGAATATTAAGATCACCCCTACGGTGAGTATCGCCCACCGCGGAGGAGAAAATCCCTGAATCGTAGTTATGTCATAGTAATGTCATAGTAATTACACAAGTAAGAGAATCTGTTAATGCGTGAATGTGTGCTAACGGCTTTGCCGCTTGGCTCGGCCAAGAATGTGTTAATGTGTAAGTAGAAGAGACCTTAACCATCTTACATCTTCCAATACAACCCGTGCCGAGGGGCTGGTATAGTGCTTGTGAGGTCAAAGCGAGATGGACTCCAACTCGAAGCTTATTCGAAGCTATATCGAAGCTAAATCGAAGCTAGATCGAAGCGACCTGTGTAAAAGCTTAAATACGTGATATTTGCAATTTATTAATTTGCAATTTACCGAATCGGCATTTTCCTACACTTACCGCAGCTGGATTTTCATCGCGGGGCGGTCGCCTATCTGGAGTATGTAGTCGTTGCAACTGCCTGTCGCTATTGCCGAACCGTTGCTTGCGAGGCCGTTGAAGGCTGATGTACTCGGGAAAAGATCGATGGTGCAGATGACGGTGGCCTTCTGCGCTGCCACGAGGTTGCCTGTGCAGTCGAACAGTCGTATGAGCTCGCCATCGACACCGGTGATAGTGAGCCGTGTGCCATCGAGCGAGACCGTAGGCTCGTCGTCATCGGGTGGCTGAACGGTCTCGTCACCGCTGTCCATGAAGCTGATGATATCCAATGGCGGCAGCTTCTCCAAAGGCTCCGGTTTGGCTTTGGGTGTGCGCCTGACTTTATTTGTCGAGGGTATGGTGTCCTGCTTTTGTGGCGTAGGTTCTGCTTGTGTTGGTATGGTGTCGATGATGGGTTCTTCATCACCCCCTTTGCCGAAGAAATGTTGCCTCCACTCTGGAACCACGGCGACAGCCACCACGGTGGTCACCAGCAAGGCCAGCAGAATCAGTGCTACACGGCGCATTTTCTGTATGGTGCGGCGCATCCGCTGATAGACGGCATCTCGGTTGAGTCCCATCGCAGCACCTATTTCGTCTCCACGATAGCCCTCAAGGAAAAGCCTCATCATACGCTGTTCGTCGGGGGTGAGTGAGGAGATGAGACCGTCGATGAGCTCTTTCCGATGCTTCGATTCCTCGTCGGCGAGGGTGTTGGTGTTCTCGTCCGTTATCGGTACTGTCGGAAGTGTCCGCTTCCGTCCCATCTGGTAGAATACCGAGCGGGCTTGCCAGCGCACCCACGCCCTCTCCTGCCGTGTACCGGCGTCGGGACGCAGCTTGCCGAAATTCTCCCACAGCTGTATCGACACCTCCTGCAGAAGGTCCTGACAACGGTCGTAGTCACCGTTAGCCCTCTCCCAGCACAGATGCCACAGCATCGCACGATGGCGTGTGAGCAGGTCGGTATATGCGCTATGTCGGTCCGTCATCAGTTTAATAACGTGTTGAATCAAAGAATAGTCTATCTACCAATCACTAATAAACTATATACACACTTTCCAACCGAAATCTGACAATGACCTGTATTTTTTTTGCCAGATGTCAGATTCGATTCTGTTTGTGTGTAATATGTTTGTAAGATCGGTCGGTATTTGACTGATTGATTTATAAACTTAAAACAAAGTAATATGAAAAAAATTATTCTTTTACTCGGCACATTGGGGCTACTCGGACTTTTCTCTATCGCATCGGCCCAAACCGGTGATCAATATTTTGTGAGCGGCGGCTTGACCTACAAAATTCTTTCGGCCGACGACCATGCCGTAGAGGTGCGTGGTGGTGAGTCTTGTGACACCTATCGGGGCAACCTGAATATTCCAGCAACTGTGATGTACAATGGCGAAACCTACGATGTGGTCTCTTTGGGTGAGATGGCTTTTTATGGAGCTTCTCTGTCGGGATTAACCATACCGGCGTCGGTCACCCAGATAAAAGAGGCCTGTTTTCGGGGTGCCAGCGGTCTTACAACAATCAATGTCTCTGCCTCGGTGACGAACATTGAGATGTGGGCTCTCGCTGCCAAAGGTCTCAAGTCCATCAATGTGGACGAGAACAATCCCAACTATATTTCCATAAACGGAATCCTTTTCAGTAAAGACACCTCAACCTTGGTTGAATGCCCGCGTGGTAAAAGCGGAACAATAACATTGCCGCAAAACACTAGACACATTGCTCCTTGCGCCTTTTGCGAATGCAACTCGATAACCGGAGTGTCATTGCCCGAGGGTTTGTCCAGCATCGATTTCTGGGCTTTTACGTGTTCCAGCCATCTGAACAATATAGTTATTCCTTCGTCTGTCTCATATCTTGGAGCCAATCTTTTTGCCGGATGTTCGGCTCTGACCAACCTTACCATTGCAGAAGGGAACACCCACTACTATATTGACGAAAAGGCAATTTATTCCGTTGGTGGGGACACCCTTGTTTCGTGTCATAAAAGTGCCGACACGGTGATTCTGCCAAGCACATTGCGTGTTGTGAGTGGTTTTATGTTCAATCCGAACGTCAAATACGTATATGTGCCTGACGAAATAACCACCATTGCCCCCAACGCCTTCTCTTATAGCTCACTTGAATGCATCGTCTTGCCAAGCCATTTGGAACGGCTGGATGGTTATGCGTTCGATGAGTGCACGTCGTTGACTTATGTCTCAATGCCGTTGACCCTCGACACGATGGGCAGAGCGTGTTTCGAACTTTGCACCAACTTGAGCTCCATATCGATACCGAATGGCTTGCGCACAGTTCCAAGGGAGGCATTTATGTATTGTACCGCCCTTTCGCACATCACCTGGGGTGACGATGTCGAGACCATCGACTCGTACGCTTTTGGAAATTGCGCAATGTCCAGTCTTCAACTTCCGCCATCGTTAAAGGTCGTTCGGTATGAAGCTTTCTGGAAAGGACGTAAGCTGAAAAAAGTTTCCTTTTCTGCTCCTCTTGACACTATCGAGTTCGGAGCTTTCGAGGAACATGCTATCAGAACGTTACTGTTAAAAAACACTTTGCCGCCAGCGACTACAAGTGAGGGCGATTATGACGGATGTCTGTATGGAACGACCGTCGACACCATCGTCATCCCATGTGGCACTTTAGATGCATACTTGGCCGACAGCTACTGGGGCCAGTTCGCCGATTTCTACTATGAGGACTGCAGTGGGATTGAGGAAGCGGTCAGCAGTCGGCAGTCGGCGGTCAGCGTCTATCCTAATCCGACACAGGGTATGGTTTATATCAACAGCGAGGCGGGCGAGATAAAGTCTGCGGAAGTGTACAATGTCCGCGGAGAAAAGGTGTCGGTGCAACTTACGACTGAAGGCATTGACATGTCAAGGTTATCGGCTGGCGTGTACTACCTGATTCTTAAAACCGATAGCGGGACGTATCGTCAGAAGGTAGTGCGGCTGTGAGAAAGTTCCACACGAATTTTTGAAATGGGCAATAAAAAGGATGATAAAACGACCACCGAAAGGTCGCCGAAGGATCGAAAGATTAGTGCTTTAAAATCAATACTTTGCAAACTTCTATAGGGTTACTTTGTAAAATACTGTCTTATAAATGGTTAGCTATCGTGAAGGGTGGTGTATGTATGGTGTTGGTCGGTCATGTGTTTTATAAACGGATTCTTGCGAATAATGTTGTTATATAGTGGTCGGTGATCAGTAGTCAGTGGTTAGTGACTACCACAATCATGTATTTAAACAATATTACACATCTTTTTGCGAAAATCTGACAGGAGGGATTGAATTTTTTTTTCAGTTGTCAGATTCGACTCCGTTTGTGTGTAATATGTTTGTAGGATTGGTCAGTATTTTACTGACCGTAAAAACAAATTCATTAACTTAAAACAAAGCATTATGAAAAAAATTATTCTTTTTCTCGGCACATTGGGACTGTTTGGACTTACTACCGTCGCATCGGCCCAGAGCAGTGATCAATATTTTGAAACTGGCGGCTTGGGGTATATTATTCTGTCGTCTATGGATCACACAGTGGAGGTTAGCCGTCTGTGGAATGGCGGTTTTTATCGCGGAAATATTACCATTCCCGCCTCGGTGGTTTACAATGGCGAAACATACAATGTGGTAGCCTTGGGTGAAGAGGCGTTCGAAGGGTCCACTCTATCAAGCGTTACGATTCCTTCGTCTGTCATAGAGATTAAGCGCGGCTGCTTCTTCAATGTTATGGGTTCTCTATCGGCAATCAACATACCCGCCTCGGTTACATCGATTGGGGAATATGCATTTGTGGTGCAGAACCTCACTGCCATCAACGTGGATGAAAACAATCCCAGTTACAGAACAATAGACGGAATGCTATTCAGCAAAGATACCGCCACATTGATGGCATGTCCTGCTGCCAAGAGTGGCGCGATAACGCTGCCGCAGAACACAAAGTATATTGCAAACTATGCGTTCACTTTTTGTTTTTACATTACTGGTGTAACGCTGCATGAAGGCATTTCCAGCATTGGCTGCCGGGCATTCTGGAGCAACAGGCGGTTGAACAATATAGTCATTCCATCATCGGTGAGTCATATCGGTCCAAACCCTTTCGCCTACTGTCTGGCACTTGACAATCTTACGCTCTCCGATGGTAATATGCACTATTATTTAGACGGTATGATGATTTATTCTGCGGAAGGCGACTCTCTGCTTTCGGCACACAAAAGTGCTGACTCTGTATTTTTGCCAAATACGTTGCGCTATGTCAACGGTTTTGGACTAAATCAAAACGTGAGATATGTTAATGTACCCGATGGGGTTACAACCATAGGCGACGAGACGTTCAATGGAAGCACTCTGGTCAGCATCGATTTGCCGAACCATTTGGATCTTATGGGCGAGGGCGCTTTCGCCTATTGCAGTTCGCTAACACGTGTTGCAATGCCTTCAAGTCTCGACACGATGAGAAAAGAATGCTTTTTTTCATGCGAAAACTTGACTTCCATTGATATTCCAAACGGTTTGCGTGCCATTCCTCCGGATGCATTCAACAGCTGTACCTCTCTTTCTCATATTACTTGGGGCGATGCGGTTGAAACTATAGGCGAAGCGGCTTTCGGCGATTGCGCATTCACTGACCTCATCTTCCCTTCGACTTTGCGGTCCATAGGATTGGCGGCATTCCCCTCCTATAACGGCATGGCTGATATGGGTAGGGTGGTCTTCACCGCTCCCATCGACACTATTGAACCCGAAGCATTCACCCAGCGGCAAATAGGCTTGCTGCAATTTGTGAACACAACACCGCCTGTCACCGTAACGATGCCAGAGTATGGTGAAGACTGGGGCTGCCTTTATTACGCCACCGTTGACACAATCGTCATTCCCTGTGGGACGTTGGATGCATATTTGGTCGACAGCTATTGGGGTCAGTTTGCCGACAAGTATGGTGAGGACTGCGGCACCGATGGGATAGAGGAGTCTGCCGGCAGCCAGCAGTCGGCTGTCAGCGTTTACCCGAACCCGACCAGCGGTCAGCTGCACATAAACACCACTGACCAACACATAACCTCCATCACCATCCACAACACAATGGGCGTGCGTGCTCGCACAGAGCAGATAAATGGGGACAGCAATCACATGACGCTGGATCTCTCGACGTTGCCGGCAGGGGTGTATTACCTGACCGTGAAGAGCGGAGAGTCAACCACACTTCACAAGGTGGTGAAGATGGAGTGAAGACATTGCTTAACGAGCCTGTGTCAGAAAACGACGCAGATGGAGATGTGTGATGCCGTCGGCATCCTGCCTATCGACCAGTGGGGTCATCGAAACGACGTACTTCGGATAATTGTCTTTGATGGCCCGAAGATTACCGAACTCGCGCTCACGCGTAGCCTCGTCGGCGATAATGTAGGAGGCCTGCACATAGATACGCTGCCCCTCAGGTTTGGTACACACGAAGTCAACCTCGCCTGCCTGCAGCTGGCCGACCGTCACCTCATATCCTTGTCGTCTCAGGTGATTGTAGATGATATTCTCAATCACCTTCTCGATATCCCCCTCACGAGAGCCGCCGGCCAAGGTGTTGCGTATTCCGTGGTCTTCGAAATAATACTTGTCGTTGCTCTCAAAGAGCCGTTTCCCGTGTATGTCGTAGCGGTTCACCTTGTGAATGAGGTAAGCGTCACAGAGGAATTTGGTGTAGTTGATGATGGCCGTAGAAGTAACACCTTCACCCTGCGACTTCATATATTTGGAGATGTTGTTGGCCGAGATGATTTTCCCTGTGTTGTCGGCCAGGAAGCGCACCAAGTTCTCGAGAAACGGCACGTTGCGTATCTGGTTGCGCATGACGACATCTTTCAGCAGCACGGTATTGTACACATCGGTCTGGTACTCGCGCGCGTCCTGCTCGTCCAACCCCATCTTCAGCAACCCCGGAAGACCTCCAAACTGGATATAATTCGCCAAGGTCGCGTCGTCGTCGGGCAGAGTGTGAAACTGCCTAAACTCTTCGTAGCTCAACGCCTGGACATATATCTCCCTGTAACGTCCACCGATGAAGGTGCTGAGGTCGCTGCTGAGCATCTTCGAGTTCGAGCCCGTGACGACAATCTCCACATCCGGCTCCTCGTAGTAGCTGCGAACGCTCTTTTCGAACTCCTCAATCTCCTGAATCTCGTCGATAAGAATATAGTTCACCTTCTTCCTGTTGCGACGCGAGTCGATATAGGCGTTTAGGTCACGATAAGTCTTGATGTTGTCGTACTCGTGCTTCTCCTTGTCGATGAAGATGACGTTGGCACCCTTTTGCGAGGACATTTTATCCCTGAACGAACGAAGTATATAGCTTTTACCCACACGGCGTTGACCCGTAAGGATAATGATTGTGTCCTTGCCAAGGAAACGTTCAATCTCATTCAAATAACTATGTCTTAATACCATATCCATCATTTACCTATTTCTTTTATAAAAGATATTTGATGCAAATATACAAAACTTATCCATTATAAAAGATAAAAATAAATTTTCTATGGTTTTTCGTTGAGTTGTCCAGAAATCCAAAATCTCCTCCACCTGGTTAGTGCTCATTTTTTAAAAAAATGTCCATTGAAAATCAGTCGATTATAAATTATTTTGTTAAAATTTCGGGGGTCGATGTCGGTTTTGGGCAGTTTTTGCTACTATTTATATAAAGGGGGAAATTGTGATTGCTTGATTGCTCGATTGCTTGATTGCTTGATTGCTTGATGTGTTAGTGATGGTTGAAGAGATTGCTTCGCTTAATGGCATAATGGTTCACGATGGAAGATGTAAGATGTAAGAAGGAAGATGTAAGAAGGAAGAGGGAAGAAGGAAGAGGGAATTATGGTTTATGGTTCACGGTTCAAGATAAAAAAAAATTTGCTTCGCTTAATAGTTTAAAAGTTCAATCGTTATAAAATTAAATAATATGAAAAAAGCTTTGTTTTATTTTGCGGCTGTGACGCTGCTGATGGTGGGCATGGCATCTTGTGACCCCGAGGAAGATATTATCGACAATCCTCGCGACACGACACAGACAACAAGTCAGACGGATTCCTATACAGGTATTCTCTGCCAGACAGCCAACCCTGCCGAGACGGAACCCGTAGTGCCTGGGTTGGTATGGGCGCTGGATGTGGACAGCAACGTGTACAGACTCGAATACGAGGGGCATCTCATCTGGGCCGAAGATTCAATAATGGGTGTAACCCACTCAGTTGGCGACACCGTCACCTATAACGGGACTTTGCAGACGCGAAGAGACGTCAACGACAGCATCTACACGGTGTTGGCGATAGTTCAGGGTGCATAGATCTTCTGGCAATATTGTATGCAGGAAAAGGGAAAAGAGCATAAGGTGGAGCTGTACGAAGATCAGTTCACGAAGCTGATCGAGGCTCACAAGGAGATGATACTCCATGTGTGCTGCACACGTACACGCTACCGCAAGGGGGCCGGCGACATCAAGTCTACCGAAGACCTGTTCCAGGAGATTGCCAGCGAGCTCTGGAACACCTGGTCCACGCTGCGCACGGCAGAGAACCAAGCTGGATGGATATACCGTGTGGCGGTGAATGTGGCCATAAGACAGTACCGCACCGACCGTCGCATACCGCCGCACGAGAGCCTGGAGCGTCACCTCGAGACCCTGTCCGAGCCTTCCGACGAGAGCATCATCTCGGAACTCTACAAGCTGATAGACAACCTCGACGAGAAAGACCGTGAGCTGATATTATACTTCCTCGACGGGATGAAGCAGACTGATATAGGTGAGAGGATGGGTCTCAGCGAGGATGCGGTGAACAAACGCATAAGGCGAATCAAAGACAAGATGAAAGACATGAACGAAAAAAAGAAGGAGGATCAAAAATGAACAATAAACAGACAAGACCGACCGTTGACGAGATGTTCGCCGCCTACGAGCGACAGCGAGAGGCTGTGGAAGAGATGTCGATGCAGATAGAGAGCCGCGGAGGACTGCGCCTGCGGCGGTTCACACGGCGTCGTCGGCGTATGGTGACCAACATAGTGCTTTCGGTGGTGAGCCTTGCCGCCTTCGGCGGCTGCGTCGTGGGCCTTGCCGCCTTCGGCGGCGACGGCATCGACCGCTTGTCCTTCGTGCTGGCCGCCGTGGTGTCGGCTGTCTGCTTCGTGGCCTGCACGGTGCTGGCCATAAGCCAGCGGCGTATAAGCCCGCTTCCGGTAGAGGAGGTGTACAGACGGGCTCAGCGGCAGGAGACGATAGACACAGTGGTGCACCGTCTGAGCGTCACAGGCGTGGCCATGGCGCTTTTCCTGCTGGTGATGCCGGTGTACGGGGCAAAGTCCTACTTCGGTCAGCACGACCGCACATCCGAGGTAGAGAAAGTAGATTGTATGTTTAAAACCAGAATGATATGAAAAAGTATTGGAATGTCATTTCGATTGTTGTATGCCTGCTGCTTCTGGGTGCAGCGGTGCTGATGCGTGTCTGTCCGCGCAAGCCTTCGCCCGACGGACTGGGCAGAATATACTGTCTCTATGCCGACAGCAAGCATATCGATGCGTCGCTCATCAAAGGCTACCGCATCAACGACACGCTGAAGATGGACGTGGTGATACTGGAGGGCATCGACACGACAGGCTGGGCACAGCTGAAGAAAGAGTTTGACATAAAGACACACAAAGAACAAGAGTGCCCTAAAGAGTTCACATACGAGGATTGGATAGCACTTGACACCATGCCGGGATGCACCTTTTTCCGTATCAAAAGGAAAGACCCTATGCTGCGAGTCCCGCCTAACAAGCCTTCGCCCGACGACTATGCTGTCTTCTGGCAACATGGTACCAGTATGATTTTTATCTTCGACACCAAGGACGGCGATGAGCACACTGCGGTGTTATATAAAACATCCAACGAAGTGTTTAAAGATTGCCCGAATGATGAAGAAGAAAAAGATAATAACCAAATAAATCTGTTATGAAAAAGACATTATTATTTACCCTGCTGGTCGTCAGCACGGTTTTTGCCTTCGGGCAGAGGATTCCGTATATGGCAAAGGTTGCCGACGGAGTGTATATCGACGTGGCCGAAGTGAGCATCGAGGCTTGGCTGGAATATGACTGGGACATCTCAAACCGCTACGGGGCAGGCTCCCCTCAACGGCAGGCGCTTTTGCCCGACAGTTCAGCCTTCACCGCCCTCTATGGATACGGCTACGAGAGAGTCAAGCATCAGGTCTCCCTCAACAGCCAGTACCGTCACTGCCCTGTCGTGGGCTTGAGCCGCGAGCAGTGCGAGGCCTACTGCGCTTGGCGTACGGAAAAATGCAGCGGCAATAAATGTTACCAGCCGAAAGGTCGCCCCGTGGTCTTTTCGCTGCCCTCGGCGAGCGACTATGCCATAGCGTCGGACAAAGCCAAGACCACCAACCGTATGCCCGGAGCCCCAGTCAAAGCGAAGAAAAGCGGACGCGTGAACGGACTGCACGACAACGTGCCGGAACTCCTCGCCACCTCGCCAGCCAAAGAACTCCCCGCGGCACCGCACGGTTTCCGCTGCATTGCCAGAACGACAAGATAATAGTGGAAATGCAATGAAAAGACCGTTCTTCTTTTTCCTTCTTTCGATTGCATCTCTTTTTTTCTGTGGTTGCGGTTTGATACAGGTCTGTATTGAAAGCCCACGTGACATAGCCAACGCTTATAAATACACCGACCAAAGTCCGCTGACAGTCGAGGGGTTAAAGCACCTGATAATGGACGACACGGTACACTACAAGGTTGTGGCTATTTACAGTCATTGTTGTGGACCTTGCCATGAGCAAATGAAGATGACTTACAGCAAACTGTGGAATGCAGATACGTCTCATATCCGCTGGTATTTTGTGTTGAACGACTGCTCGTCGTTGAAATACGACAACACCAAATTTTTGAAACGGTTCGGCATAGAGACTCCTTATATGTACTATCTTCGTGACGACGATTCGCGTTTCTCATCAACAGCTGACGACCGATACCTTAACATTGCGAAATATGTATTTGACCGCCAGCCGGAGCTAGAAGATGTAATCTTCGGCATACCTTGCCTTTTTGTGGTAAATCCACAGGGCAGACTGAAAACCGAGCACCGTCGCTATGCCGACGGCACAGTTGTAGTGGGTAACGTCAACTGGATAGACTTCCTGCTCGACAATGACACTTGTAGTGATACTCTATTGAAAAAGCTGAGGAGTGTGACCGAGCTCGACTTTGACCGCTGTGATACTTCAGACTGGTCAGATATGGGTGAATATCCACGCAAGCATAGAATATGCACCCCTGATGGGTGCAATTAATTTC
Organism: uncultured Bacteroidota bacterium; assembly: GCA_902774845.1. Lineage (GTDB taxonomy): Bacteria > Bacteroidota > Bacteroidia > Bacteroidales > P3 > Colimorpha. The sequence goes on from CACYJU010000003.1 coordinate 75,436, forward strand.
CAACTCCCACGAAAAGTTTTATTGGACTTCAATATTTTTGGCAATAATATAGGAGTTGACCTAAATCTATCTCAAACAACTTGTATTTCAGAAAAATATGACCCTAATACTTCATACATTATACAAAAAGATGATTATTGCTGAGTTTCAATCTGTTATACTGTTTTTCGGGTCAACATCTATACCATCGCCAAAAAAATAGTTAGTCGTCAACAATTACATTTATCAAATGCTTTAGCATTCATAAGCACCGCTTAAATAAAATACACCTATCGAATAAAACACTAATAACAAAAATCCCATGAAGAAAACACTAATCCTAACATGCCTCGCGTCACTTACAATCGCAATGCTTTCGAGCTGCAACAACAAGAACGCCAAAACCGGCGACGCCGAAAACAACACAAATGAGGCCGAATGGGTCGATTTAGGCCTCCCGAGCGGTTTACTGTGGGCAAAATGCAACCTCGGAGCCACAGCACCCGAAAAGTTTGGCGACTACTACGCCTGGGGCGAGACAATGCCTAAACACGAATACAGCATGGCGACATACTCCTACTACGACCAGGATGGCGAGAACTACGCCCTTAACAAATACAACACGCAGGAATCCGAAGGTCTCGTCGATAGCCTGACCGTACTTGAGGCAGCAGACGACGCCGCCACAGCCTTGTTGGGCGAGGGAGCTCGCATACCTACCGACGCCGAATGGCAGGAACTGCTCGACAACACGACGGCAAAATGGACAACGCAGAACGGCGTCAAAGGATACCTGCTTACCGCAGCCAACGGCAACAACCTCTTCCTGCCCGCAGCAGGCTGGATGGATGGCGACTCTCACCTCAGCAAAAACACAGGCGACTACTGGTCGTCATCTCTCGAGACGCTCCTTCCGAACAACGCACATATTCTCAACTTCGGAAGCACTGGTTTACGTGTGAGCAACTACGAGCGATTCCACGGAAGCCCCATCCGCCCCGTCCACCAGAATTAACCATCGTTCACTTTGCATATAATATATCGTATAACCCATAAAACAATAAGATTATGAAAAAGACAACAATTCAATCAAAGAAGCTGCGTGTCCGTCTGTTCTTTATGGCTGTAGCTCTGATGGGCATGATGATGGTGGCATGCGAAGACGAGGACACCCCTACCGACACCCCGCAGGACACAACACAGACAACGACACAAGCCAACACCTATTCAGGCATACTGAATCAGGTGAACAACCCCGCCGAAACCGAACCAGCTGTACCAGGATTGGTTTGGGCACTGACGGTAGAGAGCAACACACACATACTCGAACATAACGGGAGCGTCATCTGGGCAGAAGACCCGATACTTGGCGTGAACCACTCGGCAGGCGACTCCGCCTCGTACAGCGGCACCATCCAAACCAAAAGCGACATGCACGGCGAGGCCTACACCGTGCTGGCAATATGAATTCACTAATAAAACAACAACCAATGAAAAAAACACTAATCCTAATGAGCCTTGCGGCACTTACAATCGCAATGCTTTCGAGCTGCAACAACAAGAACGCCAAGACAACCGAAACAGATAACAACACGGCGGAAGCCGAATGGGTCGATTTGGGCCTACCTAGCGGCACCCAATGGAAATCGGTCAACGAGGAGGGTTACTACACCTATGACGAGGCGGTGGAGAAATTCGGCAGAAGTCTGCCTAGCGATACCCTCTGGTATGAACTGGAATGTTGCGACTGGAGCTGGACAGGCGACGGCTACACGGTGGTCGGTCCCAACGGTAACTCGCTATTTCTTCCAGCCGCTGGAATCCGCAGCTGCGAGGGTGCTGTGGTTATGGAAGCTAATAATGGACCGATGGGTTCGTATTGGTCGTCGATAGTCGAAGATCAAGATTCAAGGAACGCAAAGATCTGGATAATAGACTCAACCATATACAACAATGCCGGCAACCCACGCTGTCTCGGCGGCTCGGTGAGATTGGTGCAAAGAGTCGAGGAATGAAACACAAAGTATTGTTGTATAGCCTTCTGGCAACCTCGCTATTGATGACAGCGTGCTTCGGGAAGAAGACGGATTACGAGTACCACGGATTTCTATATTCTGACAGCACGATGACTAATCCTATCGGTGGTGCGGTTTTGACATTCGGCGGAACGCAACCCTACTATTCATCCGATGCTGGCTATTGGCAGCTCGGCTCGGCAGTTACCGACAGCAACGGTTACTGGCAGTTCCTGCATATCCGCAGCCAGAACAGTGAACAGCAGAACTCTGCCAAGTGGAGTAGGGATGCTGATTTTCTAATGATTACCTACAACGGAGACACATTGTTTTGGTACTATGATGGTTTTAAAGACACGTTGAAGTTCTACCCAGGTTGCTCTTGGAACCCTTATCCAGACAAATAACACGAGGAATCCTGCAGCAGAAGATACAAACAGAACAAAAAAAGCATCGCCATGAAACAAAAACTCTCATATTTAACAATCTTATGGGTTGGAGTCGCACTGTGGCTGGGGTCGATAATCATTCAGATCGTCCTATCCCTTTGCGGCTACGAGACCGTCAGTCAGGATGGGCTGACCGAGGTGCTGGAAAACTTAAAAAAGATAGTTCCCATTGTGGTGATATTGGTGCTCTTCGGGATTCTTATACCGATTCTCGAAGAGTTCATGTTCCGCTATTGGATAAAAAGCAAGAAAAGAGTAATGACCATAGTGTTGTTCGCCGTGATGAGTGCCACTGTGGCGTTCAGCTCCTTCTGGTGGCTTGGCGTGGCAGGGTTCCTGCTGTGCCTCTTGCTCGACTTGTTTTTGCGGAACCGCCCCAACGCTCGGACAATCTCACTTATGCTTGCCACGTCACTGCTTTTCGCCTCGGCGCATATCAAGGAGTTCTCACAGTTCAACGTCAGTACGGTATTCAGCCTTACCGACCTGTTCGGAATGGCTCTGGTGGCCAGCTGGCTGATTTACAATTGGGGGTTCTGGTGGGCATGTCTGCTGCATGTACTGAACAACACAGTGGCGCTGCTGCTGATCCTTCTGGCTCCAGCCTCATCATCTGTGCTGATAGAGTCGCGTCTGGACACTCATCAGTATTCTTCAGTTTTGACTCCCATATCGGGCGACACCATAGCAGTCCGACAGCTCAACGACAGCACGGTGGTCGTAATGGGCGAGTTGCCCAGCATAGCCTTATATCTTGTTGAAGAATTCCATCCAGACATAATCCACCATACGTATTCACCTACTGAATTCTTCAGGCTGGGGGATGACTTCAAGAAAGGATCCAGTTGGAAATACACCTTGACCTTCCACGACAGTATTCCATACGGGCATGCACCACAACTGGTGACCGATTTCGCCGACCTTGCCGACATTCATATTGACACCACATACAAAAACGTTTATATACTCGGAATCGAGGACAGTTCGAAAGCGGGCGTCACCACTGAAACCACCTGCCGAAACTTCGCGGAGTTGGCGGAAGATATCAGGATATCGTACGACTGTCCTGTGGTATTGGAGGAGGGCATCGACGCACTCTCCCCGATAAGCTACGAGTGGGACCTCTTCACCTATCCCTACGAGACAGAGAGACTCACTCCCGTGCTCTCAGAGAAGTTGGGACTGTACCTGCGCAAATCGGACACACGGAAGATACCGGTCATCACATTTTCGTATGGTGCCATGAGGAAATAGTTATGGAATGCTTGAATGTCTGAATGCTTGAGTGCTAGGATGACTAACAAAGGCACCCCTCGCAAGAGGAGTGCCTTTTTTGTTTTCGTTTTGGTTATCGTTATCGTTAAGGTTATCGTTATCCTACCTTTCCAGCTTGAGGCGGATGTTCTGTGCCAGGAATTCGGCCACCTGGTCGAGGTCCATACCTGTGATGTTGAAGACGAAGTCGTAGTTGCGCAGGTCGTAGCGGGATGAGTCGGTGACGTTCTTGACGAAGGTGTCACGTCCTTTGTCGATGCGGTCCATCGTCTTCTCGGCTTCGGCTGCGTCGACATTCAGCTTCGAGGCGATACGTGCGATACGGGCCTCGCGGTCGGCGCGGAGGAAGAGGTGCAGGGCGTCGGGATCGTCGCGGAAGATATGGAAGCCGGCGCGTCCGACGATGATGCAACTATCTTTCTCGGCGAGCTCGCGGAGGGCGCGTGCCTCGGCATAGTAGAGGCTCAGGGGCGTGGCGTCGGGCTTGGAGCTGACGGCATGGCCTACGGCGCCGAACTGCTGATAGAAGCGGCAGAAGTCGCTCCACCAGTTGACCTTCTGCGCCTTGACCTCCTCCATGTGCTCGACGGTCATGTCGAACTGCTTGGCGATGGTTTCGAGCATCTCGCGGCTGTATACTTTCAGGCCCAGCTTCTCGCCGAGCAACCTGGCTACCTCACCGCCGCCGCTGCCATACTGGCGGTTGATGGTTATGATAATCTTGTTCATGATGATAAAAGAAAATGCTTGAATGCTTGAATGCTTGAATGCTTGAGTGTGGGAATGTGTTGTCAGGTGGTTTGTTCTTTTAACACGGCTGGCGAGCCATCCCGATAATACACCTTTGCCTCCGCTCCCTGAGCAATCATAGGGCCAAAACCCTTGCGTAACACGCTATCCGAGGATTCGACCCATAGACGAGCCTCTCTTGCCCATTGCTCTATTAATTGTTCCTGAAGTTGGTCTATTTGCCAGTTTGTTGGGACTCCTTGGCTGCCTGCAACATCGCCACTTGCTGCAAGGCTTCTTGCAGCGTAGCCTGCGACGATGGACGCCCCAATGAGAGCCGAACCTGCCTTACAGAGTCCTGCATGCTCTTGTTGATTAAATCGAGGAAAGTCTGCGGATCCATTTTCTATGCTGTTTACAAAACCATCTATGAGTTGTAGTGTCGATGGATTGAAACCATCAGCCGCTATTGCGTCATATATGTCTTGAATAGAATTCATTATAATTCAATAACGTCTTGACAGCAGAATTATTGCATAATGACCGAAGTGATTGCGCGAATGATTGTTCACGTTTCATGATGGAAGAAGTTAATAGATGATAGATAATAGTTGAGGAATTAACTTTATGGTCGGCCTAAAGGGCTGACTATCGTCGTCCTCGAACGCGACTCGGCCATCCCTGAGCAAGCTCAGATGGCGCTCGCTGCTTACTCGGTTCAAAATCTTTCGAAAATCCCAATTAAAATCTTCCAATTTTTGCTTTAATTATTTTCTGATAGATTTTTTATTGATTTTGAGCGGAGCGACCCTCTTTTTATAGTTCTTGGCAGAGCCAAACGGCAAAGCCGATAACAAGCACTCACACATTCACACAATCACGCATTAACACATTCCCACAATTTTTCGTAACTTTGCAAACGCTATGAGTATACTTCTCGCAATAGAATCATCATGTGACGACACGTCGGCGGCGGTGCTGAGGGATCAGTATCTGCTTTCGAACGTGATAGCCTCGCAGGAGGTGCACCGCCGCTATGGCGGGGTGGTGCCGGAGCTGGCTTCGAGGGCGCACCAGCAGAACATCGTACCGGTGGTGGACGAGGCCGTAAGGCAGGCGGGCATCGAACTGAAAGAGATAGACGCGGTGGCCTTCACCCGTGGGCCAGGACTGCTGGGATCGCTGCTGGTGGGCGTGTCGTTCGCCAAAGGGCTCTCGCAGGCGCTGGAGAGGCCTATCATCGAGGTGAACCACCTGCAGGCTCACGTGCTGTCGCACTTCATCAAGCTGGACGAGAGCACGCAGACGCCGCAGTTTCCCTTCATCTGCCTCCTGGTGTCGGGCGGTCACACTCAGATAATGCTCTTCAGGGACCATTTCGACTATGAGATACTCGGACAGACCATCGACGACGCGGCGGGGGAAGCCATAGACAAGGCGGCGAAGATCATGGACCTTGGCTATCCCGGCGGCCCCATCATCGACGAGCTGGCGCAGAAGGGCAACCCCGACGCCTACCATTTCGCCACGCCTAACATACCCGACTACGACTACAGCTTCAGCGGCATCAAGACGTCGTTCCTCTACTTCCTGCGCGACCAGCTGAAGGACGATCCCGACTTCATCGAACACCACAAGGAGGACCTCTGCGCCTCGATACAGAACACGATAGTGTCGTTCCTGATGAAGAAGCTGGAGAAGGCGGTGCTGAAACACCATGTGCGCCAGGTGGCGATAGCCGGCGGCGTGTCGGCCAACTCGCTGCTGCGCCAGAGGGTGACGGAGGCGGGCCGGCGTCACGGCTGGACGGTCTTCGTGCCCCAGAGGAAATTCTGTACGGACAACGCTGCGATGGTTGGCATCGCGGCCTATTTCAAATACCTGAGGGGCGAGTTCGCCGACATCTCCCTCCCACCCTACGCAAGATAGCTCTACGACCTTGGCTCACGGCATACATAAACCGACCGTAAAGCGGCACCTCGTCATGGGGGTGGCGCTGCTGCTGTGGGTGCTGGCCGCAGGACGGAGCGTGGCGCAGGACATTCACTTCTCGCAAGCCGACTACATACAGGTGCTCACCAACCCCGCCTACTCGGGATTCTTCGACGGGCAGGGGCGCTTCGGCATCATCTACCGCAACCAGTGGGCTACGGTGCACGACCCGTTCCAGACGATAGCCGCCACCGTGGAGGTGCCGGTATACCAGAACAAATACCACCGCTATGGGCTTGCCCTCGGCGGATATGTCTATGCTGACAAGGCGGGAAGCCTCTCCTACGGCACCATCTCGGGCGACCTGATCTTCTCCTTCTACAAGGCGCTCAACACCCGCAACGACAACATCTTCTCCCTGGCCGTCATGGGTGGCTTCAACCACGCGGGTTTCGACCCCAGCAACGCGCTGATGGAAGACCCGTCGGAGCAGTTCGAGCGGGAGCATATCAACTACCCCACCGTGGGCGCGGGCGCGGCTTTCTACAGCCAGCTGAACAACGACCTAACGATGAAGATAGGCCTCGCGGCATATAACCTCAACCGTCCGAAGCTGACCTACTTCGAAGAGGACAACACGCGCCTCGAGATGCGATTCAACGCCTACCTGCGCTTCGAATGGCGGTTCGCCCCTCAGTGGTCGCTCATGCCACTGGCGATGGCACAGATACAGAAGAAAAACACGGAGGTGCTCTTCGGCACGGACGCCAAATACTTCATCGACGAGAGCTACAGCCGCAACCTGGCCCTGCAGTTCGGCGCCGCCTACCGCTGGGCCGACGCGCTGGTGTTCGACATAGCGCTGCACTACAACGCCCTCACCTTCTTCTTCCTCTACGACGCCAACCTCTCGAAGCTGGCGCCGGCATCGAAGTCGGTGGGCGCCTTCGAGATAGGACTGATTTACCACCTGAACCGCAAGAAAGCCAAACGGAAGGCGCTGCCGTGTCCGATAATCTGATTGCTTGATTGGTGCGTGCCCGCACAGGGCGTTAATTTGATTGCTTGAATGAATACCATGTATAAGAGAATACTGAACATAATCGTCTTTTGCTGTCTGCTGACTTCGGTGAGCGCTCAGGTGGCTCGCTACGAGGTGACCCACGAGGGCCGCAAGGTGAACACGCCGGGGAGCGAGTCGGGACCTGTGAGGGTGGGCGACACGCTCTACTACTCAAGCCTGCAGGAGGTGAGCGAGAGCGGAGGATATATAGACTTCGGCATCACCATCATGAGGGTGTTCAAATCGCACGTGTCGGAGAACAACAAGCTCTCGTCGGGCGAGCCCCTCACCACGGGCATCAACCACCCCAGCCGCCACAGCGGCAACGTGGCCTTCGACCAGCGGAACGACATCATCTACTTCACCCGCTGCCGCATGGACAACAACGAGTCGTACCAGAACGAGATATACTACATGAAGCTGAAGAACGGGAAGTGGGAGAAGCCGCAACGCATGGGAGGCGAGGTGAACAAGCGCGGCTACAACTCGACCCACCCCACCGTAGCTTACCTGCCCGACGGCGCCACGATACTCTACTTCGCCTCCGACCGCCCGGGCGGACTCGGCGGCATGGACATCTGGTATGTGACCGTGAACGAAAGGGAGGTGGGCCTCCCCACCAACCTCGGGGCTCCCGTCAACTCGGAACACGACGAGATAACCCCCTTCTACGACCTGGACGACGGCATCCTCTACTTCTCGAGCAACCGACCCGGCGGAGTGGGCAAGCACGACATCTACTCATCGCGCGGCGGACGCAACAGCTGGCGCGAACCGGAGCACATGCCCAAGCCGGTCAACTCGGTGGAGGACGACCTCTACTTCACCGTCAACGACCACTCGGCGTCGCTCGGCAAAGAGCGCACGGGATACCTCACCTCGAACCGCAGCGACTCGTACTTCATCCACGACACCTCGTGCTGCCACGACATCTACCGCTGGGACTTCTCGCTCGTCGACACCACGCCCATTGCGCAGGCGCCGAAGAAGGTGGAGAAACCCGTCGAGGACACCTGCCCCTGCAAGCAGGCTCGCCGTCTGCTGCCCATCAAACTCTTCTTCCACAACGACGAGCCCAACCCGCGCTGCACCGACACCACCACGACCCTCACCTACTTCCAGACATACAACTCGTATATGTTCAAACGGCAGGATTACCGCAACCGCCAGAACGAGATCGAGGACACCACCGAGCGCAGCATGGCGCTGGCGACGCTGGAGAGCTTCTTCGGCGAGGTGCAGTATAACAGCGAGAAATTCGAGCACTTCATCCACCTGCTGGCACAAGACATACTCGATGGGCGCCATGTGGTGCTCACCGTCGGCGGCTACGCCAGCCCTCTCCACAGCTCGGAATATAACGTCAACCTCTCGAAACGCCGCATCGCCACCATCGTCAACCAGCTGAAAGAATACAACGGAGGGATGCTGAAACGCATCATGGGTCAGCCGGGAAGCGGAAGCCTCGAGATAAAGCGGGCGCCTCAGGGCAGCTCGACCGCTCCGAAAGAGGTGAGCGCAAGCGCGAAAGACCAGCTGCACAGCGTCTACAGCGTGGACGCCGCCCGCGAGCGCAGGATCGAGATCCTGGAATACGAATACCAATAAAAGAAACTACTTCACCTTCAACGAAAGCTCCACATCGGAACCTATCCGGGCGTGGAGTGTGTCGCCTATGGTTATGGGAGGCGTCTGCACCCCGCAGGAGAGCATAAGCCAGTCGCCCGTCTTGAGCTTTATGGTTTGTGATATATAAGAAAGAGCCTCGTCGACGAGGTCGGCGGAGACAGCGGAGCCAGAGAGCGGCTGGCCGTTTACTCGGAGCTCAGGCAGCTGACCCAGGAGACGGCTTTTGTCTACGGTGTCGGAGATCGTGAGCGACTCGTCGAAGGAGGTGGCGAAAGTCCAGGGAAGCCCCTCGTGCTGAGCCGACTGGAGGAGGTCGGCGGCGACAAACTCTATCGCCACACCCATCTGCGAATAGTAGCGGTCGGCAAAACGTCGTTCAACGCACTTTCCTATGCGGTCGACGCGGACAGCCAGACGCAGGCGCGCCACGATGCTGTCGGAAAAGTCGGGAAGGAAGAAGGGAAGGCGCTTCAGATTAAGCGTATTGTCGGGCTTGAGATAAACCACAGGCCGCTCGCCCACACTATCGACACAGAGGACTTTCACTATCGAACGGAATAGATCACGAAAGGCCCCACTGCATCTTGAGCTGGTCGATCTTCTGCTTCTTCATACCCTCATAGATGTCGGTGATAATCTTCTTGGTATAGAGCGGGAAGTCGGACTTCATCATCCAGTCGTAATAGGAGGGCTCACGCTGGAAGACCGAAGCGACGGGCTCGCCTTTGTACTTGCCGAAGTTGAACACCTCGCGCCCCTGCTTGTCGATGCCTATATGTCCGGCGAGGTCGGCCCACTGGGCGGCGGTGGTGAAGCGGCTCAGCGCGTCGACATCGTTCACCACAGGGCAGGAGGTCTTGCCGTCGCGGTCGGTGAACTCGACATCCTTGTAGCGGTCGAGCTGGGCTTTGAGCACCTCGTAGGTGGCCAGCGTGTCGGCATCGGCGGAGTGCGCGTTGTCGAGGTTCTTGCCGCAATAGAAGGTGTAGGCGGCCTTGAGGGTGCGCTGCTCCATCTTGTGGAAGATATTCTGCACGTCGACAAGGCGGCGTCGCTTGACATCGAAATCGATGCCCACACGGAGGAACTCCTCGACGAGCATCGGCACGTCGAACTTGTTACTGTTGTAGCCCGCCAGGTCGGCGTCGCCGATGAACTGCAGCAGGCGTGGCGCGAGCTCCTTGAAGGAGGGTTTGTCTTTCACGTCGCTGTCGTGGATGCCGTGTACGGCGGTACTCTCTTCGGGGATATGGAGGGTCTTGCCGTTCTGATCGACGGGACGCACCCGCTCGACAAGGGTTTCACAGCTATTGTCGGGATTCACCTTGTGGAGGCATATCTCCACTATATGGTCGTGACCTACGACAACGCCCGTTGTCTCGAGGTCGAAAAAGACGAGAGGTTTGGTGAGGTTGAGTTCCATGATATCGGGAGTTTTTCGATGTGTGTGCGTGTGTGTTTATTTCGTTGCCGCTTGATGGATGCGCAGGAGCGTTTGGAGCAGGCTCTCGGCGCGGTCGAGCGGGAGCATGTTGGCGCCGTCGGACTTGGCCTTGGAGGGCTCGGGGTGGGTCTCCATGAAGATGCCGTCACACTGTACGGCCACAGCCGCGCGTCCGATGGTCTCTATCATCTCAGGATTGCCACCGCTCACGCCCGAAGGCTGGTTGGGGCGCTGGAGCGAGTGGGTGATGTCGACCACGACGGGGACGTCGTTCTTGCGCATCTCGGTGACCCCACGGAAGTCGACCACCAGGTCCTGGTAGCCGAAGGTGGTGCCGCGCTCGGTGAGCATCACGTTGTCGTTGCCGCAATAGTTCACCTTGGCTATGGCGTGGGTCATGGCCTCGGGAGCGAGGAACTGCCCTTTCTTGATGTTGACACAGCGGCCCGTCTTGGCGGCAGCCTCCAGCAGGGAGGTCTGACGGCACAGGAAGGCGGGGATCTGCACCACGTCGACATAAGGAGCCGCCATCTCAGCGTCGGCTTCGTTGTGGATGTCAGTCACCACCGGCACATTGAACTTCTCGCGTATCTGTGCGAGGATCTCCAACCCAGCCTTGTCACCGATGCCCGTGAACGAGTCGATGCGGGTGCGGTTGGCTTTCTTGTAGGAGGCCTTGAAGATGAACGGAATGTGCAGACGGTCGGTGATGTCGACCAGCCGTTCGGCGATGGCGAAAGGACTTTGATGGTCCTCTATAACACAAGGACCGGCAATTAGGAAGAAATTGCCGGTCTCTTGATATTTAAGTTTCTCTAAACGAGGGTACATCTTTCCTTCTTAGAAGTTTGTATCGATTTGGTTCAGGGTGTCGTCGTCCTCAATAGGGGTAGCGAAGTTGTCACGCTCCTCACGCTCGTCGTTGTCGCGACGGCGGGTGCCGGTGCTGCGCTGTATCGAGATGATGAGGGCGCCCACCATGCGGGTGAGCTCCATGAGCAGCTCGCGTGAATGCTCGTAAGCCTCATCGTTGAAGAGGCCGCAGTCTTTCGCCACAGCGGTGAAGACGACACACTCGCGGATGGCGGTCTTGGCGATCTTGAGGTAGTATTCAAACTGGGTCTTGTTGCGAGCCGAACCCTCTGCTATGTTGAGAGAGATGTCGAACGACGAGCGGCAAAAAGACTCGACGAGTATTTTTTCTCTTTTGCTCTGCGGTTCTGCGATGGTGCGCACCAGCCATGAACTGTAATCGGTAGCTTTGGCATAAAGGCGTAAATCCTCGAAACGGAAAAAGCTGGCGTTTCTTTCTTGTTCTTCCATAGTTGTTAGTTTTTGATGTGTTATTGTGAGAATGAGTTTTCGTGTTAGATTTCCGCGAAATAGCGCATGAACTGCGTACGCAGGGCCACCGAAGCCTTGTCGTGGGTGGGGACACTCATTATGCCACGGAACTGGTCGACCGTCTCATAGCCTTTCTTCGCCATCCAATCCTTCAATCCCGCATTGAGGGTGTTGAGGTACTCGATGCCGTTGGGGTAGAGGCACGAGACAACCTGCACCGTGCCGGCGCCCGCGAGGAGAAGCTTCACCACGTCTTCGGAGGTGTAGACACCGCCTACGGCCGAGATGGGGCAGCGGAGCTTGTTGGTGAGGATAGCGACCCAACGCAGGGTGTCGTAGAAGATGTCGTGCGACGAGAGGCAGCTGGCGCTACGCATGGTCATCTCGTCGGTGTCGATATCGATCTGAACCGACTTGTTGAACATCGTGATGCCCTGTATGCCGAGCCACGAAAGCCTCTGCATGAACTTGGCCATATCGGTGAAGTAAGGTCCCACCTTAACCGAGATGGGGATGGAGACAGCCAGTCGGATCGACTGTATGATGTTGGTGTAGGTGCGTTCCACGTCTTCGGACGAGAGGGAGCACTCGTACGGCAAGATGGCCATATTGAGCTCGATGGCCTTACAGCCACAATCCTCGAACTTCTTGGCATAGGTCAGCCAGTTCTCATGGGAGAAACAGTTTATGCTTCCTATGACGGGGATTGTCATACGCTGGGTAGCCTCCTTGATGGTAGCGAAGCGACGGGCGAGAGAGTCGTCGGCCACATGGCTTGCTATATATTCGTAACTCTCACCGTAATGCTCTATGGGAGCCGTGACGTGAGTGTTGCGCTTGATATCATGAATAATCTCCTCCTCGAAGACCGACTTGAGCACCACGGCGCCAGCACCACACTGTTCGATGCGGATGAGGTCCTCGACCGAAGAGGTGAGCCCACAGCTTCCAACTATGATTGGACTCTTGAGCTTCAGCCCCAAATATTCACTTGAAGTATCCACGGTTCTATTGTATTATAACTTCTGCAAAAGTACATAATTTACTGTTTGTAAGCAAATTTTGAATCAATTATTTTTTTTGTACTCAAAACAAAAATATCTAACTCACTGAATTTCAATAGCAATATCATTTACTTTTTATTCCATAGGGCGAATGTTAAAAAACGGTTCACAAAAATATTTTCTACCAAACACAAAAAATAAGTATCTTTGCAAACCGAATTTTTACAGGATTACATCTAATCAATATCATCTAAAATGGAAGAAAACAAGAACGTAAAGAATAACGAGACGAAAGATCTGAGTGTAACCGTTAGCAACGTGGAGCAGTTCTTCGAGAAGAATTCAAAATGGATTCTGATTTGTGTCGGCGTTATCGTTTTGGCAGTGGTGCTGTATTTCCTCCTGCTCAGACCCGCCCTGCAGAACCGCGAACGCAATGCAGCCGCCGACTCTTTCAAAGCCGAATACTGGTTTGACCAGAGCGAGTGGGAACTGGCGCTCAACGGCAGCGACAGCCTCGACTTCCTCGGATTTGCCGACCTGGTGTCAGAGAACAAAGGCACGAAAGCCAACAACCTGGCCAAATACTATGCAGGCATCTGCTGCATGAACCTGGGCAAGTATGACGAGGCTCTCGACTACTTCAAATCATACAGAGGCAAGGATATGTTCACCAAGGCTCTCAACGAGATGCTCAAAGGCGACGCCGAATGGGAACTGGACAACACCGCAGCCGCCCTGCGCCACTATGAGAAAGCCGCCAAGATGAACAAGGACAACTTCGTCGTGGCTCCTACCGCCCTCTTCAAAGCCGGCCGCGTCTGCCTCGCTACGGGCGACAAAGCCAAAGCTCTCAAATACTTCAACGAGATAAAATCCAACTACCCCGAATCGACCGAATGGACCACCATCGACAGATACATCGCTATCGCCGAAGCTGGGGAATAACAGCAAAGCATCAAGTCGCAAGAAAATCAAGATTGGTTGATTGATTGTTTTTCATAGCGACAAGGGGACACTCCGAAAGGGTGTCCCTTTGTTTTTTTGCCTGTTTTTTGCACACTTTTTTTTGCACGCTTCTTTGCCTGTTTCTTTTTTCTGCCCGCACAAAAAAAAGATGCCCTGCATCACCGCAAGGCATCTCTATCAGATTTCGTGGGATAGACCCCTCTCCTACTTGAAATACTCCACTCCCGATTCGAATATCAGCTGGTCGGTATCGCCGTAGATATTGAGGAACGCACCCTTGCTGCGACGCTCGGAGTGGCCCATCTTGCCCAGCACACGTCCGTCGGGGCTTGTGATACCCTCGATAGCCATATACGAGCCGTTCATGTTATACTCCTCATCCATGGTGGGATTGCCGTTGAGATCGACATACTGAGTGGCGACCTGACCGTTCTTGAAGAGACGATCTATCCACTCCTTCGGCGCCACAAAACGTCCCTCACCATGAGAGATAGGTATGACGTAGGTGGCTCCCAGCTCGGCTTTCCTCAACCAAGGACTCAGGTTCGACGTGACCCTGGTGTAGGCCATCTTGCTCTGGTGACGAGCGATGGTGTTGAAGGTAAGTGTCGGAGCGTCGTCGGCTTGCGGCAGTATCTCGCCATGAGGCACAAGGCCGAGCTTCACCAACGCCTGGAATCCGTTGCAGATACCAATCATGAGGCCGTCACGCTTGTTGAGCAACTCCATCACCGCGTCGGATATGCGCTGGTTGCGGAAGACGCTGGTGATAAACTTGGCGGAGCCTTCCGGCTCGTCGCCAGCGCTGAATCCGCCAGGAAGCATTATGATCTGGCTGTTGTTAATCGCCTTCACGTAGGCATCCACGCTCTCGCGTATCTGCTGTCCGTTCTGGTTGCGGAATACTATGATCTCGCTCTCGGCACCAGCGCGGTTGAAAGCACGGGCGCTGTCGTATTCGCAGTTGGTGCCCGGGAAGGCGGGTATGAACACATGCGGCTTCGCCACCTTGTGCTTGCATATATATACATCTTTAAAGTCGGCAGGAGCGGTAGGCGCTATCGGGCTTATCCGTTCGTTGCTTCTTGTGGGGAACACACCCTCCAAGGTCTTCTGCCAAGCAGTGAGAGCCTCCTCGATATAGATTTTCACGCCTGCGACCTCAAAGAGAGGCTCGGCTGTCACCTCGCCAATCTTCTCACAGCGGAAGGGCAGACCGTCGGCAGAGCTCACTTCCACGATGATGTTGCCGTAACACTTGTCGACCAAACCTTCGTTCTTCGAAAGCTTCACTCCAAGCTTGTTTCCGAAGGCCATCTTGCTCACCGTCTCGATAATACCGCCGAAACCTAAAGCATAAGCGCTGAGCACCTTGCCGCCTTCGATAGCCTTCCTCAGAGCTGCGTACTGGTTCAACGCATCATCGTAGTCGGGCATACCGAATTGGTCTTGTTTCACATCGAGCATCACGAGCGTGCTGCCCGCCTTCTTCAGTTCGGGTGTCACCACATGGTTCAGGTCGCTGATACCTACAGCAAACGAGCACAGGGTGGGCGGCACGTCGATATCGTTGAAGGTGCCCGACATAGAGTCTTTACCGCCTATAGCCGGCAGCTTGAGACCCATCTGTGCGTGGTAGGCACCCAGCAGAGCGGTGAACGGTTCGCCCCAGCGGTAGGGGTCGTTGCCGAGCTTCTTGAAGTACTCCTGGAAGGTGAGTCGCACACGGCTGGCGTCGCCGCCGGCGGCAGCTATCTTCGCCACCGACGAAAGCACAGCGTAGACGGCTCCGTGGAAGGGGCTCCACGAGGTTTGGTATGGGTCCATTCCGTAGGACATGATGGTGACGGTGTCGCACTTGCCGTCGAGCAGCGGCAGCTTGCCTATCATGCTCTGCGTCGGCGTGAGCTGGTATTTTCCGCCGTAAGGCATCACCACGCTTCCGGCACCTATAGAGCTGTCGAACATCTCAACCAGTCCTTTCTGCGAGCAGACGTTGAGGTCAGCGAGGGTCTTCAGCCAGAGTTCCTTGACATTCGTCGAATTTGTCTGGCTGGTCGTACAAGTTTGACTTGGCATCGCCACAGAGACGGTGGTCTCCTGATGCGCGCCGTTGGTGTCGATAAAGCAACGGCTGAGGTTCACTATCTCTTTGCCGCGCCAGCTGATAACCATGCGAGGCTCTTTGGTGACGGTAGCCACGACGGTGGCCTCAAGGTTCTCCTCGTCGGCATACTGGAGCATCTTCTCCACATCCTTCGGGTCGACCACCACAGCCATACGCTCCTGGCTCTCGCTGATGGCGAGTTCCGTGCCGTCGAGGCCGGCATATTTTTTCGGCACCTTGTCGAGGTTTATCTGCAAGCCGTCGGCCAGCTCGCCGATGGCAACACTCACGCCACCGGCACCGAAATCGTTACATTTCTTTATTATAGAAGAGACCTCCTCACGACGAAACAGACGCTGTATCTTGCGCTCGGTGGGGGCGTTACCTTTCTGCACCTCTGCCCCACAGGTGGTGAGGCTCTTGGTGGTATGGCTCTTCGAGGCACCGGTGGCACCACCTATACCGTCGCGTCCCGTGCGTCCGCCCAGCAGGATGATGATGTCGCCAGGATCTGAGGTAAGACGCTTCACGGCACGACGCGGAGCAGCAGCAATCACAGCACCAATCTCCATACGCTTGGCAACATAGTTGGGATGGTATATCTCGTTCACCAAACCGGTAGCGAGACCTATCTGATTGCCGTAGGAGCTGTATCCATGTGCAGCCGTAGTGACGATCTTGCGCTGCGGCAGCTTGCCTGGCAGCGTGGCTTCGATAGGCTTGGTGGGGTCGGCGGCGCCGGTCACACGCATCGCCTGATAGACGTAGGTACGTCCCGAGAGCGGATCTCTGATGCAGCCACCCAGACAGGTGGCAGCGCCTCCGAAAGGCTCGATCTCGGTGGGGTGGTTGTGTGTCTCGTTCTTGAAGTTTATGAGCCACTCCTCGCGGTTGCCGTCGATGACCACAGGCACCACTATCGAGCAGGCGTTGATCTCGTCGCTCGGCTCCTGGTCGTCGAGGATTCCGGCTTTCTTGAGTTTCTTGGCTGCAAGGGTTCCGATATCCATCAGGCAGACGAACTTGTCGTTGCGTCCCACATAATGCTCTTTATGGTCAGCGAGGTACTGCTTGAAGGCACCCTCGATAAGCGGACGGTAGAAGCCGTCGTCGAAGTGCACGTCCTTCAGCTCGGTGGCGAAGGTGGTGTGGCGGCAGTGGTCGCTCCAGTAGGTGTCGAGCACACGAATCTCCGTCACCGACGGGTCGCGTTTCTCCTCACCGCGGAAGTAGTTCTGGATATGGAGGAAATCCTTGAAGGTCATAGCAAGACCCAAGCCGTCATAGAGCTCTTTCAACTTATCCTCGGGCATATCCTTGAATCCGTCGAAGATGAGCACGTCGGCAGGTTCGTCGAAGTGGTCCTCGAGAGTTTCGGGCTTGGTGTCGTCAGCCACACGGCTGTCTACGGGGTTGACGCAATGTTTAATTATCGCCTCGCGTTCTTTCTCCGAGAGGGTGCCGCTTATCACGTAGGTGGTAGCCGACTTGATGATAGGGTTCTCGCTCTCGTTGAGCAGCTTCACACACTGCTCCGCAGAGTCGGCGCGCTGGTCGAACTGACCCGGGAGGTACTCCACCGAAAAGCAGAAGTCATCCTTGACCGAGTCGAACCGCTCCTCATATATCATATCAACCGGCGGCTCCGAGAAGACCGTCGTCTTGGCTTTGTTGTAAGTCTCATCAGAGATATTCTCAATGTCGTAGCGGATGAGCACACGCACCGCCTTTGCCTCGATCTTGAGATAGTTGCTCAGCTCTTCCTGCAACTCCTTGGCCTTTACCGCATAGTCTTTTTTCTTTTCGACATATATGCGTCTTACTCCGTTAGTCATATAGTGAGGTATTAATTGTTTTTGAACCTTGCAAAGATACTCAATCCTTTTATAATAACACAAAAAAATTATCCCCACATCGTGGAAGATGCGGGGATAGGCCTTTGAGAGAACTTGAACCTATAAATTATTCGAATTTGAGCACCCAGCCGTTGTCTGTTTTCTCGAGCAGAGCTTCTGTCTCTTTTTCGACGTCATTGCCGGTGGTCATCTTCATCTTCACGGTAGCGGTCGTGCCGTCTTCGGAGATCTCCTCATCGAGGACCTCGTAGCTCTTGAGACCGCCCACCATCTCATAACCCATGGCGATGGAAGCGGCTGCCTGCTTCAGTTCTTCCTCGGTGGCGGTGCCGTCGTCGAAGTATTTCACCATACCTTCATAGTCTTTGTCTACAGCACACTGCAGGGCTTTCTCCAGCACTTTCGAAGGAGAGTCACTCTTGGCGCCACCTTTACAACCTACAAATGCAAAACAGCACACCACTAGGGCTGCCAATACGAACGAAAAGATTTTCTTCATTGTTGTCGTTTTTTGTTGATAAAAAATTATTGGATTGTTGGATGATGCAAAAGTACGAATAAAATTTCGATTAGCCAATTATCTTCAGCAGTTCTTTATCCACAATCCGAGAATGGATTTTTTTCAGATGAGCCAGGATGCGCTCCTGCGACTGCTTTGGAGTGCGACTCACCTTACATGCATCGGAGCCCAGCAGCTGCTCGGGAGTGGTGAGTAGAGCCCATCCCCATCCATACGGGCGGTCGTGTTTGTCGCGAGGATAGACAAAATCTTCGGTAACCACCCTGCAAGCCATCTGCAGACGTGTGACGTAAGCATCGAAACGGCCTCGCATCTTAGGACCGTCGAAGCCGCAGGCGGCACGCAGGTCGCGGGTTATCATGCTTCCGTTCACCTTGAGTATCTCGATTATGGTGTCCTCGATAGAGCCCTCCTCGGGTGCGGGGTTGAGATGGCGACGCAAATTGCAGAAATCAGGCCACCACTCGAGGCTTATGAAACCCGCTTTCTTGTCGAAAAACTTGCCATAGACACAGTCGCTCTCGGTGATGATGGAACCTTTCCATTTCCACAGAGGCCACTCCCAGCCACCGTCCTCGAGCACATGATAGCGACATTCAGGGCTCACCACCTCTTCGGCGGAGAAGCCGTCGATGCCGCTCGAAAGCAGCGGCAGAAAGCCCACCTGCTGGATGAAGTCCATCAACTGCGGACACGAGTCAATCTTGCGTTTCATACTAATATAACGTAAGGTATCAGTCAATATTTTACAATAAATCAAGCAAAAGCACGTTACTTTTCACATGAAAAAATTATGCATAGCCCTTGTAAAACTTTTCGGATGGAAATATGACGTGCCGGTGCCTGGCACGCGTCCCGAGATAGAACACGCCGTCTATATCATGGCTCCCCATACCAGCGTGTGGGACTTCCTGCTTGGAGTCACCTGCCTCTGGGTGCTGAAAGTGAAATACGGTGTCTTCATCAAAAAAGAATTCTTCAATTTCTTCACCCGCCGTGTGCTCCTACACTACGGCGGAGTGCCTATCGACCGAGGCAACCGCAACAACCACATGGTCGACCAGGCGGTGAAGCTCTATGCCGAAAATGAACGTCAGGTGATAGTGATTACGCCCGAGGGCACACGCAAGCCTGTGAAACGATGGAAGCGCGGATTCTATGAGATAGCCACACGAGCCAATGTGCCCATCGTATTGACCTACGGCGACTATAAGAAGAAAATCATGGGCGTCGGTCCTACCTTTTATCCCACCGGCGATTTTGATGCCGACATGGTGAAGATAAAGGAATACTACAAGCAGTTCACCGCCCGCCACCCGGAGATGTATATCAAAGATTGAACCTGACCACATACCCTCAATCACTCACACATTAACGCATTAAGAACATGACCCACATAGTTATAATGGCTGGCGGCATCGGAAGCCGCTTCTGGCCCATGAGCGTGCCGGAATATCCCAAACAGTTTATCGATGTGCTCGGTCTCGGCCGCACTCTCCTGCAGCTCACGGTCGACCGCCTGCTGCCGTTGTGCAAGATTGAGAACATGTGGATCGTGACTTCGGAAAAATATGTCTCCATCGTGCGCGAGCAGCTTCCAGACCTCCCCTCAGACAATATCCTGGCCGAACCTGAGGCACGCAACACCGCTCCCTGTATCGCCTACGCGAGCCGTAAGATAGCACGCCGCGATCCTCAAGCCCGCATCGTGGTAACCCCCAGCGATGCGCTGGTGCTCAAGACCGACGAATACCGTAAAGTGTTGCAGGAAGCTCTCGACTTTGTCGACACACACGACGCCATCGTCACCGTCGGCATCAAACCTTCACGTCCCGAGACGGGTTACGGCTACGTACAGTCAACCCAAAACAGGGTGTCGGGCAACGTCGAACAGGTGGCTGCTTTCAAGGAGAAACCCGATCTGGAAACCGCGAAGTATTACCTCGAAGACGGCTCCTACTACTGGAACGCTGGCATCTTCGTATGGAAAGGCTCCACCATAGAAAAGTCACTACGAAACTACGCGCCGCAGATAGCAGGAGTCATGGATCAGATAGAGCCTTCGCTCTTCACCGCCGACGAGCAGACGACACTAAAAAAACTCTTCCCCACCTGCGACAAGATAAGCATCGACTATGCCGTGATGGAGAAAGCCGACAACATAAATGTCATCGCCGCCGATTTAGGTTGGAGCGACCTCGGAACATGGGGTTCGCTGCTGCAGAACGCGTCACACGACCAGCTGGGCAACGCAGTGATAGGTGCCAACACCGACTTGCACGACTGCGAAGGCTGCGTGGTACATGTGTCGGATA
This sequence comes from uncultured Bacteroidota bacterium, assembly GCA_902774845.1. Lineage (GTDB taxonomy): Bacteria > Bacteroidota > Bacteroidia > Bacteroidales > P3 > Colimorpha. Next base: position 96,066 of record CACYJU010000003.1, read on the forward strand.
TGAAGAAGGTGATAGTGGAAGGCCTGAAAGACTATATCGTAGCCGTGAAAGACGGACGTCTACTCGTATGCCGCCTCAGCGAAGAGCAGCACATTAAGGAATTTGTGAATGCTTGATTGCGTCAGTACTCCGCCTTTCAACTTAATCCTTAATCCTTTTATTTCGTTTCGTCGAGCAGGTTCTGGTTGACGTCGAGCGGATTGTATTCGGATTTATCGTTGCAGAGAGATTTCTTTGAGCAGACGCATCCGTTTGACTCACCCGTATAGGGGTCGCGGGAAGCGCAATGACGTTTGAACTCCCCCTTCTCGCGCACCAGCATCTTCACACCCAGACCTATCAATAGAAGGACGAGTGCGACGAAGGCGGCGATAAGTATAACAACGAAAAGACGCATAAGACAGAAACAAAAAATGCCGCATCGCTGCGGCTTTTCTTGCTCCCCAAGCAGGACTTGAACCTGCGACCCCCTGATTAACAGTCAGGTGCTCTAACCAACTGAGCTATTGAGGAAGGTTGACTTGTATCTCTCAAATCGGGTGCAAAGATACGCACATTTCCCGATATGACAAACTTTTTTTTCTTTTTTTATTGCAGGGCCGATTTAACTCTTTATCCCTTAAAGCCTTAATGTTTTAAACTTTCTCCAACACACGTCGCAGATTTTCTATAATATCGGAAGCAATAACAGTGGCTTGAGGCTGATTTTGGGCTGCTATGTCACCCGCTTCCCCGTGCAGGAATACAGCAAGGCAGGCGGCCTCATATGGAACCATTCCCTGAGCGAGGAGAGCAAGAAGAATGCCGGTGAGCACGTCGCCGCTTCCGGCGGTAGCCATGCCAGGATTCCCCGTGGTGTTCACATAGAGAGAACCGTCGGGAGCATAGACCCTACTATGAAAGCCCTTCCTCACTATGACGATGCCGTATTTCGCCGACATCTCTGCCGGGTCATCATCACCGAAGAGCCTGCGGTATTCGCCGTCGTGGGGCGTGATGACTGCGTGGTCTTTAATCAGAGGCAGGAGCTCATCGCGGTGGATCGCCATGATGTTCAATGCGTCAGCGTCGAGCACCAGAGGTTTGCCTCCCCACGCCATAAGTGTTTCTTTAAGGGCGAGATATGTGCGGTCGGCGGTACCGATACCAGGACCTACGGCGAGGGCATCGTATTTCTCAAGGTTCCGGGGCGCATGACTGAAAAGCATCGGATCGGCATCGAGCGAGGTCATTGCCTCAGGCACAGCACACTGTATCGGGTTGAGCCCCTGTTCAGGTAGATGCACAGAGAGTAGGCCCACGCCGCTACGCATGCAGGCCCTGGCGGCGAGGATAGCACAACCCATCTTGCCGTAACTTCCCGCCACGAGGAGCGCATGACCATAGTCGCCCTTGTGGGTGTCAGCACGCCTGTTATTCCAAAAATCAGGGAGGGTCATATGATTGCGGGAGTGCTTGATTGCGTGAATGTGTGAGTGCTTTTTAACTCTTCAATATCCCAATATCTTCAGCATCGACTTGTGGCTCTGCTCTTTGGCGAAGAGTTTGGTGGTGTATTCACCGTTCTCGTCCTTATCTATAATAATATGTTTCGGGGCGGGTATGAGGCAATGCTGTATGCCACCGTAACCGCCGAGCGACTCCTGATAAGCTCCCGTGTGGAAGAAGCCGATATAGAGCGGGTCATCCTTCTGCAACTTAGGCAGGAAGATAGCGTTGGCGTGGGAGTCGGCGTTGTAGTAGTCCTCGCTGTCGCAGGTGAGGCCGCCGAGAAACACCCGTTGGTATTCGCAGTCCCAGTGGTTGATGGGAAGCATGATGAAACGCTGGTTGATACCCCAGGTGTCGGGCAGCGTGGTAATGAACGAGCTGTCAATCATATACCACAGCTCGCGGTCGTTCTGCTGCTTCTGACCCAATATACTATATAAGGTGGCACCGCTCTCGCCCACGGTGAACGAGCCGAACTCGGTAAAAATGTTTGGCTCATCCACTCCCCGGTTGGTGCAGATGGTCTTTATCTGGTTGAGGATCTCCTCCGCCATATACTCGTAGTCGAAGTTGCTCGCCAGCGAAGTCTTGGAGGGGAATCCGCCTCCGATGTTGAGCGAGTCGAGCTCGGGGCACACCTTCTTGAGGTCGCAGTAGACATTCAAACACTTCGAAAGCTCGTTCCAGTAGTAGGCCGTGTCGCGTATGCCGGTATTGATGAAGAAGTGCAGCATCTTGAAAGTAAACTTCTTGTTCGGCTTTATCTGCTCCTCATAGAAACTCAGTATATCGTTGTACCTTATACCCAGTCGGGAGGTGTAGAAGTCAAACTTCGGTTCCTCCTCAGCAGCGATACGTATACCCAACTTCATCGGCACGGCAGGACTCTCCAGCATCTCGTCGAGTGCGTAGTACTCATTTTTATTGTCCAGGATAGGTACCACATTATAGAAACCATCATTATATAAAGATACAATATTCTCTATATATTGCTGCTTCTTGAATCCGTTGCATACGATGAACTTGTCCTTGTCTATAAGCCCCTGGGCGTAGAGCTCCTGTATGAGGTTGATATCGAAGGCCGAGGATGTCTCGAGGTTAACGTCGTTCTTTAGAGCCTCTTCCATTACGAATGAGAAGTGGCTGCTCTTGGTGCAGTAGCAGTAATTGTATGTGCCGTTGTAGTCGGTCTTGGCAATAGCCACGTTGAACATACGCTTGGCACGTTGTATCTGCGAGCTTATCTTAGGCAGATAGGTGATTTTCAGCGGAGTGCCATACTGTTTGATAATCTCCATGAGGGGAATGTCATGAAACATCAGTTCGCCATCCTCGGTGCGAAATTCATCCTGCGGAAAGTCGAATGTCTGGTCGATTAAATCGTAGTACTTGTTTTTCATTTTAGCAATCCAAGTTAGTTAGATTTGATTTTTTTATGCAATCCGACTGAATTACATCGCATGCAAAAATACAAAGAAAAACAAACAAAGCAACATTTTGACATAAAAAATGTTACAATCCACCAACCAATATGGTGTAAGAATGTTAGGGTGATCCCCTACGAAAAACACGGAAAGGTTGGATGTATTACAGCTTGACTATCTTCTTAGCTGGGGCGGTGCTTGGTTTTAGATAGTAGACGCCTGGGGGGAGCATGGAGAGGTCGAGGGTGTTGAGACCGGCGTGCAGCGTGAGATGCATTACAACCCGTCCACCAGCATTGAAAAGGAGTGCATCGGCCTCGATGGGACTCTCTACGGAGAGCATACCTGAAGTGGGATTGGGATGGATTGAGAGTTGAGAGTTGAAGGTTGAGGGCTGAGAGTTGCCGAGACAGGAAGGCTGATCGAGAGTCAGGATACGTGGACGGCGGTTCTGTCCTATGGAAGATAGACGAAAAGAGAGCGGGTCAAGTGGCTCGGAGAGAGTGAGCGAAGCATAACCCTGCCCATCAGCAACAGCAGCGGCGACAAGCAAAAGGTTGGAGTCGGTGACGGCGACATAAGCATAGGGGTCGGTGGTAACCTCGAGTGAGGTGGAGCCGGACTCAGCACCGGAATAAGCGAGAGGCATGTCGGAAGGCTGTGAGAGCCACGGCATCATCGAGGGGTCACCGAAGAGATGGTAGATTTGCCAATAATATTTGCGGAGGTCACGTGAGTGTTTCTGCACGGACATATTGCCAGCCATAAGCATAGAACCGAGCGTAACAGCCCACTGGGATCGATCTTCACCATGGGAATGGAAGAGTCGGTCATATACACCGAGGAAAGCTGGATGGTAGGCATGGTCCATGGCGGCAGAGATATAAGGACGATAACCTACGGCCCAGTAGAAGTCCTCGTCCCAGTAGGTAGAGTTGGAACCGCCGATATAGGCTACAGCACCACGACAGCGGTCGGCCCTCATAAGTGCCTCAGCGAAGCAGACAGGCTCATCGAACTTGGCGGTAAGGCAGCAGTTACCAATCATGACGCCGCACATGCTGTCGTTGACCATAAGTGGTACCTGCTCGTTGTTGAACTGAGGGCTGTGCCATCCGCTATAGTTGCCGTGGGCGGAATAGTTAACGAGAGCGGCTCCAGAGGAGTAGAGGTCGCGGATGGTCTGAGCGTTATATGAGGCGTTGGAGGCGACGGAGACATTGGGAGCATGGGGACGTATTGAGGGGTTGTTCTTGAACTCGTAGACAGATGTGAAGCCGTGGTTGGCATTGAGGTAGAGGAGGGCGGCATAGTCCATGGCGGGGTCGGCGTGTACATAGCCGTGATCGCCGAGCATGCCACCATCGGTACCGGCGACGAGGACGGCTCGGTCGAGGAAGGATGGGTCGGGGAAGCAGCATTGCTCATAAAGGAGTATCTTATCAAGCTGAGCCCGAAGCTGAGCGGTAGATTGAGCTGAGAGACGACCGCAGTAGCAGTCGGGCAAGTTGTCGTCGGGCGAGAGGCAGGCATAGTTAAGGTCAGAGACATGATCAACATAGCCGTAATAGCCCATATAGTAAGAGTATTGGAAAGTAGGAAGCTGGGCGGTATCTCCAATAAGGATAAGGTAGGTAGGAGCGGGATTGTCGGGAGTAGCGGAGATGTACTGACTGCGGAGGCAGGAGGCTATGGATGTAGCGGTAGAGCCCACAAGGGGGGAGTCGGTAAAGAGGGTGTCGACGAGATAGCCTATTGAACGCTTCCAGCGGACGAAGTCGGCGAGTGTTTCGCGGAACATGGGATGGGTGACCAAAACAATTTTGACTGCTTGACTGCTTGACTGCTTTATTGAGCGAGTGGCTGAATTATGGAGATCGTTGAGAGGTTCGAGTCCCGTGGTGAAAGCTGGGGAGTGATGAAGAGAGAGGGCTTTGGTGGCATCGTGGTCAATATCATGGAAGGTTATGCGAGCACGTACGTTGGTGAATAGTATGAGTTGATTGGTGACGGGGTTGTAACGTAGGGGCGAGAACGAGAGCTGAGCGAGACGACGGTCACGTGCGACACCAAGCACCTGTACCGAAAGAATGTCGGATGAAGAGAAGGCGTCAGCAGCATAGAGGGCGCTGTCGAGGAAGAGGCGCTGCGGGTTGCGAGAGTCAGTCTTGCAGAGTGAAGGCTGATGCGGTAGTATGGGGAAGACGAGACCAAGGGAGTCGCCATTGAGGACGATGCGCTCTTCATAGAGGATCTCCACCTCTACCCTACCGCATACGGGGACATCAAGAAACTCTACAAGAAAGGGCAACTCAGGCTGACCCACGGAAGCGTCGCTGACGAAGCCCGAAAGAGAGATAGTACAAAAACGAGAACCAAAGATAGAAACGGTGTCAACGTCAACCTTGTCGGGTACGGAGAAGGAGAGCTCGATTCCGTCAGGAAAGGTAGCGGGGATGGAAACACAACTCTGACCCCACGCAGAGAGAGAGATGAGAGTAAGGAGGAAGAGAGAGAAACGTTTCATAGAGCGGTCAATGAACGAGAATCAATTTCTTGACAGAGGAGAGGCCGCTGGCGGTGGCGCGGACAAAATAGGTTCCCTTTGCCATAGATGAGAGGTCGATGGATACGGGGGTAGCGGCAGAAGCCTCGCCCGAGAAGATGATACGGCCCGTTATGTCGACGAGCTCATACTGCACGTTGCCGTCGGTGTTAGCCACGGAAACGGTGACAAAGCCGCCAGTGGGGTTGGGGAAGAGACTGAAGTCTACCTGCGGAGGATTGTCGTCGACAGTATCGGAGAGGGAGACGTTGACATTGGAGAGCTTTGGCTGATAGTTCTGAGCGGTGGCAGCAATGACATAAGAACCCTCGGAAAGAGGCGTGGAGCAGGTAATGGATGCGGCACCGTCAGAGCCAGAGAATGCAGCACCGAGGAGATTATTTTCGTTGTCGGTAAGTGCGACATAGGAATAGGGAGCGCAGGAGACGTTGACAGAGGTGGAGCCGAGGAACATGCCTGTATAGGAGATGTCCATAAGCTTTGCCTGGGTGAGCCAGGGCATAAGCGAAGGATCGCCAAAGACGTGGTAAATCTGCCAGTAATAAGACTTGAGCGAAGAGCTTGAGTTTTGAACCGACATGTTGCCTGCATAGACCATAGCGCCGAGGGATGTCATCCACTCGGAGTAGGCCTCACTGTGGTTATGGAAGAGACGGTCGTACATGCCCATCTTGTTGGCTATGTACTGCTGGGTCATGCTTCCGGAAATGGAAGTGCGGATGCCTACAGACCAGTAGACGTCCTCACCCCAGTAGGTGTAATTGGAGCCACCGATATAGCCCACAGCTCCGCAGTAGTTATTCTTGCGGAGGAGAGTCTCGCCGAAGCAAGCCGACTCGTCGAACTTGCCTGAGAGACAGCAGTTACCGATCATTATGCCGAACTTCTTGGTGTTAGACATGGAGGCGACGTTGGAGTTGGTGAACGAAGGTATGGACCATTCGTTCCAGTCACCGTGGGCAGAGTAGTTGATCCAGCCAGCGCCCTCGGAATACTTGGAACGAATCTCGGAAGCAAGGGAGTTTGACTTGACGGTGACATTGGAGGCGTTCATACTGATGGAGGTGGCGTTTTTGTACTCTAGAACGGAAAGATAGCTGCTACCACCGTTGACGTAGAATTTGGCAGCATAATCCATCGTGGGGTCAGCATGAGTGTAGCCGTGGTCGCCCTGAGAGCCACCATCGACACCAGCTACGAGGATCGCCTTGTCGAGGAAGGATGGATCGGGAAACTCGTAGCGCTCGTACATGAGGGTCTTCTCTATCTGAGGAGTGAGCTGGCTCACGGTCTGAGCAGAGAAGCGACCATAGTAGCAGTCGGGCAGGTTGTCGCCTGAAGTCCATAGAGCATAATCAAGGTCGGAGACATGAGAGTCACCGCTATAGGAGAAAGACTTGGCAGGGATCTGCGCCACATCACCCACGAAGAGGATGAAGGTGGGAGCCGGAGACTCTACGGTAGCGTTGGTATAGAGGCTCTTGATGTAGCTCTTGATGGAAGATTGGGTAGTGCCAACGCCAGCATCACCGGTGTATACAACGTCGACGAGGAAGCCAGTGCGTTTCTTCCAAGACACAAACTCATCGAGTGAACCACGGAAGATAGAGTTAGCCACGATAAGGTAGCGCATAGGAGTTGTGGGAGTAATACCGAATTTGGGACTTTGGTCCTTGGTGTTGGACGAAGAGAGGCTGTTGATGGTGTGGATGCCACTACCGAAGAGAGGCGAATAGTGGAGGCGCTTCATCTGCTGAGTCGCGTCGACATCGGGGTTGATGTAAGAGAGTTCAGCTTCGACATAGGTGTAGACGATGAACTGGTTAGTGGCGGGGTTATACTTAACCGGAGAGAAAACGACCTGAGCGAGACGGCGGTCGCGGGCAACGCCGAGGACGGATACGGTAACGGGATCGAGACCAAAGAAGCGGTCGGAAGAGTAGACCTTGTCATTGATGACAAGGACATTAGCATTGCGGGAGGCGGTCTTGCAAAGGGAAGGCTGTACGGGAGCAAGAGTGCGTGAAACACCAATGGAGGCACCGTCGAGGAGTACATGACGCTCTTCCTTGATATTCACAGAGATGCCATCGCAGAAAGGAATATCAATAAGATGGCGCATTGTGGGCAACGAAGGACTGCCTATCTCAGAGGAGTGGTCGAAACCCTCGAGGGAAACGAGAGAGAAGAGGGTTCCGAAGAGGTCAACGTCGTCGACTCGGAATTTGTCGGACGCCACGAACGAAAGTTCGAGAGAGTTGTAATCGGATGAACGCACCAGACAATTGTCTTGTGCAAAACCATAAGAGGCTAACAGCAGCAAAAGTGCTGACAAAATCCCTTTTCTCATAATCTTATTTTTTAAACCTTGACGTTGGCCTTAAACCTAACAGTTAACGCTTGGCAACTTTCTTCACGAGGATGCCGTCGGTGGTGGTGAGTCGGACGGAGTAGATGCCGTTGTTGAGGGCTGACATATTGACGAAGGCGTCGTTCTGAGAGATAACGACACGTCCGACAGCGTCGATAACCTCGACCTTGCAAAGTCCGTCAGCTTCAACATGGAGGACACCCGTGGTGGGGTTAGGATAGATTCTCGCGGTGAGGGTGCGGACCTCGTCGATGCCTTGAACGGGAATAAGTTCGAATGAGGCCGTAAGGGTAGTGTCGGAGGTGAGGGTTAGCTGACGGGTAGCTTCGGTGCTGCCGTCGCTCCAGTTCACGAAACGATAACCCTCGAACGGGCTTGCAACGATGGTGACAGAACTGTTGGCGAGATATTGGCCAGAGCCGCTAACAGTGCCCATATTGTCGTTAGCGGAGAGAAGGGTAACAGTGTAGTATGTGTCATCGGGATCATTAGCCTCGAAATAGGCGATGAAGGTAGAGTCTGAGGTCACCACAATGGAGCGTGTTGCCTGGGTGTTGTCGTCATTCCAACGTACAAAATGGTAGCCCTGATTGGAGGCTGCCGAGATAACGGCGGTGGTATTGACATTATAAACGCCGGAGCCTGAGACGGAACCCATTTCCTGACTGTATGCGTAGGCGTTGATTGTAAAGCTAACGTTGATCACCTCGACGTCGAGGAGGACAGGCTTATAGTTTTGAGCTGAAGCCGCCACAACGTAGTTGCCAAGTTGGAGAGGCTCGTCGAAGTTGATGGTAGCAACGCCTTCAGCATCGGCGAAAGCGGCACCGATGAGAGTGTAATCTTCGGAGGTCACAGCAACATAGGCGTAGGGGACACTAGTGACGGTGACGCTGGTGGAGTTCTTATCCATACCCTCGTAGGTGACCGCCATGTCGGAAGCCTGGGTGAGCCACGGCATCATCGACGGGTCACCGAAGGTATGATAGATCTGCCAGTAGTAAAGCTTGTCTGCCGCATCTGAGTTGGAGTTCTCGACAGCCATATTGCCATTGAACATCATCTCGCCCAGAGTGGGAGCCCAGAGGGAGTGATCTTCGTCGTGGGTATGGAAAAGACGATCATACAAGCCAAGGTTGTCAGCCATATACTGATGGGTCATATTTGCGCTGATTGAGTTGCGCACACCAATGGACCAGTAGAAGTCCTGATTCCAGTAGGTGGAATTGCTGGCGCCGATATAGGCGGCGGCACCACAGTTGTCGTCCTTACGCATGAGAGCTTCAGCAAAACAAGTTGGCTCATCGAACTTACCAGAGAGACAGCAGTTGCCAATCATGATGCCACATTTGTCTTTGTTGGTCATCTGAGCCACCTGGCTGTTATTGAACTGAGGGCTGTGCCATTCGGTGATGTCGCCGTGAGCGGAGTAATTAATCCAACCTGCGCCCTCGGAATATTTTGTTCTGATGGCGGCAGCAGCGGAATTGGCGCTGACCGTGACATTGGTAGCATTTGGGTTTATAGAAGTGTTATTTTTGTATTCATACACGTTGGCATAGCCATAATCGCCGTTAACGTAGAACTTGGCTATGTAGTCCATCGTAGGGTCGCACACTTTGTAGCCGTTGTCGTTGCTCGTTCCTTGGTCCTTACCTGCCACAAGAATCGCCACGTCGAGGAACGTTGGATCGGAGAACTCATAACGTTCGTAGAGGAGAGTTTTATCCAGCTGAGGGGTAAGCTGACTCACCGTCTGAGCTGAGAGTCGACCATAATAGCAATCGGGGATATTGTCGCCGTCGGTCCAGCAAGCATAGGGCAGATCAGAAGCCTGGATGGTGGTGTCGTCCCAAGTATAGCCCCAGAACTCATGGTGCTCGACATTGGTGTCGATAAGTGTTGGGAGCTGGTCGACATCGCCGACATAGAGGACATAGGTAGGAGCTGGATTTTCGGCGGTAGCATTGGTGTACTGGCTCTTGATATACTCTTTGATGGAAACCTGGGTGGTGCCCACCTCGGGGTTGTCGGTGTATGCCTCGTCAACGATGAAGCCGATACGTTTTTTCCAGTTCACGAACTCGGTGAGTTCATCGCGGAATATGGGGTTGGCGAGGATGAGATATCTGATTGGGGCTGTAGCCGTGGGATTCTTCACACTTCCGAGGTTGTTGATGGTCTGTATGCCGTTGCCGAAAGCAGGCGAGAAATAACGGTCTTTCATGGCTTTGGTGGCTGAGGCGTCGGGGTTGACGTATACAAGCTCAACCTCGACCTCGGTGTAGACAATGAACTGGTTGGAGACGGGATTGTACTGTACCGGCGAGAAGATGACCTGAGCGAGGTTGCGGTCGCGAGCAACACCCACCTTTTGTGTGGTGACAGGAGCCAACCCGTAGAAGGCGTCAGAGTTGTAAACTTGTTGATCCAAAGCCAGAATATCGCGATTGCGGCTTGCCGTCTTGCACTCCGAAAGCTGTACCGGCATGACGGGATGGGTCACTCCGAGGGCAGCGCCGTCAAGAACGACATGATTCTCACTCTTGACGCGGACGGAAATACCATCACAGAGTGGAATCTCAATAAGCTTACGCATGGTGGGTAGCGCGGGGCAACCCAACTGCGACGAGCGGTCGAAACCAGGAATCGTGACATTGGTGAAGTCAGTTCCTTTGATAGTCACATTCTCTACAGCAAGGGCAGAAGAAGCCTTGAAGGAGATTTCCAGCTTGGAATAATCGGATGACAACACCTCGTAGCTGCCCTGGGCAGAGAGACAAAGGGCAGAAAAAAGCAAAGCTACTGAAAGAAAGAGTTTTTTCATGGTTTATATTTTTTCTATTGTTTCACGATTTTTTTCACCGCCACACCACCATCTGTAGTCACACGAACCACGTAAATCCCACTGGAGAGGGAGCTGATGTCGACAAATGCGTCTGACTGGCAGAGCACCACATTGCCGACAGCATCGAGGAGTTCGACCTTCTGCAAACCAACACAGTCGACAGAGATTCTTGACGACGCAGGGTTGGGGTAAATATTGAATGTTGAATTTTGTATTTCCGAATCAAAGATGCCGTTGGAGGAGTCGGCGACGGTCTCGATGCGCGGTTTATAGTTCTGCGCAGTAGAGGCAAGCACATATACTCCAGCCGAGAGTGGCTCGGAGCAGGAGATGGAAGCCTGTCCGTCGACATCGGCAAGAGCTGCGCCAATGAGGTCGTTTGCCTCGTTGGTGAGTGCCACATAGGCGTAGGGAGCGGTGGTGACTGATACGTTGGATGAGCCGGCATAGAGTCCATGCCAGACAAGAGGCATATCTTTGGCACGAGAGAGCCAAGGCATGAGCGAAGGGTCACCGAAGATATGGTATATTTGCCAGTAGTAGTCTTTCAGCCCTGAGTTGGAGTTCTGCACCGCCATATTGCCGCACATCATAAGCGAACCCATAGTGGGGGCCCATTCGGAGAAAGCCTCTCCATGGGTGTGGAACATGTGGTCGTAGGCTCCAGTATTGGATGCGTCATAAGAGAGCGACATATTGGCGTTGACGTTGTCACGCTGCCCTACGGCCCAACTGAAATCCTCACCCCAATAGGTGTAGTCGCTACCACCGATATAACCAACGGCGCCACAGTAATTGGCTCGGCGCAGGAGCGCCTCACCGAAGCAGGCGTAGGTGTCGAACTTGCCGCTCTGACAACAGTTGCCAATCATTAGGCCACAACGTCTCACATTGGACATAGAGCTGACATCGTCGTTGCTCAATCCTGGAGAAGCCCATCCCTGATCGTACCCGTGGGCGGTGTAGTTGATAAATCCCGCACCCTCGTTGCACTTGGCTCGAAACGCCTCGTCCTCAGAGTTGCTCACCACGGAGACGTTGGTGGCGTTGGGGTTGCGGCTGGGGTTGTTCTTATATTCGGTGACGTTCTGATAGCGATAGAAAGAGTTGCTTCCGAGGACAGTCTTGTAGTCGCCGTTGACGTAGCGCTTGGCGGCATAGTCCATCGTGGGGTCGGCACAGGTGAATCCCAGGTCGCCAGCATTGCCGCCATCGACACCAGCGACGAGGATCGCCTTGTCGAGGAAGGCCTCGTCGGGGAACTCATAACGTTCGTAGACGAGTATCTTGTTTATCTGAGGGGTGAGCTGGCTCACCGTCTGAGCTGAGAAGCGCCCATAGTAACAGTCGGGTATATTGTCGTCGTCACTCCACAGAGAGTAATCCAGGTCGGAAACATGAGTGTCGTCATCGTGGTCGTAGGACTTCGCCGGGATCTGCTCCACATCGCCTACAATCAAAAGATAGGTAGGAGCCGGATTTGTTTCGGTGGCAGTAATATACTGGCGCTTGATGTAGGTCTTGATGGATTGTTGGGTTGTGCCCACCCCAGCATCGTCAGTATATGCCACGTCGACGATGAAACCGGTGCGCTTCTTCCACATGACAAAGTCGTCAAGATAGCCGCGGAACATCGAGTGAGCGACGATGAGATATCGGATTGCTTGGGTGCCTGAGGACTTGGGTGCCTGATTGCTTGAATAGCCCAATGTGTTGATGGTCTGTATGCCGCCTCCGAAGGCTGGCGAGTGATGCAACATGTGCATATGGTTGGTGGCATCGACATCAGCGTTGATGTACGTCAATACAGCTTCGACGTAGGTATATACGATGAACTGGTTGGTAACGGGGTTGTACTGTACTGGCGAAAAAATCACCTCGGCGAGGTTGCGGTCGCGAGCCACACCAATATTCTCTGTGGTGACCGGAGCAAGACCATAGAAGGCATCGAAAGTGTAGATATTATCGTTATACGCAAGGGTGTTCGAATTGCGGCTGGCTGTCTTGCAGACGGAAGGCTGTACAGGTGCTACAGCGTGGGTGATACCGAGGGAGGCGCCGTCGAGGATGATATGACGTTCGTTCTTCATGGTTACCGAAATACCGTCACATAGCGGAATCTCTATAATCTTCCTCAATGTAGGAAGCGAGGGGGCTCCCACCTCTGATGAAGGTCCAAAGCCATCGATTGAGACAGAAGAGAAGTCGGAGCCTTTGATGCTGACCTCCTCGACGTTTAGGGCGTCAGGGGCGGTGAAGGTTATCTCAAGACTGTTGAAGTCAGACCTGCCCACCAAGTATTTACCTTGAGCGGAGAGGACGAAAGCGGAGACGACAAGCAGTATCGAGAGTATCAGTTTCTTCATATCAGTATCTATTGATTTCATATTCCATCGAACGACATATTCCATGAGGGCTCAGCCTCAACATCTATCTTCAGATGGCTCACAGGATGCTCGAACGAGACCCTGCGAGCATGAAGCGAGATGCTGCCGTCGGGGTTGGATCGCGGCGCGCCGTATTTCAGGTCGCCTTTTATCGGGCAGCCGATATTGGCCAACTGGCAGCGTATCTGATGATGGCGACCTGTATGGAGGTTCACCTCAATCAGGTAGTAGCCGCCTTCCGAGCGCCCTATGACCTTATAATCCAAGACAGCCTCCTTCGCATTATCTTTAGTACCATCAGCCACCACAAAACTTTTGTTCATCTTCTCGTTGCGAGAGAGCCAGTTGCGGAGAGTGCCTTCCATCGGTTCTGGACAGTTCTTCGACACCGCCCAGTAGGTCTTCTCTATCGCACGTTCTTTGACCAAAGCGTTCATACGGGAGAGCGCCTTGGAGGTCTTGGCGAAGATGACCACGCCGCTGACGGGTCGATCCAGACGATGGACGAGGCCACAGAAGACGTTGCCAGGCTTGTTGTCGCGTTCTTTGATGAAAGACTTGATCTCGTCGACCAGACACGAGTCGCCGCTCTTGTCACCCTGCACAAGCTCCCCTGCCCGTTTGTTGACGAGCAGCAGATGATTGTCTTCATATATGATCTGGTCGATAGTCATCTAAACACAAACATAAAAAGCACCAAATATAGCAATAAGAATTGTCGCGAAAGGCATCAGTATAAGCAAGCTGTCGAATCTGTCTAGGAATCCTCCATGACCAGGAAGTATTTTCCCAGAATCCTTCAATCCAACGGAGCGTTTCAGCATAGACTCCACCAAGTCACCCAATGTGCCTACAACACCACATATCAAACCCAACAGAGCTCCATGCCACGCTTTTAATCCCCCAAAAGCATCAGGCAACAAAGCGACCACACCCGCTCCAACAAGAGCCGCAATGAGAACGCCAGATATAGTTCCCTCCCACGTCTTTCCTGGAGAATGCTTTGTCCACATCTTATGTTTCCCTATCAACGAGCCGAGCATATAGGCACATGCATCATTAATCCACACCAACGCCACGACAAGCACAAGCAGATAAGTATTCTGGACTTGCAGATAGATCATCAATCCAAGAGGAAGAGCGATGTAGAACGCAGGAAGGAAGGTGTATGCTATATCACCGAAAGGAGAATCGGACTTGCGCCACAACTGAATTATAGCTGCCAGAGGCATCGCCAACAAGGCACTAAGAAAAGTCCCCACGAATGCGACCTCAAAAAGAGGAGTCATCGAACCGTCTGAATTCATATCACAAAAGTAGGCAAATGTTGCCAAAACAAGTGTCACCACAACATACCCCAACCATCCTATCGGCTTTGCCCCTTTCATCTTGGCGATACGGTAGAACTCGAAAGTGCAGCCGCAAGCCACAAACAGCAGGAATGCCAAGAATATGATAGTTCCAGCAAGCTCGTTTTTCAGGATAACTCCACTCAGCATCGTTCCAAGGAACAATGCCACATATACTACCGAGCTTGCTGTGCGTATCCAGAATTTCTTCATTGCTGTGCGGTTGAATTGGTTTCAGAATTATCTGAATTCTCTGTGTTTTCTGACTGCTCTGGTTGCTCGTTTTTCTCTGCTATCTCGGATAATTCAGTTTCCTCTGCCGTCTCGGATGGTTCAGAACTTTCTATCTGCTTCGGTTCTTCCTCCCAAGGGCGCTTGCCATAGATGCGTTCGAGGTCTTCACGGAAGAGCACCTCTTTCTCGAATAGCTGACCTGCCAACTCGTCAAGCTGCTCTCGGTGTTCATTAATCAGCCGCTTTGCTGTACTGTATGCCTCCTCCACGATGCGGCGCACCTCGGCGTCGATTTTCTCGGCAGTCTTTTCGCTGAATGGCTTAGTGAAACCGTAGTTATTCTGTCCCGTGGAATCGTAGTAGCTTATGTTGCCCACCTCCGGGCTCATGCCGTAGTATACCACCAGTGACTGCGCCATCTTGGTGGCACGCTCCATATCGTTGAGGGCTCCCGTACTTATCTTGCCAAACACAACCTCCTCGGCGGCACGACCCGCCATAAGCGAGGTAAGTTCATCGAACATCTGCTCGTAGGTGGTAATCTGGCGTTCCTCTGGAAGATACCATGCAGCACCAAGAGCTCGACCGCGCGGCACGATGGTCACCTTAACCAGCGGCGACGCCCAGCGCGACAGCCAGCTCACTGAAGCGTGGCCCGACTCGTGGTAGGCGATGGTGCGTTTCTCGTTTTCGGTAAGTATCTTGGAACGTTTCTCGAGACCTCCGACGATACGGTCGACGGCATCGAGGAAGTCCTGTTTCTCGATAATCTTCTTGTTCTTGCGGGCGGCACAGAGAGCTGCCTCGTTGCAGACGTTGGCTATATCGGCACCAGAGAATCCTGGAGTCTGCTTGGCGAGGAACTCCCTATCCACATAACCTTCTGCATCTTTGTCATTACAGAGTTTGAGTCCTTTCATGTGGACTTCAAAGATAGCCTTGCGTTCTTCGATATCCGGCAGCTCCACATATATCTGGCGGTCGAACCTACCGGCACGAAGCAGAGCCTTATCCAGCACGTCGGCTCGGTTGGTGGCAGCCAGCACTATGACGTTAGTACCGCTGCTGAATCCGTCCATCTCGGTGAGGAGCTGGTTGAGGGTGTTCTCGCGTTCGTCGTTGGCGTTGCTCAACCCGCTGTGTCCACGGGCACGACCCACAGCGTCTATCTCGTCGATGAAGATAATGCAAGGGGCTTTCTTCTTGGCTTCCTCGAAGAGGTCACGCACTCGAGAGGCTCCGACGCCTACGAACATCTCCACGAAATCGCTACCCGACATAGAGAAAAACGGCACATTCGCTTCGCCCGCAACAGCCTTCGCCAGCAAGGTCTTACCTGTACCCGGAGGGCCTACGAGCAGGACGCCTTTGGGAATCTTGCCGCCGAGGTCGGTATAGCGTTTCGGATTTTTCAGGAAATCGACCACCTCGACAACTTCCTCCTTCGCGCCGGCAAGTCCGGCCACATCTTTGAAAGTGATATTGGTCTTGAGGTTCTTGCCGTCGTACATCTTAGCCTTGGAGCGTCCCACTCCGAAGATGCCGCCACCGCCACCCATCTGCTTCTGGGTCACACGGGTCATGATGTAGAAGAAGAGTATGATGAGCAGGAAGGGACCGAAGAGCACAAGGATATCACGCCATGCGTTCTTGCGTTTTTCAATCTGGTAGGAGATATGAACCCCGTCGAGTTTTTCCTCAACGCCGGAGAGCTCCTTGTCGAAATGCTCCAGGTTGCCGATGTTGTACTTATAGAATGCGTTTGCCGGCTTGGCTTTGCCAATCAGGGGCGAAGCACCTTTCAGCTCGGAGTATTTGCTCTCCACCAGCTCGTCCTTTATGTGGATTTCGGCATATTCCTGATTGACCACAACGATCTTGTCATAATCGTGGTTGAGCAGTATCGGTTCCAGCTCCTCCCAAGTCAACTCTTTCGACATACCGCCCTTGTCGCTCGGAAGCAGGAGAAATCCCAAGCCCAGAATCACCACACCGTAGATGATGTAGAGCATGATGCTCTTGTTAGGTTTCTTGGGTTGCTGTCCCTGCGGGTTCTGCTGAGGACGCGGAGGCTTATTGTTTGTATTCTGTTGTTCGCTCATTTCAATTTTCAATTTTCCTATCGGCTTTGCCACTTGGCTCAGCCAAGATTTTTCAATTCTTTACCGTCTGCCCAAAGCTGTTCGAGACGGTAGTAGTCACGTTTGTCTTTCTGGAAGATATGGACCACGACGTCGAAGTAATCCATCAATATCCACTCTGCGTTGGTGTAGCCCTCAACCTTCGAGGGGTTCTGTCCGAACATCTTTTTCACAGCCTCGTGGACGGCGTCACAAAGAGCCGACACATGAGAGGGCACGTTTCCAGAGGCTATGACGAAGAAACGAGCTGGAGCCGACTGGAGTTCCCTAAGATCCAGGATGCAGACATCCACCCCTTTTTTGTCGTCGAGAGCCTTCGCTGCCACACGAGCCAGCATCTCGGCCTCGTTCTTCTGAGTTTTTCTATCTTTTATTTCCATCATAATTCGTTTATCAGTTGTGCAATCAGAGAGCGTACTCCCTCATTTTCCTTTATTTCGACCCTCACATACCTCTCGGGCAAGAGCGGTTCGATTTTTTCTGTCCACTCGGTAAAACAGTAGTCGCCCGAATAGAAATACTCCTCATAGCCGATGTCGTAAGCCTCGTCCACGTTCTTCAGCCGATAGAAGTCGAAATGGTATATCGGGCTTCCGTCAGCTGTGGAGTATTGGTTTATGATGGCGAAGGTGGGGCTGCAGACGTTGTCATCAGAGCCCAACACGGCACACATCTCCTTGATGAGGGTAGTCTTGCCGACACCCATGCTGCCGAAGAAAGCGAAGAAGCGATCCTGGGGGAAGGCGTCGAGCAAGGTGCGTGCTACGTCGCCGAGTTGCGACACGCTGTCGAAAGTAGTGCTATAATCCGGAGTTTTCAAAATCTGAGAATTCAAAACTTATCTTATTCTGTCGGCATCGCGGACTTTCTTCTCGTCGCGTTTTATGGCGTTCTGTGCAAGGAAGAAGAAGATTGCGCTCACCACCGGAGCCCAGGTAGCGACGGAATAGGTGGTCGTCCAATCGCAGTCGACAAAGGATTGCTTTATGGGTTTCAGGAAGGCGTCAACGGCCCAGATGAAGATGAGGAAGATATAGATCACGTTGAGCAGGAACCCTACGGCGACAACACGAACCTGACGGGTGCGGTTGGCGTAGAGGAAGATGCTCACCAGAGCGATGGCGATGACAGCCACCACCAGAGCCAACAGCGGCCATACGGGAGCCTTGGCGTAGCCGAGCTTGCTCATATTGCCACCGATCTGGTCGAAGTCCTCCCCGATAACAGAGACCTCGCTTTCGGAAGTCTGGTTCAACGCCTGCGATTTTATAAGGCTGTATTGTGCATACACCTGATTGTCGGGGGTCTTGTATTTTGCCACAGGGAACATGAAGCAGAGCGCCATAGCGCATGCTGCAAGTACGAGGTAGAAGGATTGAATACGTTGTATCATTGTCTTTTTTGCTTGAATGTTTTTTTGCGTTAATGCGAGAGTGAGCTATCGTCTGTCCGCGGTTCACTCGAAGTTATAATCCAGCAGCTTTCTGTAGTTGCGGTAGTGCCACTTGCCCATGACCACGCCGTCTTTCATCAGCACGAAGGCAGGATTGGCGCGAGCCATGACGAGTATAGCTTTCTCGTCGGCGCCATAGAAGTCGAGGGGCAGCTCGTTGTCGTAGAGGAACGACTGCACGTCCTCGCTCAGGGCAGAGGCCAGAACCACCATCTGGATATCGTGGTCGAAGGCAAACTCGTTGACCGCCTTGAGTGCTCGCACACCTTTGGGGCCCACCTTCGACACCTTGGGGTTGGGCAAGGTGGCTATGATGAGGTAGTCGTGAGAGGAGAGCAGGTCGACAGACATATCGTTGCCGTCGAGGTCGAGCATCGAGAAGCCGTCGGCTTTTATCTCGTGCGGATCTTCCACACGTGAGCCCACAAGCTGCCAGACGGTCTCGTCTTGATAGGCGGCCCAGTCTTTGGTTTCTATCTCCACCTCCTCGCCGGAGGCGATATTGCGGTAGGTCATATAGCTCTTCATCTGCAGGCTTTCGTCGGTTTCCAGCATGCGGTTGCCCACCTTCCAGGAGCGGAAGTCGATGCAGGGTTCATTGTTGATGTTGTACACCTCGAAGCCGATCATGGCGGCTATCGAAAGGATGAGTACAATCATGTCGCGTTCGAAACGACGGCGATAGTGCAGCTTCTGCGTGAGGAATATCCATACGGTAGGCACGTCGAGCACCACGTTCTTCCAGAAGGTCTGCCAGTTGGTGAGCTTGACGGCGTCGCCGAAGCAGCCGCAGTCGGTAACCTTGTTGGTTATGGCGTCGATGAGGGTGGTGACGGTGAAGAATAGCATCATCGCAGCGAGGAGCCACGCCGAGAGGCGACGGAACGAACCTGTGATAAGGAGGACTCCCACCACAAACTCTGCGCAGATAAGCGCCACCGAGAGGAAGTTAGCGAGAGGGAGCGCCCACTCGAAAGTAAAACTTCCGATCGACCAAGCGGTCATATACTCCTGCACCTTGAATCCTGTGCCCAGCGGGTCGACACCCTTGCTGAAGCTTGAGAAAAGGAACACAAGTCCTACAAACCAGCGGGCTATGATATTGAGCGTGTAATTGAGTTTTGTGTCTTTCATGATGAGATTAAAAAAGTTGAAAGGGTTATAAAGTTAAAAAAGCAACAGTCGTTGTCTCTATTATTCGTTTACTTATCACTCTCACTCAGCCTTATGAGGCAGAAGATCGAGTAGTTGATGATATCCTGATAGCTGCCTTCGACGCCTTCGGAGATGATGGTCTTGCCGTCGTTGTCTTCTATCTGCTTTATACGGCGTATCTTCATGAGGATAAGGTCGACCATCGAGCTCACACGCATCTGACGCCATGCCTCACCGTAGTCGTGGTTTTTGGCCGTCATGAGGTCGGTGGCGAACTTGATGTGCTTGTCGTAGAGCTGCATCGCCTGCTCGATAGGCAGGTCGTCGTCGCCGCTGCCGCCCAGCTCTTGCTGGATGAGAGCTATCGTGGCGTAGTTCACCATAGCGACGAACTCGGGCACCACGCCCTCGTCGACGAGGTGCGAGCCTTTCTCCTGGATGCTGCGGATGCGGTTGGCCTTGATGTATATCTGGTCGGTGAGAGAGGGCAGACGGAGTATGCGCCATGAGGTGCCATAGTCGCGCGCTTTCTTCTCAAAAATATCCCTGCAACGCCTTATCTCACGTTCGAATTCTTTTTTTGTATTTGGCATATTTGTTTTTTATTATTGATATACAATAATTTCTTTCGAGACCCCTTGTCCCCACAAAAAAGCAAATATACAAAAAAAATAAAAGACTAAGTCTTTTGCATCTATTTTTTTGTATCCATACTTCGTTTTTCTCAAAAAAAAATATGAAGGCTCAAAACTTGAGCCTTCACACATCTTCTTCCAAAGAAAAAAAATAAATTTTCTGTCTGGTGCGGATAGGGAGACTCGAACTCCCACTCCGTGAGGAACTAGATCCTAAGTCTAGCGCGGCTACCAATTACGCCATATCCGCATTATCAATCGGTTAAAGAAAGTCTACGGGAGAGATGCCGACCGAATTGACGGGTGCAAAGATAGTATTTTTTGACATTTCTCTGACTTTTTTCTGACATTTGCCTGAGAAAAGTGCGTGGAAGATGCTGTGCCGATGCTGTGTAGAGGGGAACGGGGAGGTGGTTCGAATTTTCTTTGTACTTTTGCAACGTGGTTTTAAACGTATCGCATCATGAATTGGATCGTACTTATATTGGCTGGTTTTTGTGAGGTGGGATTCACTTTCTGCCTGGGGAGATCGAAGGGTTTGAGCGGACTTGAATGGTGGGGATGGATAGGTGGATTTGTGCTTTTCTACGTGCTGAGCATGGTGCTGCTGATGAGAGCTGTGAGGACCATTCCGATAGGCACCGCCTATCCCGTGTGGACGGGCATCGGAGCCGTCGGGTCGGTGGTTATAGGAATACTGATTTTCCACGAGCCCGCAACCTTCTGGCGTCTCTTTTTCATCACCACGCTGGTTGGGTCGATTGTGGGGTTGATGATGGTGGAGAGTTGAGTTTTTAACAATGGCGGTGAATTAAATTATTTTTCATGATGTTATAGGTGTGTTTTTTTGTATTATTTTTGCAAATCGAAATACAACTAAAATACAACTAAGCACACTATGGAATTGGATGAGGAACTGGGATTGCAACCCGCCCACGACTACGGTGACGACAGCATAGTACACCTTGAGGACATGGAGCACATAAGGCTCCGTCCGGGTATGTATATAGGCAAGCTGGGTGACGGCTCAAGCCACGACGACGGCATATATGTGCTGATAAAGGAGGTTATCGACAACGCCATCGACGAGTTCTCGTCGGGATTCGGCAAGAAGATCTCGGTGAAGATAAACTTCGGCGAGAAGAAGGTGTCGATACGCGACTATGGTCGAGGAATCCCGCTGGGCAAGATGGTGGAGGCTGTGTCGAAGCTGAACACGGGCGCCAAATACGACAGCAAGGTCTTCCAGAAGTCGGTCGGTTTGAACGGCGTGGGTACGAAGGCCGTGAACGCACTGAGCAGCTGGTTCAAGGTGCAGTCGGTGAGAGACGGCAAGACGAGGATAGCGGAGTTCAGCGAGGGTAAGCTGACGAAAGACAGCGGAATCAAAGACTGCAAGAGCGAGGACAACGGCACGCTGGTGGAGTTCATCCCCGATGCGGCGTTGTTTGGAAACTACCACTTCATCAACGAGTATGTGGAGAAGCGGGTGTGGAACTACTGCTACCTGAACCGCGGCCTCACGATATACTACAACGACAAGCGCTACTATTCGAAGAACGGCCTGCTCGACCTGCTCGAGCACAACATGGACGCAGAGCCACTCTATCCTATAATACACATCAAGGACGACGACTTCGAGGCGGCGTTCACACATATCAACGGTCAGTCGAGCGACTACTACTACTCGTTCGTCAACGGACAGCACACGACCGAAGGCGGCACCCACCAGAGCGCTTTCAAAGAGGGCTACGCCCGTGTGGTGAAAGACTTCTACAAGAAAGACTGTGAGCCGTCTGACGTGCGACAAGGGTTGGTGTGCGCCTTGTGCGTGAGAATCCAGGAGCCGGTATTTGAGGCTCAGACGAAGACCAAGCTCGGCTCGACCCACATGGCGCCGAACAAGAAAGACGGAACCAACGACAGCCCGCTGGTGAAGACCTACGTGCTCGACATACTGAAAAAACATCTCGACGACTACCTGCACATCCACTCCGAGACGGCCGAGATTCTCCTTCAGAAGATAAACCAGAACGAGAAAGAGCGCAAGGAGATTGCGGGAATCAAGAAAATCGCACGTGAGGCACGCAAGGGCGCAAGCCTCAACAACCCAAAGCTGAGAGACTGCCACGTTCACTATAACAGCAACCATCCGCGCCGACTCGAGTCGACCATATTCATCACCGAGGGTCTTTCGGCATCGGGCTCCATAACCAAGTCGAGGGATGTGGAGACTCAAGCCGTCTTCAGCCTTCGAGGCAAGCCGAAAAACACCGTATCCACAGGCAAGGAGTTCGTCTACAAGAACGAGGAGCTGAACCTCCTGCACAACGCTCTCGACATAGACGAGGGCATAGAAAACCTGCGCTACAATAACGTGGTGATAGCCACCGATGCCGATGTCGACGGAATGCACATACGACTGCTGCTGCTCACCTTCTTCCTGCGCTTCTATCCCGACCTCGTGCGACAGGGACACGTCTACATCCTGCAGACACCGCTCTTCCGCGTGCGCAACAAACAGAAGACCCTCTACTGCTATACCGACGAAGAGCGCATATCGGCGATAAACTCTTTGAAGGGCGCCGAGATAACGCGATTCAAAGGTCTTGGCGAAATCTCTCCCGACGAGTTTAAAGGGTTCATCAACCAGGACATGCGGCTCGACCCCGTGATACTGCACAAAGACTTCGACACGAAGGGCGTGCTGCACTTCTACATGGGCGAGAACACGCTGGAGAGGCGCGACTTCATCATGGCCAACCTGAAAATCGAGGACGACGAGTCAATCATGTGCTAGTCGTTCAATCAAATTCGCAAAACAATAAAAAAACATACAATATGAAAAAAGCGTTTTTATTAGTTGCAGCTGTATGCACGATGACTCTTCTTTCGTGCGAAACCAAGACATGTGTGTGCTACACCCAAAACGGGGGCACTTGGACAAAGAGCGAGACCCTCGCAGACGCAGCTGAACGTTGCAGCAACCTCTCGACCAACTCGAGAAAATGTGTCGAAGAATACGAAGCCGACATCGACCCAAGTGCCATCGGAAGCGACTATAAACGTTAATATGTTGATAACTCGTTGAGGCACACCACTGATTGTTTAATGATTAGTACTATTATTGCAGAAAATTTCTAACACAATGTCATCTAATCATAGACATAAGAAAAACCTGATTGTCAGCATGAAAAACCTCTCTGAAGAGTTGAAAAATCTCTTCAAAGAGATGTATCCGGAAGGCTACAAAGAGTATATTCAGAAGACTATCAAGCCAAATGGAGAGCCAATCTTCTCGGTTCCGATGGAAACCGAAGACACCATGTACATGGTGAAAGTCGAAATGAAAATCGACACCCTGATTGGCGACGACGACCTGGACAAAGACCTCTACGGTGACGACAAAGTCGAAGACTCCGAGTTCGCCCCGATATCCGAAGCTCTCGAGAAAGACGAGGAGAACAACTCCCACACCGAGCGAGTGATTAAGCACGGTGACGCCTTCGAGGAATTCCTCATGGAAGAAGAGCAGTCGAAGAACAAGAAGAAACAGAAATCGAAGAAAAAAGACGACGATGATGATGACGTCGACTTCGACGACATCGACGAGAAAGACGACTACGACTCCTTCGACGAACCCGAAGACGACATCGAGCCGTCAGCCGAGGATCTGATGGATATGGACGACTATATCGAAGACCTGAAAGCCGACAATCCGATGGACATCCATACTTCCAACAAATCATCTAACAAGAAAAAGACAACAAAGGAAACAAAGGAAACCCCCAAGGCAACAAAAACAACAAAGACAACAAAGGAAACTCATAAAAATATTAACCAAAAAACAGAACCTATGAAGAAAACGACCACTGCCAAGAAAGCAGAAACCGTAAAGAAAGCAGCTCCCGCCAAGAAGGCCGCTCCTGCTAAGAAAGCTGCCCCTGCAGCAAAGAAAGCCGAACCCGCTAAGAAGGCTGCTCCCGCCAAGAAAGCTCCTGCAAAGAAGGCTGCTCCTGTGGCTAAGAAAGCCGCTCCCGTGAAGAAGGCTGCTCCCGCCAAGAAAGCCCCTGCAAAGAAGGCTGCTCCTGTGGCTAAGAAAGCTACTCCCGTGAAGAAAGCTGCTCCCGCCAAGAAAGCCCCCGCAAAGAAGGCTCCTGTGGCTAAGAAAGCCGCTCCCGTGAAGAAAGCTACTCCCGCCAAGAAAGCCCCCGCAACGAAGGCTCCCGTGGCTAAGAAAGCTGCTCCCGTGAAGAAAGCTGCTCCCGCCAAGAAAGCCCCCGCAAAGAAGGCTCCCGTGGCCAAGAAAGCCGCTCCCGTGAAGAAGGCTGCTCCCGCCAAGAAAGCCCCCGCAAAGAAGGCTCCCGTGGCTAAGAAAGCTGCTCCCGTGAAGAAGGCTGCTCCTGCCAAGAAAGCCCCTGCAAAGAAGGCTCCCGTGGCTAAGAAAGCCGCTCCCGTGAAGAAGGCTGCTCCTGCTAAGAAAGCCCCTGCAAAGAAGGCTCCCGCTAAGAAAGCTCCTGCTAAATAGAAATAAGATTTCTTTACTCTAACTGACAGCGGGCGGCATCTATGACCATTGGATTGCCGCCCGCATTATTTTTGGTGCATCACGAAGCAACACAATATTTTTTATAGTGCTGCGTTAAATAAAATTGAAATAGAAGCTGAATAAAAAATCCTGACAAACAAAATTGAAAGGCGATATGAAACGCATAATATTGATAATATGCCTTGCAGCAACCATCGGTACAGCATGGTCGCAGGAGGTCAGTTCCAGAGCAAAGGCCATCAGAATGCTCGAGTTTGCCAAACCCGAATATCAGGTGAAAGACATCAAGATCTTCGCTGACACCATGACGATCTACTCGCTCTCCAACTACGTGGTATACCCGTTCGGAGTGTGGGACAACGTCGAGCAGTTCATCACCAACAGCGGCCTGCAATGGTATCGCGAGTCGGGATACAAGCAGTTCTACGACACAATGTCCGTCTCGGTGAACACGATGAAACGCCTCGACGGCAGCTATCTCGACATCTACCGTTCAATCTGGACAAACAAGGTGGAGATGGTGGGCGCCAAGATCACCGACCCCGAGATCGTGCTGAACAACGGCCTCAAGGTGGGTTCCACCAAGCAGGAGGTCTTCGACAAGTTCTTCAAGAAACACCCAAAATCATATACCCTCGACGTCACCGTGATAAAAATCATCTCGGGTGCCAGCGAAGTGGGCGAAGTCTACACCTTCAAAGGCAACAAGCTGCGCAAGATCGAGGTGGTGAGCAAGTACAAGTACTATTGATCATTAATTCGTGACTGTGGGATTGTGTAGTGTGTTAGTGGACTTGCAACCTGGTAAGTGAAAAAGACGGGTCTTTTCTTTGGGTCGTTCAATCCTATTCATGTAGGGCATCTTATCATAGCCAACACCATGCTCACTGACAGCGAGCTGGAGGAGCTGTGGTTTGTCGTGTCGCCCCAGAATCCACTCAAGCTGCGCAGTTCCCTCCTCGCCGACCGCCACCGCCTGCAGATGGTGCGTGTGGCCATTGAGGAGAACTACAAGATGCGTGCCTGCGACGTCGAGTTCCACCTTCCCATCCCCTCCTACACGGTGGTGACGCTGGCTCACCTGCGTGAGCAATATCCCGACCGCGAGTTCTGCCTCATCATGGGGTCTGACAACCTGGAGTCCTTCCACAAATGGCGCAACTACGAGTACATCCTGGAGAACTACCAGATCTACGTCTACCCGCGTCCCGGACACGTGAACTGCGAGCTGGCCTCTCACCCCAATGTGCACCTGGTCGACGTCCCGATGATGGACATCTCGTCGAGCTATATTAGAGAGCGTATCAAGCAGAAACGGTCGGTGGAATACCTGCTCTCCGAACCTGTCTACAAATACCTCACGGAGATGCATTTTTATGAATGTGCTAATGTGTGAATGTGTTAACTGATGGCGGATATTCGAGAACTTGAGACAAAACCCATAGGCAAACTCCTGTGGACCTTCGCGCTGCCGGCGGTCATCACTCAGGTGGTCGCCTCCATATACAACATCGTCGACCGCGTCTTCCTGGGTCAGTATGTGGGCGAGATGGCCATAGCGGGCCTCGCCATCACGCTGCCTCTCATGAACATCATCCACGCCTTCGGCGCGATGGTGGGCGTGGGTGCGTCGGCTCGCATGAGCATTGTGCTGGGCAGGAAAGATATCCGTTGGGCCGAGAAGATACTGGGCAACAGCATCCTCCTCACCTTCTTCTTCGGCTTCCTCTTCGTCACCGGCGGCTACCTCTTCATGGATCAGATACTCGAGCTCTTCGGAGCCTCGCACGACACCATAGGCTTCGCTCGCGAGTATATGCAGATAGTGCTGCCTGGCATGTTCTTCACAACTCTCTCTTTCAACCTCACCGGACTTATCCGCGCCTCGGGCTACCCCACCAAGTCCATGTGGATAATGGCGGGCGGTGCCGTACTGAACATGATTCTCGACGCTCTCTTCATCTGCCTTATGGGATGGGGCATCGCGGGTGCCGCTTGGGCCACCACCATCTCGATGGTGTCGATGGCGGTGGTGTCGATTGCCCATTTCATCCAGCCCTCCTCCTTCATCCGCTTCCAACGTCATGCCTGGGCGCCCAAGCTCTATATCTTCCGCAACGTGCTGCTTATCGGATTGAGCCCGTTCCTGATGAACTTCGCCGCCTCCTTCGTGGTGGCGCTGCTCAACCGCCAGCTGATCCACTACGGCAACATCGCCGTAGCCTTGTCGGGTGGCGATCTCGCCGTCGGCGCCTACGGTGTGGTCAACACCTACTGCTCCTTCTTGGTGATGCTCATTCTGGGCATCTGTCAGGGAATGCAACCCATCGCTGGCTATAACTACGGGGCGGGACACAACCACCGCCTGAAAGAGACCTACACGCTCACACTCAAATGCTCGCTGGCTGTCGGGGTACTCGGAGCCGTGCTGGCCTTGGCGATACCGCACTACATCATGCGGGCGTTCACCAACGGCGACGAGATGATAGCCATCGGCACTCCGGCGATGCGGTGGCTCAACGTGATGATGCCGCTGATAGCGTTCACCATCACCAACTCACAGTTCTTCCAGAGCATCGACAAGCCGTGGATAGCGATAGTCACGAGCCTTTCGAGACAGCTGATATTCCTTATCCCGATGATGTTCATCGTCCCCTACCTCATGGTGCAAGCCGGAGGCGACGGCCTCACAGGAGTGTGGGTGTCGTGCACGATATGCGACGTGCTCGGAGCCCTCCTGGCGGGAGTGTTGCTGGTCACGCAGACGAAGGTGTTCAAACCCGGCTACGTGGCCCCCGAGCGCCGACCCCAGAAAGAATACGGCCCGGAAGATTAAACACAGCCAACCCATAGCCGAAATCTCGTACAATCAATGTAACCATCCGCTGCATTCGATTGATTCATAGGAGTCCATCAACCTTTTTTTTCAGGAAAAGACACCCTCGCCTGCTACAGTGCTACAGTGCTACAGTTCAAAATCTGGTTGACCAAAAGTCAAAAAGAAATTTTATATCTATATATTTATATGTATAAATATATAGATATAAGGTATAATTTGGGGGTGGAATAGCCCCAATTCTAACTGTAGCACTGTAGCACTGTAGCACTGTAGCGCAAAGGGAAGATTATTACAAACAACAGACTGTATTATAATACATTAGCGCCAATTAGGGATTCTTTTAAAAAAAAAAAAATTCGCAAACCATTCGTAGACCGCAATGGCAAGGTTGTACTTTTGCATCGTCAAATCAACCCCAAGCCCTACTAACACCCCCTACACCATTACACCCTTACACTCTTACACCATTACACCACTCTCATACATCTTACATCTTACATCTTACTTCTTCCCTCTTCCCTCCCATCTAACTCCCATCAAGCTCCGCACTAACTCCCAATTAACTCCTTCTTCAAAATTCAAAATTCAAATTTCAAAAATCAACATTAACACTGCCCCCCATAAAAAAAATCCGGAGAATCCGGAATCTCCGGGACATCCGTCCCCCAATCAAATATCAACATATCCACCCTCAACAAGTTCAACATTCAAAATAATTCCGTACCTTTGCACTCTCAACCTTCAACATTATGAAACGCATAGCCCTCTTTTTCTTGCTTACCCTTTTCATCCTCACCCCCAGCGCCTTCTCGCAAGACGACGACTGGTACCGTCCCGGCGGATTCGACGCCATCGGACGCTCCTATAAGACCTTCTCCGTCTCCGACACCAAGAAAGTCCACTTCTCCCGCGGCAACCTCCAATACAACGCCTCCCAGAACAAATGGCGCTTCGCCCTCCGTCAGTACAACTACTCCTGTGGCGACAATACCGGTATAGCGCAGAACTACGACGGATGGATGGATCTTTTCCGCTACGGCACCTCTGGTTGGAATAATGGTGCAACCTACTATCAACCGTGGTCAACAGGCGGATCCAGTAGTGATTATACCTCTGGCAATCTCACAGGAGCAAAAGCCAACGCCGACTGGGGTGTATATAACAAAATATCCAATGGAGGAAACAAAGCTGGACAATGGCGTACTCTCACTAGTGATGAATGGTGTTATCTACTTGACTTATCTGGAGTTGGTTCCAACGCGTCTGCCGGAATCCCTAGTCGTCAAGGTAAATGTGGATTTGGAACCATTGAAGGAATGTTTCGAGGACTGATTGTGTTGCCAGACGACTGGGTGTTGCCCTCTGGCTGCAGTTTTACCCCAGTACAACGAGATGTCCAAAATGAATTCGCATTTAACACCTACACCTATGCCGAATGGGATAAGATGCAGAATGCTGGTGCGATTTTCTTGCCTGCCGCAGGCGACCTCTATGGGGAAGAATTGCTTACTCCAGGTGTTTATGGTGCTTATTGGACGGCTGCCCCAGATGCGAATAACAGTAGCAGCTGTCAATATGTAACGTTCAGAGGTGATACGTGGTCTAATTTGTTCTTGGACGTTCAAGGTGCAAATTTGGGCATGTCCGTCCGCCTCGTAGCTGATGAGAACCCCAATGTCTCCAAAGCCTTCGACCTCGATGGTGCTTCCTATAAGACCTTCTCCGTAGCCGACGGCCGAACTGTCCACTTCTCCAAAGGCAACCTCCGCTACAACGCCGCCACCAACACATGGGCCTTCGCCGCCAAACAATACCTCTACATAGGCGACGCCAACAGCAACATCTCCGAGAGCTACAACGGCTGGATAGACCTCTTCGCTTGGGGAACGAGCGGCTGGAACAGCGGCGCGACCGCATTCCAACCGTGGAGTACAAGCACCACGAATGCCGACTATTATCCCGGCGGCAGCGCTACTAACAACCTCACGGGCGATTATGCACAAGCTGACTGGGGTGTGTATAACAAAATCACAAATGGCGGCAACAAGGCAGGCAAATGGCGCACGCTGACGCATGATGAGTGGGAATACCTGATAGGTCGCAATGGCAAATACGGTTTTGCAACTATAGGTGACAATTATACAGGTATGGTGCTTCTGCCTGATGATTGGACTTTGCCAAGTGGTGTAACCTTCACAGCTGGATATGACAACGAGTATAATACAAATACCTATACAACCGCTCAATGGCAAAAAATGGAGGCTGCGGGAGCAATTTTCCTGCCTGCTGCAGGTGCCCGCGATGGTACGAATGTGTACAACGTTAGTATGGGCGGAGCCTATTGGTCCTGTACTTATGACGATGAGAATGACGCGTGGATGGTGGACATGGGAACCGATTTTGTGGAAATGAACTACGGCTTCCGCTCCCGCGGTTTTTCCGTCCGCTTAGTAAAAGACTAACCGTCCGCCAGCACGTTCCCCATAAATCTCCTAAAGATTTTGAGCGCAGCGACCCCCATTTCCCAAAATCTTGAAAATCGTATCTTTGCACATTGAACAACAAAAAACAAGCGACATGAAAAAAGGCTTATTTCTGATGGTGGCGGTGGCTTTGGCGGGGGTTTGTCTTGCACAGGGTGAGAGCAAGAAGGTGCTCTTCATAGGCAACAGCTACACCTACGTCAACAACCTGCCTCAGATGGTGCAGCAGATGGCCGAAGCCAACGGCATGCACCTGAACTTCGAGCAGGTGACGCCCGGAGGTGCTACATTCAGCCAGCAATGCAGCAGCACGGGTGCGATGGACATGATTGGCCAAGGTGGATGGGACGCGGTGGTGCTGCAGGCTCAGAGCCAGGAGCCTTCGTTCCCATGGAGCCAGTTCACCTCAGAGACCTACCCTTACGCCTGCCAGCTGGCCGACGCCGTATATGAGAAGAACGACTGCGCCGAGGTGGTGTTCTATATGACCTGGGGTCGCAAGAACGGCGACGCGCAAAACGGCCAAGTCTTCGACTCGCTCGCCACCTACGCCGGGATGGACGACCTGCTCTGTGCGAGGTACACCTATATGGCGCAGCAGAACAAGGCGTCGGTGAGCCCCGTGGGGAAAGTGTGGCGCAAGCTGAGAGCCGACCACCCCGAGATAGAGCTCTACCAGAGCGACGAGAGCCACCCCTCGCTGGAAGGCAGCTATGCGGCCGCCTGCAGCTTCTATACCATCCTCTTCAGAAAGAACCCGATGGACATCGCCACCGACCTCTCGGTGGACGCCTCGATAGCTCAGACGATAATGGAGACGACGAAGGCTGTAGTGTACGACTCGCTGTGGAAATACTCATGCCACACGTTCCTCGCCAGCCAGCCGACGGCCGACAGCTCCGAGTGGCAGTTCAGCTGCCTTTCGGCCACAGAGCCGGAGGTGTGCCGCTGGAATTTCGGCGACGGCTCAAGCTCAACCGAGCTGAACGTGTCGCACACCTACAGCGCGGCGGGGACCTACATGGTGCAGCTGATAGCTGGAAAAAGCTGTCATCCCGACACCAACAAAGTAGAGATAGTCATAGGCCAGTCGGGTGACGACCCCCTGGGCATCGAGACTGTCGATAACAACAAAGCCGTAAGCATCTATCCCAATCCGGCGGCGGAGTCGATAGTCGTGTCGGCGGCGGAGCCGGTCGTGTTGAAGATAGTGGACATGAAAGGGCGCGTGGTCAAGCTGACAGCACTGAGCGGAAACCAGAAACTTTCGGTTGCGGAACTCCCCGAGGGGGTGTATGCGGCGATTACGGCCGACGGATCAGGATTAAAAATCCAGAGCCAGAAGCTCATCATAAAACATCGATAGAAAAAAAGTACTGTTTTGCCGGCGATATACTAAAGTGCCTTTTTTAGAGTTATTATATAATAATAACTCGAAGACATCAAAAGGACCGGTAAAATAATATTACGAATTGTCGCTGCCGTAGCGCTTGTGCTCTATATAACTACGGCGTTGCTGAACTACTCGTTAGTTCAATCGCTTATCGGTTCTGCCATAGGCAGTCATTTCAGCCACGAGTGGGGCGGGACGGTGAAGGTCGGGTCGGTACATATCGACCCCTTCAACCACGTTTCGCTGAACAACGTGCTCCTGGTGTCGCCCGTAAGGAACGACACCGTACTCTCGGCTGGCAAGATCGCCTGCCGTTTCAACGGACTTCCCATCGCCGACGGCGGAATAAAGATGAAGGGCGTGCTGATAAAGAACACCACCTTCCACCTCTATTCGGCCGACGGAGAGCACAGCTTCAGGTATATAGTCGACTACTTCCGCGAGCGGAGCCACAAGAAAGAGAAGGAGAAGAAAGAGAAGGACGGCCCGTTTGTGGTGGACATCAAGGACGTGGTGCTCGACAACATGCGCTACAAGATGACGCTGAAGACGATACCTTACTACGCCAACCGCGCTCACGGCGTGGATGTGGCGAATATGGACATGGATTCCATCAACGCCCACATCACCAACCTGAGGGTGGTGGACGACGCGATAAAATGCCATATAGTGAGGATGTCGACGGTGGAGCGTTCGGGCTGGCGGATGAAGAAGCTGGCTGGCGACGTGGATGTGTCGGGCAAGGGCATCAACGTGACGAACATGCTGCTGCAGACAGAGAGCATGAATATGGTGAGCGACGTGCACCTGCTGTACGACAGCTGGCGGTCGCTCGACTGGTATTGCGACAGCGTCTATATGGACGTCACCTTCAAGAACGGCAACGTGCTCTCGATGATGGACGCCGCCTACTGGGCCCCCTCGCTCTGGGGTTGCGACACTCCGGTGAAGATCGAGGGACACGTGACAGGTCCTGTGGCGAACCTGCGGGTGGAAGACTTCAGGATTGACTTCGGACGCAAAAGCCATATCTTCCTCGACGGCACGGTGGTAGGACTGCCCTACGTGGCAGGCACCTTCTTCGACGTGCACCTGCATCAACTCAGAACCGACATCGACGACCTGCTCGCCATAAACCACCCGGGAACACTCAACCTGGGCGACACCAAACTCTACGAGGAGATAGGCACCCTTGACCTCACCGCCGACCTTGTAGGCGGAGCGAGCCAGTGTTTCCTCAACCTCGATGTGAGGACCTCCCTCGGCAACGTAAGCGGACAACTGATAGGCGCCAGCCACGCAATCAACAAGAAGAGGATGTCACAAGGAAAGGTGTGGCTCTCCTCGAAACGAATCGACTTCCCCTCCATCGCCAAGAACGACTGGGTGACCTACACAGGTTTCGACATAACGGCAGAAGGACGTTGGAGCAGCCTCGACGACATGAAAGCCACCCTCGAAGCGAAGCTGAACAACACCAGCCTTGCGGGCAACAACATAGACAAGGCCGCCATCACCGCCGAGCTGAACAACCGCGTCTGCGACCTCGACCTCGACATCAAAGACTCGGTACTCAACATGGCCGCCACCGGGAGCTTGGCGTTCCCGAAAGGCGGCGATCCGCGATATAGCTTCGACGTAGACCTTCCTATGGCCGACCTCGGAAAACTCAAACTGATTGACTGCGACAGCACCTGCACACTCTCCACCCACCTCCAAGCCGACCTGAGCGGCAAGGGTATTCCGACCGGATATGCCTGGGTGAACAACATACGTCTGGTGCGTGACGACCGAAGCCTCACCCTCAACAACGTGAACATCACCGCCAGCGAGTCTATTCCGGGCAAGGGCAAGAAGAAAGAGTCGGGCATAACCACAAAGAAGAAGATAACCCTCGAGTCGGACATCGCCAACATGACGGCCACCGGCTATTTCGACTACAGCGACATCCCCATCATAGTCAGAAATTTCAAGAGCGACTACATACCCTCCTACTGGCAGAAGAAAGTGAAGAAACCCAACGACGTCGAGCTGATGGAGATAGTCGACGCCGACATCAACGTAGACCTCCGATGGCTTGACCGCACCAAGCAGATACACTTCTTCATGCCGAACCTTGACGTTGCCCAAGGCACCACCATCACGGCCACCTACAACTATACCGAAGCCCTCAAGATGGTTGTGCGCAGCGACTCCGTCACCCTCGGAGGGGTGGCGCTGCACGGCGTAGGCATAACGTCGAACAGCAGAGGCGAGCACTACCATATAGCCGCCGACATCTCGGAGCTCGCCCTCAGCGGCAAGGGTGCTTTAGACGACCTGAGACTCGACCTCTCGAGCGGAGTCGAAGGGGCAGGGCTGGCGTTAAAGTGGGACAAGGCGCCTGAATCAATAGACACACGAGGAGATGTGGCGTTCGAGATGTATAGCGACAGCACGGACAATGTGCTGAACATCATCAAGCCCCAATTCTACCTCAACGGAGAGCAATGGACGCTCACGAAGAAAGGCGACATCCGCTTCAACAAAGAGCGCATCGAGGCCGAAGGGGTTGAGCTGGCCAACGGCGACCAGTCGCTCATTGTAGGCTACCACCATACAGCAGGACGAACCAACGACAACATACAAGCGAAATTCGTGGATGTCGACCTCAGCACCTTGAGCGACATCTTGCTCAAAGAGACAGGATTCACCGCCTCTGGCAGCATCAACGGCGACGGGAGCGTGCAGTGGGTGGCTGACAGCAAGTCGCCGTTCATCAAAGCCAACCTGATGGTGGACAGCTGCGAGGTGAACGACAACCTGTTGGGAGACATGAACCTGCGCATCAACCACGACATCGAGAAACGACGCATGCACCTGTTCGTAAACACCGAGCTGAGGGAAGTCTTCCAAGTCTCGCATCCGCTACAGGCTTCGGGATATATGGACTTCCGGGACGACGAAACCCTACTCAACCTGACGGCCGGATTCGAACGCTTTGACCTTGCTTCGGTAAGCCCGCTTCTCAAGTCGTTCTCATCACGCTTTGAAGGATTCCTTACTGGCGACATAACGCTGGGCGGAACACTAAAGAAACCCCAGATCATCGGCAAGGCATGGGTGCAGAACGGGCTGCTCAACATCGACGCAACGAACGTAGCCTACCTCATCGACGACACGATAACCTTCACCAACAACCGCATAAGACTGAACCAGTTCAACATCCGCGACGTGCAAGGCAACACAGGACAGATAACCGGCAACATCGACCACAACGGCTTCTCGGACATCAGCACCGACCTCAAGCTCAAGACCGACAGACTTATGGTGTATAACAGTCAAGGTGGCAGCGCGAGCGGTACGGTATTTGCCGCACTTAACGGCACCGTGCGAGGCCCGCTGTCGGCTCTCGACATCAACGCCAGCGCACGGACCTTGAACGGAAGCTCGCTGGTCATCCCCATAAGCTCGCAGAAGAATATTAAGTCGACCGACTATATCACCTTCGTTTCCGACGACGACTACAACCGCCACGACGAAACACAGGCCACCAAGAAGAAAAAAAGCGTGTCGAGCACCATCAACCTCAACTTGGCGCTCACCCCCGACCTCGAGCTGCATATCCCGATGGATATGTCGGGCGTAGGCTTGGACATCGACGGCAGTGGAAACGGAGAACTCACGGTCAACATAGCACCGCAGAAAGACCTGCAGGTGGTGGGGGACTACCGTATTGCAGGCGGAAACATAAAGCTTGACCTTCTTTCGGTGGTGAGCAAGGAGTTCAAGATAGAAGAAGGCAGCACGGTGGAGTTCCCGGGCAGCATCGGAAACGCAAGCCTGGACGTGAACGCCATATACAGCCAACGAGTAGAGCTAAGTTCTCTACTGGGGTCGGATGAGAACACCATAGCACAGAAGCCTGTGCCGGTTGAGAGCATCGTGTCGCTGACAGGCAAGCTGAACTCACCCGAGGTGAAGTTCGACCTTCGTCTACCCAACGCCGACCAGAGCGTCCAAGACGAGGTGTTCGCATATATTGACCGCAGCAACGAGCGCGACATGATGAACCAAACACTCTACCTGCTGGTAAGAGGGAAATTCTATAATGCCAACCAGTCGAACGCCACCACCACCGACGAAACCAACCTCACCTCCAGCGGACTTGCGGTGGTAGCCAACTCGCTTGGAAGCGTGGTGTCGAGCATGATCGAATTTGTTGACATCGAATTCGACTACTCCGCCGCCACAGCCTCACGATCGGAGCAGTATAGCGTAGGTATCAACAAAGAGTGGAACAAGTTTTACATAGAGTCAACCCTGGGTTACGGCGGTTACGACCGAGAGTTGTCGTCCAGCGAGGCGCTTGCCAACAACATCGTGGGCGACGTGCTGATGGGATACAAGTTCAACCCCAGGTTCCACATGTTCGTATTCAACCGTAGCAACACCAACGACTACACCCGATTCGAGATGCCCTACAAGCAAGGCGTAGGTCTCAAATATACCCGCGATTTCGACAAATGGAGCGACCTATTCCGAAAGAAAGGGAAGAAGGCTGAAGGAAAAAGTAAGAGGTAAGAAATTTATAATCAACAACATTAAAACCTTTTCTACGAAGAGAACCTTTTTAACATATCAACCCATCAACATATCAACCTATCAACATATCAACGTAAAACGAACTCATGAAAATTCCGAAATTAGTATACAACCTTAAGGACAACATAATTTTCTGCCTTTCGCTGCCTTTGTTTGTTTTGGCGTTTGCGATACTCTACACCCCCACTTTCGGTAACGGCACACTTATCGACTGGCCCCATTACGAATACTCCTCGATGTGCATAGCCATCATGGCAGCCATCATCCTCGCCACCACCTCGTTGTCGCGATTCCTGCTGTGGCTCACCACAAACAAAAAACGTCTCAGCGAGTTCGAGTACTTTATCTGGCAGTTCGGCGAAGTGCTCGTGGGATGTCTTTTCTGCGCGATGTTCATGTCCTTGTTTCTGCACAGACCTTACTTCTCGATTCTTCCCATAACCATACTGATAGGATTGGCGGTGGCGTTATTCCCCTACACCGTCTACTGGCTCTATGCCGAGCGCTGTGAGCGCGACCAGCGTATCGCCGATGCGCAGAAGACCATTATGGAGCTCCGAAGCGGCATGCAGCATGAAGGCCCCAACGCAATAAAATTCACCGACGAGAAAGGGACGGTAAGGCTTATCGTGAGCGCCGACAAAGTCATATCGATAGAGGCGGCGGCCAACTATGTGAACATACTCTACGACAAAGGTGGCCAGCTGGTGAAATTCAGCCTTCGCAACACCCTGAAAGGCATCGAGGAGCTGTGCAACAACTACGATATCGTGCGTTGCCACCGTTCATATTTCGTCAACATACACAAGATAAAACTCATCCGCAAGGAAACCGACGGATTCTTCGCCGAGCTCGACATCGACGGCATAAAGAGCATACCTATCTCCAAGCTCTACGCCAGCGAACTGATTGCCAAAATCGAATAGATCATGAGAACACGCATATTCTGTAGAGCCCTCTTCCTCTCCCTCTTCGTTCTCTGCACCACCTCATGCAGATCCAGCGTTGTTGTGGATACCGCCAACACCGACTCCATCGTCTTCTGCAAAGCCGAATGGGATGTCGACAAGCAAGCTGGATTCACAGTAAAAAAACTCGCCATAACCGACAAGTCGCTCTTCGAAAGCAATCAATATATCACACTCATCGAGATACCGCCCGACTCCAAACGTCGGCTTGCTTTCACTGTGGCGAAAGACACTCTCCTCACCACCTCCGAGTTGGCTCAGCGTACCGACGCCGTCGCAGCCATCAACGGATCGTTCTTCGACATGAAATACTTCAATCCAGTATGCTACTTGCGTATCGACGGCGTCGAGCTCGGCGAGAACACACCCGGTAAAGACGACACGATAAACCGCAAGTATTATCAATACGCCTCGATAAAACTCCGCAAAGGCAAACCCCGCCTTTTCATACCCGACAGCAACCGCATGGCTGAACAGCAGCGACCCGACAGCAACATCATGACGGCAGGACCGATGCTTTTGTGGAAAGGTGAGCGGGTGCCACAACGCGATGACCGCACTTTCGTCACCCACCGCCACAACCGTACCGCACTCGGCATCACCGCCGACGGCACCATCATACTCCTCACCGCCGACGGACGTTTCAAAGATATCGCCGAAGGTCTTTCGCTTAATGAGCTGGAATCGGTGATGAAATGGCTCGGATGCGTGAACGCCATAAACCTCGACGGTGGTGGAAGCACAACCATGTTTGTGAGAGGTCGTCCCAACGGAGGACTCCTCAACCACCCCAGCGACAACAACAGATTCGACTACCAAGGCGAACGCCCGGTGTCAAACGCAATATTGATACTATGATGGAGAAACTCTTTTCACTCGACGACATCGACTACCAACACTTTTGGGGAACCAACGAACACACTCTGGAGTTCATCCGTCTGCTCTTCCCGAAGCTGAAACTCATCGTGCGGGGCGAGATGCTGAAAGTCATAGGCAACGACGAAGACCTGGAAGTCTTCAACCTGAAGTTCACCGCCATGAAGCAACATTTCGAGCGGCTGGGCAAACTCTCCGAGAACGATATCATGCAGATAATGGAGTCGGTGTCACCCAACGGAGAGATAGAGCTCAGCAACGACATACTGGTACACGGGCGCAACGGCAATCTGGTGAAAGCACAGACAGCCAACCAGCGTCGTCTGGTTCAGGCCGTCGCCGACAACGACATGGTGTTTGCCATAGGTCCTGCCGGAACCGGAAAGACCTATACCGCCGTAGCTTTGGCTGTGCGTGCGCTCAAGAACAAGCAGATACGTCGCATCGTCCTCACTCGTCCCGCTGTCGAAGCGGGCGAGAACCTGGGATTCCTTCCAGGCGACATGCGAGAGAAACTCGACCCCTATTTGCAACCCCTCTACGATGCGCTGCGCGACATGATACCACAACAGAAGCTCCTCTCCTACTGGGAAGACGGCACCATCGAGATAGCACCACTGGCTTTCATGCGCGGACGCACTCTGGACAACGCTTTCGTGATCCTCGACGAAGCGCAGAACGCCACCTCCACGCAGCTTAAGATGTTCCTCACTCGCATGGGGCGCAATGCCAAATTCGTCATCACAGGAGACCTCACACAGATTGACCTCCCACGGCACCAGCAGTCGGGTCTTCTGAAAGCCACACAGCTGCTGGGTGGCATCAAGGGTATCGAAGTGATAGAACTCGACGAAACCGACGTCGTACGACATCGCTTGGTAACCGAAATCATCAAAGCCTACTCCACCATAGAGCAATGACCACCCACCCTAACTGCAAGATAAACATAGGGCTGCACGTAACCTCACGCCGTGCAGACGGCTATCACGAGCTGGAGACGGTGTTCATGCCCATCCCGTTGTGCGACACTCTCTCAATTGAGATTTCAGACGAGTTCTCTATCACCCAAAGCGGGATTGCCATCGACTGCCCGATAGAAAAAAACATCTGCGTCAAAGCCTATCGGATGATGTGTGACGAATATCCGCAGGTCGGCAACGTGCACCTTCACCTTCAAAAGGAGGTCCCTTTCGGTGCAGGACTTGGTGGAGGCAGCAGCGATGCAGCTCATGTCATCACTATGCTCAACGAGCTTTTCGACTTGGGTCTTGACATAGACACGATGTGCAGATTGGCAAAACGGATAGGGGCCGACTGCCCGTTCTTCGTACTGAACCGTCCCTGTTACGCCACCGGCATCGGAGACCTACTGGAACCCCTCGACAACCAACCGTCGACCCTCAACTATAAGATTGTCCTATTGAAACCACCCGTGTCGGTTTCCACTGCCGACGCCTACCGGGGAGTCAACCCTCACCCATCAGCCATCGACCTCCGGGAGGCCATAAAGAAACCCATCGAAAGCTGGCGCAACCTTATAGTGAACGACTTTGAAGCCTCAGTTTTCCCCAAGTATCCCATCATAGGCGAACTGAAAGAGATGCTCTACGACAAAGGTGCCCGCTATGCCAGCATGTCGGGCAGCGGCAGCGCACTCTTCGGCTTCTTCGAAAAACTCCCCGAAGAGAAATTGCCTTTTGAGATTTACAGAAACTAGAACTCCTAGAACATCTAGATTATCTAGATATCCTAGATCCCCTAAAAAATATATCCCAGCGAGAGATACAAGCCGAAACGCTTGTAGACGTTCGACCAGAAACCCGTGAGCGAGAGAGGTCCTACAGGGCTGTCATAAGCATACTGCAAACCGAACCCATAACGATCCTCATAATCCTTGCCGAAGTAATGCCAGTAGGCGTCAGACGAAGCCATATAGTTCGCCATAGCCGTGAGGTAGTGTTTCCCCTTCACGTTGCAGCGTACGTCGAGACGCACCACCGTTGCGCAACGTTCGGCCTGTTGTGGGGTGAGCACACCTATGAAAGGCATCTGATGGGCGATATAGCGTCCCGCCACCTCGCCACCAATAAGGTTACGGTAAGCGAAATGATAGTCAGAGCCGATGATGAAGCGGGTATATAGCTGAGGTATCAAGGTGAAGCGACCTCCGAGCGGAGTGATGAAATGCTGGTATGCCACGCTGATGTCGGCGAAGCCAGGCGCTTTTATCGAGTCGGGATGCACAAGGTCGTGGTTGTTGATACGCCAGTGGGCGTCGAGGTCAACGTTGGCGCCGGTACGGGCGAAGTAGCTGTCGTCGCGCGAGTCGTACTTGAACGTGCCGAACACACCGAGGCTACCCGTCCGCAGGTTGTCGTCGCCGAAAAGCAACGCATTGCCTGCTTGCAGGCGGTCGAACAGCAAGAACTCCTCATCCACTCCTGCCGTACAGGCGAATCGGTAGAGGTAAAACTCCGAGAAGAAGAAACTGAAGTCGTGACGGTAGAAATGGGTCGAATAGTAACGCTGCGACAAGAGACTTCCCATGTCGAACCGGCTGTTGTAAAGTCTGTAAGCCAAGTTTATCTTGGCAAATTTGCGGGCAGCGTAAGTACCAATCAGGTCGAGATGGTAATTCTGAGCCAGACGGAGTGAGATATCAGCCTTGAAACCACGCAAGGTGTTGCGGTTGAATCCCACGTTGAGCAGCACAGCTGCCGCCTCCTCTGAATCGAAGCGGGCTCCTATCGCAAACGCATGACGGGGAGACGGCTCAAAGTCGAATATCAGATCATAGCTCTTGATGGAATCCTTGTTGTCAGCGCCCTGTCCCCGCACGTCCGACAGGCGGTAGCTCACCGCTGAGTAGGCACCAGTACCCTTGAAGATATTCACCGCGTCTATGATATCCTTGCCCAGCACGGGGACGCCCGTCCTGAGTTTCGTTTTCGAGAGCAGCCATTTCTTGTCCGACTCCGACATCTTGCTCATATCTATCGACATCAGCGCCAACCGGTCGTTCTCGATGCTCGACTCACGACGGCGGCTCTTCAAGTCGGCAGACGATTCCTCCATACGTCCGCTGGCGATCAGCTTCTGCTTCAGCGCCTCTATCTCTTCAGCGTGAGCTTTGGCGCACTCGTATCCACGCCGCACAAGGCTGTCGATAGCCGACTTGTTGAAACTCATCGTGCCGTATCCGCTTATGTCCGGATGCAGATAGATGTTGCATCCCCCACGGTTCTGAGCCGACTTGGCCTGCACCGTGACGCTCACCAGCTGATTGAATATCTGAGGCAGCGACTTCAGCTGCGAGGCGTCTGTCGCCATCTCGTCCGACACCTCAACCCCTATCACGAAATCTGCACCCATATCGCGGCACACATCCACCGGGAAGTTGTTAGTCATTCCACCGTCGACCAGCACTTTCCCGTCGAGTTCAACAGGAGAGAACACACCAGGGATAGCCATACTCGCACGGATGGCGACTGGGAACCGTCCGCTTCGCATCACATACTCCCCCCCGCTTATCACATCCGTTGCCACACAAGCGAACGGAATCGGGAAATCGTTGAAATCCATCGAATCCTGAAAGCCAAGACTAAGGTTGTTGAAGAGGTTGGTGATATTGTTACCTCCCATGAACGAGCCAGGCAGCGACGCGATGAATCCGTTGCCACGCCTGCGGGCCTCGCTGATGTTAGAGTCGAACGTACCCAAGTTGAACGGTACCGAGAGCATGTAGGCGCTACGTTCCATCCTTGACGACGCCGAACGATACCTACGGTCAAGTCCACCTGTAATATACTGCGACCAGTCGAGGTTGCTTATCAGCGAGTCAAGTTGTTCCGCGCTATACCCCAACGCATATAGGCCGCCCACGATAGAACCCATGCTGGTGCCAGCGATATAGTCGATAGGCACACCCTGCTCCGAAAGGTATTTCAGCACACCGATATGAGCTGCACCCTTAGCCCCGCCGCCGCTGAGGGTAAGACCCACACGCGGCGCAGCACCCATCGTCTGTTGCCCCAGAGCCTCCGTCCCCATGAACGAAAGCAGCAGAATCAATACCGTTATGCCGAATTTTCTCATATCCGTTCTATCTGTTATCAAAACGTAAAAACGGGAAAAAAGTTCCATTTTCCAACCAACATTTTTCGGACACACATGACTCCCATCAAGCTCCCATTAAGCTCCCTATATGCACCCATCACGAAATTCACGGTTCACAATTCACAACAATCCAACCCATCTCAGCAGATTATCAGCCACATAACATTTTTTAGGATTTAAAATTCCACACAAAACTTGCACAAGTCAAAAATAATTCCTACTTTTGTGTCTGCTTTTCCGATAGAAAATTTTAAAATCATTTATTATTCACTAAATTACAAAACATTATGAAAAAAGTTCTATTGTTTG
Source organism: uncultured Bacteroidota bacterium (assembly GCA_902774845.1). Lineage (GTDB taxonomy): Bacteria > Bacteroidota > Bacteroidia > Bacteroidales > P3 > Colimorpha. The sequence goes on from CACYJU010000003.1 coordinate 138,237, forward strand.
TGCTAGCAGCGTTCTTCGCATGCTACACAATGAACGCCCAGACTCCGCTGTTTCAGGAGACTTTCGACAGCGGAATTCCTGTGACGTGGACGAACACCGACGCCGATGGCGATGGAGTTCTATGGTTAGATGCCGAGTCCCTTATGACCGACTGGGGCCAGGAAGAATATCTGTCCATCTTCACCTATGGCGGTACTGGTAATTCCATTGTGTCTTACTCGTATGACAACGCAACTTATGAAGCCCTTACTCCTGACAACTGGCTCATAAGTGCGGCCATCGCAATTCCCTCAACCGGTATTCACACCCTTTCTTGGTATGCTTTGGATGGTGGTTACGATGACAATCTTTCTGTTTACGTAGGCACATCCAATAGCACCACGGCCCTTTCTGCCACCACTCCGGTATGGACAGGCGTACCCAATGCTGACTCACTAACCCAATATACCGTCTCTCTCGCCGCCTATGCTGGCCAGACCATCTATGTGGCCTTCCGTCACCATGATTGCTCTGACGGTTTCACTGTCTTTGTTGACCAAGTTGAAGTCAACGAAGCTCCTTCAACACCAGAAATTGCGCTGGAATCATTGACCATTCCTTCCAGTGCTGCTAATGGGGGAACCGTTGACATTACTGGCGTTATAAAGAACAACAGTTCTGTCACTCTTACAAGCTTCGACCTAACCTATAGCCTCGACGGTGTAAGCGCCTCCACAATCACGTTGAATGTAAATGTTGCTTACGGTGAGACATACGCATTCTCGCACACTACTCCCGCAACAATCACTGATGGGGAACATACCATCATCGTTACCGTCAGCAACCCCAACGGTACCGCCGACAACACCGAAGACAATTCCCTCACGACAACAATCGTTGGTTGTGACGCAATCACATCTTTCCCGTATACCGAAACATTCGACAACGGAATCTCTGGATGCTGGCAAGCCATTGATGCCGATGGCGACGGTTACAACTGGATGAGGGCCTCCGAACTGATTGAAACCATGGGATGGAGCTCTACCATTGACGCCTTCGATGCCAATGGAAGTGCAACAGGTGACGGTTTAGTATCCGAATCCTATAGAAACAATGTTGGAGCTTTCCACGCCGATAACTGGCTGATAAGCCCCGCCATCGTTCTCTCTGCAGGCGGCTCATATAAAGCCACTTGGTATTCTAGAGCTGGCCAAAACACCTATGCCGACAGCTATAGCGTTTATGTTGGAACCTCATCTGACATCGCCACCCTCGCCGCCGGCACACCTCTCTATGAAGGTGTTAGTGAGGACAGTTTCACCCTTCATGAACTTGTTCTCAGCGATTTCGCTGGACAGACCGTTTATTTTGCAATCCGTCACAACGACTACGATAACTACTATCTAGTTATCGACCAGTTCTCTGTTGTAGAATTGTCCGACAATCCTGAAATTGTCCTGACAAGCATTACCACTCCGACATCTATCAGTGAAGGAGAGTCAATAAATGTAAGTGGTGTTGTCACCAACAACAGCGCTTCTGCCCTCACTTCGTTTGATGTTGCCTACACCATTGACGGTACTCCCTCTGCAACCTACAATGTGACCGGTATCAACGTGGCCTCTGGTGAAACCTACGCTTTCACACACAACGCTCCCATCACTGGTCTTGCTGGTGGCAACCACACCCTCGTTGTTACTGTAAGCAATCCTAACGGTACTGCCGACAACACTGCCGACAATTCTCTAACCTCCAACATAAGCGTTTGCGGAACCATTTCCGTCCCCTACACCATGGGATTCGAAGAAGGAATGAACTGTTGGTCTGCCATCTCGATGAACACCGAGAACGAAGCCGAAATGGGTATCGATTTGGGTTATAACAACTATGGTCCGACATACGTCGGTTCTCACTCTGGAAGCTCGGCATTCATGTTCTCCAGCTACAGATCTGCAGCCGGTGGGGACTATGGCCAGTACCTCATCTCTCCGCAGCTCAACCTCACCTCTGATGCTATGTTAAGCTTCTGGCACAAGTCTGGATACGCCGACGAGACCATTCAGATAATGGTTTCCACAACCACCAATGACATAGCCAGCTTCACCGCCCTCGGTGCTGAAATTGACGTCACCACCGAATGGGTCGAGGCCGTTGCCGCACTCGATGCCAACGTTAAGTATGTTGCCATCAAATACACCTCCAACTACGCATACTTCATGGGTGTCGACGACATCTCGCTCAGCGAGCTGTCGCTTGAACCAGAAATCGAACTTGTTTCTGCTGAGACCAACCCAAACAGTGTTGCTTTGAACACCAACTTCAATCTGAAAGGTGTTGTTAAGAACAACAGCGGTGCTCCTCTCACATCTTTCGATTTGAGCTACACCTTCAACAACCAGACCTTCAACGAATCCATCAGCGGAATTAACGTTGCCCTTGGTCAGACCTACAACTTCTCAATCCCCGTTACAGGTATAGCCACAACAGGCGACTACCCAATTACAGTCACCGTCAGCAACCCCAACGGCGTTGCCGACATCACCACCGACAACACTCAGAATACTTCCATTAACGTCTACGACGCCAGCACCTCCGTGCCCCGCACCGTACTCATGGAGAACTTCACCACTGCTGTTTGCCCGAACTGCCCGAGCGGTCACGATCGTATTGAATCGGCTATTGGAACCACCTATGCCAACAACGTCATCTGGGTTTCGCACCACTCCGGTTACTACACCGATGCTCTAACCACCACTATTGACCAAACCATGATGACCTTCTTCAACGATGGCGGCGCCACCTACGCTCCTGCTGTTATGCTCGACCGTACCTATTGGGGTGACCAGTCCTTCACCGACAACGATCCGGGTCCTGTGTTCTTCCCGAACACCACTATGGCAGCTGCCTTTGCTACAGCTACCGCTGTTCCGGCTTTCGTTACTGTCAATATCAGCGGCGTCAACTACAACGCCACCACCCGCGCACTCAGCTTCACCGTCAGCGGTAACGTTACTGGCGCTCTCGGCACCACCGACGCTCGCCTCAACGCTTGGCTGCTTGAAGACGGCCTGCTCGCCGACGGCGGCACAGGTGTTGGTCACGGTCCTTCTCAGAGCGGCGCTTCCGGCACCTTCTACCACAACCACGTCATCCGCGAGAACCTCAGCGCTGACGATTGGGGCGATGCAGGTGTTGTAAACGCAACCTCTGGCAACTACACCAAGACCTACACCACCACCGTTTCCAACAACTTCGACGCTTCCAAGTGCTACATCGTTGCTTTCGTCAGCAACGGCAACCACAGCAACGTCAACAACTGCCGCGTGTTCAACGCTGGCAAGAGCGCTTACCTCTCCGCTGGTGACACCCCTGGTCCTGGTCCTCAGCCTCAGGGCATCGACGATGTCAACGCAGCTAACGTGAAACTCTACCCCAACCCGACCACCGGCAACCTCTACATCGAGGTCGAGGGTCTGCAGAAGGTTGAGGTCATCGACGCTGTAGGCCGTGTTGTGATGAGCCAGAACAACGGCAACGTCATCAACATGAGCAACCTCGCCAACGGCATCTACACCGTCCGTGTGATGGCCAACGGCAACACCGCTGTCAAGAAAGTTGTCAAGAAATAACTTCCTCCACAGTAGATAAGAGAGAGGCGCCTGCGATGCAGGCGCCTCTTCTTTTTTTATTATAGTTTTTAGGAATGTTCGATATAGAAACTTCCCTTTACTTCTTTATCCTATTCTCAAGTGCCCTTATCGCGTTGTACGCTATCAAGCCGTTGGCAAGTTCTATGCTTCTTTCGTCCACCATCAGGTTGGGGCGGTGTAGGTTGCAGAAAGGCGTTCCCGGCTCATGTATTCCTATGCGGAAGTAGCAGGCGGGTATCTTCTGTGCAAAGAATGCGAAATCCTCTGCCGTCATACGAAGATCGAGCCACTTCACCTTGTCCTCGCCGAGGAAGGCGACAGCGTTGTCATGTACCTGTTGTGTACACTCGTCATCGTTGAACACATAAGGATAGCCATAGTCAATAAACAGGTCGCATTCGCCGCCCATACTCTCGGCTATACCACAGCTTATCTTGCGAATCTTCTCGTGGCATTCGAGACGCCATTTCTCGTCGAAGGTACGAATAATACCCTCCATCTTCACCTCGTCGGGGATGATGTTGGTACGGCCGCTTCCGATGAACTTGCCGAAAGAGAGTGTGGTTGGCATCATAGGAGCAGCATTGCGGCTCACAATCTGCTGCAGAGCCACGACGATATGGCTGGCGATAAGTATGGGATCGACGCTGAGGTGCGGAGTGGCGCCATGTCCTCCCCTACCCTTCACCGTCCAGTAGAGCTCGTCGGTGGAAGCCATATATTTGCCTTTACGCATACCCACATAGCCATAATCCATCTCGGGCAGGCAGTGGAAAGAATAAATCTCGTTAGGTGTCACCTCGTCGAAGAGCCCGTCCTCCATCATCATCCTCGCACCACCGGGATACATCTCCTCGGAAGGTTCGAATATGAGCATGATGCTTCCGTGCAACTGCTCTTTCAACGCCACCAGTATCTTGGCTGCCCCCAGCAGCGAGCTGGTATGCATATCGTGTCCGCATGCGTGCATCACACCAGGATTTTCCGATGCGAACGGAAGGCCGGTAGCCTCCTGCAGCGGCAGAGCGTCGTAGTCGGAGCGCAGGGCCACACAATAGCTGTCGGGGTCGATACCGCCACGAATCATAGCCATACATCCGGTCTTGCCGATGCCGGTCTTAGGATTGAGCCCCATGTCACGCAGCCGTTCTGCTACGTAGTTCATAGTGCCGAACTCCTGCTGCGAGAGGTCGGGATGGCGGTGCAGCCAACGACGCATCTCGATAACGGAATCGATGTTGTCGTGAGCCAGTTGTTTTATTTTGTCAATCACGTTATTTTGAATGTTTGATTGTTTGAATGTGCCGGTATCTAACGCAATCAAGCATTAGACAAAGATGTCTATTAAGACGTAAACGAATAGGAAGAGTGCGAAAAAGAACTTCACAATAGTGCTTCCAAGCAATCCCAGGAAGGAACCGAAGGCTGCCTTAAGAGCCACCTCCCCTTCAGCACCAGTGGTAAGCTCTCCGATATAAGCACCCACGAAAGGGCCAAGTATGATGCCGATGATGTTGGCTGGTCCTATGGCTATGCCCAATATCGGGAAAAGGATAAGCGAAACGATAGCTCCTATGTTGGCTCCCCGCATACCACGTTTCGACCCTCCATGATGCTTAGCCGTCCAGCCGGGCATGAGGTAGTCGAGGAAAACGAGGAAGAGGGTGATTGCACCGGTGATACCCACAACCCACCATATATGCTGCCAAGCCTGAGCGGTGAAAGCAAAGACCAAAAGTCCTATCCAACTTACTGGCGGACCTGGCAGGACCGGCAAGAGAGAACCCACCAATCCTATCACAACACAGACAATGGCGATAATGAGCAGAGCTGTATTCATAACCTAATACTAAAAGCCACAGCTTACCCCCTATTTCCTAACCCAGATTTCGGTGTTCATGCCGTCAAGCAATTCTATCGGCTGCTTGTCAGCTGAAGCGATGGAGTCAACAAAGTTGAACTCGGTACAGAGGGTCTCGTTACATATATACTCCATATGCTGCTTCACCGCCTCGTCCCATTCGCCGTGGAGAAGGTCAACGACTATGCGGTCGGTCACATCGAAACCTTCCTTGCGAATGTTCTGTATGCGGTTGACCAGCTCGCGAGCGATGCCTTCGGCACGCAACTCTGGTGTGACGGTGATATCGAGAGCGACAGTGAGGCTGCCCTCGTTGGCGACGACCCAACCTGGGATATCCTGAGTGGCTATCTCAACGTCGGCCAAAGTCAGTTCCACCGGCTGTCCTTCGACGGTCAGCTCATAGCGTCCATCTGCTTCGAGAGCATTAATCTGCTCTTGGGTGAAGGTGGTAACGGCGGCATTGATGGATTTCATGATCTTGCCGTAACGAGGACCGAGCGTCTTGAAGTTTGGCTTGATACGTTTCACCAGCAAGTTATTGTCGGCTGCGAGAAATTCTACTCCTTTGATGTTCAGCTCGGAGCAGATGAGGTTGGAAACAGCCTCCACCTGATGCTGGAAATGTTCGCCATGTACGGGGATAGAGATCTTCGAAAGCGACTGACGCACACGCAGGTTGCTCTTCTTGCGGAGCGAAAGACCCATCGAGCAGATGTGCTGTGCCAGCTGCATACGCTCTTCCAGCTCTTTGTCTATCATCTCCTCATGTGCCGTCGGGAACGGAGCGTGGTGTACCGACTCCACATCGAGGCGGTGGGTCACGCTGTTCAGGTCGAGGAACATGCGTTCGCTGAAGAACGGCGCAATAGGAGCCATCAAGCGGCTGAGGGTCTCCAGGCAGGTGTAGAGGGTCTGATAGGCCGAAATCTTGTCGTCGGAGTAGTCGCCTTTCCAGAAACGGCGACGGCAGAGACGCACATACCAGTTGCTGAGGTAGGCATCGACAAACTCCTGTATGGCGCGACCCGCGCGAGTAGGCTCATAGTCAGCCAACGCCTCATCGACGGTCTTGGTGAGGGTATTGAGTTCCGAGAGAATCCAACGGTCTATCTCGGGACGTTTCTCTGTGGGAAGGTCGGCCTCCTTGTACTCGAAGCCGTCGATATTGGCGTAGAGGGCGAAGAAGCTGTAGGTGTTGTAGAGTGTACCAAAGAGCTTTCTCCTAACCTCATCAACACCTTCGACGTCGAACTTGAGGTTGTCCCACGGCTGCGAGTTGGTAATCATATACCAACGTGTAGCGTCGGGGCCATATTTGCCAAGAGTCTCGAAGGGGTCAACGGCGTTGCCGAGACGTTTGGACATCTTGTTGCCGTTCTTGTCGAGCACCAAGCCGTTCGACACCACGTTCTTGAATGCGACAGAGTCGAAACACATGGTAGCAATGGCGTGGAGCGTGTAGAACCAGCCACGAGTTTGGTCAACGCCCTCGCCGATGAAGTCGGCCGGGAAGTTCTTATCGTTCAGCTCGCCCTGTTTGCCCATATAGTGAATTTGGGCGTATGGCATGGCGCCGCTGTCGAACCATACGTCGATCAGGTCGGGTTCGCGACGCATCGGCTTGCCGCTGTCGGAAACGAGGACGACGCTGTCGATATAAGGACGGTGGAGATCAAATCTGGTATAGTCTTCCGAAGCATAGGGATTCTCCTTCATCAATCCTGCTGCCACAGCCTTGTCTATCTCCTTGCGGAGTTCTTCGACGCTGCCTATGCATTTTTCTTCTTTGCCGTCCTCGGTGCGCCATATCGGGAGCGGAGTGCCCCAATAGCGGCTGCGCGAGAGGTTCCAGTCGACGATATTCTCAAGCCAGTTGCCGAAACGTCCGCTTCCGGTGGCTTCGGGTTTCCAGTTGATGGTCTTGTTGAGTTCGATCATACGGTCCTTGACGGCAGTGGTGCGGATGAACCAGCTGTCAAGCGGATAGTAGAGCACCGGCTTGTCGGTACGCCAGCAATGGGGGTAACTGTGGGTGTGCTTCTCGCTCTTGAAGAGTTTGCCTTCGCCTTTAAGCATCACCACGATATCAACATCGAGCGACGGGTCTTTCTCGGTCTTGGCTGGGTCGTATGCGTTCTTGACGAACTTGCCGGCGTATGGGGCGTAGAGGTCGGTGTTGACGTTCTGTTTCACCCATTCGGGGTCGAGGTCGTCGATTGGTGCGAAGCGGCCTTTCTTGTCGACCATCGGCATCTGCTTGCCGTCGCGGTCGAAGAGCAGGAGCTCGCCGATGCCGGCTTTTTTAGCTACACGTGCGTCATCGGCGCCGAAGGTGGGAGCTATATGCACTATGCCCGTACCGTCCTCGGTGGTCACATAGTCGCCAAGGATGATGCGGAAAGCGTCATCGCCAGTGGGTTTCACCCAAGGGATGAGCTGCTCGTAGCGGAGTCCTTCGAGATCTTTACCCTTGCATTCTGCCACGATCTTGTATTCGGGCGACTTGCCTTCGGGGAACATGCTTCCCACAAGGGCTTTAGCCATAACGATGTGGCAGGGAGTCTCCTTGTATGGGTGGGTGGTCTCGATGAGCACATAGTCAATCGAGGGGCCTACACAGAGGGCGGTGTTGGAAGGCAGAGTCCACGGAGTGGTGGTCCAAGCGATGGCGTAGGTGGGGATGTCTGATTGCTCGATTGCCTGATTGCTTGAGGTCAATCGGAACATCGCCACACAAGTGAGGTCTTTCACGTCGCGGTAGCAGCCGGGCATGTTGAGCTCATGGCTCGAGAGTCCTGTGCCGGCGGCAGGCGAATAGGGCTGTATTGTGTAGCCTTTGTAGAGCAAACCTTTGTCGTAGAGTTTCTTCAAGAGGAACCAGAGAGTCTCGATATACTCGTTGTCGAAGGTGATATAGGGATGCTCGAGGTCAACCCAGTAGCCCATCTGACGGGTGAGCTCGTCCCAGAGGTCCTTGTATTTCAGCACCTCGGTGCGGCATGCGCGGTTGTATTCATCTACGGAAATCTTCTTCCCGATGTCCTCTTTGGTGATGCCGAGGTTCTTCTCGACGCCCAACTCAACTGGCAGGCCGTGGGTGTCCCAACCCGCCTTGCGGTCAACGAAGAAACCCTTCTGCGCCTTGTAGCGGCAGAAGACATCCTTGATGGTGCGGGCCATCACATGGTGGATGCCCGGCTTGCCGTTAGCCGACGGGGGGCCGTCGTAGAAAACATACGACGGATGACCTTCCGCCAACTTCTGTCCTTTCTCGAAAGTCTTGTTTTCCTCCCAGAAACGACGGATTTCCTCGCCGATCTGGGTCATACTAAGCTGCTTATACTCCTTGTAAGCCATTATTATTATTGTTTCAATGATTTATAATCAATTTACGCCGAACTACCACCCACATTTACAATACATTGCCATCACACATATAGCTTTCAAACAAACTACAAATGTATGAAATAAATTTAAAACGCAAACGGTAGTATATGGAAAACAAAAAAGCTCCGGTTCTTTCGAACCGAAGCCAAAACAAAAGCGTATGAAAAAAATGATGTTTTATTTCTTCTTGAGGTATTCCTGAACACCGTCAGCGGGAACGATCTCCTCTTTGAACATGTAAGCGTTGGTCTTGGGAGAGCGGACCATGCGGATAACCTTTGCGAAACTTTTACCAGTGCTTGTCTTAAGTGTAGCAACAACTTTCTTTGCCATAGTCTATATCTCCTATACTATTTGATTTCTTTGTGAACGGTTACTTTCTTGAGGAACGGATTGTATTTCTTGAGTTCGATACGCTCCGGGGTGTTCTTCTTGTTCTTGGTGGTGACGTAACGCGACATACCGGGAACACCGCTTGCTTTCTGCTCTGTGCACTCGAGTATCACCTGTACTCTTGCATCCTTGTTTTTCTTTGACATAGCTTTCTTTCGTTTTTTAGGCGCTTCTCAGCGTTAATATTTTTCTATTTTTTTCTTCTCAAATCGGACTGCAAAAGTACTACTATTTTTTTAATGCACAATAAAATTGTTGAAAAAAAGTTTAATATACCACATATCCATCTGAATAACAATACATTATACTTTTATATTAAATATCACATTCCACATTCAGTTCCAGCAATGTATACCCCAATAAGCTCTATGTGGATTTCAACTTACAGATCAGTCAACGCATTAACAACCCACCCTTTCAAAATACAAACTTCAGATTCCAAAAATTAACACTACCACTCTCACCGTAACACAAAAAAAAAGCCCCGACCTTATAGGTCAGGGCCTTGATGTTCAACTTATTGAAATCGTCGTTTTACTGGATGGTAATCTTCTGTGCGAGAGCTTTCTTCTCGTCTTCGGTGAACTTAGGCAGCTCCACCGTCAGGATTCCGTTCTCCACCTTCGCGCTAATCTGCTCACGCTTCACGTTCTCTGGAAGGGTGAACACCTGCTTGAATTGGGTTGAACTGAACTCGCGGCGCAACCACTTACGTTCTTCCTTCTCTTCTTTTTTGTTCTCCTTCGTCATCTCCACCACAAGCTGGTTCTCGGTGTCGATGCTGATACTCAGGTCTTCTTTCTTCAAGCCTGGAACGCAGAGCTCCATCTCGTAGGCTTTGTCTGTTTCGCTGATGTTCATCTTGGGTGTCGCAATGCGCTCTTCAGGCATGAATCCGTTGCCCCAGTTGAGAAGCTCGTTGAACAATGACGGCATCAATTCGCGGTTGTTTCTTGTTACTAACATGGTTTTGTCCTCCTATGATTTTTAATTGTTAATACTTTCTGTTTCTCGGCTCTCTCGAACCGTTTTCACACCCATTCCGTCAACATCCATACCATCTCCTATTTTAATGTCATTTTGTCATAAATACAACCATTTTGACCTATTATATTATGTCATTCTGTCATATAATGACTATATAACAACTCTGTTGTTAATATCTTTTGCTCAGTTTGGGATTAGGGGGTTCAATTTATTGTGTACTTTTGCAAATTAAGTAAAGCACGTATCATGGAACAAACTCAACAAACCAACCTACCTGAAATAGGTCCTGAATACATCAACCTGAAGAAGATCCTCGAAGCCAAAGGCGTAAAAACCGGACACCTCGTTCGCGCTTTCCTCACCCGGCTGCTACACATCAAGGATCTCAACTCTGGCATATACAAACATCGCGATAAGTTCGGCCTCGACTTTGTCGACGCTTTCTTCTATGGAGACCTCGGCATCACGGTCAATACCATCCACCCTGAGCGCATACCGCTCGACAGCTATCCCATCATTGCGGGCAACCACCCACTCGGCGGTCCCGACGGCCTGGCTCTCATGGGTGCCATCGGACACTACCGCAAGGACATAATATTCCCGGTCAACGACTTTCTCATGCATCTCCCAGGATTAAAGTCCCTCTTTGTGCCTATCGACAAGGTAAACAAAAATAAGAATATCGAGGCTCTTGAAAATGTCTTTGCCGGCGAGAACACACTCCTTTACTTCCCTGCCGGCATGTGCTCGCGCCTACAGAAAGGCAAGATACGCGACCTCGAATGGAAACCCACCTTCATCAAGAAGGCCATCCGCTATCAGCGCGACATCATACCGGTCTTCTTCGACGCTCGCAACCGCAAGCGTTTCTACCGCATAGCAAACCTCCGCAAACGTCTCGGCGTAAAATTCAACTTCGAGATGGCTCTCCTGCCGGGCGAGATGTTTGCACAAAAAGGAAAGACCTTCACTCTCGTGATCGGCAAGCCTATCCCTTACACTCGTTTCGACAACTCTCACTCTGCCAAAGAATGGGCAGCCCTCTTACACGACTTTGTCTACAAACTCAAAGACAACCCCGACCTGGAGTTCTAAACATTCAAACACTCAAGAAATGGAATCTATCGACATAAGCTATATCCGCGAACCCGTTGACCGCAACCTCCTGCTACAGGAACTCAAGCAACGCCACTTCCTCCGCAAGACAAACTACGGAGACAAGGAAATATACGTCACCACAGCTCACCGCTCACCCAATATCATGCAGGAAATCGGACGCCTACGTGAGCTGAGTTTTGCTCTCCAGGGTGGCGGCACAGGCAAACCAGTCGACATCGACGAGTACGACACACTTCCCGACCCTCATTGCTACAAGCAACTCTTCGTCTGGAGTCCCGCCGATCAAGAGATAGTGGGCGCCTATCGCTTCATCCACGGAACAAATATCCTTCAACGCCCCGACGGCACCTATGCGACCTCGGCAGCCTCGGAATTCCATTTCAGCGAGGAGTTCATTCGCGACTATCTGCCCTACACGGTCGAGTTGGGGCGTGCTTTCGTGCAACCTAAATTCCAACCCGGAACCAATCTCAGCAAGGGTCTCTACTCGCTCGACAACCTCTGGGACGGCATCGGCGGACTCGCCATGGAGATTCCTGAGACCTACTATTTCTTCGGCAAGGTGACCATGTACTCGCAGATGAACCCCGAAGCAAAAGACCTCATCCTCTACTTCCTCAAAAAACACTTCCCTGACCGCGACGGTCTCTTATGGCCATACGAGTCGCGTGACATAACCACCGACTTCAACAAACTGCATCGCCTCTTCCGTGGCCGCAACTACAAGGAGGACTACCAGACTCTCGTTCACTCTGTTCGTGAGCTCGGCTCCAGCGTGCCGCCTCTCATCAACGCCTACATGAAACTCTCCCCCACCATGCGATCGTTCGGCACAGCCATGACTCACGGTTTCGGCGATGTCGATGAGACGGGCATTCTCATCAAACTCCGTGACATCTATCCTGACAAACGTTCCCGCTATTTTGAGTCCTACGAGAAACGCAACAAACGACTCGACCGTCGCAACCTCTTCAACATAGACCTCGAAAAACTCCCCTGGTGGGGCAAGTCCGTCGAAGGCGAGCAGGAGTCCATCGCCGACCATCTCGCCAAGATGAGGGAACGGCAACAGCAACGCCGGCAAGAGCGTATTGAGAAGCGCAAGTCGACTCAGGAGAAACGCAAAACCGTCCGAAAACCTAAAGAGAAGGCCGAGCCCAAGAATAAGACTCCCAAAGCCACACCTCACAAAACAAAGGATACCAAAAAGACTACCGAAAAGTAAGCCATGCAGATAAAGTCAGCCGAATTCATAGTGAGCAACAGCACTTACAAGAAGTGTCCTTCCGACGGCCTCCCAGAGTATGCCTTCATCGGACGTAGCAACGTGGGGAAGTCGTCGCTCATCAACATGCTCACCGGCGTGAAAGGGCTGGCCAAGACGAGCGGCCGTCCAGGCAAGACTCAACTCATCAACCACTTCCTCGTCAACAAGGAGTGGTACATTGTCGACCTCCCTGGCTATGGCTACGCTCGCACGTCCCAAACCTCTCGCAAAGCGTGGCAGAAGATGATCTCCGACTATATGCTCAAGCGCGAGTCGTTGGTCAACGTCTTCCTGCTCATCGACTCTCGCATTCCGCCTCAGGCCATCGACTTGGAGTTTGCCAACTTCCTAGGCATGAACGGGATTCCGATGACCATTGTCTTCACTAAGACCGACAAAGAAAAACAACGTATAATCAGTTCCAATGTCAATGACTTCAAAGCCCGACTGCTCCACGACTGGGAGTCTCTACCCAATATGGTGATGACCTCCTCTCTGACTGGTGTCGGACGTGACACTCTGCTCGAACTGATAGAAAACATAAATAAAAGCCTATGAGATCCCATACCGCCATATTCAGATTGTTCCAGGCAGCCTTGCTTGTGTTAATAGTCAATCTGCAGATTCCGTTCTGCTCTGCTCAGAACACCTCCAAGCTCGACCAAACTGTGCGCGACGTACAGAACTCCTCTCAACTGAGCCACGCTACCCTCTCTGTCTGCGTCTACAACGTCACCAAGGACAAAAGCGTCTACTCTTACGAGGCTCAGCGTTCGCTGGTGCCGGCTTCCATGATGAAGATTCTCACCACCGCCGTAGGCTTTGAACGACTGGGTTCGACGTTCCGTTTCAAAACCGTCTTGAAACACACGGGCAAGATCGACCGCAACGGTGTTCTCCATGGCGACATCGTCATCGTCGGTGGCGGCGACCCGATTCTCGGTTCTTACCGTTATAAGCAGACCACTCCCGACTCTCTCTTCACATCTTGGATGAAAGCTTTAAAGAACAACGGCATTCGTAGCATCGACGGCAGAATATGCTACGATGCGAGCTTCTTCGACGACAAACAGCACAACGACTCCTGGCAGTGGGGCGACATCGGCAACTATTATGGCTGTGGCGCCTCAGGCCTAAACTTCCACGAGAACATGTTCTTCGTCTACTTCAACGGAGGACAAAAGGTAGGACAGGCGGCTACCGTCGACCACACTTCGCCCAACGGCATAAAAGTGCATGCACAGAATTTTGTAACCACCGGGCCTGCCAACTCGGGTGACAATGTGATTATCTACGGCGACGCCACAAGTTCAATTCGCATCTACGATGGTACCGTGCCGCTGGGCAAACGTAACTTCTCCGTCCGTGGTGCTCTCCCCAATCCAGCCGAGAGCTGCGCTTCTCTCTTCACCGCCTTCCTCAAGACCAACGGGATAAACGTCAGCGGAACTCCCACCCAGAACCTCCGTCATGCCGACGGCAAAGACCTCATGGACTACCTCTCCAACACCTACTACGTCATCGCTCAGTACACCAACTTAACGAGCAACAACCTCTATGCCGAAAGCATCTTCAAGTATCTTGGCTACAAGATGTATAAGAAAGGAACCTCCGAAAACGGATCGAAGGCCATCTTGGCTTATTGCACCGAGAGCGGATTGAATATCGACGGCGTCAAGCTCAAGGACGGATGCGGTCTCTCAAGAGAGAACCGTCTCACCTGCGATTTCATGTGCCGGTTCCTGCGCCACGTGGCTCGCCGACCGATATATAGTGATTTCAGCAAGACTCTCGCCAAAGTTGGAGAGAGCGGCACCGCCAAAAACATGCTCCCCAAGCTGCCAGCCAATGTGGCCATGAAGATAAAAAGCGGCTCCATGGATGGAGTGAAGAGCTATGCCGGCTACATCACCACCGCCAAAGGCGAACTCCTCTGCTTCTCCATCATCGCCAACAACTTCACCTGCAGCCCATCCCAAGTTCAGGCTCAGTTGGAGAAGATCATGATGCAGATGGCAACGATGCAGTAAACAAGATATGGTATAAAAAGAGAAGGCCTCCTCTTTCAAGGAAGCCTTCTTTCTTTTTGTTCATCTATACCTATTTAATAAGGAACTGATATCTGTTGAAGTTCTTCAGGGCGATACCAGTACCACGTGCCACAGCACGGAGCGGGTCGTCGGCTATATGCACCTGCAGCTTTGTCTTCGACGAGATACGCTCGTCCAAGCCTCGCAGCAACGCTCCGCCACCAGCCAGATAGATACCAGTCTTGTAGATATCTGCTGCCAGCTCGGGAGGTGTCTGTGCCAGCGTGTCAAGGATAGCCTGCTCTATCTGGGTGATCGATTTATCCAATGCGTGTGCCACCTCCTTGTAGTTGATGGTCACCTCTTTGGGCAATCCGGTCATCATGTCGCGACCTTTGCAGGGGTAGTCTTCTGGTCCTTCCTCAAGTTCAGAGATAGCCGAACCAACAGCTATCTTCACCCTTTCGGCAGTCGGAATTCCGATAACCATATTGTGGTGTTTGTGCATATAGTCCACCACATTCTGGTTGAACACATCGCCGGCCACACGGATGGAGTTGTTACACACGATACCTCCAAGAGATATGACGGCTATTTCTGCCGTACCGCCTCCGATATCGACAATCATGTGTCCGAAAGGTTCGAGCACGTCTATGCCGATACCCACAGCTGCTGCCATAGGCTCATGTATCATACGTATCTCTTTGGCGCCTGCCTGCTCAGCAGCTTCACGCACAGCTCGCTCTTCCACGTTGGTGATACCTGAAGGTATGCAGATAACCATCTTAAGTGACGGTGGCATGAACGAACGGCTGATGCTGGTCATTCCGATGAGTCGGCGTATGAGGTGTTGTGCCATCTCGTAGTCGGCTATAACGCCGCCTTTCAGCGGTCGTATGGTTTCGAGGTTGCGCTGGTCGGTACGTCCTTCCATCAGCTGTGCCTCCTTGCCGACGGCTTTAATCTCGCCCGTATTGCGGTCATATGCCACGATTGACGGCTCGTCAATGACTACTTGGTCGTTGTAGATCACTATGGAGTTGGCGGTTCCCAAGTCCATTGCAATCTCTTTGTTGAATAGCGAAAGTAGACCCATATTCAGTTTTTGTGTTTTAATTTATTAGTTCTTTAACGTTTTCTGCTGTCGTTTTGTTTCAACTGACACCTATCATTAATGCTTGAAATGGCGTTTTCCGGTAATCACCATCGCCATCTTGTTTTTCTCGCAGTAGTCGATAGAGTCTTGGTCGTGTATCGAGCCGCCGGGATGGGCCACTGCGGTGATGCCCGCTTCGTGGGCTATCTCCACGCAGTCGGCGAAGGGGAAGAAGGCGTCGCTCGCCATCACAGCGCCGTTCAGGTCGAAGCCGAAACTCTTGGCTTTGGCTATTGCCTGCTTCAGCGCATCCACGCGCGAGGTCTGACCCGTGCCGCTGGCATAGAGCTGATGTCCTTTGGCGAGCACTATCGCGTTCGACTTGGTGTGTTTCACCAATATCGTGGCGAAGGCCAGGTCTGCCGCCTGCTCTGCCGTCACCGGCGTCGAGGTCACGCTGGTGGTCATCTCTTCGGCTTTGGGCACCACATTGTCGCGATCCTGCACCAGCACGCCGTCGAGCACGCTGCGGAACATCTGTTGGTGCATCTTGAACGGGTTTCGTTTCAGTATGATGCGGTTCTTCTTGCCTTTCAGTATCTCCAACGCGTCGGCATCGTAATCGGGAGCGATGCAGACTTCGAAGAATATCTTGTGCATCTCTTCAGCCACCTCTTTGGTGATGGTGCGGTTAGTGATAAGCACCCCGCCGAAAGCTGATACCGGGTCGCCCGCCAACGCCATCTTCCAAGCTTCAAGCAAGGTGTCAGCCGTAGCCATTCCGCAGGCGTTGTTGTGTTTCAGTATGGCGAAGGCTGTGTCGTTGAAGTCGTCTATCAGCGAGCAAGCGGCGTCGATGTCGCCCAGGTTGTTGTAGCTTATCTCCTTGCCGTTGAGTTTGGTGAAGCAGGCTTCCAGGTCGCCATAGTAAAAACCTTTCTGGTGGGGGTTCTCGCCATAGCGCAACGGCACGGCCTGCAGGCAGCTCTGCTTGAAGGCTGCTATCTCTTCGGTGCGGTTGAAGTAGTTGAAGATGGCGGTATCGTAGTTCGAACTCACGTTGAAAGCGTAGGCGGCAAAGCGATGACGCTCTTCGAGTGTAGTACCGCCTTCGTTGTTGCGGTAGAGCTCCAGGAATTCGGCATAGTGGTTTACTGCCGGAACGATGATGACATCCTTGAAGTTCTTGGCTGCCGCACGGATGAGTGAGATGCCTCCGATGTCTATCTTCTCGATGATATCCTGCTCGGGGGCGTTGCTGGCCACCGTCTGCTCAAACGGGTAGAGGTCTACGATGACCAGGTCTATCTCGGGTATCTCGTACTCTTTCAGCTGCTCGTTGTCGCTGAAGATGTCGCGACGGCTCAGTATTCCGCCGAACACCTTAGGATGCAACGTCTTCACCCTTCCGCCCAATATCGAAGGATATCCCGTGAGAGACTCCACAGCCACAGGCTCTATGCCCAGGTCGTGGATAAACTTGTAGGTTCCTCCGGTGGAGTATATCGTTACTCCGTTCTTGTCCAGTTCGCGTACGATGTCTTCAAGGCCGTCTTTGTAGTAGACGGAGATTAATGCACTTTTTATTTTTTTTGTTTCCATATCTCTTATAATTAATCGCCCTATGCGGGCACGCACTCATTTTCTCAGTCGCCGAATTCGATGCCCAACCCCTTGGCGGTATGCACCAGTCGGCTGTCGGGGCTCACAAGGTTCTGCTCTCTCACGGCCTCCTCAAGCGGTATTCCCACCACGTCAGGATGATGGTAGGCCACCATCTGGCCGAACTTGCCTTCGAGCACAAACTCCATAGCCCTCACTCCGAACTCGCTCGCCAGCACTCTGTCGAAAGCGATAGGCGTGCCGCCGCGCTGTAGGTGTCCGAGTATGGTGCAACGTATGTCGTGCTCCACTCCGGCCGCCTTCAGGTCGGCTGCCAGCTGCTCGGCTATGCCGCCCAGCTTGATATGCTGATATCCCACCTCGCCGGTCACCGTTCCCGTAACCGTTCCGCCTGCCGGCACAGCTCCTTCGGCCACCACGATGATGCAGTAACCGTGACGTTTGTTGTAGCGCTGCTCTATCTTCTGCTTTATCTTCTCTATGTTGTACGGTATCTCAGGAATGATGCACACATCCGCTCCGCCGGCTATCGCGCTATGCAACGCTATCCATCCCGCATCGCGTCCCATCACCTCCATGATGAACACTCGGTTGTGCGAGGCAGCTGTGGTTACCAGCTTGTCTATCGCCTCGGTGCATATCTGTACTGCCGTCTGGAATCCGAAGGTGTAGTCGGTCAGCGACAAGTCATTGTCTATCGTCTTGGGCACACCCACGATTTTCAGACCCTTCTGCGCCAATCCGAGCGAGATCCTCTGCGAGCCGTCGCCTCCGATGTTTATCACCGCGTCGATGCCGAGGTACGAGAGCTTGCGTATCATCTCGTCGCTACGGTCCACCGTCGTCCAACTGCCGTCGGGATTCTTCACCGGCCAGGCAAACGGACCGCCCTTGTTCGTGGTGCCCAATATCGTGCCGCCTTGTATCTGCAGCCCTTCCACGCTCTTCTCGTCGAGCACCCTTATCTCCGTAGGCTCGCGCAGCACTCCGTTGAACGACTCGATGCAGCCAACCACCTCCCAGTCATTCTCCTGTGAGGCGCGCTTCACGATGCCCCTTATCACAGCGTTCAATCCCGGACAGTCGCCGCCGCCTGTGAGAACCATAACTCGCTTAAGTGCCATAACAATTGATTATTTATAGTTTTTTATTCCGTTGTTTTTCAGCTTGATTGATGCAATAAACAACACCTCCAAGTCGTACAAAGATACATAAAAATAGTCATACCTACAAGTGCTTTTTATTATAATGTTGTTAACATCTGTCAACAACAAACCTCCAACCTCAATAATACACCAATTTCCCCACCCCGATAACTCCGCACTAACTCCGCACAAGCTCCGCATTCCCTGCCTCCAAACTTATACAAAGTCATACAAACACACAACCACATCCATCCTCAAAAACCAACTGAGACTCTGAGACAAGAACATAATGCCCATTAGTAAAGGCAAAAAGTACGTCGTACACCTGCTTTTTAAAGGGGATTCAACCCACAACAGTCTCAAATCTCAGTCTCAGTTGAAATAAAAAACCACCATCTAACTCTCAAATCCTCTCTTATTATTCTTATAATTAATTAATAATAAGATATATAGATGTAAATAAAGGTATATAGCGGAGAGATATGCATACCCATCAAAAAACAACTGAGACTCTGAGACTGAGACTGCATACATCTTACCATCTCATCTAAAATACTAAGTATCAGTAAATATAACATCGTAATACAATCATCTCCTATTAAGAATCTCAAACAAAAACCTCAAATTGGCATTAAAAAACAGGCAAAAAAATATAAAAAGCTACCTTATTTACCCAATTTTAGCCAAAACACCTTTCCAAACGACCATCTCAACTGCACTCAAAAATCATAATCAAGATCAAACTTTCCTATTACTTGCCTATCATCTCCCTATCACTTAACTATCATCTAACTCCTATTAACCTCCCACCTCATAACAACACCCATTCCACAAACAACTGAAACGTCTGAAACCAAAGCTGACCGCCTCCTCTAAAAGGCCAAAAACACGTCTCACACGGGCCTTGTAGAGAAGTCCATCAGTCAACCGTTTCAGTTGTTTCAGTTTCAGTTTGATTTTTGAAGGATGTGCATATTTCAAATTTCACTTCCCTATAGTATATAATTAACTAATAACAAATATATTACATATATAAAGATTGAAAAGCACCCAAAACGATACCACTCAAAAAAAACAACTGAAACAACTGAAACTGAAACACCATCCACCACCAATCAATAACCAAAACCTTGATAATCAGCAAAAAGATGACAACTCATCCTCATTAATAACCATTCAACAGAAATGACTTATACAAAAATACGTCTCATTTTTTTCAAAAAAATTGCAACATCTCTGACGGTTTTTCATCTTTTTTGTGACTAACTATAGTAGGAGATGTGAAAAAAACATATCTTTGCAATTACAAAAGTCTTTCTAAAAACTAATAAAAACCCAACAACATGAAAAAACTTGCATTTTTTCTGGTCACAATTGCCACTTTGGCCTTCTGCTCTTGCGACCCCAATGATGACACCGTGAACAACACCCTCCAGACCTCGCAGACTTCTGGCGGCTCTGGTGTAAATCCTGGTGGCAGTACGACCCCCGGCGGCAACAATCCTGGTAGCGACAATCCTGGCGGCACTGGCCCCACCTCCTCTATTGGCGGTTTCGACGAGAACGGTGCCTCCAACGCACTCTTCTCTATCGCCTCCGACCGTAAGGTGAAGCTTGCCAAAGGCAACCTGCAGTACCGTGCCTCAACGTCCACATGGCGCTTTGCGGAAAACCAATTCGATATCGTAGGCTCTGACAACGCTAACATCGCATCCGACTACAATGGATGGATCGACCTCTTTGGCTGGGGCACCAGCGGCTGGAACAGCGGAGCCAACGCCTACCTACCCTATTCCACCCTCTCGGGCGAGGAAGACTACTGGGTTGGAGGCGAAGCGTACAACGGCCTAGTGGGCGAATATAGCAATGCCGACTGGGGTGTCTACAATGCCATCGAAAACGGCGGCAACATGGCCGGAATGTGGCGTCTGCTCACTCGCGACGAGATGGGCTACCTCATTTTCGGCCGTCTGGCCTCTACTGTAAACGGTGTGGCAAACGCCCACTACGCCCCAGCTCAGGTGGCTGGCATAAACGGGATTCTCGTATTCCCCGACATCTACGTACATCCGAAAGAAGTGCCCGCCCCCGTTGGCATCAATTCTTACGATGCGGCTTATACCGATAATATCTACAACATCGAACAATGGTCGATGATGGAAAATGCGGGATGTGCCTTCCTTCCTGCCGCCGGATGTCGACAAGGTACTACCGTATCGGAAGTAAATGAATATCTGTACTATTGGACCTCAACTCCTTACTGCTTCGATGCGGCCGGCGTACTGATGATGCAGTACAGCGGCTACATCTCCATCTCCTACCTCATGGGGCGTGGCAGAGGTCAGTCGGTACGTCTTGTGATGGATGCAGAATAAAGTCTTTTCTAATAAATAACGAAGAGGACGTTCAATACTGAGCGTCCTCTTCTATTTTGTCTTATGCTATTCTTACTTGAAGCGGCGTGCTTGCCATCCTTCTTTTGCCTTGTTGCCAAGCACAATCTTGGGTTGCTGCAGCTTGCCTTGCAACGACGACTCGTAGTTAAGCTGGCGGTCGATGGTCTCAAAGAGCGTGCCGTAGTCGATATCGCCGCGGGTCCTCTTGATCTCTTTCAGCATGAAGTAGGTGAGGAATCCGTGATGCTGCTGGTCAAAACTGTAGGCTGCCTTATTCCAGTCAGCGGCG
Source organism: uncultured Bacteroidota bacterium (assembly GCA_902774845.1). Lineage (GTDB taxonomy): Bacteria > Bacteroidota > Bacteroidia > Bacteroidales > P3 > Colimorpha. The sequence continues at coordinate 159,462 of CACYJU010000003.1, forward strand.
GCGAACATGACAACGTCGTTACGTATACGCATACCTTTCATCTTCTTGGCTTTCTTCTTGATGGTGAAGAGTGAATGTCCGTTACGCTGAGTGCCGTCGAAACCGGCATCAAGGATGAAGGTGAGGCTCTTGAACTTCACGCGGTTGAACCAGCTATTGCAGATGGTGTCGAGGGCGATACATTGCTTGATGAGGTTCTTGGATTCACATTTCTTGAGCACCATATCGTCGGGCAGCGAGCTCTTGCCGTTGAAGGCTTTAATACCTGTGGCGTTGATGTCGGTGGGGATGATGTAAGGATTGAAGTTGGCATCCGTGAATCCGTGTCCGGCATAGTAGAGTATGATGTTGGCTTCGCCGTTGAGGGCAACGGTGATGTCCTTGAGCCAGTTGACTCCTTCGTTCTTGATAACCTCGGCGTTGGCATTACGAAGCAGCTTCACATGACGCTCAGGTATGCTGAGGGTCTTGACGCAATATTGATAGAAAATCTCTCCGTCGTTGTTTGCAAAAGGAACCGACGGCAGGGGTTTTGCATATTCGTAGTTGGTGATGATGAGGGCGAAGGTGTTGGCATTGGCGCCTGCCTCGTTGACGGGGATATTGAAGTCGACATACTCATCGTTGATGAGTCGGTTGTTCATCTCGGTCATAATCTCATCGAAAGCCCCATGCACGATAATCTCTATGCTGCTGCGACGGTATTGCGATCCCTCTTTGTCGTAGGTTTTGGTGATGAACTCATACTTATTGGTGGCGCGGCGCAACGATGCCACATTGGCTTCAAGGTAACCTTTCACACTCTGGGCGCGGAGGTAAGCCAGCTGGGCGTTGGTGGTGATACCCTCCTCTTTGTTCACCGAGATACGCACGTTCTCTCCGTTATAATTGGTGGGGCAGTATTTGAAATCACCATACTCGCCGTTATAGGGTATGTGGTTAATCTCTATGTCGTCGGTGGTGGCGGTGATACGCGTGGTTATGGATTTACCCTCGCGGAAGAGGTCCTTCGAGACTTCCTCCACCATTATCTTGGTGAGGTTGCAGATAGCTCGTGCCGAATTCGATGCGTTGTAGTCATAAACTCCTACAGGATAGTCGTCAGACACGCCTTCGATATGTTTGCAGTTGTAGGATATGTCGAAGATGTAGTTATACTCTCTGCGGCCGTCTTCTCTCAAGGCTTCGGCTATGTCGGTCTTGATGGTGACGAAGGTCTCGTCATAGAGTTTCTCCTCGTTGGGGAGGTTGATGAGAATCTGCTCGGCGCGCTTGGCCATAACCTGCTGGCGCTGCTGGATGTCCTGACGCAGATAGTTCATGATGGCGTCGCGATACTGCGAGTTGATCGTAATCTCGGATGCCTTCTGTGCTTTAAGGTTAGTAGGACAGAAAACGGCGGTTAACGCAAGAACCGCGATAGTGAGAATGTAATACTTCTTCATTTATTACTGTATTTTTGAATTCTTGACTAGGTGCCTAATGGTTTATTATACGGATAATTGGGTGCAAAGATACAAAAAAATGTTATTATTTTTGCAGTTCGTCGTCGAAAGTGTGTGATAGATGGAACGTGAAACGGCTCTGCAGACGCTTCCTACATAGAGCGAGAAGTCCCCAGTAGAGGGCAACGAAGGCTATAGTGGCAAGTGCACACCAAAGGTCGCCGACATATCGGTTGAGAATAATGAAAATGACTATCATTAGAACGGCTGGCAGTATGTATGCGATGGCTACAGCTTGAAGTCCCAGACTTTTGTTGATGCCTACCGTCACATTTTCTCCGATATGATAATCTTGCCAGTCGCTGGTCTTGATAGATATCTCTTTGGCTTTACTCTCGGCGAAACCGCACTTGCCATGGGCTTCACACGAGGAGCAGGCCGACTGCGACTCTATCCGTACCGTCACTTGTCCGTCGCCTACGGCTGTCACTATTCCATTATGTTGGGCTATGGTCATTGCGAGATATATAAAACCTGTAACTATAATATTCTCTCCAAATCTTTTTCTTCAATCCATCCACTATTACCGTCTATAGCACACACTTTCAGCCATCTGTCTATTTGATCTTCAATAACGACCTTCGATCCGCTGTGTAGCACGAACTTATCCACGCTACCATTGTCGGGCGACCCCTTTAGGTTCACCATTGTGGTCATTATGATTGCTTCATTGGGATGATTCCAGTACTGGTTCGAACTGATGGCTGTATACACTATCGGCAGCATCGCAAGGAAGGCGAGCACAGCTATCCAAAACGAGGTCTTGCGGAGGGCATAATTCTGTGTGAGCAGCATGAGCACCACCGCAGCCGCAAGCAAAAGGGTAAGTGCCGCAATACATATCAACCATGTCGATACCGGATGGTTGCGTACCGCCTTTCGATGCCATTTGGTGATGAACAGCTGCGGAACAGGACTTAGGTTGTCCGACAGTTTGGTGTTGGCAAGTGCCAGGTTCTCTCGTGTCTGACGGTCTCCTGGTTTCAAACGTAGGGCGCGTTCGTAGTAAAGTATGGCTTCGGGATAGTTGGCCGAACGATAGAGCGCGTTGGCATAGTTGTAATACAGCTCATGACTGACGAGCCCGTCTTCGATAAGGGATGCGTAGATGTTGGCTGCATCCTGATAGCGGGCTGCTCGGTATGCGGCATTCCCTTCGGCAAAGGTGGCCGAGGGGTCAGAGGAAATCTCGTTTACATTCTGAACCTCCTCTGGTTCTACGGGGGCCTCCGTCTCCATTACAGATTGCCTGGGTCTTTCGGGATAGTCAAGCTGTTGGCTAAATGTGGTAAGGGGCATGAGCAGCAACGCTATCACGAAACTGAGTGTCCGGATCATGTCGAGGGCTTTATTGTAGATGGACTGTTTTTTCTTACTGGTGTCTCCGGGTGCGAATCTGGCGAAGTCTACCTCCTGGAGTGTGTCGCGTATCAACTCTTGTCGCTCTTCGGGTACAGCTTTCTCGTTAAGGCAATCTTGTACCGTCTCGCTGCTGAGCTTGGACAATGAAATGTTGAATTTGTCTGCCAGGCAGCCCCAGATGGCCTTGTATATCTCTTCATAGAATTTTTCGTCATCACCCGAATGCATATGCTTTTCGGCTCGCCTTAATCGCTTCTGGGCTTCGCGTGTAGCGCGACGCAGCCGCACTCCTGCAATATCCTGATTAGCCAACTGGCGATGCTTGATATAGAAATAGAGAACGATTGCAACAACAACGATAAGACACTCGACTATCCAAAACCAAAGGTTTCCTTTCGACTGACCACTGCCTGCTGCCAGCTGCCTGCTCTCCATCTTAATATAGTTAATGTCTTCTCTGACATCATGCTCGTCGCCGCTTGAGGAATTCTGCATCAGCTTGGGGTCTCCTTTCTCGATGGTGATACGCTGTGCGGCTATAGTGGTTGTATCGTATTTGCCTGTCTCTGGATTGAAATAGGCAAAGGTAAAGGCTGGTATTTCATAGACTCCTTCGCTTCGCGGTATCAGCACCCACTTGAAGGTGCGTTTTCCCGTTATTCCACCGGCGGTACGGTTTATCTTGTCCTCCACTTCTGGGTCGTAGGCTTCAAAGATGTTGGGGAACTGTACCGACGGATTGTCTATGAGTGTCAGGTTGCCTTGTCCACTTATGGATATACTGTAGGTGATGGCCTCATTGACTCGTGTCATAGTATTATCCACCCCTCCTGTAATCTCGAAATCGCCTACGGCTCCATCGAAGGATGCTGGTGCGCCTGATGGTAGCGGTTTGACCCTAACGCTAAGCGGATTGGTCTTGAGCGATATCTGCTGCGGATCGGGACGGGATGCCTGTATCGTAAAGAATCCGATATTTATTGGCTGCGAGGTATAGAAAACAGCCTGTATCGGAAGGTCCATCACATCTATCTTCAAGCTGCCGTCTTCCTGTGCATAGAGGGCTTCTCTTCCGAGTTCGTATGTGAGATAGCGTTTGCCTTTGATAGTCTCCTGTTGTGGCTTTATATATTTTTGATCCAGCAGCAGGTTCTCCGACCAGAATCCTTTCTTCTCTGGTGCATGGAATCCTCCCGTAAGGCTGAAATCTATACGGGTATAGATCTTATAGGTCATGATAACCTGCTCTCCCTTATAGGGATTGGTCTTGTTGACGCTTATCTTGGCAAAAATAGCATCGCCATCATTGCGGTCTGCTGGGTCGTAGGTAGGCTGTTGCGGTGCTGCTCCTGCATAGGGGTCCATCTGCTGCATCATCTGCTGCATCTGCTTGTGCATCGCCTCGAAGGGATCTTCTTCATCATCGCCAAACATGCTGCCGTAAGGACTTCTGCGCCGCTGTTGCTGCTGTTGGGGTCGCGCGGCTTCGATTTTCACCTGTCGTGGCTGTGTGCTGTAACGTTTGCCTTCTATAACGCAGCTGGCCGCACCGATGGTTGCTGTTCCTTCATTCTCGGCCATCACGGTGTATGTGTAGCCCTGCGACTTCTTCCAGTTTATTATTTGTGTCATGCTACCTCTGCCCATGACGCGAAGTCCGTTGAACTGAGGGTCTCTGAACTCACTGAAATCACCCCCACTCACCATCACCTTAACCTGGAACGGAGAGTTGGCATAGGCTGTTGTGGGCGCCTCCACACGTATCTCCTGAGCACGGGTGCTACCCAGTAGCACCACCATCGCGACAAATATAAATGTTCTTAACTTATACACCACAAAAACTTGAAACTTAAAACCTGAAACTTAAAACTTGTTATCGGCTTTGCCGATTGGCTCTGCCAAGAAACCTGAAACTAAAAACCTACCAGTCTTTCTCTATTCTGGCACTCTGGGCGTTTACAGCCTTTGCCTGCTGCTCTTTCATTGTCTTTTTCTCGTTGTTCTCCATGGCTTTCAGCAGTCGTTCGGCATCCTTCTTCTGCGTTTCGGGAGGCTGCTGTTGCTGCTTATCCTGTTCTTTTTGTTGCTGGTTTTGATCCTGATTTTGTTGCTGTTGCTGCTGTTGTTGATCTTTCTTGTCCTGCTGGTCTTTGTTATCGCCGCCACCTCCTCCTTGCTGCTGTGTCTTTTGCAAAAGCTTCTTAGCCAAAGAAAGGTTGTATTTGGTATCCTTGTTTTTAGGGTCTATCTTCAGGGCTTCCTGATAATCCGACACCGCATGCTGGAACGATTCCATTGCCTGTTCCTGGTTGAGGAGACCTTTTTGCAGATGACTGTTTCCTCTGTTATGGTAGGCATGGCTTTTGTTCTTTTCTTTTATCTTTGGATCTTCTATCGCCGATGAATAATGCTTTATGGCTTCATCATAATAAGCTTCGTCCTTGGACTTCTGAGATCTACGGTAGAGTGAGTTGCCGAGGTTGTACTGGGCTGTGCTGGAGGTGGTGTCGCGGGCAAGTGCTTTGCGGTATGAGGTCTCTGCTTTGTCATACTTCTCCTTTTTATACATGCGGTTTCCCTCTCTAAGCAGTTTGCGCGTAGCACTATTCTGCGCTTGCATTACAGCAGGCAGTAGTACAATGGCAATCAATATGATCAGTCGCTTCATTTACGTTTGAGTATTTTGTCGAGGTTCAGTTTGTGGTTGGTTCTCTCAAATATCATCACTTCAAGTATGAGACAGATCAAAGCTGCTACAAGGGGATACATGTAGCGGCTTTCATATTCGGCAAACATAGCTTTGCCCATACTGTCTTTCTCCAGATGTTCAATACGATTGAGTATTCGGTCTAATCCCGCATTGATATTTCCGGCTCGCACATAAATACCGTTTCCTGCGTGAGCTATCTCTTTCAGTGTTTGCTCATCCATGCGGGTCGTAACGGTATTTCCTGAGCGGTCATACTTGAATCCCGTTCTAACCCCGTTCTTGTATCGTGGTATGGGAGCTCCTTGTTCGCTGCCCATACCGATAGTGCATACCACAATACCTTCTGAAGCTGCCTTCGCCGCAGCCGACTTGGCGTCGTCTTCGAAGTTTTCTCCATCGGAGATCACAATTATGGCCCGTGAATTCTTTTTGACCCAGGTTTGCTCCTCGTCGCCGTAGCCAAATGTCTGCATCGCTTTCTCGATAGCATCTCCAATGGCTGTTCCTTGTGTGGCTATCATGTCACAGTTCACCTGGTCGAGGAACATTTTCGTAGCGCTGTAGTCATTGGTGAGGGGCATTTGGATGAAACTGGTGCCGGCAAACACCACCAGCGACACGCGGTCGCCTCCCATTCCGTTAAGCAGGTTGGCCACTATTCGTTTGCTGCGCTCCAGTCGGTTAGGTTGTATATCTTCAGCCATCATGCTGTTCGACACATCGAGGCAGATGGCTATGTCACTGCCTTTCTGGTCTCCTTGCACCATCTTGCTGCCCACTTGTGGATTGGCCCATGTTATGATGAGAAGGGAGAGTGCCAACAACAAGAGGACCATCTTTACGATCGGTCGGCTGGCCGAACGGTCTGGAATAAGACGACCGAACATCGGCCGGTCGGCAAACTCCTGCAATTTCTTGTGTTTGCGGTACTCAAGCCATACCCACAGCACCGCCAACAGCGGTACCGCTATGAGCAGGTATAGTATGTCTGGATGCTGAAAGTGTATCATCTTTTTATGGTGTCGTTTTAAAGTAGACCATGCCGAGCAGCAACTCAAGTGCAAACGCGACAATAGCTATAATCAAGAACGGCATGAATTCGTCCTTGGTTTGACGATATTGTGTCACGTTGATTTTGGTCTTCTCCATCTGGTCTATCTGCGAAAAAATGCTCTTAAGCGTCTTCTTGTCGGTGGCACGGAAGTACTGCCCATCATCGGTGTAAGAGGCCATCTGCGTAAGAAGTTTCTCGTCAATCTCACAATCCACATAATACCTGGTGCCGTCCGGTGCATGAGCGATAGAGCGGCCGTTCGTTCCGACTCCTATCGTGTAAAGACGGATGCCATACATCGCTGCCATCTCGGCGGCACTACGCGGATCTATGCTTCCCTGATTGTTAACTCCGTCGGTAAGGAGGATTATGACTTTACTTTTGGCCTCGCTGTTCTTGATTCTGTTGATAGCCACAGCAAGCCCATCACCGAGGGCCGTACCGTCTCGTATGGTACCGCTCTTGACACCACCCAACTGCGACAGCAGTATGTGGTGATCTATGGTTACGGGCACCTGCGTGAAAGCTTCTCCTGCAAAGACCACCAACCCTATACGGTCTTCCGATCTTCCGTTGATAAACTCTGCAGCCACCGTCTTTGCCGCCTCCAATCTGGTGGGCTTGAAGTCTTCTGCCATCATACTGCCGCTGACATCGATGGCAAGCACTATGTCAATACCGTCGACATTCATCTCCTCTCGGCTGAGCTGACTCTGGGGTCGTGCTAACGCAACTATCACCGCTGCCACAACCACCATACGCAATATGTATGGCAGGTGACGAAGGCGTTGGCGGAGGGTTTTGTTGAATCCTTTGAATAGACCTATATTGGAAAACTGCAGGGCTGCTTTCTGTTTACGGTATCTGAGCACATACCATGTCACAAGTAGCGGTACCAGAAAGAGGAACCAGAGGACCCAGGGGTATTGGAATGTGAGATTGTGCATGGTTGAATTGGTATGTTTAGATGTTTACTGTTCGTTACTGTTAGCCGATGCCTGACTGTTGGTAGCAGCCTGCTGACTGCTCAATTCCGACAGACTCACCACAAACTCCGTGGCGTAGTTCATCGCCTGGGTGTGCTCGTTGGGAAGCGGCTCACTTTTGGCAAACTTCACCATGTCTGCGGTCTTCAGTATCTGTCGCAGTTTTGTATCATTCGTTTCACTATAGGCTTTGCAGCTGGCAAAAGCCTCGAGCGTCTCGTCGCTGGTCATGTCTGTCGATGGGATATCCCACGCCTCTTCAAGGTAGTTCCTAACGATATCTGTCAGGTCGGTATAGTACTCCTTGAGTTTGCCTGCCTGCCACAACTCTTTGCGACGCAACTCCTCCAATGCGTTGAGCGCCCTGGTGTCTGGCGGAATCGGAGGTTCAACATGGAGTTCGATTATTGGCTTATGTGCTTTCAATCGTTTTATAACATAGACAATTGCGACCACGACCGCCACAACCGCTAAACCAAGAAGTATCCATCGGAATATCTCCCAGAACGTATAACGCACCTTGATGATGTCAGCGATATCTTTCACTTCTATATTAACTGTATCAACTCCCTCAACATCGTTCACCGCCAGCACAATCGAATCTTCGTCGCCGAATTTTATGCTATGCTCACCTTCATCAAACGAAGTGATGGTCGTAAACTGCAGATGATTGACCGAATCGTACGTCTGTTTCAACGCGAGCACTCCGTTCTGCGAGAGCTCTTCCATCGTGCGGTAGTTCGACTCGCCTGAGATAGTCAACGTGACTTGGTCTCCTATGGTGATATTGTTCGAGTCAAGCTGGTATACCGCCTGCGCTGAGGCCAGCATCCCTATCGTCAATACAACCAAAAATAAACTAACTCGTTTCATCATTCTTAATTAATATTTCATCATCACCCTCGCATTTTGAAAAGTTTCAGTAGCGGTTTCACAAAGTCCCCTCCTGTAAGCACCTCCGTATTGTCTATGCCGTACCTCTGCATTATGGTTTTCACATTGGTCTCGTATGTCGAATAGCTCTTTGCAAACTGCTCTCGAGTCTCTCGACTTGAGGTGTCGACCCATAGCGTTGTAGCGCTCTCCGGGTCGTAGAATTTTACCAAACCAAGGTCGGGCAGACGTTTTTCTTTCTCGTCGGCAATACGGATTGCCACAAGGTCATGTTTCTCGGCGGCAATCTTTATCGCTTCGTCATAATTATCATCGTAGAAGTCGCTCAGCAGAAAGGCCGTACAGCGTTTCTTTATGACGTTGGTAAAATATTTTAGCGCCGTAGTGATGTCCGTACCATTGCTTTCCGGCCGGAATGTGATAAGTTCCCTGATGATGCGCAGTATATGCGTGCTTCCCTTCTTCGGCGGGATGAACTTCTCTATTCTGTCGCTGAACATTATCACTCCCACCTTGTCATTGTTTTGGATTGCCGAGAACGCAAGAGTTGCAGCCACCTCCGCCACCAGCTCTTCCTTGAACTGGTGATGTGTGCCGAATCTGTTGCTTCCGCTCACATCCACCAGCAGCATGACCGTCATCTCTCTCTCTTCTTCAAAGACCTTCACATACGGGTGGTTCAATCTCGCCGTCACATTCCAATCTATGTCCCTCACATCGTCGCCATACTGGTATTCTCTCACTTCGCTGAATGCCATTCCGTGTCCTTTGAAAGCACTATGGTATTCTCCCGAGAACATCTGCTGCGACAGCCCTCGTGCCTTGATCTCAATCTTCCGTACCTTTTTCAGAATATCTTGATCCATAACGTTTTCCAATTTCCAGTATGTCTAGTTTCTCTAGTTTTACTAGTTCCGCCGGTCATTCATTAGGGCACATCGACTCTATTCAATATCTCGTTCACCATCTCCTCGCTGGTGATATTCTCTGCCTCCGCCTCATACGTAAGGCCGATACGGTGGCGCAACACATCCATCGCCACAGCTCTGACATCCTCTGGTATCACATATCCGCGACGTTTGATGAACGCGTAGGAGCGGGCGGCAAGAGCCAGGTTGATGCTACCACGAGGAGAAGCTCCATAGCTGATAAGTCCTTTCAACTTCTCCAATCCGTACTGTTCTGGATAGCGCGAAGCGAAGATTATATCGGTGATATAGTTTTCTATCTTCTCGTCCATATAGACGTCGGCGACCACCTTGCGGGCCTTGATGATATCTTCGGGCTTAAGGATGGGCCGCTGGCTTTCAAACTCTCCGTGAATACTTTTGTGCAGTATCTGACGCTCCTCGTCGCGTTGCGGATAGTTGATGACCACCTTCAGCATGAAACGATCTACCTGGGCTTCGGGCAAAGGATAGGTACCCTCTTGCTCTATGGGGTTCTGCGTAGCCATCACCAGGAACGGCTCGTCAAGTTTGTATGTCGATTCTCCGATGGTCACCTGTCTTTCCTGCATCGCCTCAAGCAACGCGCTCTGCACTTTCGCCGGAGCTCGGTTTATCTCATCCGCAAGGATAAAGTTAGAGAAGATGGGACCTTTCTTCACCACGAAGTTCTCGTTCTTCTGGCTGTATATCAGCGTACCGATCAAATCGGCTGGCAGAAGGTCTGGCGTAAACTGTATCCTGCTAAATTTGGCATCTATCGCCTGTGCAAGACTCGTGATAGTGAGAGTCTTAGCCAATCCTGGCACACCCTCAAGCAGAATATGTCCATTGCTGAGCAATCCAATCATCATGCTCTCCACCATGTGTTTCTGGCCAATGATGTTCTTTCTCAGCTCCATTACCAGCGCATCCACAAAAGCACTCTCGCGCTCGATACGCTCATTCAGTTCCTGTATGTTGACAAACTCGTTCATACTATAAAATATTAATGATTTGCAATAGATATTTAACGGCGACGGTTCTCCTTTATTGTGGCGCAAACTCAAGTTTTTTTCACCACTCCCTAATCGGCAATAATTCAGCAAGATGAAAGACTTTAAAACTTCCTGGTTAAAGAGCAAAAAAATACCGACAAAAAAGGAGCCTTTTTGACTCCCACTTGACTCCCTTCTAACTCCCATTAAGCTACCATCTCCCACCCTCTTTTTTTTCAAATTCCGCCCCATTTTATTTTCGACAACCCAAACACCTGATACCCACAATACTTCCGTAAAAAAATGCTCACTTTTTAAAGAAAAGGTTGGTTATTCAAAAAAAAATAGTATCTTTGCTACCTATTGTATATATAATGGTTTCGAATAACAAATTAATCAATAATAACTTATGAAAAGTAAAGCACTACTTCTTGGAGTCTTTGCAGGTTTGCTGCTTTGTTTCTCGGCTGTCGCCGACGCACAGACAAAAGCCAATTACAACGTTTCTGGTTTGAAGGAGTTAGGCCCCGAAAACATCGGCGGCCGCGTTTCTTGCATGCTTATCGATGGCGAAACGATCTATGCCGGCACTTCTCTTGGTGGCATCTTCAAAAAGAACGCCTCCAACGCCTTCCAGGCTTGGCAGTTTGTCCCCTGCTACCTGTCCGACGGCACTCAGCTCACACTCCCTGTGACCACAATGATCAAACGCGACAACGGTGTTATCTACATCGGCACCGGTGAACACGGCTACGTCGTTGGAAACGACACCGCCGCTATGGCCTCACGCGGCCGCGGCCTCTGGAAACTCCAGGACGGCACCTTCACCCAGCTGATCGATCCCGCCGAGCACAACGATTTCTATTTCATAAACGAAATCGCTCTGTATGAGGCAGGTTCCATCCACCGTCAGTTCGCCGCTACCGAGAACGGTCTTTACACCACCACCGACGACTGGGCTACCTACACCAGAGTCTACGACGGTGCCGTGCGCGACCTCGAGGTGGTCCCCACTCGCAAAATGCTCTATTTCACCACCCCCGGTGCTATCCATCGCATCTCCAATGTCGAAAACGAGACCAGCGTCAACGCTCCCGTCTGCATCACCAGCAACGAGCCCCTCTTCGCTGAAGCCGGCGGCAACGTGAAAATAGCTGTGGCACCCACCAACGCCACCTACCTCTACGCTTTGGTTTTCGATAAAAAAGGCACCTTCGAAGGCGTCTACCTGAGCCGCGACCAGCAGTCCTGGCTGCAGCTCAACACCTCCGCCGTGCTCCCCTTCTCGTCACTCCGCAATGGCGAAAACTGCGGTACCATCACCGTCGACGCCAACAACTCCAAAATCATCTACATCGGAGGCGAGACCATCTGGACAGGACACGGATATGTTGAGAACTCCATCTATCAGTGGACCAAGAACTCCTACAGCGAGGCCGCCCTCAATGCAGGCGACTATATGTCATACGTCTACAACAACCCCATGTCCGTACACTCCGGCATCAAGCAGATACTTCAAAGCGGAAACACATTCTTTGTAGCCACCAATGGTGGTATCTATCAGAGCGCAGGACTCAATGTTTTCGAGAATATCTCCTACGGCCTCAACACCGTACCCGTTGTAGACTTTGCCGTTTGCCCCGATGGTTCAATCATCATGGGTGCCAACGAGCTGGCTTCTCCCTTCATGGCTTCCCGTTCTGGCGCCAACAATGTTGAAGTCAACCACAACGCCAACATCATCTTCACCGGCAACGGCGGACAGCCAGCCGCCTCTCGCTTCCAAAGACTGCAGCCCACACCCGCCCGCGGCCTTATCCTTTCCGCCGATGGAATGACTTACGGACGTACCTATGCCGACTACGCCGACTACACCCAGACACAAACTTGGACCACCGGTCAGGAATTCCTGAGCGATATTCCCACTTCCGGTTACACCAGCCCCAGCCTGTTCCTTTGGGAAACGATGAACAACTCTGTAATCAAGGACTCCTTGACCATCAACATCGATACCCTCGGCATAATCATTCGTGACGGTGTGAAAATCCAACTGAACAAGAAAGATTCCACCGATTTTGCAGGCAACATCATTGACTCTGTATTCAATCCTCTTCCATTCACAATTCAAGCTGGCGACAAGATGGCTTTTTCACATCCTTCGTTCTTCGGCTACCCGTTTGAATACACCTTCACTGAGGATTACGAACTCACATCTCACCATTCTCGCATTAAGGTTCAGTCTCCATTTCACAGCCGTGCGCTCCTCACCGCAAAATACAAATCGGGTACCAACGTTATGAGTACAGTCTTCATGACTTGGAATCCTATGGATTTCAGAAGGGTTTGGTCAATGGAAGAACACTCTGCAGGTAACTACGCTGCCACCGTTGAGTGGGCAAAACTTATAACCGTCAACTCAACACAAGGTCAGGACATCCGCCATACAGTCATGTCTCGCAACGGTGACGTAGCCTATGCCGCAGTTTCCGACACCAACAGCAACACCTATTACATCCTGCGTGTCAGAGGAATAAACGCTGTAGAGATTAGAGATACCAATAGTGCCAACAACCTTTACTTCAACTATCTCTCACCTCGTTGCCAAACCCTCAGAGACACTCTCGTGTATAACGGCTCAACCCGTTTTTCACGTCCTGTGACCTCGATGGTTTGCGATCAGCGTGACGGACAAGATCGCCTCGTAGTGACCTTCGGTGACTATAACGCATCTGAACCCAACGTGATAGTCTTCAACAACTCCACCTCCGAGACTTACACCTCCGCCGCAAAATCTGTTGAAAATGCCAAGATTCCCGTATTCAGCTCGATGATTGAATACACCACAGGTGAAGTTTATGTAGGTACAGAAGAGGGCGTCTTCGTGGCATCCGAAAGTTCCTTCAACGGCACTCCTGCTTGGGAGGTCTACGGTCAGTTCAAGGGCGTTCCCGTAACCGCCATCCACCAGCAGATTGACACCCTCCAGAGTGTTGGTATAACAACCCACAACGGCATCAACGCTGACCTCAACGTCTTTGCCAAGACCAAATTCCCCTATGCAATGTATTTCGGCACCTATGGTCGCGGTATCTTCATGGATATGAAATATGTCACAGATACAAACAACAACGTCATTGACAGCAACCTCCTTGCCATCCCTGAAGTTGTAGCAGCACCTGGCAAGGCCAGCGTCTCAATCTATCCCAACCCCGCTTCTTCTCAGGCTACGGTTGACATCAACCTCTCCGAGAACGCCAACACCATGGTTCGTGTTTTCGACATGAGCGGCAAAGTTGTCTTCACCGAGAACCTCGGTCGTATTGACGCCGGCAACCACAGAACCCAAATCAATTGCCAGAAACTCCGCAAAGGTATCTATATCGTCAACGTGGTTAGCGGTAAATCCACCGCAACCTCCAAGTTGGTCGTAAGATAAAACATACGGTGCAGACGACAAAAGGGGGGTGCGGCTTTCCGACCGACCCCCTTTTTTATGATACAACAATAGCAACCTTATACCTATATATATACTTGGTTCTATAAACAATACTTACATCGATGAATAAAGATCTCGTAAAAGAACTCCAGTGGCGTAATATGATTCACACCATGATGCCCGGCACAGAGGAGCAGCTCGCAAAAGAGGTTACCACCGCATACGTTGGCATCGACCCTACCGCCGATTCTCTTCATATAGGGCACCTCGTGAGCATCATGTTACTCAAACACCTTCAGCTGGCCGGACACAAGCCCCTCGCCGTTGTGGGTGGCGCTACCGGCATGATTGGAGACCCCTCCTTCAAGGCTGCAGAACGCAAACTGCTCACTCCCGACGAGGTTCAGCACAATGTTGACTGTATTAAGAAACAGCTTGAGAAGTTTCTCGATTTCGACAACCCGGTCAACGGCGCTGAGATACTCAACAACTACGACTGGATGAAAGATTATCTTTTCCTCGATTTCATACGCGATGTGGGTAAGCATATAACCGTCAACTACATGATGGCGAAAGACTCTGTGCAGAAGCGTATGGAAACGGGTATCTCCTTCACCGAGTTCTCATACCAGCTTCTTCAGGGTTTTGACTATCTGACATTATATCGCACCAAGGGTTGCCGCCTGCAGATGGGTGGTTCTGACCAGTGGGGCAACATCACAACCGGCACCGAACTTATCCGTCGTATGGAGGGTGGCGAAGCTTACGCGCTCACCTGCCCGCTCATCACCAAGGCTGACGGCACCAAATTCGGCAAGACCGAAGGTGGCAACGTGTGGCTCGACCCCGAAAAAACCTCTCCTTATAAGTTCTACCAGTTCTGGCTCAACTGCTCCGATGTAGATACGGCCCGCTATATCCGCATCTTCACTCTTCTAAGCAAAGAAGAGATAGAATCGCTCGAGGCCGAACACGCACAGGCACCAGAGCGTCGTGTTCTCCAGAAAGCCCTCGCAAAAGATATCACATGCCGGGTACACAGCGTTAAGGATTACGAGACAGCCGTTGCCGCTTCCGAACTTCTGTTTGGGAAGGGTACAACCGAACAGCTCAACACTCTCGACCGTGCAACTTTACTTTCCGTATTTGACGGCGTTCCTCAGTTCACGGTTTCGCGCAGTTTGCTCGATAGCGGCATAAGCGTCATCGACCTCTGCGCGGCAGAGACCTCTATGTTTGCCTCTAAAGGTGAAATACGTCGTGAACTGAAGCAAAACTCCATCTCGCTGAACAAACAGAAGATAGGCGAAGACTATAAAGTCACCTCAAATGATATCCTCCAGTCAGACCTCTTGCTTTTCCAAAAAGGCAAGAAGAACTACTATATTGTCAAAATTGAGGATTAAAAATAATTATTCACCCTCAAGCAATCAAGCAATAAACGCAATCAAGCAATAAAACCATGAATCTATCAGGCAGAAGACAAAGCAGCAACGTTGAAGACCGTCGTGGGAAAAGCGGCAAGATAGCCGTAGGCGGCGGTATCGGCGGCGCCATAGTTATAGCACTCATAGCAATTCTTATGGGCAAAGACCCCAGTTCGGCGCTACAACAACTCGGAAGTCAAACCACCGAAGAGACAGAATTTGTCGCTACCGAGCAGGAAAAAGAATTCGAGGTATTCGCCAGCCAGATACTCGCCAGCACCGAAGATGTGTGGACAGAGTTGTTCAAGAAGATGGGCCGTACCTACGAACCTCCCAAGCTTGTACTCTTCAAGGGTAGCGTACAGAGTGGTTGTGGCGGAGCCTCTTCTTCGTCTGGCCCATTCTACTGTTCTGCCGACCGCAGTGTTTATATAGACCTCGACTTCTTCGCCGAGATGCACAAAACCATCGGTGCCGGTGGCGATTTCGCTTATGCCTACGTCATAGCACATGAAGTTGGTCACCATGTGCAGAATCTGCTTGGCACCCTCGGTGATGCTCACCGCAAGATGTCCTCAGTTTCGAAAGAGGAAAGTAACCAGATTAGTGTTAGACTTGAACTTCAGGCCGACTTCTATGCTGGCATCTGGGGGTATTATGAGAACAAGATGTTTGGCTCGCTCGAGGATGGTGATATAGAAGAAGCCATCAACGCGGCTGGCAAGATCGGCGACGACTATCTGCAGAAGAAAGCACGCGGCTACGCCACCCCTGAGACATTCAACCATGGAACCTCCGCTCAGCGTTCTCGCTGGCTTAAGAAAGGTCTCACAACAGGCGACATAAAACTCGGGGACACCTTCTCGCCGTCATACAACAGCCTTTAATTAATTTATAGAAAAAGCAAGCGGGACTTTTCGTAATAGAAAGTCCCGCTTTTACTATGAGATATGCTCTCGCTAACAGATTATCCCATCAATACTCCAGCGCGATATTGTCAACCCACAAGGTGTTTCCAAGTGTGCCCACGTATGCTTCGTGCATAGAGGCTGTGATGATCATCATCGCATGCGTGGGTGTTTCATCAGCATCTGCCCAACCCTCTTCCTCAATCTTCACCACCTTGCCTTTGCTGTTTTTGGCGTAATAGGTAAGTCCTTTAGGACCAAATTTCATATAGTCTTTATAGTGAGGTGTTTTCGTGACGTCTCCATATATTACGGGCACACGGAAATTTTTCACCCATCCTGACGATGGATGCTCAATACGAGTCATAGCTGTTCCTACACGCAGAGCATGGATATGTCCATCCTCATCTTCCCATCGTTTTTGCAGGATGTAGGTTATTTCGTGAGCATCATCTCCAGGTTGTGTTTTCTTGCTTGTTATCTTGCATTTTGTGATTGTGCCTTTGTTAGGCATCGCCGACTTGTAGTCAAGCACCAAGGCGGTAGGACGTTCGGTGAAAGGTATACCCCAGTTCATCAGCGAGTAGGGGTTGTTAGCTGTGGCTATAGGCTCAAAAATGTTTCCATAGAAAATACTTCCGCTTACCAAGAGGGTGATGTTAATGCCCAGAACTTTCAACTCCTCAATCTTGGTTTCAAGCTTTGCGCAGGTGCTGCCGTCCCAGCTTTTGTCCGGGGTTGCCGTACAGGATGTCTTTGTTACGCCTGCAACTTTTGCGTAAGCATTTGAGGTACTCCACGGAGTTTTGCCGCGATAGGCTTTGTTTTCGCGTATAGTGTCGCCCGGCCCGATGTTGTATATGACCTTTGTCTTGCCACCGATGATGGGACTCTCTTTGATGTATCTCACACACCATGTGTTCATCTTACCGTACGGCACATATTTCTTGGTTTGGCTGTTGGTTATAGTTGGCAAAAGCAGTAGCAGCGTCAAGGCTGCAATGTTCAGTTTTTTCATTGGTAGTAGGTTTATGTTTAAAGAATTTACTCTATTGAGATTTACCAAATAAACGGTATCATGCGTTTTCTTGGATGCGCGGCCATCTCTTCTGGAAACTCCTTGAGATAGCGTTTGTATATGCGGTGTGCTCTGGGACCGAGATTGGCAAATGTCCATATTGCGAACACAGCTCCGCTCAGCGACCAGGTCAAAATCGCAAATCCGCACCACTCGGCGAACTCTCCATAGTAGTTGGCGCTGGTCACCTGTCGGTAAAGTCCCTTGTTGGGGAGGTAGTGCTTGGTGTCGCCAGGTTTGCGCAGGTGGCGTATGACATTGTCGGAGTGCATATTTGTGATCATTCCAGCGAAAAAGATGATAGTGCCGATGATGAACTGTGGTGAAGTAAGCCATTCTGGGCCATAATTCATCGGCGATAAGTCGAACAATTTTCCAGAAAAGCCTCTGGCGGAAAGACAGAACAGCCAACCTCCCTGCATGAAGGCATTGAGGCTGTTGAACACCATACCCATCAGCACGATTGCCAACGGCATACGGCTGTTGCCCTTGAGCAGCATCGGGAATATGAACGATCTGTGGAAGTAGTGCAATTCAAAGAGGATAAGGAACACCAGCGGAACCATGGCTGCCTTGTCCGCCCATGCGATGTAGAAAGCCAGCATCAAGATAAACGATGGCGCTTCCATTATCACCCATCCCAATTTGTTATGTACGGCGGGGCCCCATTTGTTCGTATAGAATTTACCGTAGCCGGCATCCACGAAGAAGAGGCAGATGAACACCAACACCGCGGTGGCAGTCATGCCTATGAGCAACCAGTCGAAATTATCAAGCAGATAATTAATCATAATATTATTCCTTTCAGTTTTAGTTGGTTTTCGGTTTCATCCCAGAGCCATGCTGCCAGCTCTTCGTTCTGCCATTTTCGTGGCACATCTTGGTGTTTCTCACCACGGAACAGCTGCATCGTACAGTCGGTGGTCACAGCGTTTACGGCTGGTGTCGCTCCACCTTCGGCACTTTTGCAGAAGGGGCGGAATATGGCGTCGGTCAGCGAGTCGAACCAGCGGTCCATGCGCAGCATCTTGCTGTTCACCACGCCCGGGTCGGTCATATTAACCTGGTTTCCTGTACGGCGAGCCAGCTCTTGCGAGAAGAGCATCACGGCATATTTGCTGTTGCCGTAGGTGCCCAGCTGGCTGTAGTTTTCTTCGTTCACACGAAAGAAATCCTTGTTGAACTTAGCTGTATAGCAGGTCAGCGACACGGTGTTTGCCACTCTCAAGTCTTTTCCCATCGCCTTTATCATCAGGCGCGAGAGCAGGTATGTGCCGATATAGTTGGTACCTATGACACGTTCAAAGCCGTCTTCGTTTCTGCCGAAGGACTTCTCCATCGTGCCGGCGTTGTTCAGCAGGCCGTCCACCACTATGCCGTCGGCTTTCAGCTTCTCGACAAACTCCACTATCGACTGCAGCGAGCCGAGGTTCAGCATTCTCTCCCCCTCATGAGGCTCACGCCGGGTGGTGCCTATAACGTTGTAGCCTCTCTCCCGCAGCATCTTCACCGCTGCGCCTCCTACCGAACCGGTACACCCTGTTACAACTATGGTTTGCATTTTAAGACTGTTAGCTGACTACTTATTTGCCCTGTCCGGGCACGGACTTACTTGTCCTTAAACTTATTCCAGATTTTCATCTCCAGCCAGTTCGGGAGCAGTTTTATCAGCACCGGCAGGTAGTAGTTCATCGCGCCGGGCTTCACATAGTGACGTTTATGGAGCATACCGCGTATAGCGTGGTTCACCAACCAATGAGGAGTACTGATAACACCGATATTCACTCCGAACTTCAGTAGGCTCGGTTTCAGCCCATACAGCGGCGTGGCTATCGCGCCTGGCAGCACCGTTGTGCATCCCACGTTGTAGTTGCGCATCTCGAAGTACATCGACTTTGAGAAACTCTTGAGGTATGCTTTCGTGGCTGCGTAGAAGGTGATGCCCGGAGTAGGCAGCATAGCCGCCAGCGACGACATGTTGATGATATAACCTCTGCGGCGTTCCTTCATAGCTTCGCCGAACAGCATCACCAGTCGGGTCGGAGTGATCATGTGCAGCTGCATCATCGTGTTGGCCTTGCCCTGCGTTTCGGGGTCGGTCTCGTGGAAGAAAAACATGCCGGCGTTGTTTATCAGTATGTCGATATCTAGCTTCTGTTCTTGGCAGTAATCCCACACTTCGCGTGCGGCAGAGTCTTTGGAGAGGTCCATATAGAGCCCCCATGCCTTCACACCGTATTTCTCTTCCAGCTCTTTCGGCATCGTTTCAAGCTGCTCTTTCTGGATGGACACCATCAGTATGTTGCAGCCCTTTGCCGCCAACTGCTGACAGTATTCCCAACCCATACCGGACGTACCACCGGTAACCAACGCGTTATATCCTCTGATATCTTTCATTCAAGTCGTAGTTTGTTGTTGTACTAATATCACTAATACATTCACGCAATCAAGCATTCAAGCAATCATCTGTTGCTCTTCTTCACCTCTGCCTCCAGCTTCACCACCTCTTTCTCCAGTTTCTTGGGCAGGTCTTTCACGCAGGTGTGGCATTTCATCTCCAGCGTGTACATGCGGCCGATGCAGTAGTTCGAGTGTCCGCACTCGCTGCAGGTCTGTTCGCCGCTCTGTATCTTGTTCATGAAGTCGGTGTCGCGCACCAGCGTGCGTGCCATCTGGAAAGCCACGAATCCCTCGTCCAGCACCTTCTGCATCGTCTCCTTCGAGGTAACGCCGCCCACATAGATGAGAGGCATCTTCACCGCTTGGCGGAATTTCTTCGCTGTCTCGAGGAAGTAGAGGTCCTTATACGGCACCGTCGGCACCATCATGCGGCCAGCCATCGACACTCCGGCTTTCAGCCACCAGAACTTCTTCATGTCCATATAGTGCGTCATAGCCTTCAGCGGCATAGCGCCATGCATCACCACCATCGGAGCCTTGCTCACGAATCCTGCCGTCAGCACCAGCGCATCAACACCCAGGCGTTCCAGCTCCTGAGCCACCTTGATGCACTCGTCAACCTGCATGCCGCTCTTGAATCCGTCATACATGTTGGTCTTCACCACTACGGCTATCTCTTTGTTGGCTGCCTCCAGCACTTTCTTTATCACCAGCTGCATCAGACGCATACGGTTCTCCAGCGAGCCGCCCCACTTGTCGTGACGATGGTTGGTGTAGGGCGAGAGGAACTGGCTAATCAGGTATCCGTGTCCGGCGTGTATCTCCACGCAGTCGAATCCCGCCTCTTTGGCGAGGTTTACGGCGTTGCCGAAGTCCTCAATCAGCTGCATTATCTCGCTCTCCTTCATGCCGCGCACCACCGTGGGCGAGTACATGTTGAATCCCGTGCTGGCTCCGATGGGAGTCTGCCCGCAGGTAGCCTTGTGGGTCATGTTGCCACAGTGGCCCAGCTGTATCGAAGCCTTTGCACCTTCGGCATGTATGGCGTCGGTCAGTTTCTTCAGTTCCGGCACTATCTCTTTCTTCATCCACAGCTGTCCGTCGAACGACAGGCCGCTCTGGCACACAGCCGCGTAAGCTACGGTGGTCATTCCAATACCTCCGCGGGCGACGGCGGTATGGTAGTCAAAAAGCATCTGGGTCGGACGGTTGTCTTTGCACATATTCTCGAAGGCAGCCGAGCGGATACTGCGGTTACGGAGCTCTATAGGTCCGATTTTGCAAGGTGTGAAAATTGTATTCTCCATATTTATATTTATATACGTTGGTTATTGGCCAAACAGAAAGATGCAAAGATAATAAATCAAACCAAATTACCAATAAAAAACGCCCGAAAAGTAACCTTTCGGGCGTTCTCATTATTGAGTGTTAGTCAATTACCAACTACTTACTTGATATTCGGTTCCTCGAGGCCGAGACCTTTCTTCTTGTCAACGGCTTTCAGGTAGATACCAATCAGCAGGGCAGCCACGCCGAGGCAGGCGAGCATCACCAAAGCCCAGGTGTAGTCGAGCTCATGGGCGGCCGTACCTTCGGGGTTGGTCGAAGTCAGCACCTTGCCGATAAGCAGCGGGAAGAGCCAGAGGCCTATGTTCTGGATCCAGAAGATCAGAGCGTAAGCCGAGCCGATGATTTTCTCGTCCACCAGCTTGGGAACGCTCGGCCAGAGGGCGGCGGGTACCAGCGAGAAGCTGGCTCCCAGCACCAGGATGGTCACATAAGCCACGATGGTTCCACCGAGAGCACTTCCCTTGCACAACGGCAGGATGAAAGCGAAGGTCAGGTGGCAGACAACCAGCAGTATCGAGCCGATCATCAGCATCGAGGCGGCCTTACCTTTGTGGTCAACATAGTTGCCAAGTATCGGGGTGATAGCCACAGCCAGCAGCGGGAATACGGCGAAGATGGTCTCAGCCGTTCCGCGCATGTAACCCATGTAGCAGTACACCACCAGAGCGACCACAGCCAATCCCATCAATCCGAACTTCGTAGCCTTCTTCTTCGAGAAGTTGCTTGCAAACGAGCAGACAGCCACCAGCAGCATCACCACATACTGCACAATCGTCACCGAACTCTTACCCCAGAAGGTGTCGGCGTCGGCCGGAGTGAGCGTCAGGTTGCATTGCAGCATGTTCACAGCATATTTCTGGAACGGGAAGATAGCCGAGTAGTAGAGCACGCAGAGCAGAGCCACCAGCCAGAAACCGAGGCTGCTGAGGATCTTGCCGATATCCGAGATCTTGAACGGGTCGTCTTTCTCTTCGGCCTCGCCCGTCTGCGAGTCGAGTTTCTTATCCATGAAGAAGTAGACAATGAACATAATCAAGGCGATGCAGAGCAGCACCACGCCGAATTTCACCGAGTTGTCCACATGCACCTCGCCGCCCAGCTTGGCAAAGTAAGGCGAGAAGATCATGCAGGTAGCCACACCCAGGCGGGCCAATGCCATCTCCGAGCCCATAGCGAGGGCAGTCTCACGACCTTTGAACCATTTCACGATACCGCGGCTCACGGTGATGCCGGCCATCTCAACTCCGCAACCGAAGATCATGAAGCCGCAGGCAGCCAGCTTCGCGCTGGCGGGCATTCCGCGATAGAACGGGCTCACACCCAGTTCGTCGAATCCAGGTATATAGTTCAGGTTGTCGGTGAACCATCTTTCAAGACCCGTGCCGATGAAAGCGTCGCTCACGGCATAGAACTTGATGAATCCGCCCACCAGCATCACAGCGCCGCTCAGCACGGCCGTGAAGCGCACACCCATCTTGTCCAGTATGATACCGGCGAAGATCAGGAAGAACACAAACACGTTCAGGAACGTCTCAGCGCCCTGCATCGTGCCGAAGGCCTCGCTGTCCCAGCCCCTCTGCTCCTGCATCAGGTCCTTGATGGGCGACAGGATGTCCATGAAAATGTAGCTGCAGAACATGGCCAATGCCAGCAACAGCAGCGCCGTCCAGCGCATTCCCGCGCTGTCTCGTAATGTTTTGATTTTCTCGTTCATTGTATTTGTTATTATTGTTGTTTTGTTTCCAATCGATTATCCCAATGGAAATGCAAAGATACGAAATCTTCTTAAAACATAAAATAAAATCAAAAACCGCTTGCAACTTTCCAATCTTTTCATTATCTTTGCAAGCAGAAACACCACGCCGATGTATCGCCGCAAACCGTTACATATCAGCCAACTACCCCCACCCGCGAGACACCACGCCACGACTCGCCTCCCCCACCCCGATACCATTAAACATCACACAATCAGTCATTAAAAGACCACACCTCCGTCTTACGGCCGAATTCCAACCGTATCACGGACGTATCACCTATCATTTACCTCCCATATACCTCCCACCATCTTCCCACTCTTAAACTATTAAACTATTAAACTATTAACCCCTTCATACCTATGGCAACAATTTCTAAGAACGGATTAAAACACGGCACCATCGGCGGACAAGTCTTCTACGTCGTAAACGGCAAGCAGCGGGTACGCGCCGCCGCCAAGAAGTACACCGCACCCAAGAAAGGCTCCGGCGTCTATGCCAGCCGCAGCAAGTTCGGCACCCTCGCCACCCTCGCCCACCATCTCCTGCCCGCCATCAAGATCGGCCTCCACAAAGAAGCCAAGCACACCAAGAGCTTCGAGCACAACGTCTTCATCAAGCTCAACCGCAAGCGCCTCAACGGCGACACCGTCGACTACCCGCGCCTCGTCATCAGCAGCGGGCCCGTACCCGTACCCCAGTTAGAGAACCCCACACTCAGCAAAGGCGGCATACTCCGAGTCGACTTCGACCCCACACTCCAGAGCGACAAAGCCGAATCCGTCTACCTCGCCGTCTACTGTCCCGACGAAGAAGGGTTCCTCCTCTCCGACCCCGTCAAACGTACCGAAGGGCACCTCAAGATGCGCCTCCCACGACGCTGGCTCACCCATCCCATCCACGCCTACGGCTTCACCCTCCGCACCGGCCTCCACACCTCCCCCACCGAATACCTCCCCCTCTCACCCCAAATATAAAATCTGCCTAGAATAATATTTAGATAAAAATGCTGTTATAAGGAATACTAACCATAGTTTGCATCACCCATAACATAGTGGTATTGTTCTCATTACGCAACAAGGAACACTAAACCACCATAAAAGGATCTCAAGGAACACCCTACAGAGTAAAGAATTCCTTAGCAGATATCTAATAATTTCGTATCTTTGCAGTTCATATTGTATGACACAAATACTGCGATGGAACGGATTGTTTTGGGTATAGACCCGGGTACGCTGATCATGGGATGGAGCATTCTGCGCGTGGAAGAGTCACGTGCTGAGCTGGTGACCATGGATGTGCTGTACCTGAAACGCATCGAGGAATACAACCTCAGAATACGCAAGATCTTCGACAGCGTGGTGGAGATAATCAACCAGTACCACCCCGACCACCTCGCCATCGAGGCTCCGTTCTACGGCAAGAACGTGCAGTCGATGCTGAAGCTCGGACGGGCACAGGGTGTGGCGATAGCGGCGGCGATGAGCCGCGACCTGTCGTTCACCGAATATGAGCCGCGTCTAATAAAACAATATATCACGGGCAACGGCGCCGCGACGAAAGAGCAGGTATCCAGGATGCTGCAGATGCAGCTGAAGTTCGAAGACGAGCCGAAATACCTCGACGCCACCGACGCGCTGGCGGCGGCTTACTGTCACTACCTGCAGTTGACCCACCCGATGGCGGCGCTACACCAGGAGCTGAAGCCGAAGAAGCACAAAGCCAAGTCGCAGCGGGCAAGCTGGACAGAGTACGTCAGCAAGCTGACGGAATAAAGTTTATAGTTTACGGTTTACAGTTTATAGTTTACAGTTTATAGTTTACAGTTTATAGTTTACAGTTTAAAAATATGGCATCTACAGAGACTAAAGGTTTTACATCGAGTTTTGGAGCTATAGCGGCGGCGGTAGGATCGGCAGTAGGATTGGGCAACATCTGGCGTTTCCCCTATATATGCGGACAATACGGAGGCGGAGCGTTCCTGCTGGTGTACCTCTGCTTTGTGTTCTTCATCGGCATGACGCTGATGATAACGGAGTTCGTCATAGGACGCCGTACAGGTCGCACCCCGATATTCGCCTACGAGTCGCTCGCCCCTTCGAAAAAACACCATTGGTGGCGCTATGCCGGACTGCTGGGGCTCATCACCAGCTTCCTGATACTCGCATTGTATCTCGTCATCTCGGGCTGGACGACGAACTACTTCGCCGAAGCGCTTATAGGCGCCCATGTGGGGCACGACAGCAGCTCGATAACCGAGCATTTCAACACGTTCTCCACCTCGGCGCTGAGACCTATAGTGTTCATCGGGGTGTTCCTGATCCTCACCGCAGCCGTGATCGTGGGCGGAGTGCAGAAAGGCATCGAGCGGGTGTCGAAGATACTGATGCCCGTATTGGTCGTACTGCTGATGGTGCTCTGTGTGCGCTCGGCCACTCTGCCTGGCGCAGCTGCCGGCTTCGCCTACCTGTTCAAACCCGACTTCACCCTGCTCACGGGAGAGGGTGTGCTTGCCGCCTTGGGGCAGGCGCTGTTCTCACTGTCGGTGGGCATGGGTGTGATGATCGTGTACGGCTCGTACCTTCCGAAAGACGACAACCTGCTGAAAACCTCGATATGGATCACGGTATGTGACACGCTGATAGCCATACTGGCCGGCATAGCGATATTCCCCGCCGTATTTGCCAGCGGGCAAGACCCCGCCGGCGGACCCGGATTGGTGTTCATGACGCTGCCTGTGGTGTTCAACTCGATGAACCCCGCCGAAGGGTTGCCTATAGGCACGATATTCGAGAGCATCTTCTTCCTGCTTCTGGTGATAGCGGCCTTGACGTCGGCCATCTCGCTGCTCGAAGCACAGGTAGCATGGGGTGACGAATATAACCCTGCAGGCAAAAAGAGCCGCCGCCTGAGGAACACCATCATCATCAGCGTACTGATGCTGGTGCTGTCGGCCATACTGTCGCTCTCGAACGGAGCCTGGAGCAACTTCACTATCGGAGGGAAGACGCTGTTTGGCTTCGTGGATCAGCTCAACTCCATCTACCTGCCGCCGCTATGCTCGCTCTGTGCGGTCATCTTCCTCGGATGGGTGGTGGACAAGAAAGCCATCAAAGACGAGCTCTCGAACCACGGCACGATAGCCATACCTTGGTACAAGGCATATATGTTCCTGGTGCGGTATGTGGCTCCCATCGCCTTGATAATAGTGCTGATTACGGGGATTGTGAACAGTTTGTGATTGCTTGATTGCTTGAATGTCTGATTGCTTGAATGCTTGAATGTCTGATTGCTTGATTGCTTGAATTGAAAATTAAAGTTCATATTGTACTTCTTGCGGCATTGGTGGTGCTCTGTGGGTGCAACCCTGCGTCGAGGCCCGGGAAAGCGAACTTCCAGGTGAGCTACCAGCCGTTGCTTGACGGCATACTCTACCCCTCGCTGATACTGGGTTACAACAACTACTCGGGCAACGACGAATTCGACCTGTTTGAAGCACGCCTGACGCCGCCTACGGACAACTCGGTGATGAGGATAGTGATAGACTCGTCGGCATTGAACTACGAGACAGAAATACAGGAGACCCTCGGACGCCGCGGAGAGGAGCACACCTACGTCATCAAACCCAAATGGAAATACGACGTGCTGCGCAACCTGAGGCAGCCAGGACAGATAGACCTCACCTTCAGCTGCTACCTTGACGACGAGCGGGTGGGTGTGCGCAACCTGCACCTGAGCTACAGGTCGGTGAACGAATGTCTGCTTTCAGTCAGAGATACGTCGGGTGAGCTGGTGGATTTCAAATGGATGTTCTGCGCCTACGTGAACGAAGACCACACGGAGATCGACTCGATGCTGGCCGCGATGCTCGACCAAGGTGTGGTGAACCGGTTCACCGGCTACCAGACCAAAGCAAACACACCGCAGCAACAAGTGCGGGCGATATGGTATTACGCCTTGAACCGTGGCATCACCTATTCGTCGATAACCTGTACGGCCAACCCCTCGAAGCGGAGCTGCACACAGCATATACGCTTCTTCGACGAGGTGTACCGCTACCGCCAGGCCAACTGCGTGGACGCCTGCGTGTTCTTCGCCTCGATAATGCGCAGGATAGGTCTCAAGCCTGTGATATTCGTGGAGCCTTGCCACGCCTACCTGGGCTATTATACCGACAAGAACAGGAAAAACATAGCGCTGCTCGAGACCACGCTGACCGGATGGGTGAACTTCCCCGAACTGGAGCGCTCGATAGACAGCACCGGATGCATAGCAGAGAAGCAGTGGACGAAGATAACGAAATACCTGACGGCTCAGCAGCAGGAGGACTACCTGAACGGGAAGAGCGACCTGGAGACGCTGAAACACCAGGTGGCAGACGCCCTGTTTGACAAGGCCATGAACTACGACGTGGACGACTATAACTCGAACAAAAAATATTTCCAAGACCCGACGAACAACCAATACCGCGAACTGGACATAGAGAAACTGAGACAGCTGGTGCAGCCAATTCAATGAGTGCGTGATTGCTTGAATGTGTGAATGCGTTAGTGCCTAAATGGTTGATTAAAAAATAGAAAACTCAAAAAAAATATAACAGATGAAATTACAATTCATGGGAGCTGCCAAGGAGGTTACGGGCAGCAAACACCTGATAACAACAAAGAAGGGGCTGAAGATACTGCTCGACTGCGGCATGTATCAAGGCAAGGGACTTGAGACCGACGCCATGAACCGCGACCTGGGATTCAACCCGTCGGAGATAGACTACCTGATACTCTCGCACGCACATATCGACCACTCCGGCCTGATACCATATATCCACAAGCTGGGATTCAACGGCACGGTGTTGTGCACGCCAGCCACAAGAGACTTGTGTGCCATAATGCTTGCCGACGCCGGCAGAATACAGGAGTCGGATACCCACACCTTCAACAAGAAACGCAAGGCACAAGGCCTGGAGCCGGTGGAACCGATATACACCGAAGAGGATGCGCAGGCGTGCATGCAATGTTTCATAAGCGTGCCGTACCACAAGAAGTTCAATATCGAAGGTGAGGTAACGGTGGAGTTCTTCGATGCCGGCCATATACTCGGCTCGGCCTGCGTGTATCTCGAAGTGAAAGAGGGACGCCGTGTGATAAAGCTCGGATTCACAGGAGACATTGGACGCTATGACAAGAAGATACTGAAAGACCCCGAACCGTTTCCGCAGGTGGACTATCTGATAATGGAGTCGACATACGGAGACCGACTGCACACCACCCTCGACACCGCCGAGCAAGAGCTCCTGATGGCGGTGCTGGACACCTGTACGAAGAAGAAAGGCAAACTCATCATACCGTCGTTCGCCATAGGACGTGCCCAGGAGATAATCTACGCCCTGGACAGGCTGGTACACCAGAAGCTGCTGCCCGATATCGATGTGTTTGTGGACAGTCCGTTGAGCGTGTCGGCGACGAACATCATGAGGCTGCATGAAGAGTGCTTCAACGACGACATAAAAGAGTTCATGGAGAAAGACAAGGACCCATTCGGATTCGACAGACTGCAGTACATACAGAGTGTGGAGGCCTCGAAGGCGCTGAACGTAAGGAACAAGACCTGCATCATCATCTCGGCCTCGGGCATGATGGAAGCCGGACGTGTGAAGCACCATATAGCCAACAATATCGAGAATCCAAAAACGACGATACTGTGTGTAGGCTACTGTGAGCCGACCACCCTGGGAGCGAAGATCATGAGAGGCGACAAGACTGTGTCGATATTCGGCCGCCCCTACACTGTGCGTTGCGATCTGAGGAGGATAGACTCGTTGTCGGGCCACGGTGACTATAACGAGATGATGCGCTACATAGGCTGCCAGAGTCAGGCGAAGGTGCGCAGGCTGTTCCTCGTACATGGAGAAGAAGAGACCCAGCAGCATTTTGCCGAAACGCTCGAAGAGGCCGGATGGAGAGATGTGCATATTGCCGATTTCCGCGAAGAAGTAGAACTATAGGGAGGTTCTATAAATTAGATATCATGATATTCAATCACCTTTCACAATATATTGTCCATTTGTACTCAGTTACAATACACCATATTGCGCCATCGTCCAAATGGTCAATCTACCGCAAAATACAATCAAATCCCACAATACCTAATTTAAAGAACCTCCCTAAAATAGCAAACCAATGAGAAAGATTTTCCTATCGTTACTTATCATAGCAGCAAGCCTGTGTAACACATCTTGGGCCAAGAGTCCATCTGAGCTAAAACCATTGCGCAGTCCCGACGGACGCATGGAGCTGACCTTCTCTATTATTGACGGAGTGCCCCACTATGCGCTGAACCGCGACGGAAAAGCAGTGGTGTTGCCTTCGAAGATGGGATTCATCCTGGAATGGCGCGACGACCTAGCCCATGACTTCGTCCTCAAAGATGCACAATACAGCACCTTCGACGAGACGTGGCACCCCGTGTGGGGCGAGGAGTCGAATATCCGCAACCACTACAACGAGATGCTGGTGACGATAGAGCAGCCTATAGGTAAGGTCAAGAGTATGGACGGATCGACCGACAAGCGGCCTACGGTGATGCAGATACGTTTTCGCCTGTATGACGACGGCCTCGGATTCCGCTATGAGTTCCCCGACCTGCTGCCCGCCAACCTCTATCCTGCCAACACCTACAACGCGCTGGTCTGTTTCTGGTTTAAAGAAGAGCTGACGGAGTTCGCCATGACGGGAGACCATACCGCGTGGTGGATCCCCGGCGACTACGACACACAGGAGTATAACTATACCGAGAGCCGCCTCTCACAGATAGACAGCCTCTTCGAAGAAGGGCACAAAGACGGCGGGTGGCCGTGGACATTCTTCTCACGCAAAGGGGTGCAGACGGCGCTACAGATGAAGACCCAAGAAGGGCTTTATCTCAACATACACGAGGCGGCGACCCTGGACTTCCCAACCATGCATCTCCTGCTGAACGACACCACCTTCACGTTCCAGGCACACCTCTGTCCCGACGCCACAGGATATAAAGGACGCATACAAGCCCCCTGCCACACACCTTGGCGCACCGTCATGGTTTGCGACAATGCCACCGACGCACTACGGTCACGCCTGATACTGAACCTCAACGACCCCTGTGCATTGGAAGATGTCAGCTGGATACATCCGGTGAAGTATATGGGAGTGTGGTGGGAGATGATCAGCGGAAAGAGCACCTGGTGCTACACCAACCAGTTCCCCTCGGTGAAGCTCGGAGAGACCGACTTTGAGCACGCCACCCCGAACGGCACCCACGGAGCCAACAACGCCAACGTGAGACGGTATATCGACTTTGCCGCAAAGCACGGGTTCGACGCGCTGCTTATCGAAGGATGGAATATCGGATGGGAAGACTGGTACGGCAAGCAGAAGGACTTTGTCTTCGATTTCCTCACCCCCTACCCCGACTTCGACCTGCCGGCACTCAACAAATACGCCCATGAGAAAGGCATACGGCTCATCATGCACCACGAGAGTTCGGCCTCGACCGTAAACTACGAGCGCTGGATGGAGAAAGCCTACACGCTGATGAACCAGTACGGCTATGACGCCGTGAAGAGCGGATATGTAGGGACCATCATCCCCTTCGGCGAGGGACATTATAGCCAACCTATCAACAACCACTATCACTACGCTATCGTTGAAGCCGCAAAACACCATATCATGGTCAACGCCCACGAAGCGGTACGACCCACGGGACTCTGCCGCACCTGGCCCAATATGATTGGCAACGAGAGCGCCATGGGTACCGAATTCAGAGAGCGTATCAAACCGGGTCATACCTCAGTTTTGCCTTTCACCCGACTGCAGGGAGGTCCCATGGACTACACCCCAGGCATCTTTGAACCCGACATGGGCAAGATAGTGTCATGGGGCAAACCGATGCAGCACACTATCTGCAACCAGCTGGGACTCTACGTAACCTTCTACTCACCATTGCAGATGGCCGCCGACTTCCCGGAGCACTACGAACCATACATGGACGCTTTCCAATTCATCAAAGATGTGGCCGTCGACTGGGATACCAGCATCTACCTCTATGCCGAACCCGATGCCTATATTGTCACAGCACGCAAGCCCAAGATTGCGTCGTTGAACAAAGCCGCCGAAGGAGTGGGAGAACTGCCAGACGGCAAGAAAGGAGTGATAAGCAATGCAGCGCGGTTTGTGTATGGGCTGACAAGCCAAGACAATCCCGAAAGTCTGGATAAACTTGAACCATTGGACACCTGGTATGTGGGCGGTATCACCGATGAGCAGGCTCGCGAGTTCTCCGTCAAGCTTGACTTCCTGGAAAAAGGCAAGAGCTACGACGCTATCATCTATGCCGACGCCAAGGATGCCAGCGGACTTCCAGGTAACGGGTACAATCCCCAAGCATATACCATCACCACCAAGAAAGTGACCAACAAGAGCGTCCTCAAACTGCGGATGGCACCCTGTGGCGGCTTTGCCGTCAGCATCAGAGAACGCAAATGAAACGGTTTGCGCTCATAGCATATCTTCTGCTGGCCACCGTGCCCATCTTCGCCCAGGAGTTTATAGGCTGCCGTACCGACAGAGGCTGGGCAGAGACACCTATATTCCGAAAAACGTTCACGGTTGACAAAAAAGCTAAGAACAAGGTATATGCAAACTTAACCTCGCTGGGCTACCACGACCTATACATAAACAACACAAAGGTCGGCGACTGTGTGATGCAGCCAGCCGTATCGCAGCTCGACAAGCGGGCACTGACCGTATGCCACGACATCACCGATTACATTAAAATCGGCAAAAACGAAATAATAATACAGGCCGGACAAGGATGGGGACGTATATATGGTACTCCGGCGGCAGTCTCAGTAGAGGTCAGCTGTGTATTCAAAAACGGAGAGAAACGCCTCGCGACGACCGACAACACATGGGAGACCACACCAAGCGGATATAGCTATACGGGGAGCTGGCTGCCGATGCAGTTTGGAGGTGAGCGATACGACGCCCGGGTAAAACCCGACTGGAGACCAGCATCAATTTATGACGCCAAGAAGATAACCGTTTCACGTCAGGAGTTCAAGGGCAACCATATCATCGACACTCTAAAGCCACACTCCATCACAAAAGAGGCAGACAACTCGATTATGATCGACTTCGGACGTGTTGTGACAGGATGGTTTCAGGCAGACTTCCCCTCTCTCGCAGCCGACCAAGAGGTGACGATGGAATACCTCGACCATATCAAAGCCAAGCCACCCCATACGGAGACCGACGTGTACATAGCCGATGGCAATGGGCACGAGCACTTCACCAACCGATTCCACCTACATGCGTTCCGCTATGTGAGGATAAAGGGAGCCGGTATAGTTTCAGCCCGAGCCCTACAGATCTCCGCTATCAACTCCAAAGGAGGGGCCTCCTTTGAGTGTTCAGACCCAAGACTGAACGACATACACGACATGGTGAAGTACACCCTCAGCTGTCTCACCTTCAGCGGATATATGGTAGACTGCCCACATATTGAGAGAATGGGATATGGCGGCGACGGCAACTCATCGACCATGACGCTGCAGACGATATGGGACGTGCACGACACCTACAAGAACTGGCTCACCGCTTGGGGTGACGCCTTAGACTCAACCGGAGACCTACCATACGTAGCCCCCGCCTTTCATACGGGTGGAGGTCCCTACTGGAGCGGTTTTATAATCAAAGCACCGTGGCGCACATATCTCAACTATGGTGACCCAAGTCTCATCAAAGAGCACTATGAAGAGATGTGCCTATGGCTGAATTTTGTTGAAAAACATTGTAAAGATGGACTACTGCAACCCTGGCCAGACACAGAGAGACGGGGCTGGTTTCTCGGAGACTGGCTGGCACCTGAAGGTGTAGATATAGGAGGAGAGTCGGTGTTACATGTG
The DNA here is from genome assembly GCA_902774845.1 of uncultured Bacteroidota bacterium. Taxonomy (GTDB): domain Bacteria; phylum Bacteroidota; class Bacteroidia; order Bacteroidales; family P3; genus Colimorpha. The sequence continues at coordinate 192,187 of CACYJU010000003.1, forward strand.
AGCAATTGTTTTATTGCAGAATGTCTGGAAGACATGATACAGATGGCACACCACACTGGACATAGTGCCGACTCAGCACGCTATGCAGAATGGTGCCACCGCCTCAAAACTTCAATCCATAGCCAGTTCTATCATCCAGAGACGCACACCTACGCCAACGGCACACCGCTGGACCAAACCTACGCATTACTAATGGGCATTCCGCCAGACACCGTCACATCAAAGGCTGTAAAGGATCAGCTACTTAAAGACTGTCACGGGAAATACCGCGATCATATCGCATCTGGACTCATGGGTGTTCCAGTATTCACAGAGTGGTGCATCAGAGAGCGGGAGACAGAGCTTATGGCGACCATACTCCGACAGCCAGACTATCCTGGATACCTTTACATGATAGACAACGGATCCACCACAACGTGGGAGTCGTGGGACTGCGGAAAAGAAGGCAAAGAAGACCGCAGCCGAGTACACAACTGCTACAACGGTATCGGCACCTGGTTTTACCAAGCGCTGGCAGGGATACGACCAGACCCCGAACAACCAGGCTATAAACATTTCTTTATCGACCCGCAACCACTAAAAGGTATCGACACGATACGAGTCGCCAAACCCACACCACACGGCACCATACGTGTTGACATCAAAAGATCATGTCCGAACCAAACTGCCAAGCCGACAACAATATTGAAAGTTGAAATACCCGAAGGCACCACAGCCACGATATTCCCCAATACCATCAATGAGCGTACCGTAGGAGCTGGCAAGTGGGTGTTCTAGAAACAATTTCTTTATCATTCATTCTCATGGCAAGCAATCCAGATTTTGTACAATACATAGCCGACCAATGTGCCGGTGCCGGCGAGATAGAGACCCGCAAGATGTTCGGAGACTATGCCATCTATTGCAACAGCAAAACCTTCGGTCTTATCTGCGACAACGGTTTCTACATCAAACCCACCGAAGCAGGGCGCAAGATACTGCGTTGCGAAGATATGCGTCCCCCCTACCCTGGCGCTAAACCTTACTTCTACATTGAAGATGTTGACGACCACGACTACCTGGCGGATCTGGTGAAAGCCACCTATGCAGAACTGCCCGAACCCAAACCAAAGAAGAAAAAGCAATGCTGAAAAGATAAAATTTGATCAAGACAAACCCCACGGTGATACTCCTGCTTACACTCCCACCCTGTCTGACTTTCATCTTTTATGCGATATCACGCCGCAATATGCTGGCTTTGAATCCCGCCGTTGGTTTCACCATCTGCCATCTGATTTACTGAATAAAAAACTATATACTTTACATGAAAATCCTGCGTGAAATATTCGGATACCTCCTCGGAGGCGTGGTTTTTGTAGGCGCGATGCCTGCGGTCATGTGGCTGCTTTCCGGCATGCCTCCAATCGAGCATATCGGAGCCTTGAGAGCCTCCATCACAGGACTGCTGACGATTGGCGGCCTGGCGATGAGCATCTGGGCGATAGTTTACATGCGCCGCAAGGGGGACGGCAACCCGATGGACGCCTTCAACCACGAGGTGGCGCCACGCACCAAACACCTTATGACCGACGGTCCATACCGCCTTAGCCGGAATCCTATGCTTACTGGCATATTCCTATACCTTATAGGCTGCATAGTGTGGCTTGGAACATGGCAGGCGGCGGCGTTCTTCGTGGTTTTCGTAGGCATAATGTTACTGCAAGTAAACAGCGAAGAGAAACGCCTACGCCGTGACTTCGGCGAAGAATACGAAACCTACTGCCAGAATACTGGACGATTCTGGCCAAAGTGTAGACGTAAATAAAACCCTTTTCTCTAGGTCTTACTACCTTAAAGCCACACGGACTGGCATCGACGGCTGAGAGACAGCCGTACGAGAAGACTTGAGCACAACGTGATATGACACATTCTTGCCCTGAGGTAGACGGCTGTCTGTGAAAGCTGTCTGTGTCGGTTTAAACGAACCCACAGCCACTGGAGTGCCACCGTCGACAGCTCTGTAGATAATACCAAAGAAGTTAGCCTGGGGTTTAGCGGCATACTGCCAACTCAGAGCCACCGAAGAACTCTTCTTATTATATTTAGCCTTCAGTTTGACACCTGCGCGTGCTGTCGGGCTGGAAGCAACCGACACCTCACCGCCACGTCCCGACGAGTTACCAGAATGGTCGATGGCTTCGATTGCGTACTGAAGTGGGAAGATGAGACTTTCATTTGGCACATTGTATGTCACATAGGGTGCCACACCGAGCTCAGAGGTGTCGATTGTGGCGACCCACTGCCAGTTGGAAGTACCAGCCGCCTGGCTATAGACATTATATTTCACCACATCGGAAGAAGTGCTTCGATGCCACTTGATGACAGTTTTAGTATCTGACGGAGCAGATGATTTCAGGGCACACGGTTCCGGAGGAACGATGTCAGGCAACTGTACCGACACAGTGTCTGACGGCGAAGATGTGTTAAACCTATTGTCGACCGAGACAACATAATAGTAAGCCATCGCACTCACGCCCTCGACACTAACGGTATCGGTGAAAGTATTTCCTTTTACGAGTGACGGTGACACCTGCGAGAAGGGACCCTCTTTCTTGTCAGAAGCATAGACGAGGCATCCTATCATGTCACGAGATTTCTCCTTATCGAAGGCATTCCAGGAAATCGAGACAGCCGCATGTCCACTATTCACTCTCAATCCATCGATATTGCGACGTACCAACGAAGCGTTAGCTCTCAATCCCTGAGGTGCTGTCTGAGCCAGCAAATCGGCAACAAGGTTAGGCATGATATTCGAGCAGCTCAAACGACCCAACGTGTCGAATGCGTAGATACGATAGTATCCGATGCCACGTTTAGCGGCAATGGTATCGAGGAATGATGTCTCTGTCGGCTTCAGTTTATCGCTAACCTTAAGCCACATACCATCATAAGACTTCGAGAAGGCAACCACGAATCCGCTGTAAGCTACATTCTCCACCGGGCACCAGCTCAGCTCAACGGTATTGCTGTCTTTCCCCAACAGCTGCGTCATCTCAATCGCATCGAGCGGACGAGACTCCAGCATTGTAAACGGCTCCGAAACGCTCCATTCCGAAAGCATCGCAAACCAATCATAGCCGCGTACACGATAGAGCGCCTGCTGGCCAGGTAGCAACGAGTCGATATAAACCACATTCTCCCTGGTCACCTGCAGGTAAGGATATTCAGCCGTTTCAGATTTATCTATCTTCACAATCGGAGCCAGATTCAAAGCATGCCAGGATGTGTCGGTCACACCCGCACCACGCAGGCTGCGTTCCAAGTAATAGCCACTGTGATTTGTCTCAGCCCAATAGACCACCACGTTCGACACCCCAATCTGCTTTACCGACACCTGAGACATCTTCTCCAGACGATCACGCTTGAAGGGACTATTCTTCACTATCTGTGACACCTCGCGGCAATCAAACACATCACATTTACCCGCATACGAGATAGTATATTCGTAAGTAACACCCTCTTCCACATCACGGTCCACATAACGCAATCCAGCCGCATCGGCATATCTTGAACGGCGGTCGGCAAGCATCTCTACAATATTCTTTCTGCCAGCCTGCTCATCACGCAGACGGCACACATACTCTATCATAGTGGAGGCATCGTTTGACAGAGTCTGCGGAACCTTACTGGGAGCGTATAAAGACTGAGCCAGAGCGCCAGCCTCGATGTCAGAGACTCCAAAGGCAGACTTGATGGCTGTCACATCCCATGGCTTCACAACCTTGACCACCTTGGTTTGATTCTTCTTGCCTCCTGTTCTAGTAATCCTCCAGCCATCGACGTTCCCCATCATCCACACAGCAGCATCGTCGACATTCCAACGCAACACAATACTGTCGCCGAAAGAGCGTGCTTCCATCTTGACAGTCTGTTGTTTCTCAAATATAGAAGACTTCTGCGCCTGCGCAACAAACGTTCCACAGCACAACGTCAACAGGGCTATTATGACTTTCTTTCTATTCACAGCTTCCTTTTACTAATTAACAAATTAAAGTATTTCCACTTTCGCTCACGGTTTTACAAACTGCATATCAGGCGAGATGTAGTTTTTCACAGCCTTATTGTAGGGCACGTGTATTGATATACGCACATCAGATGTAGCATTGTGGTGCAACATCGGATGCTCACCGTTCTGCATTTCATGACATATACCGAAGACAGTGTTGAGGAACGATTTCTCGTTTCCTTTCACCGTCAAATAATACGGATTGACAATATAGTTGCGGTATTCTGTTCTGCGGCTTGCCTGCTTATACTGCATCGTATTGTTCGGGCTGAAACTTGAAGCCAGCCACGGCGAGGCCCATGCAGGCTTCACGCCAGGATAAGATGCTACCGTATTGGTACGGATCCAGTTGTCGAACCAATAGTCGCGGCTCTTGAACTGAGAGAAGGTGTTAGCCCAGCTGTCGTAGGCCGTAACCAACGATGCCTTGGGCAATGAGAACGGCGCATCCATAGTAAGGTAAAGTGTTTTCACCTGTGGCAGCGAATCACGACGGATATCCAAGGTGTAGAGCGACTCGCGTACTTCCCTTCTGTCCTTTGCGTCGAGGTTGGCAAACCACTCAGCATAGGAACGTATCTGTGCAAAGAACGAAGCAAAGACCTTGTTCTCTTTCATGATAGCGGGCGACACAACATCCTCAATTGAAATCACCGGTTTCTCTTTGACGAATGCCGACGACTTGATATGGTTGTTCGTTGAGAAATGCACAGCCCCGACCCTCTGCACCTGGTCGCTGTTGACCTTCATCAATGCAGGCAGATGCCAATCATAGGCATCTCTCATCTGAGTGCCTTCATGGAACCAATAGGTCGACCTTATTGGGGTAAGATTACCCCTGTCGATTGAGTTGCCGGTCACGAATACATCACCAAGTTCTTTTTCCGTCATCGAGGTAAATCCACCATCCTTCTGTTTCGACACACGCATCGATGCAGGGGCCAGCATCGAAAGGTCGTTCACACGGACTGTCGGGTCGTAAAGCACAGGCCTATTCTCTAACACCACCCATTTGGCTCTCTGCTGGAAGTAGAGGAGGTGTGAATACTGGTAGTAGAACGACTCGTGCACAGCCATCCACTCTGGGATGTGTGTGTTATAGAAATCGTCGATGGTCTGACGTCCGTTAACAGCAAACACGGCGATGGGAGGCAGCACCACACCTGCAGCATACATATTTGCGTTGTTCGGCTTGTAGCTGTCGAACAGGTATGAGCGATTTCTAAAAGCGTAGTAACGGTTGAGGTTTATGGTAGACAACTGCGAGCTGATAACTCCGTTTGACGGATCCACCGTCACCTTGTCAGCGCCGAAGCCGATACCCTGTCCGTTTCTCGCCGACTCAGCCGAGATGGTATCCATCAGAGCCTTGTATGTAGCATACATGTGGTCAAGGCGGAAATAGAGGTCATATACCGGGGTTCCCGATTCACGACATACTGCATACTGTGACACTTTCTCGCCCGAATAGACAGCCTTGCGGCTGAACTCCTGATAGGCCTTGCCATAGGCAACCGTGTCGACCACCATCATCGACACCACACAGGGCGAGTAGGTCTTACTGGCGTTTTTCACCTTATACACAGACTTGGGCATATATACTTTCACGTACGGCATCGCATCAGCATCCGACTTGTCCACGGAGAAATACTCATACCTGCAGCTGGCAGCCTGTACATGTCCCATCTCCTGGTTCACAAGGAACACGCGCAACACCTTACCCTCCTTGCTCAGCTTCTCCGGACGGAAGATATCGTCGCGGTTCTGTTTCATGAAAATATAACATGCCGAATCCAGTTCGTCGCACGGCACGAACGGGTCTCCATTATACGGCCATGTGAACAGCACTTGATTTGCCAACGTGCACGGTGCCTCTTCGGTAACGAAACTAAGGGTTTTCTCTGCCGAGACCGACTGAGCCTGACCTCCAACCTTAGGACGTCCCCAATTGAGACTGTTGTCCTTCATCGCAACATCCTCCTTACCCGTGAAGACATCAACTACCCGGTCATCAGCGCTGTTCGTTCCTCGACGTTTTTCATACATGGTAGCCTTCAAAGTCAGGTCATTTACCTCTCCCGAATTGAATCCGCCACCATTATTCTCAGCCATCACCGTCTCGCCGTTTTCACCATAGGTGTACTTCACATCCCCGTTCCCGTTGTCCATAGCAACGCAGAACCGACGGGCCTCCACCTTGCCATCGGTCCCCTCTGCGGCAACCATGACATCGTTAATGGCACGTTTCTTGCCCTTATTCTCATGTGTCACCGGTATCTCAGTACTGAAGGTACTTTGAGAAAATGGCGACACCTTACCGCTCTTCTCATCAACGGCGGTGAAGTCCACATCCTTGAAAAACTCAAACTGTCCATCCTCTTCCTTTGCGTTCACTGGCACGTCCGACTTAACCTCAACACCTTTCAATGCATAGTTATCATCCACAGCAACTTCAGCGGGAGCAACACTTTGGGTCAGCACAGCATTGCCATGCCATCCTTCGAAGTCAACCGAAGTGCCCAATCCTCCATTCACCAAAGCCTTCTCGTCGTTCTTGGACATGCTCGACTGCACCTCGACATCCGACATCTTCAATCCATGGTTTTTGCTGTCGTCTTTTACATTATATCTAACTGCGGTCTTAGGAGATGCCTGCATAGCCTTCGACTTGGCAGAGCTAGGCAGAGCCGACTGCAGATCCTTATCCATATTGTACTGATCAACCTCCTTACGTTTACCCTCGGTTATGGTGAGGTTGCTCACTTTTCCGTCGCCCATTTCCAACTTCTTATCCTGTGCACCCTTTATTCTCACGCAGTATTGAGCGTCACCACCGTTGTGCCAGGTTTCGATATCCATAACCACCTGCATGTTGCCCGCAGTCTTCTGCGATGCAACCTTCTTTGTGTTCAGACCCACATTGGCCACCTCGCCATCATGCAGGATGCCGTTATATGCAAAAGTATTCTCCACCCCCTGAGGCAGTTGAACCAAGTGCAACATGTGACCATCACCTGTCAGTTCGTAGAAAAAGACCTTCTGGCATCCCGGCTCCATCAGCCTATTGTCGGCCGAAAGCTTCTCTTTGCCCATATCCACAAACAAGCGAGAGAAGTGTCCGTTCTCCGACGCAAGTGCCACTATGCCATAGGCGTCCAGCAGTTCTTTGTTCTCGAGAGCCATCTGAATGCCACCCTTGGCTACCCAGCTACCCCTCTGCGGAGTGAACTTCACCCCTGCATAGTTGCCGTCGACCAGCTCCTTGGCCGACTTATGCAGGTAGGCGCTGTTGTCTATCGACATATTATGAGCAAACACACCTCCAAATCCTCCGCATCTTAGTGCACCCGCCTTCTGCGGTTGGGAGTGCTGCTCTGAGCCGTACATATACCACCAGTCGTAATTTTCTCCTTTGCTGTCTTTAGATGTTCCAAATGCCACGTTCATCGTAGCCGAAACACCATCCATTACCGTAACCTTTACAGGACCGCCCCATCCGCCCGAAGGCAACTGAGACACCTCACCTTCCAGGGTGAACATGTCCAGTTGGGCCGAAAGCTGATACTTCTCACCTTTCGAATCCTTCCCTTTCGAAGCATTGACGAGACGGTCCGACTTAAAACCCCGGTAAATGCTTACCTTGCTGGAGTTAGCACCATTGCCCACCTTGAAGCTCTTCACGGCGCTGTCGGGTTCCGACTTGAGGTCAACCATCACGGGCGCCACAGCCGTCCTACCTCTCATAACATATACTGGTTCATCATCGTCGAAAAGCATTCCACCTTTCAAGCGGAACACTTCCTCTGTGTTATACGACGACTCGTTTGATGACTTAATTTCAAACTGGACTTCTTTTGAGTCCACACCGTTCTCCGAACCCACCTCATCATAATGCATCCTTGCCCTCACGATAACCTTGTAGGTATGTCCGGCAAAGACTTTCTCTTGGAGGTCTCTGATATGCGCCACCGTTTTATCGACTCCAGTCTTCTCATATACAGGAGTTGCTTCGTTGCCCATATCGTAGACATATATGTCGTAGACCACGAGATCCGAGTGCGAGCCATCGAATTTCGACTCTTTCCACACCAGCTCTTTCAGGTCAGTCCTCTTCAGTTTCAACATCGATCCGCTTGCCGTACCTTTGCCAAGGTTGAGGATCTCAGGAGCAGTCAACACATTATATTCGTCGGCACCCTCGCCCCATTTGAATATTGTGGCTGCCGCCATCTCTGTGTGTCCTACCATTCCCACCACTGAGTCATACCGGTTAATCTCAGGGAACCTGTCTATAAAATCAACCCTCCTTATATGGTAGGTGTTGTTGTAACGGTAGGTGACGTCTGCCTTCAGGCTCACAAGATATTGTGTACCTCCAACCAAGTCAGCCGACCAGTCATTCACCATCTCAATAGGATTCTCGTCGTGAGCTGTCACGTTCAGGATCTGAGTTTGCTTCATCGGCGGACGTGACATTGACACATCCATGTCGCCGACATACTCATAGAGTGATATCTCATAGTCGGCGCTGCTCACCGAATCGCCTCTGACTGGTGTAGCCAATACTCTCAACGCGTCGTTGGCATCCACCGTTGCGAGAGGTCTGGGGAGCATTATCTGAGGTTTTCTCAGGGTGCGCAACACCGCAGCCTTATTGTCCTTCATCGTCATCTTGGTATCCGTGACGCCATCACCGTTGCCGGTGGTCGAACCGCCACCGCCACCACTCGACGCGCTGTGGTTCGTTCCACCTATACCGCTCGTATTGGGGCCGCTCCACATAAAGACCATATACTGGCTCTTTCCGTCGTTGCTCAAGCTCACAACCCTGTCGGGATCAGCCGGCACTGCCTCAACCATCACAGCGTAAACTCCGCCGCTGTCGAGTTTCAAGTATGGGTTGGTCTGATAGTCGAAGGTGAAGAAGGTACGTCTACCACAATCCAATGCTGTCAGCACAGGATTTTTCTCCACTGCCTCCTGTACGTTCTGTCCAGGATAGACCTCCACAAACTGAATGACATATTCGAAGGCGTTGGGCTCAAAGCAGTTGCTCACCACTCCCGTCCAAGCGAAGTTGGTCTTCTTCGACGGAACCAACTTGTCATACGGTCCCGACGAAGGGGTCAGGTGCGGTGAGGTCAGCTCAGGCGCCAATCCACTGTAGCAGATGTCGAAATCCATACAGTTTTTGCCCAACACCAAGGACGTATCGGAATAGTCGTGCACCTCGATGCACAGATGGTACGTACCCTCAGGGAGCGTCAGATCGCTCACTCCTCGGTACGACTCCGACAGGTTTGTGTTGAGTCGACGATAGAAATGCTGCACAAACTCGGTGCTTCCGATACGCTTACCCATTGCGGGTATGTTTATCTTCGGCATCAGACCTACGAAGCGGTCGTCTGTCCAGATACGCGTCGTCGTGGCGTCGGACGACAGTTCCATTGAGATGAACACATCGTGAGCTCGACCGTCGACAGGCGTGATCGTCAAATTGAAATAATTCATCGGGTTGTTGTAGTACGCCATGGCCGAGGTCGGGAACGGCGCGGCAGTCGCTCTTGTCAGCGACACCGTCATCTCCCCCTGCGCCATGACTGTCTCTACCGAGAACAGCAACACCAAAATCAACCAGATACGTTTTATTTTCATAATGCTTGTTTTATTGTCTGACTTAATATTTCGAAACCAAATACTTAATGTTTAAAACTTAAAACCCCTACAAATCCTCTTCCAGTCTCACTCCCTTGTTGGTGCGATGTTTAATTATTCGTTTCGCAAACGAGTAGCTGTAGCCCAAAGATACCGTTGTCTGCAAAGAGGTGCTTACCACCTGCGCTATCAACTCTCGGTTACTCATGTTAGTCAATGTGCCGGAGAGCGATACACTGTGACCAGTCTTAGTGTCTAACGTGAACGAAAGCATATTGCTGAACGTAATCTCCTGCATATTCGAAACAATGTAAGTATTCTTTGTCACATAACCCAGCTTCGACTCCATACTCTTCAGATCCAAATCCGAGAGGTCGCCTTGCTCCTTGATGTCGTTATACGCCAATGAACCCGAGAACGACATTCCCAACTTGACTCTTGCGGCGTCCACTATCTGATAGGTTAGTCCGTAACCCAGCGTATGTGCGTTATACACACTGTAGGAACTGTTGGATATTGAGAAGTCATAGGATGTATTCACCGTCATATTCAACGCATCCAACGAAAGGTCATAACCCGCACCCACAGTGATAGTACGCGAGTCGTTGTCTGACGAAGCCTTCTTGTTCAGGTTCTTCGTCTCCACCATATTGAAGTTCACGTTTATCGTATGCGAGTTCTCTGTATATATATTCACCGAGGGCGTCATGTTGGCGGTATAGGTCAGCTGGTTCACAGCCTTCGTCGGGTCAAGTTCCTGCGTTCCGTTGGCCTGCTTCTGCTGCACCACGTTGCCCGACATCGTAAGTCCTACATAGTCGCCTATCGTCGAGCTCAAGCTTCCGTTGTACGTATAGACGTTGTTGGTGAACTTCTGCTGCTTGTTCATGTTGTCGCGCTGCGCAAATCCCGAAAGGCTCAGCACCGCGTGTCCTTTGAACATATTGAACGATGCGTTACCTCCTATGCTCTGCAGGTTCTGCTGCGACGACATGATACCCAACGATTTGTAGTTCGGTCCTATGAACTTATAGTCAGCACCAAAAGAGACCTTGTCGAAAGTCAGCTTCAAGGCTGCATCTCCAGCAAAGGCCACCTGCGTGTTTCCTCTCACCGTGTACAGTTTGCTCTTGTTCAAAGCCGTCAGAAGATTATCGAACTTCCTGATCTTGTCATTAGTGGTTCCGCCCAAACTGGTCACCGTACCGCTGATACTCAACGCTGGGTCTGTGATATCGTTCGTGAAGACGCTCATCGCACCATTAGCAGTAAACACCATCCACTTCCACGGCTGCACCTTCAACGTAGCACCCACCGCAAGGTTCTCCTTGGCCTGTATCACAGAGTCTCTGTAGACCATCTCTCCGTAATACGGGATTATCGAATCCAGCGAGTTGATATCGTCCTTCGCTTTCAAGAACATGATGTCGAAGTAGTTCTTCTTGTTTCCCACACCGACTCTCGCACCTATAGCGTTACGTCTGAACTGTGGTGTGTCGTCATACACCGAAAGTCCCATCAGGTCGTCGATATACCTCTGGAATGCACTTCTCTTGTCCAATTCTCTGTATCGCGTAGGTCTTTTCAGCGTACCTCCGAATCCTCCCAACCTCAACAGCTTGCCTTGATACTCAAATCCCAAACCGAGAAACTGCAGTCCGCTGTAGGTGTACTTCGAGAACGACATAGTGCTGAATCCCAAGTGGAACTTCCAGTTGCCTATCGTAGGTGTCATACCCACCGATATCGTAGGTGTGAGGAACGTCTTCTGTTTCACCTCTTCCGCAAAGTTCACAAAACTCACATCCATGAAATTAAAGTGGATAGGCAACGTGAAGTTGTAAATCTTCAGGTTGATATTCGCATACATGGCCAACGCCAGAGGGCTCGCCGTATACTCATCGTCAGTAGCCCACTGCGCGCTCAGGTCGGCACCCAGGGTACCTGTGATCACAAACGGGTCCGACGCCAAAAACGACTGCATCTTCTTCGTATACGAATCCTGGAATGAAATAGTCTCCTGTGCACTTGCTGGCTGACACACAAACAATACTGTCAACACCGTCGACACAGTTATAGCTATCCTCTTTAAATCAAGTCTCATTATATTAATATTCTCGTTACCAATACACTAAAGCGTTCTATCGAGTAGAATACCCACAGAACATACGAAACAAAAATACAAAAAAATCTTAAACTTCCAAAACTCAACCCCATTTTTTACAAATATACGGTTGCTCCTTTATGTTTCCTTTATGTGTTTCTTTATAGTTTGCTTATGGTTTCTTTATGTCTTCTTTATGTGTTTCTTTATGGTTTGCTTATGGTTTCTTTATGTCTTCTTTATGTCTTCTTTATGTCTTCTTTATGGTTTGCTTATGGTTTCTTTATGTCTTCTTTATGGTTTGCTTATGTCTCCTTTATATCTCCCTTATTCCTCCCTTATACCTCCTATGTATCCAATGACTGTTTTTATTTGTCAATCCATACGGTTTTGTGGTTTCAAAAAAAGTCGTATCTTTGCAACCAGAAAATGTGGACAGATTTGTAATGATTGCAACCACAGCACGCTGATTTTATGCAAACAACAGCATAAGCAGCCTGCAAAAAAAAATGCTAAAACAACATTAGTTTCAATCCCCTTTCCGTTTTTCCACATTTTCACGTTCACGGACAAAACCGTCAACGAGAAACCCTAACGTATGCCCCATCAACGTTAAAACATATAAACACATAACATATCAACCTATCAACATTAACGCCATGAGTTACTTCTTCACATCCGAATCCGTTTCCGAAGGCCATCCCGACAAAGTGGCCGACCAAATCTCCGACGCCATCCTCGACGAGTTCCTCAACCAAGATCCCGAATCCAAGGTCGCATGCGAGACCCTCGTCACCACCGGCCTCGCCGTCGTAAGCGGCGAAGTCAAGTCCGAAGCCTACGTTGACATCCAGAAGACCGTGCGCGACATAATCCGCGAAATCGGCTATACCAAAGGCGAATACAAGTTCGAGGCCGAGTCATGCGGTGTCATCTCTACCATCCACGAACAGTCGGACGACATCAACCAAGGCGTGGAGCGCAAGAAAAAAGAGGACCAAGGCGCTGGTGACCAAGGCATGATGTTCGGCTACGCCTGCAACGAGACCGCCGAATACATGCCCCTGCCCATCACCCTCGCCCACATCTTCCTGCTCGAACTCAGCGACATCCGCAAGAAAACCAACCTTATGCCATACCTCCGTCCTGACGCCAAAAGCCAGATAACCATACAATACAGCGACAGCGGCAAACCCGAGCGCATAGAAGCCATCGTCATCTCCACTCAGCACGACGACTTCGCCGCCGAGAAGGCGATGCTCAAGAAGATACGCACCGACATTGAGAAGATTCTCATACCGCGCGTGCTCAAACGCCTCACCGCAGCCAACCGCAAACTTTTCGCAAAAGGCGTTTACGACGCCAAGAAGAACCCCGACGGCTTCAAACTCCACGTCAACCCAACTGGCAAGTTCGTCATCGGCGGCCCGCACGGCGACACTGGTCTTACCGGCCGCAAAATAATCGTCGACACCTACGGTGGTCGCGGTGCCCACGGCGGCGGCGCCTTCTCGGGCAAAGACTCCTCCAAGGTTGACCGCTCGGCTGCCTACGCCACTCGCCATATCGCCAAAAACATGGTGGCCGCAGGCCTCTGCGACGAGGTGCTCGTACAGGTCGCCTACGCCATCGGCGTGGCCGAACCCGTAGGACTCTACGTCAACACCTACGGCACCGCAAAGGTCAAGATGACCGACGGCGAGATTGCAAAGCACATCTCGAAACTCTTCGACATGCGCCCCTACGCCATCGTCAAGCGTTTCGGCCTGAAGAACCCCATCTATAAGGAGACCGCTAGCTACGGCCACATGGGGCGCGACCCAAAAACCGTCACCAAGACCTTCGAAGTGAACGGCAAGAAAGTGAAGCGCACAGTGAGGCTCTTCACTTGGGAGGAGCTCGACTATGTTGACAAAATTAAAAAAGAGTTTAATCTCTAATCACTATTCCAACACAAAGAAAACGCTCACGGTATTCCACCGCGAGCGTTCTTTTTTTAGATACTTTCTGCTATTCCGTCACTCTTGAGCCAGAAGCCTGCAGCTGCGTTCCGTTCAGCACGACACCGATCATAGATGTTCCCGAGTCGTTGCTCGTCACATCGAGCGAGCTTATCACCAGCGTCAACACGCCACCCTCGGGGAATGCCGTCGGCTGAGCGAAGGTGGCGGTACCAACGAGGCTCACATTCATCGACATCACCTCGACCGTTTTCTCTATCGGCGCAGGGTCAATCATAAGGCCCGATTCAGTCAACGTAGCCGTCGTGTTTATATCGAACGTGACGGGGAGGGCGCTCATCAGCTGAACCGTGACCGAACCCGTGACCGACATACGGTTGTTTCCAAGCTCTGCGATAGAGACATTGAAAGGCGTCGATTCCATCGAGATGTCGTTGTTGATATCGTCCATAGGCAGGAAATCGTTGAAATCTACTACTAGATGCACATTTGTACCTTCGGCGAACATAAGCTCCCAGTCGCCGACAAAGGACTCGTGCTGCGTCGGGGTGGATGTGGTATCCTGACCGCCGCCATTTCCGCCACCACCGCCGTTTCCACCTCCACCCGGTGTCTGGGTTGTGGTGTTGGTTGAGTCGTCGATGTTTTCTTTCTTGCATGAGTACAATGATACAACTGCAAGTGCCAAAAGCACATAAAGAATCTTTTTCATGGTTTTTACAGTTTAGTTAATAACAATCGCAAAAGTACGAAAAAAAAATTTTAATAAAACAAGTTTTTCTGTATTTTTGCAAATGTTAAAAATTGGAAACATCATCATGAACCGCATTGCAATCCTCTTTCTACTGACATTCTGCGCCTCCGTCCACAGCCAGTCCCAACCTAACATCGGACTCATTCCCACCCCTCAAAAGGTGGTAATGAGTCAAGGCACATGCAATCCATCGAAAGCCAAGATTAGAGAAATCTCTGTGTCACAACTCCCCGTGGATGCGAACCCCGACCAAGCCTACCAGCTTAACATCGAACCAAAATCCATTACAATAAGGTATATTAGCGTCATGGGTCTCCAGAACGCCCACCTCACCCTTGAACAGCTTAAAAAAATCTACGGCAATGCCCTCCCTTGCCTCACAATCATCGACTGGCCAGCCTTCAAGTGGCGCGGTTGGATGGACGACATAAGCCGCGGACCCGTACCGCATGCCGAATACCGCAAAATCCAATGGGCAACGCTCCACGCACTCAAATACAACTTCTGCAACTACTATACCGAACACACCCTCTACCAAGCCGAATACCCCGACCTGGCTCCCGAATATGCTGCAAAATGCAAGCCCCATCCCGACGAGTTTATAAACCTCCAACTTTTCGCCCATGCCGAGAAAACTCTCCGCATACCTTTCTACCAGTCCATGATGGACTCCAAGGCCAACTTCAACCCCGACAACCCTGACACTTATTCCTTTCTCCGAAAACGTATAGCCGAAGCCATCCTACAAAACAGAAATTCATATTATTTCATCATCAACTGCGACGAAACCGAACAACTCGGCTCGGGCCGTGCCAAGAGGCTGGTTGACGAGAAAGGTGCCGACCAAGTATATATCGACCACATCAACCGCTGCTGCGAAATCATCAAAGAGGAGTCGCAACACCTACAAGATGAAAACACAATACCCAAAGCTCAACCCGTCATGTGGGGCGACATCGTAGCCAAAAACCCAGCCATGATGAAGCAACTGCCCGACAATATGACCTACATCATGTGGGCTTACGAACCCCTCGACTCATACGACCACCTGATAAAACCGTTCCGCGAGCAGGGCAACCCCTTCTGGGTAGCTCCCTCTCTCAGTCATCATGGCACCATGAGTCCTAACCCCTACCGCTACATGAAGAACATCGCCAACCTCGCCCGAGACGGCTTCCTCAACGGCGCCGAAGGTCTTATGAATACCTGCTGGGACGACAACGGCGAGGCACTGTTCGACAACTGCTGGCATGGACTCTTCTGGAGCGCCGAGATGGCATGGAACCCCATAAAGAGCAACGACCCCGAAGAGTTCCGCCGAAGAGAAGAACTGTTCAACCAAAACTACGAAAGATTGTTTTATCGGTCGGACAAGTCTGACAAGTCCGACCACCAATCCCCCAACACACAAGCCCTCTACAAAGTGGGAGCACTGGAGTCCAACCCCGCTATCGGCGATTTCTACACCTTCTCCTCTCTCTGGCAGCCACTGCTCAATATCAACCCCACCATTCTCGAACGCAAAGTCAACGACATACTCGACATCCTCTCCAACCTAAAACCGTACATCGACTCCGCCGCCAACCCTCATGTCCACTTTGCCTATATGCACATGCACACCAACGCTGACAAGCTCTCCCTCCAGAAAGCCATCGACCGTCAGCTGAAAAATAACGACCACGCTGGAGAATGCAAGTCTGCGGCGGAAGCCTTCTTCCAAGACCTGAAACAGCTCAAACGCGAATACCTGCGACTCTGGGATCAGGAGAACGGCGACTACGAGCGCTACATCGTCATGAACCGCTACGACGATCTCGCCCGTGAGGTACTCAACCTCGACCGACACGTCTTCATCGAAATAAAACAAGACAATCAAGCACTCAAGCATTCAGGCAATCAGACACTCAAGCATTCAGGCAATCAGACAATCAAGCAATCAGGCAATCAGACAATCAAGCAATCAAGCAATCAAGCAATCAAGCAATCAAACAATCAAGCATTCCCCACCGTCTCCCTCCGCACCCTCTATGGTGGCAAGGATATCTACTACACCCTCGACGGCAGCGAGCCAACCCGCGCCTCGACTCTCTACACTAAACCATTCCCACTAGAGCACTCTGCCACCATACGCGCCATCGCCTATAACGAATACAGCGAAGGTGTCGAGACATCACAATACCTACTCTCCCACCTCGGCATGGGCAGCACCATCTCCCTCGCCACCAAATACGGCAGCGACTTCCGCCCCGTCTATTCCGGTGGCGGCGACAACGCCCTCATCGACGGGCAACTCGGCAGCAACACCTCCTACACCGACGGCGACTGGCAGGGCTACTGGGGCGACAGCATCGACGCCCGCATCGACTTCGGCACCCCACGCGAGATACACAGCGTCTCCATGCGTTTCATCCAGAACACCTTCGACTGGGTTCTGGCGCCCAAACAGGTGCGCATTTACACCTCCTCAGACGGCAAAGAGTGGCAGCTGCTGACCGAAAAAGAGTTCGAAACAGACCCACGAGAGACCGGATTCCAACTGAAGCACTACTCCATCGAACTCCCTACATCTAAAACAGTAAAGCAGTCAAGCAATCAAGCATCCAAGCAGTCAAGCAATCAAGCAATCAAGCAATCAACCCGCTTCCTCCGCATGGTCGTCCCCTCTGGTGGTCCACTCCCTGACTGGCACCCCGCTCCGGGTCAACCCTCCTGGCTCTTCTGCGACGAAATCATAGTGAAATAAAATAGAGAGGCGGCTGCTCAACGCAGCCGCCTCTCTTTATACTAACTATAAACGTTTCGATTAGTTCGGGAACTGATCTATCACCTGCTCGTTATAGCGGTTGTAGATATCACCGCTGGCGCAGTTGAGGAACGAATGACCGGTCGAGGTAACATGGAAGTCCGACGGGTTCTCTTCGTCGTAATAGATGCTCATGCCATAACTGCTGCTGTTTCGCACAGTCACATTGGTGAGGGTTATCCGGGCGTAGCCATCCAGGTACAATGCTGCACCATCCGACTCTTTGCCAGCTCCGTCAATGAAGCAATTGCTTATGCTGCTGCCATTTCGAGATGAGTTGAACTCAAGACCAATCCACTCGTCGTTACCGTTGCCCATGCTGCGGAGAATCACCGGATTGGTTGCCGTTCCCTGTATATTGAGTATAGATCCGTCACTTACGACAAAGTCCTGGTTGTAGGGGAATACCATCTCCACACCGGCTCCAAGTGTAAGCGAAGCATTTTCGTCGACCCCAATTCCGTCTGAGACATAGAACGGTATCGGCTGTGCATTGATTGTGTAGGAGGCTTCAGAAACCCAGTGATAGTACAGTTCTATCATGTTCTTTCCGTTGGCGGTGTAGGTGTTGCCCGAGCCAAGCTGCGGAGCGTCGGCGACCTCCATCGATATCGGATACTGGTTGACGTTCATGATAGTGTTGTTCTCAAATGCGGTAAGAGTCGCACTTCCGCTAACATTCACTCCATTGCCAAGCGAACCGTTGATGGTGCAGTGCTTCATCGAAAGCTTACCGTCAACAAATATTACGGCATCGTCGGCACCGCCGTTGTTGAACTGCACATATTCAAAGGCGTTGTCACTACGGTTAGATCTCACATTGATGAATTTCCACGAACCCTTGTTCTGGTTGTTGGTCGGCCCGGTCAGTATGATAGGCTTGTCGGCAGTTCCGACCATCCTGATTCCCTGGTCTTCTCCCACTATGATGGCGCTGCCCTCATTGGCGAACATGATTGTCACGCCTGGCTCCACAGTCAGCATTGCGTTACCTTCAAGATAGAGGTAGCCATCAATGATGTAGTCTACCGGAAGTCCCAGGTCACTGAGAGTTCTGTTGTCGTTAATGGTGCCGCTCAACGAGGTGGCGTCGGTGATATCATTTCCACCATTTCCGCCGTTACCGCCGTTATCATCAGGATCTTTTTCACAAGATGTAAGCATCATGCCGCCCACCAGGCAGGCTAATGCCAATAATCTGAAAGTGTTCTTCATATTTTTTATTTTTATGTTAATGAATTAGTTTTTTCCTAAATGCAACTTAATATATTAGTACTCATATATGCTCGTTTATTGCACTCCCCAATATTGAACTACTCGAACCCCAACCTTCGGTAATGGCAGAACAGCAGCTCTTCGTTCTCGTCGTAGAGGTGCATGCCCGACCCCTCGCAATAGCGCCACACGGCGCAGTCTTTGCACTGTCCCTTCTTCATCCAGCTCCGGTCGCGGTATTTCCCAAAGCGCTCCTGCCACACATCCCACAGGTTGTCCTCGTATATGTTCCCCTGCGTGAAATTCGACCTGATGCTGGTGCACCCCGATATCGAGCCGTCCACCAGCACACTCGCCACATCCACCCCTGCCCTGCAGGTGAAGAAATTGTCCCTCACCCTCTGCTCGTAAGGCCCCAGGAACCCTTCGCAGGCATAGTTCACCTCTATCCTCCCCTCCTTGCGCGTGCGCTCTATGAAGTCGAGTGTACCCCTGAACGCCTCGTCGCCCAGCTGCAGTTCCGGGTCGTTGGCGGCACGCCCCATCGGGAAGATGGTGAACACCCTCCATCGCGGCACACCAAGGCCTACAAGGTACTCCTTGAACTCCTCCAGGTGCCGATAGCTGCGAGGGTTGACGCATGTCACGATGTCCCACAGGAGGTCTTTCTCCCTCACCAGGAGCTTCACCGCCGCCTCCGCCCGCTCAAAGCTGTGGTCGTGCTGACGTATCCAGTTATGCTCTGCCTCAAAGCCGTCGAGGCTTATAGTTATCGAGTGCATACCCGCAGCCATAAGGCTTTCCAGCCGCTGTGGCGTGAGCAGGTATCCGTTGCTTACCAAGCCCCACGGGAACTCCCTGCGGTACAGTTCCAGCCCCACCTCCTCGATATCGGGTCGCATCAGCGCCTCGCCACCTGTGAAGATGATGAAAGTGTGGTGTGGGTCCACATGTGGCATGATGTCGTCCACCGCCTTCAGGAAGTCGGCAGCCGGCATGTCGGGTTTCAGCGAATCCTGCTTGCAGTCACTGCCACAGTGACGGCAGTGCATATTGCAACGAAGCGTACACTCCCAAAAGAGCGTACGCAACTGGTGTATCTGTGCGTTGTTGTGCCGCACCCTTCGGTGCAGCTCCAACCCTAACCGCTGTTTAAACGAAAGTCCGTCCACCATCAAAGACTCGAATAACAAGTCACATTTGTCAATTCACTATTCACACGGACTTATCTCACCGGCTTCAGCTTGATGGTCACACCCTCTTTCTCAGCCAAGCCTTTGTTCCAGCCTTTGCTTTCGGCTTTTATCTCGTCGCGGGTGAACTCAAGGTTGATGACATCGTTCTGGTAGTTCCCGTTCGACGGACCGTCCACATCCCTCACGAACACTCTCATGTACTCGCTGGGGAAGTCTTTAGCCCTGATGTCGAATGTGCCGTCGTTCTTCGTGGTGTCGGCATATATCTTCAGGTATTCCTCTATCTCCGGATCGTCCTCACCTGGATTGTTCGGAGTGTTGCCTATGTTGCGGTTGAGCATCACCACCTGGATTCCCTTCACAGGCTTACCCTGGTGGTTCACCACCTGACCTTTCACATGATAGCTCATCGTCGGCACACCGTACATCAGAGCCACCTGTCCGCGGTCTTCCTCTATAGGTCTCTTCTTCATCTCAGTCACCACCGGCTCGTCTCCGTTGGTTTCCGATGGCTGACTGCTGGCAGCCTGGTTGGTCGACTTGCAGCCGGCGACTCCGAGGAGTCCCATCAGCGACATAAGCAGCCAGTTCTTTAGTTTAAGATACTTGATTTTCATATTATGAATCGATTCGTGCTATAAATAACACAAAAAAAAGATTTTTAGTATTTTTGCACTGAAAAAACTAAGCACTAACACAATTGTCTCACAAGTGCGAGAGTAGTGAGAATCCATTCTCACTGCCGAGCCGCAGAGACAATGACTCCGAAAGGAGGCACTAACACAATAACACATTCAAGCATTCAAGCACTAACAACCATGCACTCCCCATTAATCATCGCCGGACCCTGTAGCCTCGAAAGCCAAGATCAGCTCTCCGTCACCGTCGACGCACTCTCCCGACTGCCACAAGTCTCCATGATCCGGCTCGGCATCTGGAAACCGCGCACCATGCCTGGCGGATTCGAAGGCATCGGCGACGAAGGTCTCCCTTGGGTCAAGACTATAAAGCAACAACACCCCGACCTGAAATTCTGCTGCGAGGTAGCCAACGCCCACCATGTCGAGCAAGCCCTTCTTTCCGGCATCGACGCCCTCTGGATTGGTGCCCGCACCACCGGCAGTCCCTTCGCCGTACAGGAGGTCACCGAAGCTCTGCGTGGGTCCACCATCGCCGTTATGGTGAAGAACGCACCCGTACCCGACCTGCATCTCTGGGTCGGCGCCATCGAACGCTGCCGTCAGGTAGGACTGTCCAATATCGCTGCCATCCACCGTGGATTCGACATCTACAACAACCTCGGCTACCGCAACAACCCCCTCTGGGAAATTCCCATGGAGCTCCACCGCCTCATGCCCGACCTCCCGCTCATCTGCGACCCCAGCCACATCTGTGGTCGTCGTGAGTGGATCGCGCGTGTCGCCCAGACTGCCCTCGACCTCCATTTCGACGGCCTCATGATAGAGGTCCATCCCACACCCGACGATGCCCTCACCGACGCCCGTCAGCAGCTCTCCCCCAAAGGACTGCAGTCACTGCTCGAAAACCTCGTCATCCGCACCACCGACGAAAACCGAGCCGAGATCGAACTCCAGCAGCAGCGTCGCACCATCGACACCATCGACAACCAACTGCTGTCGCTCCTCAGCGAGCGCCAGAAGGCGTCACTCGAGATAGCCAAAATAAAGAAAGAGGCGAACATGACCGTCTTCCAGCCTCGCCGCTGGAACGAACTGCTCGCCGACCACCTGCGTCAAGCCGAAACACTCGGACTCGACCCCGCCTACATAAAAGAACTCTTCGAGAAGATACACTCCGAAAGCGTACGTCGTCAGGAAGAAGAGCTGGTCAAGTAGTAAAAAAAACAGACCCCCGACACGCGGGGATCTGAAAAACCAATTTATGAAAAACCATTATCCTTTTCCTATTCAGCAGCCGGCACAACCGAGACGAAGGAGCGATCCTCACGTCCACGTTTGAACTGGACAGTGCCGTCACAGAGTGCGTAGAGGGTGTGATCTTTACCCATGCCTACGTTCTGACCGGGATTGTGGACAGTGCCACGCTGACGAACGATGATGTTGCCGGCGATGCATTTCTGACCACCAAATATTTTAACGCCTAAGCGTTTGCTTTCGGATTCACGACCGTTACTGGAACTACCGACACCTTTTTTATGAGCCATAACAAAATGTTTTTAATCGGTTGATAACTTAGTTAATGCTGTTGATTTGGATTTGGGTCAGATAGTCGCGGTGACCGTTCATCTTCTGATAGCCTTTACGACGTATTTTCTTAAACACCAAAACCTTCTTGCCTTTGAGGTGTTTCACCACGGTGGCTTTCACGTTTGCACCGGCGATATAGGGTTTTCCAACCTCTACAGCACCGTCATTGTCCTTGAGCATCACGGTGTCAAAAGACACTTCGCTTCCCTCTTCGTTCTGAAGGCGGTTCACGAAGATCTTCTGATCTTGAGCGACCTTGAATTGCTTTCCTGCGATTTCTACGATTGCGTACATTTTAAATTATTATTTGATGTTATTTTTTCCACAAAACGGAGTGCAAAAGTACAAACTTTTTTCAACACGACCAAACTTTTTTTGCATCCTATCTCCTACCTCTCTGTCTATTAATACGATACATTTCCCTCGCCGCCTCATAAATCTGTGGAAAACTTTGATTTTTTGCTCCCGAGTTGAGGTTTTCGGGGTATGGCCAAGGCTCTATTTTGAACTCAAACTTCTGATGCGAGACCCCCGAGAAGAGTCCCAACCCCTGCTTGCCGTCAATCAGGACGTTGCTGTATATGCCTGCTGGCTCGGCGAACATCTGCGTCAGGCTCGTCGCCGTCGCCACATCCATCAGGTACTTCACCCTCTCTGGCCTCACCGACTCGATATGGAACACATACTCATGCTTGAAGTCCCGCACCTCGTTGGTGTCCACCAGCACCGGCAGCACTATGCTTATCCTCTTCGTGGCGCCGTTGAGGTTCCTGTCGTTGCAGATTATCCTGTCATACACCGAATAGCCCTGGGGCAGCTGCACCATCGGCGCCGAAATCAACGTTCCAGAGCCGGTGAGGTTCTGATCCATGCACATGAACATAATGTTGTTGTACACCGTGTCTATCGTGTCGAACTCCTGGCGCAGCTGGCTGAACCGGCTGCCGCTGTCTTTCTCTGTGAGGTGTATGTAGTAGTAGTTCTCCTCGTCGGCATAGTCCGACAGGTCGAGCGAGATGATGCACAGGTTCAACACCGTGTCCGAGCCAGCCGAAAGCCCCATCTCCCAGGTGTTCATCGTCTGGAAGTTGGCCGTCTGCAGCGCCTTGGGCACCTTCGTCCCGGCCTTCACCACACTCTCGCCCACCGTTATCTCCATCTGCAGCGAGTCACCGCCAGCGGGCGTGTAGGGGAAGAAGTAGTTGTTCCTGCTCAGCGAGTCGGGCGTGTATACCGCCGTCCCCAACCCGTTCATCACCGTCAGGCGCATATTCGCCTTGCTTATGCCGGCTCCGCTGTTGGTGTCGAGGAAGAACCTCGAATAGCTGAAGTTGACAAACATCCGGTTCCCATCCGACGGCAACGAGTTCAGCACCATCTGCGACGGTATCTGGTCAACGTCGAACTCCACCACCTTCTGGCACGACGCCGCCAGAAGTGCAACAATCACTAATATGTAAGTTTTTATCTTCAATGTCTTATTATTTACCTATTTACTATTGTCTATTCACTAATCACTATTCACTATTAACTAAAAGTAAAAAGTATACGCCACCGACGGCAGTATCGGGAACAGCGACAGCTGCATCAGCGCCGATCCATAGCCCTGGTATGACTCGGCGTTGCTCACATAGAGCATATATGGGTTCTTGCGGTTATAGACGTTATACACGCTCACGCTCAGCGTGCGGTGCAGCCGTTTGTTCTTGAACGTCCTGTGGAAGTTAGCCCCCAGGTCGAGCCTGTGGTAGTTCGGCATACGGAAATTGTTGCGGCTGCTTATGTACGACAGGTCCGCCACGTTGCTGGCGTTGTCGTAGTCGTCGGGGTCGTCCGACGCTTGCGGGTAGCGCTGCATCGCCAGCGTCAGGGCGTTGCCCGACGAGAAGACCCATGTCGCGCTGATGTCCACCTTCTTGTTGAACTTATACGACAGCACTATCGACACGTCGTGACGGCGGTCGTACTTGGCCGGGAACGGCTCGCCGCCGTTCAGCACATTCCCCTCGCGGTTGAAGTGGTGCATCGTGCGGCTCCATGTATAGCCCACCCAGCCGGTGAACTTGCCTATGGTGCGCTGCACCAGGAACTCCACGCCGTAAGCCCAGCCGTCGCCCATCACCACCATATCCTCCCAGTTGTCGGGCGCACCGAAGAGCGTCATGCCGTCCTTATACTCCAGCAGGTTGCTCATGTGCTTGTAATAGCCCTCCACCGAGAAGTCGGCTATGCCACTCCAGCTGTAGAAGAGGCCCAGCGCCACCTGGTGCGCCTTCATCGGCTTCACCCTGTCGGTCACCGGCAGCCACAGGTCGGTAGGCAGGCTGATGCCGGTAGTCGAAAGCAGGTGCATGTATTGGTTCATGTAGGCATAGCCCACCTTCAGCGACAGGTCGTCGGTGAGCAGCAACCGGCCCGAGAGCCTCGGCTGTATCGACGGGTAGAACGAGTTCTCCACCTGGAACCCGCTCAGGTGTAGGCCGTAGTTCACCTTCACCATCTGCCCTATCGACCAGTCGTCCTCGGCAAACAGCACATACTCGTTCGCCGGTATCATCCTCACGCCCGTGGCGGTGTCCACCTTCAGCGTGTCGCTCATCTGTATCTGGTCGAAGTAGTTCACCTGTCCTGACATCACCTCGGGGGTGAACCAGTGGCGGGTGTAGTAGGTGCCGAACTTCACGTTGTGGTTCGGATTGGGTGTGTAGGTGAAGTCAGCCCTGAGCGTCAGGTCCTGTATGCCCGAGTCATACTGTCCCGTGATGGTCGACATCTGGCTTCCGCTGCCTTCGGCCGACTTCTCCACGCTGCCGAACAAGCTGTTCGTATACCTCGTGTACGACCCCGTCACGTTCATGAATATCTTCGGTGTCAGCGCGTAGTTCCAGCGCAGCGCCGCCAGTATGTTGCCCCACCGGTCTTTCGAGCCCATATACTGATCCTCGCCCAACCCCGTGGCGGTCCTCACGTTGGCATACACCTTGTCGCTCCCCATATAGAAGCTGGCGAACAGGCGGCTCTTGTCCGAGAACTTGTGGGTCGCCTTCGCGTTGATGTCATAGAACCAGTAGCCCGCCTTGAAGTCCTCGCCGCCGCTGCTGCCTCCCTCTTTCTTCTTCTGTATGGCTTTTATTATGGGCACCATGAAAAGGTCTGCGTAGGTACGCCGGGCCGAGATGTTGAACGTTGTCTTCTCCTTCACTATCGGGCCTTCCAGACAGAGCTTTGCCGAGATGAGGCCTATCGACACGTTGCCGTGCAGCTGCTGGTTGTTTCCGTTGTTCGCCGTCACGTCCAGCACGCTCGAGAGCCTTCCTCCGAAGCGGGCGGGAAAGCTGCCCTTGTACAGCGTCACGTTCTTCACCGCGTCGGTGTTGAACGCCGAGAAGAAGCCTCCCATGTGGTTCACGTTGTAGAGCACCACCCCGTCGAGCAGGTAGAGGTTCTCGTCGGGTCCGCCGCCGCGCACATACATGCCGCTGCTCCCCTCGTTGCCGCTCTGCACTCCCGGCAGCAGCTGTATAGCCTTCACTATGTCCGCCTCGCCGAACAGCACCGGTATCGCCTTTATCTGCTCTATCGGCATCTCCGTCGCACTCATCTGCGACGACTTCACATCCTGCACCCTCTCAGCCGTCACCGTCACCTCTTTCAGCTCTATGCTGTGGAACAGCTGGAAGTGATAGGTGCGGTTCGCATCAAGAAAAAAGCGTTCCATCACAGGCGAATAGCCCACGTACGACACCGACAGGTCGACCGAGTCTTTCTTCAGCGTCAGCGAGAAGCGCCCGTTGACGTCCGTGAGGGTTCCCTTGTTCGAGTGGCGGTCCAGCACCGTCACGCCTATCAGCGTCTCGCCCGTCTCCTTGTCGGTCACCGTGCCGCTGATAGTGTACGACTGAGCCCCAGCCGCCACCACAACGGAAATCAGCAAAACCGACAAAAAGAACCTTCTGAACATAGACCTTAGAAACCGTTAAGCTTGAAAGAGAGACTTTTAGACAACGTTTTTTATTAGTTTTTATTGATTGAATCCGGATGCAAAGGTACGAAGGAGTTTTTTATCGTCAAAATAAAGATGTTTATCATAAATAACTCACCTCAAAACAACTTCCGCCTTCTCCGTAAGTCCGTTATCCCGATAATCCATAGTTCCGTCATTCCGAACCCACCGTCCCTCCGTGCATCTCAGTGGCGTTCTCGCCACTGCCTTTCCCCTATAACCCTATTCTAACTATAGTTACTATCCTCAGGAGTATCCGCCCCTCTCTCTAAACAGAGAGGGGGGTAAGTCTTAACTCCCATCTAACTCCCACTTAACTCCCATCTAACTCCCAATAAACTCCCACTTCAACATTGACTCCGAAGGAGGCAAAATTCAAAATTGA
Source organism: uncultured Bacteroidota bacterium (assembly GCA_902774845.1). Classification (GTDB taxonomy): domain Bacteria; phylum Bacteroidota; class Bacteroidia; order Bacteroidales; family P3; genus Colimorpha. Next base: position 218,536 of record CACYJU010000003.1, read on the forward strand.
ACATCTCTCCCATTTACCCCCACCTTGGGATCTCTTGGTATACTGGTATTTTCTTATATTTTGCGACGAGAATACCGCTTAGGCCTGTAACTGTTGGAATTATGGATCTTGGTCAACGGTCAACTGGTCAATT